>CALAXT010000041.1 GCA_937895435.1 uncultured Paracoccaceae bacterium | reverse complement strand
CCAGCAAAAGATCTTGATAGTATTCTTCTTCTTCATAGCTATCGATCAACACCGACAGTGGCCCATGATGCATGCAGCGAAAATTGCGCGTATGGCGCGAATTGCCCCCACGATAGGGTTTGGGGGCACTTTCCAACATGATGACCCTTGCCCCTGTTTCTGCTGCCTCGATAGCGGCACACAGGGCGGCGTTGCCACCGCCCACCACCACGACATCCCACAGATCAGTTGGCCCAAGACCCGTCTTTGTCATTGCATGCGCCCTTATGGCAAAAGCGTTGTGATTTGTGTCGCATCAGTGCTTTTTGGCAGTGCCCAGACAGCGGCAATCAACGCATCTTGCTGTGCGCTGTCCAAAACGCCCGCACAACATGAGCGCAGCTTTTCTTCGACCTCGGCATCGGTCATTGGGTTGTCTGGCCCACCGCGGTAGCGTTCATCCGCCCAACCTTCGACAGTGGTGCCGTCCTTGCGCGTGATGGTGATGCGCGACCGAACCTTATCAAAGCCCATGGCTTCAATGGCGGGGTCAAAATTGGTGCGCACCTGGCGTTGCATGGCCTGCATCGCATCTGATGCGACAAATTCGTCCGAAAACTCAAGCTTTCCAGCGCGGCGCACCAGCGCAATCATCGCCACCTCAGCCGGCAAAGAAAACTTAGCCTCAAGATGGTTATGCGCAATCGGGTAACGGATTGGGCGCAGAATATTGCTGCCTGCAAAAATATCAATTTGCGCGATCTCTTCGGGGCGCACGTCATGATCACACACCAGCCGCATCATCAGATCCATCGTCGGGTGGGTCAAGATACCACAGGGATAGGGCTTGATGCTGACACCGGGCGACACGATCGACCACGTGCGGCCAAAGCCCTGCGCCATCTTTTCAGCACTGACACCGCCGCCATGTGCGGCCAAAAAGCCCCAAGGGCCATCCAGCCCAGCCGGGTCTGCTGAAAAACCACGCCGGGCCAGCAGCGCCGCCGTTACCCCATTTTCTGCCGCACGCCCAACATGCAGTGGCTTGGTCATGGTGCCAAAGTTACAACGAATGCCCGCAGCCAGGCTGGCGGCAATGGCGAAACCCTGACGCAACGCCGTCCCCTGCAGCCCCAAAAGCTTTGCCGCCGCAACATAGGCACCAAAGGTGCCAACCGTACCACTGGAATGTTTGCCACTGAGATAATGCTGCGGCAGCATCCATTCGGAAATTTTACACTCAACCTCAAACC
>CALAXT010000040.1 GCA_937895435.1 uncultured Paracoccaceae bacterium | reverse complement strand
GGTGAGGTTCTTGGGGTGGAGCCGTCGGTTCGCATTGAGGCACCTGTTGCCCGCGCATCAGAGCCTGACGTTGCAAAGCCAGTGGTGGCGCAAGTGGCTGATGGGGTTGTCGCTGGCGACGCAGTTAACCCGACCGCCATTGTGGGTGGCCCAACATCTGAAACCGGCGCTGTGCCAGGTATAATTAATGGCGAGAATGCAGACATATCGGCAGTTGCATCGGCCGTTGTTCCAGCGGCTGTCAATGCGCAAATGCCCATGACGGTTGGTGTGGCGTCTGAGTTGTCATTACCAAAGGTGGCCCACGCCGTGGCCCCAGCCCCTGAACAAAGTCACACGCCAGTCGCGATCCAAACGCCAGTCGCGATCCAAACGCCAGTCGCGATCCAAACGCCTGTCCAAAGCCCAGCCCCAACTACGGCCCCAACCTTGGCCCAGGCAGCGCCGCAGATTGTTGCGAAAGCAGGGGCAGGTGTTGTTGCGCAAAACACGGGTCGCCAGCCGACGGGTGAACAAAAGTCCAACCCGACGCTTGCTGTGCTGAGCCCAGAATCAGAGGCGCAAACGGCCGATTTGTCTGACATATCAGGGCCTGCCAAGGCAGCAGCTCGCTTTGATGCCGATTTGGCTAAGCAAACCACAGCAGGTCTGCAAACCCCATCGGTCAAGCCCGCAGACGTAACAGCGGTTGCCGCTGGCCCTGCTGGATTGCCTGACGCGGCTGCCGGGCCGGTATTTGGCCCTGTGGGGGAACTGGCCGCCGTCTTGTCTGGCCCTGCGGCTGGTTTGAATGCCTCCGCGATGGTCACAGAGGCTGCGGCGCAACCCATGATTTTGGCCACCCAAGCGCCCCCTGCGCAGCCTGCGCCAAGTGCTGTCACACAGCCCTCTGTTGCGCCGTTGGCCGCTTGGGCCAACACGATTTTAGATACCCAAAACCCTGGCTGGCGGGCCAGTCTGATCAACCGGGTCGACAGTTTGCTGCGCAGTGGGGATGCAGGGCTGACATTGTCTTTGCGTCCTGAGCGTTTGGGTCAACTGCAGGTGCGCATATCGATGGTTGGTGACCGCCCGCAAGTTCACATTCAGGCCGAAACCCAAGCCGCTGCCCGCATGTTGGCCGAGGCAGAACCGCGGCTGAACCAGCTGGTCGAGCAATCTGGCCAACGCCTTGGCAGCTTTACCACCGGGTTTGGTGGTGGAGATAGCCAAGGCGCGGGGCAGGGCATGGGCCAAAACGCAGGGCAAAATTCAGGCCAGCAGCGACAGACCGCCACGCTTGGAGGCAAGGTTGGTGCCAGCGAAAGCATCACCACCGCCCAAAACACACAGCAGAAACCGCAACGCGGAAACATCGATTTGACCGCCTGATCGGCAGTCACACAGAAGGAACGGAAGAATGCCTGAACAGGACGAAGAGCCAAAGAAAAAAGGCGGTCTGGTCAAGATTTTGCTGTTTGTGATCATCGGTATTTTGCTGGTGGGCATCGGTTTGGGTGTGGGCTTTGTGTTGTTTGGCAATGCCAAATCAGACCCATCCGCTGAGGTTGGCGCCATTATTGAGCGTAAAGCCGAAGAAGAGGCTGCCGCCGCCGCCGCCGCCGCTGCCGAAGCGGCCGAGCCCAAGAAAGTCGTGCAGGAAATGCCCACGGCTGAAAAATTCCTGACAATTTACTACGAATTTCCCGGCACTTTCACCACTAACCTGAATGGATCGCGTCGGTTCTTGCAGGTCGGGCTTGGGGTTTCGACGCAATATGATGAACAGGTGATGGCGAATGTAGATTCGCATCAGCTGGCGCTTCGCTCAGATATCTTGGGCATTATCAGCGATTTCTCTGAGGCCGATGTGGCGGGCAAGTCGGGGCGTGATGCGCTGGCGGGTGCCCTGAAAACCGGCATCAACGCGCGTTTGGGAGAGCTTGAGGGCTTTGGCGGTGTTGAAGATGTCTATTTTACGTCCTTTGTGCTGCAATAAGGTCTTTGATCAAACATGACGCCCTCCTCTCGTAAACTAACATCCGAGGAAGTCTCGGCGCTTGTGGGCAGCCTGTCTGATGGGGGGGGCGGTGGTGGCAGCAGTATTGTCGCCGATGATGCACAGGTGCGTGATTTCGTCTTTGGTTCAGATGATCTGAGCCTGCTTGGGGATTATTACGCCCTGCGTATGATCAACGAACGTTTTTCACGCATGGCGCGCACGATCTTTTTACCGATGCTGCGGATTCAGCCGCGTATTTCGTCGTTTCCGCCAGAAGTGAAAAGCTTTGACGAATATTGTGCAGGCCTTGACAGTTTCATGAGCCTGACCACCTCGCGCATTGATGAGTTGCGCGGGCATCAGATGCTGGCGCTTCATCCAGAATTCATCTCACTGCTGACAAATTCCTATTACGGTGGGCGGTTAAAGCGCCCAGCGGGCCAGCGCAAAGAATTCACGGCGACAGAAAGTCGGATCATTGAGATTGTCAGCGACGGTCTGAACAACATGCTGCAGGTGGCCTGGCGTGATCTGACGCCTGTCACATTCAGCGAAACCGCACGCGAAGAAAATGTGCAATTCGCATCGTTTGTGGACACTGATGATACGGTGATTGTCTGCTCATTCGTGGTGCAACTGCCCAATGTCGATCCGGCATCCTTTGATATTGTTTATCCTTTGCAAACGCTAAAGCCGATCGCCTCTCTGCTGCGCTCGCGTGTGCAGTCCGAAGTGATTGAGGATGACCTGACCTGGCGCGATAAGCTTGAGCGTGCGGTGCTCAATGTAAAGCTGGATCTGACCGCCCGGCTCAGTGAACCCAAGGTAAGCCTTGGCCGGCTGATCCGGTTGCGCGCTGGTGATGTTTTGCCGGTGCAAATCAATGAAACCGTCGAAGTGCGCTTGGAAAATAACCCGATCTTTTTGGGCGAGGTTGGTGATTTGGGTGGGCAGACTGCGGTCAGCCTGACGAAACGCATCACGCAATAACCCTGGCCCATCCCCGAAAAAGTCCCACACAGGAACAACCATCATGGCAAACGAACCCCAAACTGGTACCCCCGCTGCAGCCCCTGACCAAAACCGGATTGGCGTTGATAATCTTCGCGTACTTGAGACCATCGAAGTTTCGATGGCGGTTGAGGTGGGGCGTACAGAGATCACCATTCGTGATCTGCTGCGCTTGAATGAGGGTTCGGTGGTTGAGCTGGATCGCTTGGCTGGCGATCCGCTGGATATCTTGGTGAACGGCACGATGATCGCCAAGGGCGAGGTTGTGATGGTGGGTGAGCGGTTCGGTATTCGCTTTACTGAGATTGTTGATCCTGAAAAGCGGGTTGAAATTATCTGACGCGGAACTTTTTGTTGGGCGTCAAAAACCTGACGCCATTCCTGGGCCAAACCGCGTCTTGTTGACGCCGAGCTTCAGCTAGGGCGCTTAAATGGGGTGCTAGATGGCCAAAGTGTTGGGCCACTTTGGCACAAGATTTGCCTTTAACGGCTAACCCCGCAGGAAGGCGTTGCCATGACACCAGAACCAACAACCCTTCAGATCGTGACGGTGCTCTTGTTTCTGGGGGTGCTTGGCGGGCTTAATTGGCTGATCCGGCGCAATAGGCATGTGCTGCGCCCGCAGTTGGCTGCGGGGCGGCGTTTGCAGGTTGAAGAAAGCTGTACCTTGGGCGGCAATGATCGTGCCGCGATCCTCAGCGTGGATCGGGCGCGGTTTTTGGTGGTGCTGACGCGGGGTGTGCAGCCGGTTGTTGTGGCATTGCCCCAAGGTGATGTAACCCTGTCGTCAAACGATGAGGCCCAGCATGCGCATTAACGTGGGCATTGCTGGTGCGCTTGCTGCGGCACTGATTTTTGCAGGTGCGGGCTTGGCTGCCGCACAGACCGGCACGCCTTTGCCCGGCCTGCCAGCACTTAATATTGTGCAAGATGGCGAAGGCGGTCAGACCTATTCGTTGTCGCTACAAATTCTGGCGCTGATGACGGTTTTGACGGTATTGCCCAGTTTTCTTTTAGGCATGACCTCATTCACGCGTATCATCATCGTTTTGTCGATTTTGCGACAAGCATTGGGCACCCAGCAAACTCCACCAAACCAGGTGCTGATTTCTGTGGCGCTGTTTGTGACATTTTTTATCATGACGCCCACGTTGACTGCGTTGAATGATACCGCCCTGACCCCCTATCTGGATGGTGAAATTACGGCTGCCCAAGCCTATGATGATGGCACGGCTATCATGAAGCGGTTCTTGTTGGCCAATACCCGCAATGATGAATTGGTGTTGTTTGCCGAAATGTCGGCCACGGGCCCCTATGAGGCCAAAGAAGATGTACCATTTTCGGTGCTGTTGCCGGCCTTTATCACATCGGAACTGAAAACCGCGTTTCAGATTGGCTTTTTGATATTCTTGCCGTTTTTGGTGATTGATATGGTCGTGGCATCTGCATTGATGTCACTGGGTATGATGATGCTCAGCCCGATGCTGATTTCACTGCCCTTCAAGCTTTTGTTGTTTGTGTTGGTGGACGGTTGGTCGATGACGTTCGGCTCAATCGCGGCCACGTATGCGTCGGGCTAGGGTAAACAGATGAGCTTTGATGCCAATATTGAACAACTGCGTCTGGCGTTCTGGACCATTATCGTGACTTCGGCACCTATTTTGGGGGTGGCGCTGACGATTGGTCTTGTGGTCGGCATGTTGCAAGCGGCCACATCTATCAACGAAGCCACGTTGAGCTTTGTGCCAAAGCTGGTTTTGGTGCTGCTGTCATTTGCGCTTTTGTCTGGCTATCTTATGACAGAATTGATGGATTATTTTGCCTATATTTTCGATGAAATCGCGGCGATCCGTTAGCGCCATGCCCGGCGCCCTGGACAGTTATGCCAATCTGCCCGGCCTTGAAATTCAGGGGTTGGTTGGGCTGATTTTAAGCTATTTTTTGGCCAGCCTTCGGATTGGGGCCTTTGTCATTGCCTCGCCGCTTTTTGGGGCGCGGGCAGTGCCGGTGCAGGTGCGCATTGTGATAGCGGTTATGTTGACCCTGCTTGTGGTGAGCCGTGTGACCCCGCCAGATGTGGCAGATTTGGGAACGGCGAAATTGGTGGCGGTCGTTTTTACCGAAATTGCGCTGGGCCTTGGTGCAGGCATGATTTTGAATATTTGGTTTGCAGCGGCAGCGCTTGCGGGTGAAAAGATCGCAGGCAGCACCGGGCTTGGGTTTGCTTCACAGGTTGATCCAAACATGGGCGGCCAGACTCCGGTCGTCAGCCAGTTTTTAACCATGTTTCTGACGGCGATCTTTTTGTCGATGAATGGCCATATCCTGGTGCTGACGGCCATGGTGGAAAGCTATGTCATCTTGCCGATTGGAACGGTGACAGGTCTATTGGTCATTGCGCGGGCGGGGATTGATGCCACAGGCGACATGTTCGCGGCAGCATCTTTGATCATGTTGCCCGCTGTTTCGGTTTTACTTTTGGTGAACCTGATCATTGGGGTCATCACCCGGTCTGCACCCCAGTTGAACCTGTTTTCGTTTGGTTTTCCCATCACCATGATGGTGGCATTTCTGACGATGTATGTCACCGTGTCGGTAATGGGCTATGCGCTTTTTGATTTGGCGCAGGCCGGCATTCGCGCCATGATGAACCTATTGCTGGTGCTGGCCGATGGCTGAGGGGGACACAGGCGGCCAAGAAAAGACCGAAGAGCCGACCGCGCGCAAGCTTGAAAAGGCCAGCGAAGACGGTCAGATCCTCAGTTCAAAAGAGATGTTTGTCTTTTCGACCCTGTTGGTGGGGTTGTTTGGGATTAACTTTGGTTTTGGCTATTTGCGTCCGGTTGTTGGTGCTTGGGCTGGATTTTTCCGTTTTGACAGCGTTGATAATCTAAACGACCAATTGCTTGCCCGACTGAGTGAGGCATTCGCTTTTATTCTTGTTCTAAGTGCGATTGTCGCGGTGGTGATGTTCATCGTGGTTGTGGCGACCCAAGCTGCGATTGGTGGCGGCTTGAACTTTTCAGCCAAGGCGGTGGGGATCAAGGCGTCAAAACTCAATCCAATTTCCGGCTTTCAGCGGATGTTCTCTGTTAAGGGGCTGTTTGAACTGGGGAAGGCGATTTTAAAGGTTGGGCTGCTGGGTGCTGTTGGCGGTGGGCTGATCTATTACGAAATGCCGCATCTGATTGAGATCCCTGCGGGCAGCCTTGGCACTGGCCTTGAGGTGATGCGCAGTGCGATGATGCTGGTCGTGGGTGGGCTGTTGATTGTGTTGTTGGTGATTGGGGCCTTGGATCTGATCTGGCAACATCACACCCTGACGCAAAAGCTGAAAATGACCCTGCAAGAGGTCAAAGATGAAAACAAAAACACCGAAGGCAACCCAGAAATCAAAGCAAAAATTCGGCGGATGCAAATTCAGGCCTCTCGGCGTGCAGCACAACAGATGGCTGCGCTTGATGACGTGCCCCGGGCGACGGCTGTTATTGTGAACCCCACGCACTTTGCTGTTGCGCTGGAATACCGTGTGGGTGATCGCAGCGCGCCCAAAGTGCTTGCCATGGGGCGCGGCTTGATCGCCGAGCAAATTATTGCGCGGGCAAATGAACATGCGGTTACAGTCTATCGCAGCCCAATCTTGGCCCGTGCGCTCTATTTTACAAGCGATATTGGCCAAGAGATTTCCGAGGCGCTTTATGGCGCTGTGGCGGCGGTGCTTGCCTATATCTATCGCATTGAAAACGGCGAAATGGTCGATGAGCCGGTTGTCGAATTGCCCGAAGATATGCGCTTTGATGAATTTGGCCGACCGATGGGGGCAGGCTGATATGGCACGTCGCAGCCACCGCTCATTGGGTGAGATGATCAGCAGTTTCAGCTTTCTGCTCGTTGGCGTCTATTTTGGGCTCAGCGCGCCAGAGCTTTGGGCCGAAGGGCAGGCGTTCAAGGCCATTTTGCTTGGGGTGTCGGCTGCGCTGTGCGTGTTGGCCGCGATGCGGTTTCAGCTGCAAAATATCTGGGAGAGCATCCGCCGATGGCGAAAATAACCCCTGCTCGCAACCCGGCCTCTTGTCATGGATGTCGGCATTTCTTTGTTACCCACAACCGCCAGCGGCCCTGGGGGTGCAGAAAATTCGGTTTCACGTCAATGCGTGTGCCTGCGCAAGAGATATTGGCCACGACTGGCACGGAATGTGCTTACTTCCACCCAAAGCCGCCGCTTGGATCGGCTGGCATGTCTGAAAGGAACGGATGATGAATGAGACCGTTGCCGGGGTCGAAGAGAGCATCAAGATAGCGCTTGATGCGGCCGATGCGGCCAATGATGTCACGGCTGAATATGTGCGGGTCAAGGCCGAGCACAAGCAGATTGAGGCGCGGGCGTCAAAGCTCTATCGCACGGGGATGATTGGTATCGTCAGCGCAACTGTGGGCGCTTTGGCGGCCTTTGCCTTTGCTGCGTTGATCTATTTCGTCTCGGTGGGCGAAATGCGCACCATGACAAAGACAAACCTCGAATCCTTGGTTGTGTTTGCTGAGAATGTGGATCGCCTCACCGAGGCCCTTGGCAGTGTGCAGCAAGCCTTTGACAAGCTTGAAAACGTATCTGCCACCGCCGCCACCCTGAGCGAGCGTGTGGCTGGCCTAGAAAGCAGCGTGCGTGAAACGCGCACAGGCCTGTCAGATCGGATGATGTCGACCGTCGATGAGATGTCCAAGATGAACGGGCAATTTGCGATGTCGATCTTTACCAAAATGGATGACAAATTCGCCGAACAGTCAAAAGCGCTCAGCGATGTGACCAAAGATGTGCAGACGTTGAATAACTCGGTGATTGAAATGGCGCGTTCGGGTGGTGACACGGCATCGATGATTGCGTTGATTGATCAGCAAAAACGTCTGTCAGATCAAATTGCGACCATGGCCGCTGCGCAGCGCACCGCGGCAGCGCCCGCCAAAGCAGCCCCAAAGCCCGTGGCCAAGACCTCAAAGCCGGCAAGTTCGGGCAATGATGTGATCAAGTTTCCCTGACCCTTGGGGAACGTAAGGACGGAATATGGCGGTTGAGCCTTTGAAACCCATGCCTGACGGCGGTGCGGAAGCGCCGCCGCCTGTCGTTGGGTTTTTGACAATTCGCGAACTGCCGCGCAAATCGCGGGCCGCGAAAATGCGGCTGCGGCAGGGTGATGTTATTTTGGCGGTCGACAGTGAAGTGTTGCGGATATCCGAGGTTGAGCTGCGCGACCTGTTGTCAGATACGGATTTTGATCAGTGGCTGCTGACAATCTGGCGCGATGGTGTGATTTTTCATGTGTTTACAAATGGGCCGTTGAATTGTGCGCTTGGCTATGCCGACCCTGCCACATGCGACAAGATCGCAGATACACTGAAAACCCAGCGACTGCCCAACCCGGATACTCTTTTAACATTTGAGGTTTATCGCGACCTGTCGCGTCACTGTGAAGCGCAAGATATGACGCCCTCGATGGTGGCGGTGGTGTTTCCGTTGGCGTGGTTGTTCGAGCGCCGCCTGTGGGAGCCGCTGGGCGCCGTGTTTGTGGCCTATGCGCTGACGTTTGCGGTGCACATCGTTGCGTTTTTGGTCACTTATATCTTGGTGTCGCTTTACATGCGGCGGGCGCAAATTGCGTTGGTGCGCAGTTTTATGATGTATCGTGACAAAACACTGTGGGTCATGATGGCGGCCACGGACGAGCGTATGGTGCAGCGGATTTGCCTGGAACTTGACCCCAAGGCGCAATTTGCTTTTGGTCAAAAACCACCGCCGCCTGAGCCAAAGAAAAAGAAATCTTATAAAATCTCTGCTGCTGTCGACGCTTTGGATGATGCGCCGTGATGTGCTGGCGCAACCTTAACGGGCCTTGTGGGCCACAAACAATTTGAAAGACGCGTGAATGCTGGAAGACGTGCTGCGTGACGTTGATTTGGGTGGCTTGGCCCGCCGGGTGTTTCGCAAAGGCGAGGCCGTGATCAGTGCGGATACCCCAACCGATCTGGCTTTTATGTTGGAAAAGGGCAAAGTGCGGGGGGCAGGGCCGGGGGGTGGCTTTGGCCCAGGCGAAGTGATGTCACCGATTGAGTTTTTGGGCAGCGATTTTTATGAAACGCCCGTGGTGGCGCTTGGGCCGTGCAATGTGATTTGCATTCCGCGCGAAATGGTACGTGCGGCGATGGACAAAGGCAGCCCTGTCACTTGGGTGTTGTCGCGCAGCCTTGCCGCTGAAGCATTGATGGCGCAGCGCGAATGACCGGCGGGCCTCCAGTCAAAGGTGATATGTCGCGCCGGCGCTTGTTTCACGGCGAGGCATTGTTTGGAAAGGGCGCACCATCGGATGCGGCCTTTGTGGTGCTGTCGGGCGAGATTTCATTGCTGGATTCCACTGGGTTTCACGTGATGGAAAACTTCACCCATGATCAGGTTGTCGGAATGGCTGAAATTCTGTCAAATCAGCCACGCCGGGCCACAGCTGTGGCCAACGGCCGGACTGAGGTATCGATGATCCAAGCCGCACGCCTGCAGTCGGCGATGAAGGCGATGCCCGAGGGCCACCGGGATCTTTTGGCGGGTCTGGCCGATTTGGTGGTGGCGCTGCAACAAAAACGCGGTGACAAGGCCTAGTTATGATTTGTGTTTGGAGCGTGATCCAGAGCTGGTGAAATGTTGCACCAGTCATCTCAGGGCGTGTGAACTGCGCCCACAGCCGGGGCAGGACTTAGCCTGCCAGATCTGCCATTTGGCGCTGGCGGCGGCGTTGCGAAGATGAGGCGATGCCCTCGATCTCGCGATATTTTGCAACAGTGCGCCGGGCCAGCTGAATGCCATTTGATGTAATCATTTTGGCAATAGCCTCATCGCTCAGCGGTTTTGTTGGGCTTTCGGCCTCGATAATCTTACGAATTTTAAAGCGTATTGCGGCTGCCGCCTCACCATCTGCGGACCCCGTCGCGGGCAATGAGCCGCTGAAAAATGCCTTTAACCGCAAAGTGCCACGTGGTGTTGCCATCATGATGCCGGCAGTGACGCGGCTAACGGTGCTTTCATGCACACCCACCGCATCAGCCACATCGCGCAGCAAAAGCGGCCGCAAATGTGCCAGACCCTTATCCAGAAAATCGGCCTGCCGCTTTACGATCTCGGCCCCGATTTTCAGTGTGGTTTCGTTGCGCTGGGCCACCGCGCGGCGCAGCCACCGCGCAGAGTTCAGCGCCTCAGCCACATAGCCCTTGACCTCAGAGTTCCCACGGCGCGCCGATTGCAGGCTGTTTACAAAGTCTTCGTTCACGGTGATCGCGGGCAGGTTTGAGCGGTTCAACCGCACAGCCCAGCCATCTGTTGCCTTTGTCACGATAAGATCGGGCGGTATGATCGGCTCGCTGCGGCTGGAAAAACACAGACCCGGCTTTGGGTCAAAGCGGCGTAATTGGCGCACCAAGGCTGGCAAATCATCGGCCGTGCAGCCGCAAATCCGTGCCAAGGCGCGCAGTTTGCCATCGGCCAGCAGGTCGAGGTTTTCCAAAAGCAAGGCCATCTGTGGGCATAAAACGCCCGCCTCAACGGCTTGCAGGCGCAAACACTCAGCAAGACCGCGGGCGAAAATGCCGGTGGGTTCCATCCGCTGCAGCGAAAGCAGCACCCGTTCCACCTGCATCGGCAGCACCCCAAAACGCTGGGCAATATCGCCCAGGTCAGGGCTGATCCAACCGGTTGGTTCCAGTGCTTCACACAGGGCCAGCGCAATCGGATGATCTGACGGATCTTTGACAATCAGGTTTAATTGCGCATGCACATGGCCGCAGAGGCTGCCCTGCGGTTCAGCTGCCAAATTGGCAACCCTGTCCCAATCGTCTTCGCCCATCGGGGCGGATTGGGGGCGGACATCCAGACTGGATAGCGCAAAATTATCATCAATGTCGGGGTCTTTTGCACGTTCGGTTTCCACGCTGTGCGCAGGTTCGGGGGCTGGGGTGGCGGTGTCGGTGCCCGGTGTTCCCTCAGCCGAAGATTTGCTGATCTCAAGAAACGGATTTTCTTCGGCCATTGTTTCGAGATGGTCGGCCAGTTCTGTATTGCTCATCTGCAAAAGCTTGATGGCCAGCTGCAATTGTGGCGTCATCACCAGTGTCTGGCGCTGCTTGATTGCAGGTGAAAGCTGAAAATTAAGCATAACTGCCCATCATGAGATCATTTTACAAATCTACTAAGATGGCTTTTGCCCACTGAAATCAAAACGCTAAGGGTATTATTTTAATATCTTAGGTATGTATTTATGAAATTTGGCACGCACAGGCATAGTCCTTTTGGTTGTGCGCGTAAATCTTGGAAATGATAGAAATTGTATCGTGGTCATTATCGGAATATTTTGCTATTTAAACACGCAACGTTTTTTAGCTTTGCCCCACATTGGAAAGTAAAAACATGGCCACGCCCAAAAGAAAATCTGCCATTCCGCGCTGCCGCAGATGCCAGATTGTGCGCAGTTTCTTGATGGCGGTGGCGATGCTGGCGATATTGGCAGTGGTCGCGGGGCAAAAGCTGGGTGTACTGAGCGGTGTCACACCGATGCATTTTGCGCTGGGAATGATGGCTGTTGGCGCTTTGGGGTTTGCCTTCCGGGTGCTTGACTGGCGCATGACACGCCAGTCAAACGATGATCAGTAGTCGATCTCAATCTCAATCCGGCGGTTCTTTTCGCGCCCCTCGGGTGTCAGGTTGCTTTCAACCGGTTTTGTTTCACCATAGCTGACAGCCCGCATCCGGGCCGCTGAAATGATGCCCGTGGCCTGCAAAGCCTGCACAACAGAAGATGCGCGTGCGGCGGCAAGATCCCAGTTGTCGCGATAAAGCGCCCCAAATGAAATCGGCACATCATCGGTATGGCCAGACACAGTGATGGTGCTGGCGTCATTGCCGACAGCCTCAGAAATCTGGTTCATGACGTCTTGGGCTTGGGCCGTCAGCTCGGCCGAACCAGAGGGGAAGGCGCCGCCCGAGCCGACGGTTACAAACACCTTTCCATCGCGGCGCTCAACTTCGACCAAGCCTTGACCAATCGGTCCTGCCAATGAAACGCGCAGCTCGTCGGCAGAGGATTCCGCCTTGTTTTCAGCCTTTTGGCGCGCAGCAAGATCTTTTGCGGAGGTTTCGCCCCCGGTTGTGTCTTCTTGCGTTTCTGTTTTCGTTAAAAACGCAATCATATCAGCCAATTCTTGCTCTAAACCACCAATCAGCACTTCTTGATCCGCCTTGCCGGTGGCCAATTTTGCATTTTCAATAGCATCACTGACCATTTTCAGGCGTTGACCAAGGTCTTGCATATCTTGCCGTGCAGCTTTTTCGGCGTCTTTTGCCGTTTCTGCGGCGGCTGTGGCGGTATCTGTCTGTGCGCCACTTTGCTGCCCGGTGGACAGACCATTGGCGTTGAGCGCGTCGACCGCAGCCGTTGAGGTACTGGCGTTTGGCTGATCAGCGCCTGATTGGGGGCTGGGCGTCAGACCACCGGGTGCCTTTTGGCTGTCTTTGGCAACTTGGCTGGCGGCCAATTTCACAACGACGCTGTCGCCCTTTACATCGACTTCAATGCCCAACTGATCTGCCACTTGTGCCAATGCAGCCGCCATGGCTTGGGCGCTTTGCGCACCCGAACCAGCATCGCCCTGATCGCCCATGCCGTTTTTATCTGCGGGGCCTTGGCCTTCAAATTGGTCTTTGGCGTTTTGATCCGCGCCACCCGCATCTTTATTGTCAGATGGTATTTTCAGCTCGGGCTGTTCAATCTCGGTTGTTTCCTGCGTCATCGTCTCGGTGAGCGAGGGCGAAGGCGAGGGGCTGAAATCCATCGAAATGACGGTGGTGCCCATCGGGGGTTCCACAATGGGCACTTCGCGCTGCACACCAAATGCGTTTTGCAGCGATCCGGTGATCATCTTGAATTTCGGCACGTTTGTATCAGCGAATGACAAAAGCAACACAAAGAACGCCATAAGCAGCGTTGCCAGATCGGCAAAGGTCGCCATCCATGCTGGTGCCCCAACGGGGGGGCACTTTGGGCATTCTTCGTCTGCTGCTTCTTCTTCTTCGACTGCTTCAGCCAATGTGCTTACTCCGCCTGGGTTACGCAGTCAGCCTTATGCGGCTTCAAGCTTCTGCTGAATTTTCGGCGGCAGGTTTGCGGCCAGCTGATCTTGGATATTTCGCGGGGATTCGCCACGCGCGATGTTGCGCAGGCCCAAGACGACCATTTCGCGGTAGACTGACTCTTTGTTGGTATAAAGCTCAAGCTTGGTCAACATTGGCGCAAACATCACATTGGCGAAAAACGCGCCATAAAGCGTTGTCAACAAGGCCACGGCCATGGCTGGGCCAATGGCCTTGGGGTCTGACATATTGCCCAGCATCAGCACCAAACCAACCAGCGTGCCGATCATGCCCATTGCCGGCGCAAGATCGACCCAAGCCTTAACGACTGCCTGAAGATCGCCGTGGCGTTCCCGCATCGATTTGATTTCTTGGGTGAGCTGCGCGACCAGTTTTTTTTCATCGGCACCATCCACCAGCATCTGCATGCCTTTTTGAAAAAACTTGTCGGGCACATCTTGGCCATCGAGTGCCATCATCCCGTCTTTGCGGGCAATTGCGGCCAGCTCAACCATACGGGTGACCAGCTGCTCTTGTGATTTGACTGGTGGAAAGAACGCTTTGCCCATTGCGCCAAAGCTGCTTAAAAAGGTGGGAAGCGGGGTTGTGTACATCACAGCAAAGAATGTGCCGCCCACAACGATCAGCACCGATGGAACGTCAACAAATGGCCCAAGGCCGCCGCCGCTGATCATGGCGCCAGCGATCATGCCGCACGCGCCGATAAAGCCTATGATTGATGCCAGATCCATGGTGAAGCCCTATCCAGATGCCACTTGCGTTCGTTGCTGTCATGCAAATCGGGTGCCAAAGGGCGCAGCGTGGCTATTGCTGCGCGTTTTGGTGGCTGTTTGCGCGCGCCTGCAGCGTTTTGCATCATTCGAGATACTCATGTGTCAATTTGCTGACGTTATGTGGCGCCTTTGATTGGCGCGATAGTTGCATTTGATAGCGCATGACACAGCGCATCAAACCGTCTTTATACAAATTATGCTGCCGCCTGTTGGTTGCGGGTGTAAGCTGTCTGACGCTTGCCATGCCGGCAGCGGCGCAAGACGCAGGTCGGTTTTACCCGCGCGATCATATCGTGTTGGATTTGACGCTGGGGCTTGAGTGGCTGCGATGCAGCGCTGGGCAGCAGTGGGATGGGGAGACCTGTATTGGGTCTGCCTATCGCCTCACCTTTGCCCAAGCAGAAGATGCGATTGTGCAGGCCAATGACCAGATCGGCCCCGGTTGGCGCTTTCCCACCCGCGCTGAGCTATCAAGCCTGATCTGCAAAGACTGCGCACCGCCTAAAATCAATGGGCTGATGTTTCCCGGTACCCTCTCCGAGGCCTATTGGACAGGTCAAACGCCACTGTTCTTGCCGCGAAACCGCTGGACGGTGAATTTTTTCACGGGTCACAGCTACGCACGATTTTTCGCAGACCAGCCGATGGCGCTGAGGTTGGTGCGGGTGCGTGGCACACAATAGGCCGAATTCCAGAATGAAATCATGTAATGACCCAGCCGCTGGGTCATTACAGTTTTGCCTTGAATGATCTCGATAACGAGCGCTGTTTTGCGCTTCGCTGTCCACCGTTTGATGTTCTCGTCCATCGTCATACTCATTGCTATTTCCTTCCTTATAGCATGAGCAGGTTTTCAGTGGGTCGTTACACTCACGCCCTACGAATACATCTACAAGATCTGGACATCTGAGCCAGACGATTCATCGTAAATCCGATCCAACAGATGCCAAGACGAAATAGCTAGGCAAAATGGAAAAGCCACAACTAGCTTTAGGGGGCACAGTTTTTTGGGAAACGTCACGCTCCAAAGCGTTGCTGCAGGGAGGGCACGCTCTAACGCTCAAGTCCTCTGCAGCCTACTAAAGACCATGGCGCCCCAATGTCGTCAGCATAGGGCTAAGCCACTGCTCATAGCGTCGCCACTTTTCAGAGCTTCCTTTGTACATACCTTGTTTCACCTGCTTTTGACTTGCAGTTTGAATGGGGCGCTCTGACTTGTGAAAATCAAGGCATGCCTCTTCAAAAGTCAGATCGCAGTTTTTAAGAAGTTTATTGGTCTGCTCAACTTGGTTTTCGGTAAGCAACTCATAGTGATTTTCGTAAATATTATCTGAAAATATCTGAAACAGATATGACATGTAAGCATGATGCATGCTGTAATACTCTGCGATATCCTCTTGAGTGCAACTGAAGGCAAGACCCCCGGCCGGAAAATAATTTGAGAAATTAGAAAAGCAAACGGCTTGTGGCTGCCTGCGGCAGTAGACAACCTTGCTTTCTGGGAAAGCGTTTAAAATCAAGGGGATGTAGCGAAAGTTCAATGGCATTTTGTCTGTAAACCACGGTGTTTCCACGTGGTGAAATGCGATCCGCTTAAGGTATGTGTCTCGAATGAACTGCGCTGCCTCAACCGATTTTAAAGGCAAATTTGTACCTTTAACGCGCTCGACAGCCATGTTCATGTAAGACAACTCGCCGAGCGGTGTCACTTCTGAGTGTGCCCCCAATATCTGTTCAGTTAGGGTCGTTCCCGATCTTGGCATGCCACAGATGAATATGGGGGTAGAATTTAGCTTTGAAAAATTATGTTTCGTGGCCTTATTCGGGAATTTTGAATAGTATTCGCCATAGACCACTTTTTCTTTTGTGATATCAAATCCCTCATCATTTTTTTTAAGCGCTCCAGCTGAATTCCAACACTCAATAGCGCCTTCGTATTCTTTCAGGTCATAAAGTATTTTAGCCAATGCGTAACCAGCTGTTATCCTGTCTTTGGCATCATTTTTGTCATTCATATAAATTTTCTTGGCTGATTCAATTACCTCACTATCCTCACTAGTAACTTTTTTGTTCCTTATTATATTCCAGTGTGTTGGACCAGATTTTGGCGCTATTTCCATCACCCGGGCAAGCACTTTGATTGCATCTTCGCTTCGGTTGTGCTGGGCATGTAAATTTGCGATCGTAGACAGTATGCGTGGATTATTTGGTGACATAGAAAGCGCATTTTCTAGATGTAATATCGCTTTGTCTGACTGCCCATCCATATGACTCAATGCCCGGCCTAAATGGAAATGACACAGAGATTCCTGATCAGGTGCCAAGGTCTTATTTTCCATAATCCATTGAAGCTTTTCAGCCGCTGGATAATAGTCACCTATTGCCTCTCTTGCTCTTGCGAACAAGATTAAGCCGATCGTGTCATCTTTATCAAACTCATAATAGCGACGTGCATAGGGCATTGCTTCAAAAGGCTCGTTACATTCTAAATAAGCATTAGCTATTATTTTGTAAGCATCAGTATTCAGATTGTTGATTTCGTATGCTTTTGTTGCATGTATGATAGCCGCGACATGCTGCCCTGCAGCTGTACAAATATAAGCATGGTTAATTAAGACCTGATCATTATCTTTATTTTTTTCGACCAGTTGTGTGGAGATATTGTATGCTTTGGCAACGTCCGCAGCTTTTCCAGATGCCAGCAGAGCTTTAATTGTTTCAGAAATTGATTCTAGCTCTGTGATGGATGATGGCATTTGCTGCTGTGCTCCTCAGTTGGCGTTCAGGGCCAAGTTACCTTTGGTTTGTGGCGTATTGTTGCCGTATCATCCGAGTTGATAAAAAAATGGCCCGGGAGTCTGTCCCCGGGCCATACAAGTTTCATGCCAAAGCTAAGTTAGCCTTTGAGCAGCTGAAGAACGCCCTGTTTGGCGGCATTTGCCTGCGCAAGCATGGCTGTTGATGCTTGGCTCAGGATCTGCGCTTTTGCCAGGGCAGAGCTTTCTGCTGCAAAGTCAGCATCTTGAATGCGCCCGCGGCCTGCTTCCAAATTCGTTGAGATGTTTGTCAAATTGCTGACAGTGTTATCAAGCCGGTTGGAAATGCTGCCCAAATTGGCGCGTTGCGTGTTTAGCGTTTTAATAGCCAAGTCAATTGTGTCAAGCGCATCGACCGCGTTGGTCGCGTTGTTCAGGCGAATGTCGGCATATTTGCGGACCTGAAGCGTATCGCCGTCCACAACGGCATAGAACTTATCACTGAACTGCGTGTTGATCTGATCAGCCATTTGCTGAGCAACACCGGACGCAGTGTTAGGGGTATCATCGGTCGTCGATACGTTAGTTACAGTTGCCGTCGCGCTTGAAATGATCAGTTTGAACGTTGCGCCAAACATACCTCTCACGCCAGTTGTTGTCACAGCTGCGCTACCGGTGCTGGTGGTCGTCGCTGTCCCTGAGATGAACTTGTATCCGCCAGCAGCTGTTGTCGAGATCTGAGCAGCAGATGCGCTATTAGCAGAGGTCACAGATGCGGTCACTGTTGCAGCAGCAATACCTTTTGAGTCGACGCCCAGTGCCCTTGCCGACATTGCTTTAATTTCGACGGTCAGCTTTTCGTTCGTGCCTGAATTAGCGCCAATTTGAAGATCAAATGAAGCTTTGTCTGTTGTTGCCGTTGCCTGCGTCGTGGTCGTGTTGGTTCCAGTTCCCGCACCGTTCAAAAGCTGTTGACCTGCCCATGTGGAAACGGTCGCGATCCGTGTGATTTCTGTGGAAAGCTGATCCAATTCGGCCTGAAGATTTGCACGGTCGTCAGAGTCGTTGGTGTCACTGGCTGCCTGCACAGCGATTTCACGCATGCGCTGCAAAAGCGTTTCAATTTCTGCATGCGAACCCTCAGCCGTGTCGATCATGGCCTGACCGTCAAGTGCGTTGCGGATAGCTTGGTTTGTGCCTTTAATTTCTGACGTCAGGCGCGCAGCGATTGCGATGCCTGCGGCATCATCAGCGGCTGTGTTAATGCGCTTGCCGGTCGACAAGCGGTTCATCGACGTTTCCATGTCATTGTTGATTTTCGATGCTGCCGCCATGGCGTTCAACGATGCAACGTTTGTATTGACTGAAAGTGCCATCTTCATCTCCTATTTGGTGCGCCGATTGCGGCCTTAATCGTGGCGCGCTCTGTGCCGCCTGAGATAAGAAACGACCCATTTCAGAAAACTTTAATTCTTTCCGATAAATTTATGGGAGACACAGGTGTGTTTGACGCTTTTGCCGCGCTGCCGCTGCAATCGTCTCCAATGGTTGGAAAATGTCGAGGTAGCTCAGGCAGAAAGCTGTGCGTGCAGCTTGTCCAGATCGACCTCTTGCAGGGGGCGTGTTTGGCCAGGGTCTTGCGGGTCGTAATTAAACAGGTCAAAATCTTGTTTATAGATTTCATAGACAAGATGGCGCGATAGATCATCGAAATAATCTGTTACTGGATGCGCGCGGCCGGGCCCGTGCCCCTCAGAGTCGTTGAAACGTGGCATTGTGTCCAGATCGACGGTATGGCGGCTGTCAAACTGTGACAACACCCGCTGCATGCCGGGTTTGAAATCTTCGGTGAAAATAATGTGGTCAAATTGTCCGCCATTGGCAACGAATGTGGCAATGTGGCCTGTTATTGAAGACCAGTGAATGTCCGGATCCATCGGTTTGCGCCAACGAATGGTGTCGCGGGCAAACAGCAAAAAGCGGCGGAAGCTCGCGATTTGATCAAAGTCACCGTCAACCTGCACGCCATAGCTTTGGGCCATTTCGGGAACAAGATTGCCCCTGTAGCGCTTTCCATTGCGTTGAATGCCGGCGATCTTGTCAAAAAAGGTAGATAGAATACGGGTGTAGGGATTGCGCACACAGCTGAACGCAGGCGCAGTTTTGTGCAGCGCGGCATGGGTGATTTGGTCTTGGCGGTCTTCCATCGACCATTTCAGAATCCCCGTTTGGGCATCATGAATATCACCATCAAAAAACGTCCCGTGATCCGAGAAATACAAGGCCTGCCCAATTGTGGAACAGGCGCATTTCGGAACCACACGGTAAATGCAGCTTGCACTTTCCGTCATCCAGACGCCGGGGAACCCCATTCTTGCTTCCTTTTCTTTACCGCGAGCGGCGTGGTTTTGACCGTCATGTAAAACAATCAGGTCTTTGATGTTTACTTGTAATTTTCTTTTTGGTGTAAGCTTGATTGGAATGCAACCAGAGGATTAAATTTTGGTTTATGTCGCATATCTTTTGCTCTGCCACAAAGACCCTAGTGGTGTTGTCGCCCAAGCGCGGCGGCTAACAAGGCAGGGCGACTTTGTTGCCATCCATTTTGACAAATCTGCGTCAAATGCAGATTATGCGCAGATCAGGGCAGCGCTGCGCCAAGATGTGCGGGTGGTTTTTGCGCCTCGGCGGCGGTGTGGTTGGGGTGAATGGTCTTTAGTGGCCGCATCTTTGGATTTGGCGCGTGTGGCAGTGTCGGCCTTTCCCAAGGCCACGCATTTTTATCTGATGTCGGGCGATTGCATGCCCATCAAACCCGCCCACCACATTCGGGCGGTTTTGGAGGAGAATGATCAAGATTATATTGAACATCACGATTTCTTTACCTCGGGTTGGATCAAAACCGGCATGCGTGCCGAACGGTTGATTTACCGGCATCTCTTTAATGAACGTACGCAAAAGCAGCGGTTTTATTGGGCATATGAGTTGCAACAGCGGCTTGGCTTACAGCGCGCCTTGCCTGCGGGTCTGTCGATACGCATTGGGTCGCAGTGGTGGTGCCTGCGGCGCACAACCCTGCAGGCTGTGCTGGCGTTTTGCAAAGCGCGCCCGGATATCATCCGATTTTTCCGCACAACTTGGATACCGGATGAGACATTTTTTCAAACGCTTGTTGCGCATTTGGTCCACAGCCGCTCTTTGCAAAACCGTCCCCCTACCTTTTTGGTGTTCACCGACTACGGATTGCCGGTTGTTTTTTGTCAGGATCATTTCGAATTTCTTTTGCAACAAGACAGTTTTTTTGCTCGTAAAATATCACCAGATCCCAAAGGTCTGCGCTGGCAGTTGGCACATATGTATGACAGCGGGCCAGAGGTTGGTCAGATCAGTCGCATTGGGCACCGCTTGCATGGCTATCTGACCGCCCGAGGCCGCAATGGCCAACGGTTTGCGCCACGCATCTGGGCGCGTGACGCCCAAATCGGGGCTGGCCGTATGATCTTCGTTATTTTGGCCAAGAAATGGCATTTGGGCAAGGCGCTGGCACAACAGATGCAGAATGTTTTTGATCTTCCTTCCGGCGCCTATCTGTTTGATGAGCAGGCGGGTGGATTGCCTGATTTGGGTGGGCTTGAACAGGCACCCCACAAGCGGCGGCGCAATGTGCGGGGTGTCTTGCGATTGCTGTTGATGCATTGGGGGCGCGAACAGATGGTGATCTGTCTTGATCCCTCGTGTCTTGATATTTTACAAGATCTGGCTGCTGATGGGTGTCAGTTGCGTGTGTTGGAACTGTGCAGTGAATTTGATGATGAAACGCTTTTGGGCCATGCCGAGCGGATCGGCCTGCTGCCTACGGATGCACCACGCAGTATGGCAGCCGGGCTACTACCAGCGTTGCGTCGTGAAATCGCGCTTGAATCGGAACGCATATTGGGGGCTAATCTGCCCAGTCTAAACGTGGCCCAATCGAACGCCCCATACAGCCATAACCAACAGGCGCTTGCTGCCTTTTTGGTGGGTTATGCCGATCTGGGGCAGGTGCAGGCCATAACGCAATGCCTTTTTGAAGATTGAGCCTGACATGCCCACACCTTATGATCCCCAAAACATCTTTGCCCGCATCCTACGCGGTGAAATTCCCAATAAGACAGTGCTGGAAACCGAACATTCCTTGGCGTTTCATGATATTGCACCGCAGGCGCCTGTGCATGTTCTGGTGATCCCAAAGGGGCCTTATGCCAGCTTTGATCACTTTATCGAAAAGGCTGCACCGGCCGAAATTGCTGATTTCAACCGGGCGATCATGCAGGTTATCGCTGATTTAGGTTTGGCAGAGATGGGCTATCGGATCATTAGCAATGCTGGCGTACATGGCCACCAAGAGGTGCCGCACCTGCATATGCACGTCTTGGGCGGTGCGCCGCTGGGCCCGATGCTGCAGCGATCTTAACGGCTGGCACGTTGCGCCAAAAACTGGGCGGATTAGATATTTGTCTGCACAAAACACGGTCAAGTAAAACACCGGCCACGCGTTACGCAAGGCCGGTTTGATGCCATTTTATGCGGGCGGTCAGGCGGCAGTGGAAAGGCTTTGCGCGTTGTCGGCGCCGCGCTCAATCATGATCTGGCGGGGTTTCAGCTGCTCGGGCACTTCGCGCATAAGATCAATGTGCAACATGCCATCAGAATGGCTCGCCCCGGCAACACGCACATGATCCGCCAGATGAAACCGCCGCTCAAACGCGCGTGCGGCTATTCCACGGTGCAGATAATTGCGCTCAGCGGTGTCATTGGCTTTGCGTGCAGACACAATCAGCCCTTGGTCACGCAGCTCAACAGAAAGCTCATCAGCGCTGAACCCTGCAACGGCGATTGAGATGCGATAGGCATCCTGACCAGTCTTTTCGATATTATAGGGGGGATAGGTCGGTTGTGTGACATCCGACGCCAGCGCCCGATCCATTAATTCAGCGATCCGGTCGAATCCAACGGTGGCACGGTAAAGGGGGGCAAAATCAAAAGTGGTCATGTCATCCTCATAAAGCGATGGTTGGCGCCCCCTTTCGCAAGGCGGGCAAGAGCCGGGGCCCAGTTGTGGCACCCCGCTCCATTTCATGTGGGAAACGATTTTAGGGCTTTCAAGCCCTCAGGGCTTGAATGAAAATCATGGTGTTGTTGTCAGCGCGGCTGGCTTTGGCCCCCCGGTGGCCCAGTCCAACAATTCAACCGTGTGCGCCATTGGTATGGCACTTCCCGATGCAATCTGAATCATGCAGCCCAGATTGCCGGCTGCCATCAAATCAGGTGTGCGTGCTTCCAAACTTGCCACTTTGCGCGCCTTTAACTGCCCAGAAATTTCGGGCTGCAACAAGTTATAGGTGCCCGCCGACCCACAGCACAAATGGCTGTTTTCTGGCTCAACTACCTCAAACCCCGCTTGCCGCAATAATGCCTGTGGGAGGGTCTTGATCTTTTGACCATGCTGTAACGAGCAGGCTGAGTGATAAGCCACGCGCAGCCCCCGGGGGGCTAAACCCTCAGGCAGGCCCAGCTTTTCAATCACTTGCGTGACATCGGCAGCCCGTTCGGCCACCCAGGCCGCATCTGCAGCCATGGCGCTGTCCTGAAACATATGACCATAGTCTTTCAGGGTTGTGCCACACCCTGATGTGTTGATCACAATCGCATCCAACCCCACCGCCGCCTCGCGGCGCCAAGCCATGATATTGGCGGCGGCCAGCGCGTGGCTTTTTTCTTCCATACCCATGTGATGGGTCAGCGCGCCGCAACACCCTGCCCCCTGAGCTATCACCACCTCACAGCCCAGTCTTGTCAGCAGGCGAATGGTGGCATCGTTGATATCTGTGTTCAGTGCGCGCTGCGCACAGCCGGTCATAAGCGCCACACGCATCTTTGTCTGTCCTACGGCGGCAAACACTTGTGGGCTGTCATTGCGACTGACCGGTGGGATTTGCGCAGGCACCATGTCCAGCATCGCACGCAGCCGCGCATCGGGCAGAAGCTTGCGAAATGGCCGGGCGATTTTCGCGGCCAACAGCGCCAAACGAAACCGCATTGGATAGGGTAAGACCCCAGCCAAAATATGGCGCAACACCCGCTCAAAAAGCGGGCGGCGATAACTTGCCTCAATATAGGCGCGGGCATGATCAAGCAGATGCATATAATCCACCCCCGAAGGGCAGGTGCTGGTGCATGACAAGCACGACAGGCAGCGGTCGATATGGCGCACGGTCTTGGCGTCAGCAGGCCGGCCCTTTTCCAACATATCCTTGATCAGATAAATCCGCCCCCGCGGGCTGTCTAACTCATCGCCCAAAACTTGATAGGTCGGGCATGTCGCAGTGCAGAGCCCGCAATGCACGCAGCTGCGCAAGACCTTATTGGCCCGCGCCGTTGCCGGGTCTGCCAGTTGTTCGGGCGTGAATTGCGTCTGCATGACTTCTTTCCTTTTGTCGGACCTTCGCTAGGGCTGAAAAGCGCAATCTCAGCCCATCAGGCCCGGATTAAGAACAGACTTTGGGTCAAATTTGGCGCGCAAACCGGCTGAAAGCGCGGCAACTGGGGCTGGTTCAGGGGCAAAATGTCCAAATGTCCCCTCAAACCCTGCGCTGGCCCTTATCAGTGTCGCATAACCCACAACCGACCCCATGCGCGCTCGAACATCCGTTCCGGGCGCCATTCGTGCCCAAATCAAACCGCCCCCCCAATCATAAAACACCGCCTCTGCTCCCAATCGCGCACCCAAAGTGGCGGCCTCGCTTGGTTTGGTTGAAATGCGCCAAACATCCCCTGCCTGCTCCCAAAAGGGCGCCACGTCGCGAATATCGGCCCAAAGCGCCTCTGCGCCATCCGTCATTACGTCCCCACCCAACAGCATGCGCAGCTGTGCGCTGCGATAAGCGACTGATTTTGCAAAGCCTTCCAGCCGTAAAAACGTCCCCACCCCCGGTAAATGTGCGGCCCCATTCACCTCAAAGGGCGATCCCAGCGCCCGAGACAAAGCGGCAATCGCCTCCGCATCTGCCAGCCCGTCCAGCCTCAATGTGGCGCTGGCCTCACTTTTGGGCAGCAGCTTGAAAGATACCTCAGTCAAAACCCCAAGCGTGCCATGGCTGCCCGCCATCAGCTTTACCAGATCATAGCCAGTGACGTTTTTCATCACCCGCCCACCAGATTTTATAACGTACCCTTGCCCATCGACAAACCGCACACCAATCAAACTATCTCGACATGCCCCCCCCTGAATGCGGCCGGGCCCCGATGCATTGGCTGCCACGATCCCACCAATGGTCGTCTCTCCCGACCGTCCCTGCAGTCGTGCCATTTTCGATGGCTCAAAGGCCAATCGTTGACCAGCCTGTGCCAATTCTGCTTCAATCAGCGCAAGCGGCGTGCCTGCCCGCGCCACCAACGTCAGCGCACCTGGCTCATGAAGTACAATCCCCGACATCCCACCGGTCTCTAAAATATGGCCTTGCGCCATCTGTCCCAATCGGCGCGTGCCACCGCCCATGATCCAAAGCGGCTCTTGGGCCGTGCGCACCATTTCTGCCAATTCGGCTTCGCTGTCAGGCCGCATCTCTCTGCCCCCTCTTTCGTTTCCAAATATCCCGCAGGGTGAATTTCCCAAAGGGAAAGAGGGGGCGCGCAGCCCCCTGCAGCGCTGGATGGTTCCTGGTCCAAATGGCGTGAGGCAGGCTATGCAATCGCAGCCCTCCGGCTGGCACTGGCCTGTAACGGAAAGACTTTCGCTGGGTTAAGCAGCCACTTTGGGTCAAACACATCCTTGACTTGCATTTGCGCTTCCAGATCTTGTGGGTTGAATTGCACCCCCATCAGGTCACGCTTTTCAACGCCCACACCATGTTCGCCGGTCAAACAGCCCCCCACCTCAACGCACAGCCGCATGATATCAGCACCCAGCGCTTCGGCCTTGTCCAGATCACCCGGCAGGTTTGCGTTAAACAAGATCAGCGGATGCATATTGCCGTCACCTGCGTGAAACACATTGGCCACGTCTAAGCCATAGGTGGCACTCAGTTCCCCAATGCGGCGCAATACCTCGGGCAAGGAAGATACCGGTATCGTGCCATCCAGACATATGTAGTCATTGATATTGCCCATCGCACCAAAGGCCGATTTGCGTCCCAGCCAGATCTTGCGGCTTTCCTCCGCGCTGCGGCTTTCGCGCAGTTCGACCGGGTGATGGGTTTTGGCAATCTGGGCGATCATTTCCAGTTGCGCGTCAATTTCGTCGGGGCTGCCCTCAACCTCTATGATCAACAGTGCCTCACAATCGGGGTATCCGGCGTGGGCAAAATCTTCGCAGGCGACGATGCAGGGACGATCCATAAACTCAATCGCCACCGGCACGATGCCCGCGCGGATAATATCAGACACGCAGGCCCCAGCCACTTCATTGCTGTCAAAGCCAATCAGCATCGGTCGCGCGCCTTCCGGCTTTGGTAAAATGCGCAGTGTAGCCTCAGTCACCACGCCCAGTTGACCCTCAGATCCACAAAGAACTCCCAACAAATCCAACCCGGCCGCATCCATATATGGGCCACCAATTTCCATAACTGTGCCATCCATCTGCACCAAGGTGACACCCAGCAGATTGTTCGTGGTCACGCCGTATTTCAAACAATGTGCGCCCCCTGAATTCATGGCGATATTGCCTGCAATCGCGCAGGCCAACTGGCTTGAGGGGTCCGGGGCATAGAAAAAGCCCTGGTTTTCAATCTCTGCCGTCACTGACAGGTTGGTGCGCCCCGTTTGCACCCGGATGAAACGGTTGGGATAATCGGTCTCTAGTACCGCCGTCATCCGTGACACGCCCACAACAACACTGTCAGCGGTGGGCAATGCGCCACCGGCCAGGCTTGTCCCTGATCCGCGCGGCACAACGGGCACGCCTTCTTCATGGCAAATACGCAAAACAGCGGCGACCTCGGCGGTGCTGCGGGGTAAAACCACCGCCATTGGCGCACAGCGATAGCTGGTCAAGGCGTCACATTCATAGGCGCGGGTTTGTGCCGCATCTGCGATCAACCCGTCTTTGGGCAACACGGCTGCCAACCGATCCAAAATAAAAGACCGGCGCGCTAAGATTTCTGGTTCTGGAAGTGGCATTTCCATCGCAGGTCCCTCCAAATTCTATGTGGTGCAGTTTTCCCCTATGGCATCGCCATCACAAGGGCTAATGTAGCATGATGACCCATTTTGTGGAACTTGATCTGTTATCGCTGCTGGATTTCATCGCGCTGGCCTATCTATTGGCTGGGGCTATGACGATTGGCTGGTTGATTGAGCGCGTTCATGCGCGGCGGCCTTCGGTGTCAGTTTTGATGAATGACTATCGCCGCGATTGGATGCGCCAATTCATTACCCGCACCCCACGAATCTTTGATGCAACGGTATTGGATGGCCTGCGGCAGGGCATCACGTTTTATGCCTCGGCCTGCATGCTTGCGCTGGGCGGTGGGCTTGCGCTGTTGGGCAATGCTGCGCCGCTTGAGGGGTTGGCCAGCGATCTGACTGTGGCACATCCATCGCAAGTTCTGCTTAAGATCAAAGTGATCGTGGTTTTGATCTTTGTGGCCAATGCGCTGTTAAAATTCGTCTGGTCGCACCGTCTGTTTGGGTATTGTTCGATCATGATGGCGGCCGTCCCAAATGAAGTGGCCGACCCTGAGGCATTGCCGCGTGCGTTGCAGGCCGCTGAATTGAACATCACTGCGGCGCGCAATCACAACCGGGCACTGCGCTCGGTTTACTTTGCGATGGGGGCGCTGGGGTGGTTGTTGGGGGCAGAGGCCTTGTTGGTCACTACCACAGTCACGCTTTGGGTGTTGTGGCGGCGAGAATTCGCATCATCCTCGCGGCAAACGATGCTGCGGGGTTAGGGCTGCGGGGTTAGGATTGTGGGCCAGGCGCAAGCGCGATTAAAGTTTGCAGGCGTTATAAATATTGTCCAGATCTTGGCCCCACGCACCTTCATATTGCGCCATCAGATTATCGGCTTGGACCCGCCCGGTTTTCACATGCGCATGCAGCACATCTAAAAATCCAACTTCATCCACGCCGCTTTCGCGGGCCCGTGTGGCTAGACCTGCGGTTGAAATGGCCAAAACCTCTTTGCTCAAGTCCTGCAAATTTATCCCTCCGACACGACCTTGCAGCGCCGAAACCGAGGCCGCAACCCTGAGCGCCTCGCGGGTTTCCTCATCCCATCCGCGCACCAGATCCCAAGCTGCATCCAGTGCGCTTTGGTCATAAAGCAGGCCCACCCAAAACGCGGGCAGGGCCGCCATATGTTCGACCGATCCGCAATCAGCGCCGCGCATTTCGATATAGCGCTTCATCCGTGCCTCAGGGAACACGGTTGTCAGATGGTCAGCCCAATCCGACAAGGTTGGGGTTTCGCCCGGCATGGCTGGCAGTTTGCCGGCCAGAAAATCACGAAATGATTGTCCCAGCGCATCAATGTAAACCCCGTCGCGATAGACGAAATACATCGGCACATCCAAAACATATTCCACCCATGCCTCAAACCCAAAGCCCGGTTGAAACACCCAAGGCAACATGCCTGTGCGCGCATCATCCAATCCGCGCCAAATGCGGGAACGCCAGCTTTTGTGACCGTTGGACGCACCCTCAAAAAAGGGAGAATTTGCAAAAAGTGCGGTCGCAACCGGCTGCAAAGCCAGCGCCACGCGCATTTTTTGCACCAAATCTGCCTCAGAGCTGAAATCAAGATTCACCTGAACGGTACAGGTGCGATACATCATTTGCGTGCCGTGGGTGCCAACCCGGCCCATATAATCGGTCATCAATCGATACCTGCCCTTTGGCATCATGGGCATTTCGTCGTGACGCCAGATTGGCGCGGCACCCAGCGCCATAAATCCAACGCCCATTGGCGCGGCCACCTCGGCCACTTCGCGCAAATGTTGGCGGGTTTCGGCATCTGTTTGGGCGACATTGGCCATCATTGCGCCCGACAGTTCCAGTTGTCCGCCCGGCTCCAGCGACACATTTGCACCATTGCGGGTTAGCCCGATGATCTTGCCGCCCTCTTGTACTTCTGACCAGCCAAACCGATCGCGCAGCCCTTCAAGAATCGCGCGCACCGAACGGGGGCCATCATAGGGCAGGGGGGCATGTGTATCGGTCAGAAACCCGAATTTTTCATGTTCGGTCCCGATCGTCCATTGGTCTTTGGGTTTGCAGCCCGACGCCAGATATTGTGCCAGCTGTTCGTAATGTTCGATCGGGCCGCCGCCTGATTGTGGTATCGACATCTGGGGGGTGCTCCGCGCTGGCTGATCGAGGCTGTGACGTGATGCTATGGGCGCGCCATGTCAAGGGGTGTTGATACGATCAGGCCGTGTTCGGGGCTGTGGGTGGGGTCTGCGCCACAGCAAAAGCGCAGGTCCGGGCTGGCGCTGCGCCATTGCGGCCGCCAGCCGCTGGCTGCCCAATTCTGGCAGGCTGGCGAATGCATCAAACAGTCGATCGGCCCCTCGGGCTGCGACGGGCACCAGCAATACTGTGCCGTCCTGCGCGCAAAGACGCCACATGCGTGTTTTTTGGCCCAACTGTTGTGGGCCTAACTGGGGCAAATCGGGCTCTGCGCGTTCAGACGCCCGCGCGGGTGCCCAAATTAGTGATAAATTCGTCAGGTCGTCCAGCGCCATAAACCCGCCCACGGTTGGGCCCAAATAGCTCAGTTGTCCCTCAATCAACTGCACGATACCGGGATCGTTTGCGGGTTGTTGAAATCGCATGCGACGCAGGGCTAACAGGGCAATTGCGGCGCTGATTGCGGCAATCCCCGCCCCCAGCCCGGCAAAAAACCACCCCCCCAATTGCATAATCCACAGTCCCAACCCCACGGCGCAAAGGGCAAGCCCTGCTTCGCGCCACCGCGCAAGCGTGGCGGCGGCTTGGGGGCGGATAAAGCTCACGCCCAGTCGCCCAACGCGGATTGCCAAAGGGCCAAGGCGGCCACCGCGGCGGTGTCGGCGCGCAGAATGCGCGGACCTAACCGAAATCGTGTGACTTGTGGCATCTGTGCCAGTCGATTTTGTTCGGGTTCTGAAAATCCGCCTTCAGGCCCGATGACGATGGCCCATGGTTCGGTCAAACCGGCCAAACCAGTCGGGGCGGTCGGGGCGGTTGGGTCAAAATCAGTTTGGCCATGGGCTGTAACGCTGTCTGCCAAATGTTCATCGCACCACATAAGCCTGCGATCTTGGGGCCAACTGTCCAAAACCGCACGCAGTGGTCGCAGGGCGCAAACCTCGGGCACAAAGGTGCCACCACATTGCTCAGCGGCCTCAATTGCGTGGGCCTGCAGGCGATCTTGGCGAATGCGATCGGCATTGGTGAAATCTGTCTGCACCGGCAAGATACGGGCCACCCCCATTTCAGTTGCCTTTTCCACGATGAAATCTGTGCGTGCTTTTTTGATGGGTGCAAAGAGCAGCCACAGATCGGGGGGGGGCTGCAGTGGTCGTGTTTCAACGCAACAGACCAACCGCCCGGCGCGACGCCCGGCCTCGGCTATTTCGGCCCGCCATTCGCCCGCATGGCCATTAAACAAAAGAACGGCCGCACCGACAGACAGGCGCATTACTGAAAACAGGTAATGCGCCTGATCTGCAGTCAGCGGAACTGATTGCCCCGGACCCAAAGGGTGATCTACAAAGAGCCTGATCCGCGCCATCCACATATCCCGACTTAAAGAAGCGAGCCCAGATTATGCCCGATGCCCCGCAAAGACCAGAGAGTGCGGCCACCGCCGCCGGACGTGTCGCTGATGCGGTTGCAAATCATTGGGTTGATACTGCGGCCCCCCACTTTGCCCGGCCTTATTTGCAGCTAAGCCGTATTGATCGGCCCATTGGCACCTGGCTTTTGTTGCTGCCGTGTTGGTGGGGGGGGCTGCTGGCAGTTGCGGCTGATCCGGCTGGGGCGGGGTGGTATGATCTTTGGATTGGCTTGGGCTGTGCGGCTGGGGCTGTTTTGATGCGGGGGGCAGGCTGCACTTGGAATGACATCACCGATCGCGAAATCGATGCAAGCGTCAGCCGCACCCGGTCGCGCCCGTTGCCTTCGGGGCGTGTCAGTCTGCGTCAGGCACTGATCTGGATGGCGTTGCAAGCGGTGCTGGCCTTTGGTATTTTGCTTAGCTTTCCACCATTGGCGATTGCGCTGGGCATCGGGTCGTTGGGGTTGGTGGCGATTTATCCCTTTGCCAAACGCTTTACGTGGTGGCCACAGGTGTTTTTGGGCTTGGCCTTTAACTGGGGGGCGCTGCTGGCCTATGCCGCGCACGCTGGCCGCGTGGATGCGGCGGCGGGGCTGTTGTATTTGTCGGGGATTGCCTGGACACTTTTTTATGACACGATTTATGCGCATCAGGATCGTGAAGATGACGCGCTGATTGGCATTGGCTCGACGGCTCTGTTGTTTGGTCGGCGCACCCATGTGGCGCTCTTGGTGTGTGGGGTGCTGTCAGTGGGGCTGATGGTTGCTGCGATTTGGTTGGCTTTTGGGGGGGGCGCGTTTTGGCCGTTGGGTCTGGCGCTTTGTGGTGTTGCGCTTTTTGCGGTGCATCTGCTGTGGCAACTGCGCCGCTTGGATATTGACCGCCCCGATATCTGTTTGCGGCTTTTCCGCGCCAACCGCGATGCCGGTTTGGTGGTTGCGCTGTTTCTTGCCGGTGCAGCATTGCTTTGATTGAAGCCCGCCGCCTGCCGCATTAAGCAGGGGCAACACTGCCGCACGGATTGATTGTGATTATGAACAACTTGATAAGTTTTTCGCGCAGACTGTTGGGCGCGCTGAAACTGACGCCGATTTTTGCGGCGGTGGTGTTTGCGGTGGCCGTGTCGCTGCTCGGTGCTGTTTGGGTGGTGGGATTTATTGAGGCCCGATCTGAACGCGCGGCGCAGCGGGCGCTTTTGCTGCCGGGGCTTGAATGGGCCGCGCTGCGCGTGGATGGGCTGCAGGTTATTTTGGGTGGCACCGCCCCCGACGAACAGGCCCGCTTTGCCGCGCTGCGTGCCCTTGGCCAAACGCTTGAGGCCCGCCGTGTGATTGATCAAGTAACTGTGGCTGAGCCCCGAGCAATCACACCCCCGCGCCTGTCGCTTGAAATTTTGCGCAATGGGCGCGGACTGTCGCTGTTGGGCTTGGTGCCGGGTGTGACTGCGCGGGATGATATTGTGGCGCGTTTGGCCCCCTTTGCCACCAGCGAGGATGGGCCGGCCGATCTGTTGTTGGTTGCGCAAACCACACCGCCCGATGGCTGGGCTGATGCGCTGGAATTTGGGCTAAAAGCGGTGGCAGATTTGCCGCGCAGCCGTGTGCGTATTTCCCCAAATCAGGTGGAAATTGATGCCGTTCTGCCTGATCAGGCAGCACGCGATGCCCGCATGTCACAATTGTTGGCAGCCGCGCCTGCCTCGGTTGTGCGCCGGTTGAACTTGACGGCACCACGCTCGGTCATTTCGCCCTTTAGTCTGCGCTTTGTCAAAGATGCCTCTGGTGCACGGTTTGATGCCTGTGCTGCAGATAGCGAAGCCGCCCGGGTGCGGATTTTGGCTGCGGCACGCGCGGCTGGGGCCGTGGGTGGGTTGGAATGTGCGCTAGGTCTGGGTGCGCCTTCACCTGCATGGGCCGATGCCGTCAGTCTGGCGATGGGGGCTTTGGCGCAGATTGGCGGGGGCACCCTGACCCTGCATGATGCGGATATCACCTTGGTGGCCGGACCACAGGCCGACCCTGACGCCTTTGCCCGCAGTGCAAAAGACCTGACAGCGCGTCTGCCGGTTGGCTTTTCGTTGCATGCGGTTTTGCCCGAATTGGCACCGGCTGATGCGGCTGCATCGGGGTTTTTGGCCGAACGTCTTGCGGTTCAGGGTTCTGCACCGGCTGTGCGGCTTGCGGGGCCTGTGCCAAGCGTGCTGATCCGTGATGCAGTTGTGGTCTATGGCCGTGCGGCTTTTCCGGGCCAGTCGCTTGAAACCGATTTACGGGTTGATCCCACCTTGCCTGAGGGTTGGCCAATGCGGGTTTTGACCGGGCTTGAGGCGTTGTCGTTGCTGCATGAAGGTCGTCTGCAGATTGGTGTGCAAACGCTCAGCCTAAGCGGCACCGCGACGTCGCCCAAGACCCGCGCCGAAATTGTGGGGGTCTTGTCGGGCGCTTTGGGGCAGGCGGGTGATTTTGCGCTGGATATTGCCTATGACAAAGCGCTTGATCCAGACTCGGGTCTGCCCACGCCACGCGAATGTGGGGATCAGATTGATGCGGTGATCGCCCGCCAAAACATTCGTTTTGCCCCAGGCAAGGCTGAATTTGAACCCGATGCGGCGGCGCTTTTGCGCGAGATTTCCAAAATTCTGGCGCGCTGTGGTGCGCTGCCTTTTGAGGTGGGGGGGCATACCGATTCACAGGGCAGCGAAGACATGAACCGCGCACTAAGCCAAGATCGGGCTGAAGCAGTCATTGCTGCGCTGGCCGATTTGGGCGCCCCGGTGGCTGGCCTGCGCGCGCGCGGATATGGCGAAAGCCGCCCGCGCGCAGACAACGCGACCGAAGCCGGGCGTGAGGCCAATCGCCGCATCAGTTTTACCCTGACATTGTCACCCGACGCCGCCAGCCGAGTCGCGCGAGAAACGGTTTTGGCTGATGCGGCGCTGATGGCCCCTTTGGCGCATGGCCCGGTGCCCGTGCCGCAGATGTTTGCGCCAAAGGCCGCGATTGGCCTGCCTGAGGGGCGCGTGTTTTTGGAACCTCCTGCTGGGTTAAAGCCACCCCGCCCCCGTCCAAATCGCCCAAAGTGATAACGCCGATGCCACAGCTGATTACGCCTGTCTTTTATAAAAGGTCTGCCACACGATGAACCGCACAGAACTTCTGATTGTCACTGCGATCATTCTTTTCGTGGCCTTTGGTTTGGGATGGTTTGCCCATTGGGTGGTGCATCGCTTTACCCGGATCAGCGCTGATCAGGCGACGGAACTGGAACGCATGGCCCATGACCTGCATGAGGCGGAAGAGTTGCGTGATCAGGCGGTCGCGTTTCTTGATCAGCGTGAAGCAGAGCTGTTGGCCGAATTGCGCGCAGCCCGCGCCGATCTGGCCAATTTGCGCACTTCCATGCCCCTGCGTGACGGGGCCACAGGGGAGAATGAAGCCCTTGAAAACGCTAAAAAAGGTGTGGGCGGAACAGACAGAAATGATCCCTCAGACATCAAAGATATGCCCGGTACTGGCCAGAAATAGCGCGCTACCAGCGCGTTAATGCGGCCTCATCTTCTGCTTTTGCGGCGACCCAAGTTTCACCGCCGCGGCTTTGTTCTTTTTTCCAGAACGGCGCGCGAGATTTTAAATAATCCATCAAAAATTCTGCCGCGGCAAAGGCATCGGCGCGATGGGCAGCGGCAGTGGCCACCATCATGATTGTCTCACCCGGGCGCATCAGTCCAAAGCGGTGAATGATCAGACTGTCGGCCAATTGCCAACGGGCGGTGGCCTCGGCCTCGATTTTCATTAAGGCGCGTTCGGTCATGCCGGGGTAATGTTCAATCTGCATCGCCTGCAGATCACCTGTCAGGTCGCGCACAATCCCGCAAAAGGTGACAATAGCGCCAATGTCGTGGCGCCCAGCACCAAAGGCGCCAGCCTCAGTGGTGAAATCAAACGGGGCGCTTTCGACGCGGATGACCATTGATCACCCCCCCGTCATTGGTGGAAAAAACGCAACCTCGCGCACGCCCGCAAGCGGGGCATCAAACTCTGCCAAATCTTGATCAAGCGCCACGCGCAGCGCACCAAGGTCTTCAAAAGCAACGGCATAGCGTTCATCGCGTGCACACAATTCGGCAACCAAGTCGGCGACGGTTTTGGCCTGCGTTTCCACCTGTTCCGAGGCCACACCAATCCGTTCGCGCAGCCATGCGAAATACAAAACATTGATCATGTGCGCTCATCCCTCAGATATGGCAGCGATTTGCGAAAGTAATCCCACCCAGTCAGTGCGGTCAAAGCCGCTGCAACCCAGATCAGCGCCAAACCTATTAGGGTCGCCAAAGACGAACATCCACGTGCGCCACAGCTGCGGATCGGGTCGGCCAGACCGGCGCTGACGGCCTCGGCGTATTGATCGGGGGTCATGCCTTGGCGGGCGATGCCTTCCAGATGTTCAAGTCCCGTGCCCAGAAATAGCACCGCAATCGCGACCATCTGCGCGGTGGTTTTCCATTTTGCCAGCCGCGTGACCTGCAAAAGGCGCGCTTTGTCACCCAAGAATTCGCGCAAGCCAGACACCCCAACCTCACGAAATAAAATAATCGTGGCAGGCAGGATAAGCCAAGGATTCATGCCAGAATACCCGGTGATCACCATGATCGCGATCACAACCATCGCCTTGTCGGCGATTGGGTCCATCATCGCGCCAAACTTTGATTCCTGTTTCCACAGGCGGGCCAGATAGCCGTCAAAGAAATCTGTAATCGCCGCCCCGACAAACAGCGCCAAGGCAAACCAATCGGCCATGGGGCGGTGGAATGAAAAAAACATCACCACGACGCCTGGCGCGGCCAGCAGGCGCAGAATTGTCAGCGTGTTTGGCAATGTCCATTTCATATCCCTTGCCTATCGGATTTGCAGGGGTGGTGGAAAGGGCATTTCAACCGAAATCGTGTCAGAAGATGACGCACTATTGGGGGATTATGACTTGGCGTTAAAGAAATCATGGATCGTCTGCGCCATGGCCTGTGATATGCCCTCAACCGCCATCAAATCTGGCAATCCCGCGCGGCTGACCGCCTTGGCCGAGCCGAAATGGGCCAGCAGCGCGCGTTTACGTGCGGCCCCCACGCCCGCGATTTCATCAAGCGGCGTCACTGTAATGGCCTTGGATCGTTTGGCCCGATGCGCACCAATCGCCCAACGGTGAGCCTCATCGCGCAAGCGCTGCACGAAATAAAGCACTGGGTCGTTATGGCGCAGGGCAAAAACTGGTTTTCCGGGGCGGTGAAATTCTTCTTTGCCGGCATCACGGTCAACACCTTTGGCGACACCCACCATCGGCAAATCATCCAAGCCCAGGGCCCCAAGGATATCAGTCACCGCTGATACTTGGCCAGCACCGCCATCAATCAGCAAAAGATCGGGCCAGTGCTCGCTTTCGCGGTCTGGGTCTTCGCGCAGCAGACGTTCGAACCGGCGGGTGAGCATTTCGCGCATCATGCCAAAATCATCGCCCGGCGTCAGGTTTTCGCCACGAATGTTAAATTTGCGATATTGGCTTTTCAAAAACCCCTCGGGTCCAGCCACGATCATACCGCCAACCGCATCACTGCCCTGAATGTGGCTGTTGTCATACACCTCAATCCGGCGGGGGGGGGATTCAAGATCAAAGGCGCGTGCAAGCTCTGACAGCAGCCGCGATTGCGATGCGCTTTCAGCCAGTTTGCGCGCCAAGCTTTCGCGGGCATTGCGCGCTGCATTTTCCAGCAAATCAGCCTTTTCGCCGCGCTGGGGCACCGCCAATTCCACCTTGCGCCCTGCCCGGTCTGACAGCAGTTGCCCCATCAAATCCGCATTTTCAATCGCATGTGACAGCAAAATCAGCCGTGGTGGAGTTTTATCATCATAGAACTGGCCTAAAAATGCCTCAAGAATCTCGGGTTCTTCGGCGCCAGACCCGGTGCGGGGGTAGAAATCGCGGTTGCCCCAGCTTTGGTTGGCGCGGATGAAAAATACCTGCACACAGGCCTGTCCACCTTCGAGATGCAGCGCGATCACATCTGCCTCGGGGACACCACGCGGGTTGATGCCTTGGACGCTTTGCACCTGTGTCAGCGCCCGGATCCTGTCGCGCAAAGCGGCGGCGCGTTCAAATTCCATTGCGTCAGACGCAACTGCCATTTCACGGGCCAAATCCGCCTGAACCGATGTGCTGCGCCCTGACAAAAACCGTTCGGCATCGGCCACCAGCGCCCCATAATCAGCCTGATTGATCAACCCGGTGCAGGGGGCTGTGCAGCGTTTGATTTGATGCAGCAGGCAGGGGCGGGTGCGGCTTTGGAATGTGACATCTGAACAGGTGCGCAGCTGAAACACCCGCTGCAACTGTGTCAGCGTGCGATTGACAGCCCCAGCCGAGGCAAATGGGCCGAAATAGCTGCCTTTTTCCGTTTTGCGCCCGCGGTGTTTTACGATTTTGGCAAAGGGATGGTCTTTGGCCACCAGAATATTGGGAAAGGATTTGTCATCACGTAGCAGCACGTTATAGCGTGGCTTTAACTGTTTAATTAAGTTTTGTTCTAACAACAGCGCTTCTGTTTCTGTGCGTGTGGTCAAAAACATCATCTGCGTGGTTTCTTCGATCATCCGGGCAATGCGTCCCGAATGGCCGGTGGGTTTGGCATAGTTTGCAACCCGTTTGCGCAGATTGCGCGCCTTGCCCACGTAAAGCACCCGTGCTTCGGCATCAAGCATGCGGTAGACGCCCGGCGCGCTGTCAAGCGTTGCAAGTTGCGCGTGGATCAGCGCGTGGCCTTTCAGCGGTGCGGCCCCCAAATTATTTGAATCGGGGGCAGCGGTCTGAGGCGAGATTTGCGAATCGTCATTCATGATTTTGGTATCGTGATTCTCTCTTGGCCTGCACGGTTGCGGCCCCATGGGCAAGGGAAAACATCTCCACCGTTTCTGTGGATAAGTTTGTTGAGAACATCTTGGGTGGCAACGAATTTCCTATGATTACAGCCGGTTTGATCAATTTGCCTATTTTTTGAGCACTTAGGTAACCCATTGATTTTAAGATACAAATTAAATATGCCTAATAAATCGCTGATTTCAAAGACATTTTCGTAACAGATTTCTAAAGCTTACCGCGCTGGTGGATAACTTTACCTTTTGATAACCACTTTCCGCGCCTTGCAGCTATTCGACGCCTACAATATCGGGGGTTTTCCAGCCCAGATGCTGGCCACCATCAACGCAAAAAAGTTGCCCCGTGACCGCAGGGGCATCCAATAAATAGCCAAGGGCTGCGGTAATATCTTCTGGGTTTGCGCCGCGTTGCAGAACGGTGCCCGCGCGTTGCCGTGCAAAATGGTTGTCGGATTGACGCGCACCTTGCATGGTTGGGCCAGGGGCGATCGCGTTAACGCGAATGCGCGGGGCCAGCGCTTGGGCGGCCGTTTGCGTCAGCGCCCAAAGTCCCATTTTGGCCAAGGTATAGGTCATGAATTCTGGCGTGAGTTTACGTACACGCTGATCAATCATGTTTACAATCAACCCTGTCGCGATCGGTTCACCCTGCGCGTCAACTGCGGCCTCGGGCACTGATTTGGCAAAGTGTTGGGTTAAGACAAATGGTGCACGCAGGTTTGAGCCGATATGACGATCCCAGCTTTCAAGGCTGGCACTGTCTAATGTGTCATATTCAAAAATTGACGCATTATTGATTAAAACGGTCAAAGGACCACCAAGGGCCGTATGGGCTTGGCCCACCAGTGCGCTTGTTTGTGTTTCATCTAGCAAATCGGCAGGCAGGGCCACTGCTTTGCGCCCCATGCCACGGATCTCTGCCGCAACGGCCTCGGCTTGTGATTGGGCTGTGGCGTAGTGGACGGCCACATCATAGCCGCGTTGGCCCAAATAAAGCGCCATAGCCCGGCCAAGCCGTTTGCCTGCGCCGGTTACTAGGGCCCGGCCTTTTGGGGCGGGGGTCTGTGTGTTGGTCATCGGCTCACCTGTTCCCTGTCGCATGTGTGTGCAGCGTACAGCTCAGGCTTAGCCCGCAGGGGGCGTTTGGCAAGGGCAGGGCTTGGTGCCTGCGACCGGCGCACCGCACTCGGAACACAAAGCAGGCTTTGGCAACGGGTTTGGCCGCTTTGGCGGCGTTTTCTTCGTGCCCAGTTTACGAAACCCACCAAACAGCCCCAGCGCCACCATCGCAATCAGAAACAGGCTGACAATTTTTATCATCATCTCAAAGCCCAAACCGCGCCCAAAGCGCGCGGTCTTCCACATGGTCAAGCGTTTGTGACAACGTTTTCAGCCCAAAGCGTTGTAGCAATCCACGTTTAACGCCATAGGGCACAAATCGCACTTTGGGGCCAAAAATCTCTTTCATCTTTGGCTCTAAATGCCCAATGCCGTCAGCCAGCCCGACCTTTACCGCTTGCGCGCCCACCCAGATATCGCCGGTGAACAAATCTGCATCTGTCAGACGTGTGCCGCGCCGGGCTTTGACTTGGGCGATAAAGCTTTGGTGAATGGGCTCTTGCAACGCTTTTAGCCGAACGACGTCTTCAGGTTTTTCGGGCAAAAACGGATCCATAAAGCTTTTGGATTGCCCTGCGGTATGCACCCGCCGCTCGACCCCTTGGCGGGCCAACAGTTCGTGAAAGCCGAACCCCGCCGATATCACCCCGATTGATCCCAGAACTGAGCTGTCATCAGCCCAAATCTGATCAGCGGCAGTCGCCAGCCAATACCCGCCCGACGCAGCGACATCTTCGACAAAGGCATGCACTGGCACCTGTTTTTCGTCAGCCAGTCTGCGAATGCGTGCGGCGATCAGCGCGGTTTGCACCGGCGCGCCGCCCGGTGAATTGATCACCAGCGCCACAGCGGCCGGTTTGCCGCGTGAAAAGGCCTTGTCAATCAGCGGTGCCAGTGTGGCATCTGACAACCCGCCGCGCGCGCCAGAGGCAATCACACCCGACAGGCGCAGCACGGCCACAAGCGGATCAGGCGTCATAAAGGGAATAAATCGTTTCATGCCCCATATGTAGAGCGCCCCGCGGCTTGGAACAAGGCGGCATTGGTGTTTCGCGTGATCTGGTGGTGTGGTCTTCGGCATGCGCCGCTTGCACGCCCACAGCACGCGGCCCATACTGCGCGACAAAGGCCGCGATCTGTCTCACCAAGGGTATCGGGGTCTGGGGCAACAGCTGGGGGATCAGACGCGTGCTGGACAAATTGGAAATGTTCATCGCCTTGGCCAATGAACGCCATTTCGGTGCGGCCGCCGATCTGTGCGGTGTGACCCAACCCACGTTGTCCTCGGCGATCAAAAAGCTGGAAGATCAGTTGGGTGTGCAACTCGTCTATCGGGGATCACGCTTTCAGGGGCTGACCCCTGAGGGGCAGCGCGTGTTGGATTGGGCCCGGCGTATTGTGTCTGACACCCGAACGATGCGCGAAGAAATGCGCGCCTCGCGTCGGGGGCTGTCGGGCAATCTGCGCATTGGTGTTATTCCCACGGCGCTGCCGATGGTCGTTGGATTGGTTGAGCCCTTTACCAAGCGTCACCCCAATGTGCGGGTGGCGGTCTTGTCGCGTGCTTCGGGTGAGATCTTGCAACAGATCGACACTTTAGAGTTGGATGCTGGCATCACCTATCTGGATAACGAGCCGCTGGGCCGGATGACCGCTGTGCCCATCTATCATGAATCCTATCGTTTGCTGGTACATCGCAACAGCCCCCTTGCGCGCCAGTCAGAGGTCACATGGGCCGAGGCGGCAGGGGTTCCGCTCTGCCTGCTGACATCAGACATGCAAAACCGGCGCATCATTGCCCAGCATTTGGCCACTGCGGGTGTGCAGGCCGATGCGATGGTCGAATCCAATTCGATGATTGCACTGGTAAGCCATGTGATGACCGGCCGCTGGGCCAGTATCGTGCCGGTCAAGCTGGCGCAGATGTTTTCTGCAGATCCAGAGAGCGATCCGCGCGCCGGCAAGATGTCAGGTGCGCAGAGAAGCCCGGCGGTTGTGGGGGGGCAAAACCTGACCTCAATCCCGATACGGGCTGCGGATGCCCGACATTTGGTTGGGCTGATCGTGGCGCATCGCGAACCCCATACCCCGGTTCTGGGCGCATTGCTTGATGAGGCCCGCCGCATCGCTGAGCCAGATGCGGGGTGATGGATCTGACAATGCACACTCAACGCAGAAACCGGGGGCCGTGATGGGTGATACTGTGATTTTGGGCGTTTTTGTTGCCGATGTTGCATTTCGGATGGGGCGCCCACCTCATGCAGGTGAAACGGTTCTGGCGCAGTCTTTTACGATGGGGCCGGGGGGCAAAGGGTCCAATCAGGCTGTGGCCTGTGCCAAGGCGGGCGGTGCGGCCCATATGATCACCCGTTTGGGGGCCGACCACTTTGCCGATATGGCCCATCAGATCTGGGCAAGGGCAGGTGTTAATGCTGCGGCGGTCAAAATTGATCCCGGTGGACAGACGGGGGCTGCGTGTATCTTGCTTGATGCGGCAACGGGTCAAAACTCTATCGTCGTTTGCCCGGGCAGCGCCGCAGATATCTGCCCAGCCGATTTGGATGCCTGTGCTGATCTTATTGCGGGGGCGGCGGTTTTTGTCACCCAATGCGAACAACCGCTAAGTGCGGCGTTGCGTGGATTGCAAATTGCCCGCGCTGCGGGGGTGCGCACGGTTTTGAACCCTGCGCCAGCGACGGATATGAGCTGTGCACCGATGGCCGAAATGTTGCGGCTGAGCGATTTTGTGATGCCAAACGAAACCGAAGCTGAGATTTTGACCGGATTGCCGGTGGCAACCCTGCCACAGGCAGAAGCTGCGGCGCGCGCGCTGGTGGGGGCGGGTGCTGGCGCTGCTGTTATCACACTGGGCGCGCGGGGCGCACTTTTTTATGATGGCACGCAATCGGTGCATGTGGCGGCCATTGATGCGGGCGATGTGGTTGATACCACTGGGGCGGGTGATGCGTTTGTTGGTGGGTTTTCTGCCGCGCTGTCTTTGGGTGTTGTTCCTTTGGGCGCGCTGCGCTTTGCCACGGCGACTGCTGCGTTGGCGGTGACGCAGACTGGGGCGGCGGTGGCCATGCCCGCGCGTGATCAAATTTTGCATCTGCTAACGCAGGTGGGGTGGTCTTTGAATGATGAACAAAGCTTGAGAGGGAAAGAATGAAACTTTTGCGTCATGGTCTGACGGGGGCCGAAAAACCTGGCATGGTGCACAGCGATGGCACCCTGCGTGACCTGTCTGGCGTCATCCCTGATATCGGTGGCGATGTGTTGTCAGACGCGGGGCTTGCCGCCTTGGCACACATTGATGCGGGTGCTTTGCCAATTGTGGCGCCTGACACAAGGCTTGGCCCTTGTGTGGCTGGGATCGGCAAGTTTGTTTGCGTTGGGTTGAACTATTCTGATCACGCCGCCGAAACGGGTATTCCCGTTCCGGCAGAGCCCATTATTTTTATGAAGGCCAACAGCGCGATTTGTGGCCCAAACGACCCGATCATTCTGCCGCGCGGTGGCGACAAAACCGATTGGGAGGTTGAGCTGGCGATTATCATCGGCACCCGTGCCAAATATGTTAGCAAAGATCAGGCGATGGCGCATGTGGCGGGCTATGCCGTTACCAATGATGTCAGCGAGCGTAGCTTTCAAATGGAACGCTCTGGCCAGTGGACCAAGGGAAAAAGTTGTGACAATTTTGGCCAGCTGGGTCCTTGGCTTGTCACCCGTGATGAAATCGCTGATCCGCAAGATCTAAACCTGTGGCTCAGTGTGAATGGCGAAATGGTCCAAAATGGATCCACCCGCACGATGGTTTTTGGTGTGGCCCATCTTGTCAGCCATATTAGCCAATTCATGACGCTGCACCCCGGAGATGTTATCTCAACAGGGACACCGCCGGGGGTGGGGCTGGGGATGAAGCCGCCACGCTATCTAAAGGCGGGCGATGTGGTTGAATTGGGTGTTCAGGGCATGGGCCAGCAGCGCCAAGACGTCATTCCAGACCCAGAATAAAACTTAAAAACCCCTTGGCTTGGGGCAACCCAACCCAAGCCAGCCCCAACCCACCCCATGATGCGTCCGCCAAGCCCCCAGCCCAGAAAGCCGCACCCCATGCCGCAAGATCA
>CALAXT010000039.1 GCA_937895435.1 uncultured Paracoccaceae bacterium | reverse complement strand
GCGCGGGCCAGCCGCGCCGCATCCGGCGTCAGGATGCAGGCTGGGCAAGCCGCAGCAGACATGGGCTGGGGATGAGGATCGGCGGCGGTTGTCATGATGGCTGGGACCATTACCGTGCCTGTGGCACATGCAGCGCCAGCCGTTTGCGAAAGGGTGTGCCATCGGTGGCTGTGGCGCTGATCCAAAGCACCCACTTGCCGGGTTCCAACGCCACATCGGCGCGAAAGACATCGCCTACGGTGATCAAATCAATGCTGTGATCATCGCGTGCTTCCGTGGCGCGCCCCAGATCGGCGCGCACATCTTGCGGGACAACAACACGGCCATCGGCATCTTGAAAGTGGAGCGTGATTTCGTTGGTGTTTGCGGTGGCGTTCAAGCGCCACCCCAGTGCCTGCTGTGCAGTGCGCTCGCGGTCAAAACTTTGGCTGGCGACATAGCTGTTTGCCACCTCCAGCCCGGGAAACGTCGATACGGCTTGAAAGGCCATGGTTATATTGACCGCCATCACCACTGCAAAGAACCCAGCGGTGATGGCAAAAACCTTGCGGCCAGTAAGCGGTTTCGGGGTCTGGGATTGGGGCATGGGCGGGATCTCTTTGTTAGTTTTGCGGGGCACCGTTGAAAAACGTGTCAGATGACACGCGATCAGTGCCAGCCGCGTCTTGTACCCATAACCGCAGCTCGGTGCGTGTGGCGTGGGCGGCGGCACTGCCTGCAGGGGCGGTTACATAGACACGCTGCAGCAGTGTTTCGTCTGCGGGGACCTGCACGGTGAGCGTATCGGTGCCCTCAAGCGACAATCGCAGGTCAGAATCAGATTTCAGCGACAGGGCGAATGTGCGGATGCTGCCCTGCATGTTGCGCAGTCGGACATCATAGATGTTGCGCACCGCGCCATCAGACAACAACACAAACGTTGGGTTGCGCACAGGAGCCACAGTCATATCGATGGGCAGTCGCAGGAAAAGCGCCACCACCAAGGCAACGCCCACACCGCCCCAAAGACCAGTATAAAGCAGTGTGCGTGGGCGCAAAACATGGCGCCAAATTGCGCGTGGTGGCTGCCCTTTGCGTTCCATCCCCTCATCAGACAGCGCCAGATAGCCAATCAAACCGCGTGGCTTGCCCAGCTTATCCATCACATCATCACAGGCATCGATGCATAACGCACAGGTAATGCAGGCCAGTTGCTGACCATCGCGAATATCAATGCCCATCGGGCAGACATTGACGCAGGCGTTACAATCAATGCAATCGCCCAATTCATGCGCGGCGTCGGCCTTGCGATGCTTGCCACGTGGCTCGCCCCGCCAATCACGATACGCGACAGTCAGGGTTTCTTCATCCATCATCGCCGCCTGAATGCGTGGCCAAGGACAGGCATAGATACAGATTTGCTCACGGGCAAAACCGCCAAAGAAAAATGTCGTCAGTGTCAGCACAGCCATCGTGACATAGGCGACAGTATGCGCCTTAAGCTCTAGCAGATCCGCCAACAATGTGGGGGCATCTGTGAAATAGAACACCCATGCCCCACCTGTCGCCAGACCAATCAACAGCCAAACCAGCCATTTTGTCAGACGCAGCCGGGCTTTGTGCAGGCTCCAGCCTTGGTTCCACAGTTTTACACGGGCGTTTCGGTCACCCTCAATCCAGCGTTCGACCAAGATAAACAGATCGGTCCAAACCGTTTGCGGACAGGCATAACCGCACCAAACGCGCCCCAGTGCCGAGGTAAACAAAAACAGCCCCAGCCCGGCCATAATCAACAAGCCGGCAACAAAATAGAACTCATGCGGCCAGATTTCGATCATGAAAAAGAAAAAACGCCGGTTTGCCAGATCAAGCAGCACCGCCTGATCGGGCAACAAATCGCCGCGATCCCACCGCAGCCAAGGCGTGATGTAATAAATCCCCAAAGTCACGGCCATCAGCACCCATTTCAAGGTGCGAAAGCTGCCGCTGACCCGGCGCGGAAAGACCGGCTCGCGTTTGGCATAAAGGCTGGGTGGAGTGTCTGGGGCCGTTGTCACGATTGGGTCCGATGCAGAAAAAAGACGAGGTACGAGGGAATTTGGTCAGGTGAGCCGTCGGCCCCCTGACCTCAATCAAGCGGGGTGATGCAGGGGGCTATTCGCCCCCACCCAGTTGATGAACATATGTTGCAACCGCGCGAATGTCGGTTTCGCTCAGGCGGGGCGACCAGTTTGGCATCATGCCAGCCCGCGCATAAGTCACGGTTTCGCGCAACCGATCGACCGAGCCGCCATAGAGCCAAATTGCATCTGTCAAATTTGGCGCGCCCAACGCGCGCTCGCCCATACCGGTTTCACCATGACAGGCTGCGCAATTTTCAGCAAAGATAACAGCACCGGCTGCGGCTGGGCCTGCATCATGCGATTGGCCAGAAATCGTGCGCACATACATCACAACTTGATCAATCTGTTCGGGTTCCAAAATTTCACCAAAAACTGGCATTTGTGACCAGCGTGTGTCGTCATCGGCATCTGATCGAATGCCATGCGTGATGGTTTGGTGAATGGCGGCAAGATCGCCGCCCCAAAGCCAGTCATCATCGAGCAGGTTTGGATAGCCGGCGGCCTGCACACCAGCGGCCCCTGCGCCATGGCACTGGCTGCAATTGGTGCGAAAGACGGCCGCGCCGCGGGCTGTGGCATAGCTGTTGAGCCCCGGATCAGCCGGGATATCGGCAAGATCTGCCATCGCCAAACGCTGGGCAATCTGACCGTTCGTTGTCTCAAATCTTGCGATTTCGTCAGCGACATCCTGACGGGTTGAAAACCCCAAAAGTCCCGGTGTTGCCGCTGAAATCAGCGGCCATGCCGGATAGGCGATTGTGTAACCGATGCCCCAAATGATGCAGACATAAAGTGTATAGAGCCACCACCGTGGCAGGGGGTTGTTTAGCTCTTCGATGCCGTCCCAGCTGTGCCCGGTTGTGCCAACATCTTGGTCGTCTTGGTGGGAACGATGCTCGGTCATTTCCGCAGCTCCTTGAATGTTGCGCCAAGGGTCTTGCAGGCACAGCTTGCACAGTTGTTGGTGCAGGCGGGCGCATCTTCGTGCCGAAAGGGGATTGCCGCGGTATCTTTGTAAACCTGGCTGCCGCCTGGACGAAACGCCCAAACAATAACAACGACAAACACGCTAAAAAGACTGAGCAGCGCCCAGCTGTCTGCAAACTCACGCATCAATGAATAGGTATCCATTTTGTTTTGCCTCCCTTACCGGCTGACGTCAGCGTTAAAGGTCGAAAAATCGACCAGTGTGCCCAGCATTTGCAGATAGGCAATCAACGCATCCATTTCTGAAATGCCGGGTGCGCCATCAAAATTGCGCACCTGTGCGCCCGGATAGCGTTCAAGTAGCGCGTCGTAGTCACCGTCGGGGTTGATCTGCACACGAAAATCGCGCTGGCCGTTTTCGATCATGTCATCGCTATAGGGCACGCCGACAATCTGATGCGCGCGCATCGTGTCCTGAATATAGGTGCCCTCAAGCAGGTGTTTTTTCAAAAATGCATATTTTGGCATCACCGATTCTGGCACAACAGATACTGGATCGCTAAGATGGTCGACATGCCACGCGTCGGAATAGCGCCCCCCCACTCGGGCCAAATCAGGCCCGGTGCGTTTGGAACCCCATTGAAACGGGTGATCATACATCGATTCCGCGGCCAAGCTGTAATGGCCGTAGCGTTCCACCTCATCGCGCATCGGGCGGATCATCTGGCTGTGGCAGACATAGCAGCCTTCGCGGATGTAAATATCGCGCCCTGCCAGCTCAAGCGGAGCATAGGGGCGCATGCCCTCAACCTCTTCGATGGTGTTTTGCAGATAAAAAAGTGGTGCAATTTCGACGATTCCGCCGATTGAAACCACCAAAAGACTGCCCACCAGCAAAAGTGTTGCGTTCTTTTCCAGAACTTTGTGTTTATCCAGAAATGACATCCTCGCCCCCTTATTCTGCCGCAACCATAACCGGGTCCGCAGCTTTCGCCGGGGCCGATGTGACCGTTTTCCAAAGGTTGAACACCATGATCAGCGCCCCTGCCAAATACATCAGCCCACCTGCGGCCCGTACGACATACATCGGGAACTTAGCGCCGACCGTGTCGGCAAATGAGTTGACGAGAAATCCGTTGGCGTCCACTTCGCGCCACATCAGACCTTCCATGATGCCCGTGACCCACATCGAGGCCGCGTAAAGCACGATCCCAATTGTGGCCAACCAAAAGTGCCAACTGACCAGCGACAGGCTGTAAAGCCGCGCTCGGTTCCAAAGCCGCGGTGTCAGAAAGTAAAGCGCGCCAAAAGAAATCATGCCATTCCAGCCCAGCGCACCAGAGTGCACATGACCAATCGTCCAGTCGGTGTAATGGCTCAGGCTGTTGACCGCGCGGATCGACATCATCGGCCCTTCAAAGGTCGACATGCCGTAAAACCCAATCGACACCGCCATCATCCGCAAAATCGGATCTGTGCGCAGCTTGTCCCAAGCGCCCGACAGCGTCATCAGCCCATTGATCATGCCGCCCCACGACGGCATCCAAAGCACGATCGAAAACACCATCCCCAACGTCGAGGCCCAATCGGGCAGCGCGGTATAGTGCAAATGGTGCGGACCAGCCCAAATATAGAGGAAAATCAGCGCCCAAAAATGGATGATCGACAGCTTATAGCTGTAAACTGGCCGCTCGGCTTGTTTGGGCACAAAGTAATACATCATCCCCAAAAAACCAGCCGTCAGGAAAAACCCAACCGCATTGTGGCCATACCACCATTGGGTCATCGCGTCCTGAACGCCGCCAAACAGCTGGACCGATTTCGACCCAAAGATTGAGACAGGTACCGCCAGATTGTTGACCAAATGCAACATCGCAACCGTCACAATGAATGCCAGATAAAACCAGTTTGCCACATAGATATGTGGCTCTTTGCGGCGCAAAATGGTGCCCATGAACACCAGCAAATAGGCCACCCAAACAATCGTCAGCCAGATATCAATATACCATTCCGGCTCTGCATATTCCTTACTTTGGGTCGCACCGAGCAAATAGCCTGTGGCCGCCAGCACGATAAACAGCTGATACCCCCAAAACACAAACCACGACAAATTGCCGCCCCAAAGCCGCACCGCCGAGGTCCGCTGCACCACATAAAACGATGTGGAAATCAACGCATTGCCACCAAAAGCAAAAATCACCGCCGAAGTATGCAGGGGGCGCAAACGGCCAAAATTGGCATAGCCTTCAGCCCAGGCAAAGTTCAGTGCTGGAAAGGCCAGCTGCAGGGCAATGATCACACCGACCAAAAACCCCGTCACCCCCCAAAATGATGTGGCAATAACCCCAGCCCGCACGACACCATCAGCATAGCCTGTCTCGGCCGGCGCGCGCGGCTCATCGACCTGCCGCAGGGTGTATAAAAACAGCCCCCCCGCCACCAACATCACAATTGCTGCATGCACCTGATAGGCGATGTCGCGCGCAAAATTGGCCGCAATCGCTGCCATCAGCGTGATCAAGGCCAGTGTCACCAATTTGACCGCTTCCACCTTCGTCCCTTTCTCTTCTTTTACCTTTTTGGCGCAGATCGCGCTTTGGGCATCTTGGGGGCGCTGTGCGCCCAATCGTTTCACTCTGTGGTCCAGCCATGCCCGGCGCTGGCCGATGATGCTTTGATTCAGGTCAAGTCTTCCCATCCCCTCAGCTGATACCACTGCAATATCAAAGCCCGCAGCCAACCGCCTGTGGGCCTCTCACCGGGGGAACCTTGCAATGGCCTATAAATCGCTTCTGACAATTCTGACCCATCCCGATCAGCTAGAAACTGCTCTTGCGGCTGCCATCGAAATGGCGCGCCAACAAGATGCCCATCTTGAAGTGCTCTGCTTGGGCGTTGATCAAACGCAGGCGGGCTATTTCTACGCAGGCACTTCTGGCGTCGCGATTCAGGCCATGCTCGATGCAGCCCAAGATCATGCCAACACCCTCGAGGTCGCAGCCCGCACCCGGTTGGCCCGCGAAGACATTCGCTGGTCGGCGGAAAGTATGATCGCACAAATGGGGGCCATCGGTTATGTCGTCAGCAGCCGCGCGCGCTTTGCTGATTTGGTTTTGCTGCCGCAACCCTATGCGCACACTGGCCAACCCGAGGCCGAAGCCGTGCTTGAGGCGACGCTCTTTGAAGCCCATGCCCCCATCCTTGTCCTGCCCAAAACCGGGCTTTCAGAAAACTTTGGTCAGCGGATCTTGATTGGTTGGGATGAAAGCCAGGTGGCCATGCGCGCCGTCCGTGCGGCTTTGCCAATTTTGCGTGGCGCCTCTGCCGTCACCATCACTGTGATCGACCCGCCCCGCCACAGCCCTGAACGCTCAGACCCGGGTGGTGCACTCAGTCAAATGCTGGCGCGTCATGGCGTGCACGCCGACGTGGCCACTTTGGCCAAAACACTGCCTCAAACCAGCGACATCCTGAATCGCCATGTCTCTGACATCAACGCAGACATGGTGGTTATCGGTGGCTATGGCCATGCGCGTCTGCGTGAGGCAATTCTGGGGGGGGCCACGCGTGGCATGCTTGAAACAGCCACTGTGCCCGTCTTCATGGCGCACTAGCAAAAAGAAAGCGGCCTCCTCCGCTTTCTTTCGTTTTCAAATATCCTCGGGGGGTGCGGGGGGCAGACAGCCCACCGCTCTGGCCCATCAATCCCGTTCTGCACGAAATTTGTGCCAGTGCCCCAGGCCATCCGCGTCCATCCTTGCGCAACCAAGTCCAACACAATACCCAAACCAATATGGATCTTGACCCAAGATGGAAATTTGCCGCTGACACTGTCATGGGGGGGGTGTCCCAGGGCCACATGTCGCATGAGCTTTTTCATGGCCGCATGGCTACAGTTTTGCGCGGTGACGTTTCGCTGGCAAACAACGGTGGTTTTGTGCAGATCAACTTTGATCTGTGTCCTGATGGCGGCTGCTTTGACGCAAGCGCTTGGGATGGTGTGGCGCTTGATTTATGGGGAAATGGCGAAAGTTATGATATCCGGTTGCGTACCGATCAACTGACCCGCCCATGGCAATCATTTCGCAGTGAGATTTCGACAAACGGCACCTGGCAAACCCTGCACGTGCCGTTTGCAACGCTCACCGCCCATAAGACAGACGTGACATTTGATCGGGCGCGACTGCGACGCATTGGAATTGTGGCAATTGGCCGTGTTTTTCATGCCGAAGTGGCGATCGCCCGCACACGCCTTTATCATTGATAGCATTGCCGTCGCACGCTTGCGTCCGTGCGCAGTGCCATTCAACATCTGCGGAGCAAAAACCGCCCAAACTGGTTGACAGGGGGCGGCGGCAGTCCGGCGTGCCGGGGGGCGTGCATGCAGTCAGCATCACCTTAGAGATGTCTACATGGTGGATGGCTTTGGCCATGAGTGTGCAGTCGCGCTGCTGAATGCTCTGGATGATTTTAACCGCAATCGGCGGGGCATCGGGCGCGCGTTTTTCTGACCCGCTGATCGTATACTCTAGAACGCTGATCAAATGATCCCATAATCAGAAAACCCAAGAGGCACGCGTGCTGATACTGGCTCGGAATATATCCGTGATAAGCGTATCCACTTGATGTGGATCATCGCGCATAACGTGTGTCGGGGCCAATCTGATCTTGTGAAGAAAATGTCTGATCTTGTGAAGGAAATGAGTGTGACACTTCACAGGCTGCCTGCACAAGGCGGGCGGATAAAACCAGGAGGCACGACCATGTCATTGGGTACTATCCTTCTTATCATACTTGTTATTTTTTTGCTTGGTGGATTTAGTGGCCGCTTTGGTGGCTATGGGTACGGCTTTGGCCATAGTGGCGTTGGTGTCATTGGTGTCATTTTGATCATCGTTGTGGTGCTGATGCTGCTTGGTCGCCTGTAGCGCACAGCTTGACGGCATGACCGACTGCCGTGTGTGCGATGGCTGCGGCTCACGGGGCGTGTCATCATGGCATCGGTCTCATGGTTGGGGGCAATTCGGCGTTTATGCACGTGGCAGATGCGGCTCTGGCAAAGCCCGTGACAAATCTAATATCACGGGTCATCCGCATCTTTTACATGCGAGCAGCCACCACCTTTGGTGATGGACAGGTCTTTATCAACAGGACTTGCTCGCCCCTGCGCCGTTTTTAGATGGCTCAGCCGCCGGTGTGGCTCATGTGGCGGGTCATTTGACCTGCCACGTTTTGCCGGGAATAATCGAAATCATGCCCTTTCGGCTTGCGGGCAATTGCTGCGCGAATGGCGTCTTGCAGCAATACATCATCGGGGCTTGCGCGCATGGGGGCGCGTAGATCGGCCATGTCTTCTTGGCCCAGACACATGTACAGCTCGCCCGTGCAGGTCAGGCGCACACGGTTGCAGCTTTCACAAAAATTATGTGTGAGCGGCGTGATAAACCCAATCTTTTGGCCGCTTTGTGTCAATTGCACATAGCGTGCTGGCCCGCCGCTGCGTTCAGCCAGATCAACCAGGGTAAACCGCTCGGCCAAGCGGGCACGCAGCGCACTGAGCGGCCAGTATTGGTCCAGACGATCCTCATTGCCCAGATCACCCATGGGCATGACCTCAATAAAGGTCAAATCATGATCTTGCGCCGCGCACCAATCGACCAGCGTAAAAAGCTCGTCTTCGTTGAAACCTTTCAACGCAACGGCGTTGATTTTCACCCGCAATCCCGCTTCTTTTGCGGCTGCGATTCCATCAAGCACTTGGTCTAACCGGCCCCAGCGTGTCACTTGGGCGAATTTATCGGCATCAAGCGTGTCGAGCGATACATTGATCCGGCGCACACCCAATGCGGCCAAATCGGCCGCATATTTGCGCAATTGTGACCCGTTCGTTGTCAGCGTCAGCTCACGCAGGGCACCGCTTTGCAGGTGGCGCGCCATCCGTTCAAAAAACGTCATGATCCCGCGTCGCACCAGCGGTTCTCCGCCGGTGATGCGCAATTTTTTGACACCCAGCGTGACAAAGGCGCTGCACAGACGATCAAGTTCTTCCAGCGTCAACAGCTCTGCCTTGGGCAGAAAAGTCATGTTCTCCGACATGCAATAGAGGCACCGAAAATCACAACGATCCGTCACGGACACCCGCAAATAGTCGATCGCGCGTGCAAAGGGATCGATCAGCGGGGCTTGCGCTGCGGAAAGGGTCGGGGGGGGCATATTGGCTGTCATAGGCGCAAGCTAGGCAAGGCTGGGCCCCGAGGCAAGGGCCAAGTTGGGGGTATTTCGTTGCAGTGCTTTGGTGATGTCGTCGCGAATATGTCGCGGCAGACCCGCACCGTGTTCTGTCATAAACGCTTGCACCTGTGCTGGATCATGGCGTGTCAGTCCAATCACCCAAGCCCCCAGTGCCGTTTGCACGACCGCGGATGGGTCCCGGGCCAGTGCAGTGGCCCATACGATCACCTGTGCTTGCACATCCAGATCTTGCGGCTTTGGATTGCGCATCGCAGCCCACGGCAGGGTCATCACAAAAAGTGCCCGTCGCACCCATGGGTTGGGGACGGTGGCCCAGTTTGACATCTGATCCAGTCTGCTTGGGTCAGCCACCAGCCGCTTTTGCCCCGCGATGGCCAGCGCGTCCGCCGTGGCGCGGCTGTTCAGATCACTGCTCCAATCTGCAATACGTTGCCAAACGGCGCTGTCATCTGGACGGATGCGCGCCTGTGTCAGCAATTTGGCCGCAGCAACGCGCGCTTCTTCCAAAGGCGTTTGCCACAGCGCATCGGCCAGGCTTGTACGCGTTTCCAAATCAAGTGTGGCGCGCCAATCTCGTACCAAAAGGTCAAGATCGGCTGCAGGCACACCCGACTTTGTGCTGGTATTTGGGGCCTCAAGTGCGGCGCTTTGTGTGGGTGCCAGCGCGGCAATGGCTGACAATGCATCTTGGGGGGTCATTCGACGGTCACCGATTTTGCCAGGTTGCGGGGTTGATCGACATCCGTGCCTTTGGCAACGGCGGTGTGATAGGCCAAAAGCTGCGCCGGCAGCGCATAAAGAATGGGGCCCAACAGCGGTGGCACATTTGGCATTTCCAACACCTGCCAAGCACCACTTGCAGCCTCGGCCAGCCCTTGGGCATCGCTGATCAACACGACTTGGCCGTTGCGGGCCATGACCTCTTGCATGTTGGATACGGTCTTTTCAAAAAGCCCATCGCGTGGTGCCATGACGATCACCGGCACCATACGATCAATCAGCGCGATTGGGCCATGTTTCAGTTCACCACTGGCATAGCCTTCGGCATGGATATAGCTGATTTCTTTCAGCTTTAGGGCCCCTTCAAGCGCCATCGGGAACATGGCGCCCCGGCCCAGAAACAAAATATCTTGTGCCTCGGCCAGCTTTGCTGCGATGTCCGCGATTTGGGGGCCAAGCCGCAGCGCATGGTTCATAATTCCGGGCAGTTGGCGCAGATCAGCCAAATGTTGGGCCAGTGTTTCTGGTGATATGTGGCCGCGTTGCACGCCCGCCGACAGCGCCATCAACGCCAACACAGTCAACTGGCAGGTAAACGCTTTGGTCGAGGCCACACCGACCTCAACACCGGCGAATGTTGGCACAACCAAATCACTTTCCCGCGCAATCGTGCTGGTGGCCACATTGACCACCGATAAAACTTGTCCCACGTGGCCTTTGGCATGGCGCAACGCCGCCAGCGTATCGGCGGTTTCGCCTGATTGGCTGACAAAAAGCGCCATATTGTCCGGCCCCAAGACCGGATCACGATAGCGAAATTCAGACGCAATATCGACCTCAACAGGCAGCCGGGCCAGCTGTTCAAACCAGTATTTTGCAACCATACAGGCATAAGAGGCAGTGCCGCAGGCCACCATGGTCAAACGATCACAGTGGCTGAAATCCAGATTTTCTGGCATGGCCAGCGTTTTGCCCTCGGGCCCCAGATAGCGGGCCAGCGTTTCACCCAGCACCCGGGGTTGCTCGGCAATTTCTTTTGCCATGAAATGGCGGTGACCTGCCTTTTCGATCACGGTGTCTTCGGTTTTGATGGTTTCCACGGAGCGCAAAACCTGCAGCCCTGTTGCATCGAAAATTTGCGCACCCTGCCGGGTGAGCACGGCCACATCACCTTCTTCAAGATAGGTGATCTGATCGGTCATCGGTGCCAAAGCAATGGCATCTGATCCCACAAAAATTTCGCCCACGCCAAAACCAATGGCCAAGGGTGATCCTTTGCGTGCGGCAATCAGCAAGTTTTCGTGACCTTGAAACAAGAAACACAGCGCAAATGCGCCCTGAAGCCTGGCGATTGTGGCCTGCACGGCGGCCAAGGGAGGCAGCCCGTGTGCCAGATAGTGTGCAGCCAACCCCACGATGGTTTCGGTATCGGTTTGCGATTCAAACACCATACCATCTTGGGCCAGTTCGGCATGCAAGTCGCGGAAATTTTCAATGATACCATTGTGCACAACTGCCACTGACCCCGCACGATGGGGGTGGGCATTTTCAACACTGGCTTGGCCATGTGTGGCCCAGCGCGTGTGCCCAATACCCGCCTTGCCAGCCAATGGATCATGCACCAGCAGATCTGACAGGTTCACCAACTTTCCCACAGCACGCCGCCGGGCCAGGTGGCCCTTGTAAACTGTTGCAATACCTGCGGAATCGTAACCGCGGTATTCCAGCCGTTTTAAAGCCTCAACCAAGATCGGCGCAGCTTCATGGTTTCCAAGAACCCCAACAATACCGCACATCAGCTTTGTTCCTTTTGGGCGGCAGATTTCAGGGCGCGCAGCCGGTCAAAAAGTCGTGTGGCCAGCCCTGGTTTGTTATCTTGGCGGGCACGTCCGATCGCCATCGCCCCATCCGGCACATCGCGTGTCACCACTGAGCCCGACGCCGTCATCGCCCCAGCCCCGACCCGCACTGGCGCCACCAACATCGTGTCAGAGCCGATAAAGGCGCGCGCGCCAATTTCGGTGCGGTGTTTGAACACCCCATCATAGTTGCAGGTCACCGTGCCTGCACCGATATTTGCGTGTTCCCCAACATGGGCATCGCCGACATAGCTCAGGTGATTGATCTTGGCGCCCTCATCAACAACGGCGTTCTTGATTTCGACAAAATTGCCCACCCGCACATCTTCAGCCAGCTCTGCGCCGGGGCGCAGCCTGGCAAAGGGGCCCACCACAGCGCCACGGCTGATGTGGCACCCCTCTAAATCGCAAAACGCGCGAACCTCGGCGCCACTTTCAATTGTGACACCGGGGCCAAAGACCACATGCGGGCCGATGATCGCATCGCGGCCAATTTCGGTATCTATCGCAAAAATCACGGTGTCTGGCGCACTGAGCGTGACACCATTTTCCAAAGCGTTTGCACGGGCACGGGCCTGAAATGTGGCCTCGGCCTCGGCCAACTCAGTGCGCGTGTTGATGCCCAGCGTCTCAGCCTGATCGCAGCACACGACACCTGCGCGCAAGCCCTGCGCCCGCGCCAATGCCACGATGTCGGTCAGATAATATTCGCCCGCGGCATTATTGTTTTCAACGCGCTCTACCAAGTCAAACAACACCTGCGCTTGCGCACAAACCACCCCAGAATTGCACAGCGTAATGGCGCGCTCTTCGGTGGTGGCATCTTTGAATTCAACAATTCGCTGCAATGAGTCACCCGCCATCACCAAACGGCCATAACGGGCAGGGTCTGCGGCCTCAAACCCCAAAACAACCAAATCAAAGTCGCACCGAGCAGCTTGCAGCCGTTCCAAGGTTTCGGCACTGACAAAGGGCGTATCGCCGTAAAGCACCACTGCATCGCCATCAAAATCGGCCAAAAGCGGTGCGGCTTGGGCTACGGCATGGGCGGTGCCCCGCTGCTCGGGCTGATGGACAATCTCTGCTTGGGGGGCATGCCATGCGACAGCGCGGGCCACGGCATCAGCGCCAAAGCCTGTCACCACAATCATCCGCGCGGGGTCCAGCATATTGGCCACCCGCAGCGCATGGGCCACCAGCGGGGCGCCCGCGATGCGGTGCAACACCTTGGGCAGGTCGGAATTCATGCGCGTGCCTTGGCCTGCGGCAAGAAGGATCGTGCTGATTGACATCGCTTGGCTCTTTTCTTCTGCTCGCCCCCGTTTTACGCAAGTCGCACCAAGCCGCAAGGGCGCACGGCTATGATCGCTTCACGATCGGTGTCGTTTCGTTACAACTTGGGGCAGATCAGATAGGGAGCGACGCTTATGGAACGATCCGTGATCTTTGACCTCGATGGCACACTGGCGGACACCAGCGCTGATTTGATCGCTGCGGCCAATGCCTGTTTTCAGCGGCTGGGATATGGCGATGTGCTTGACCCTGTGGTGGATGCGTTGGTTGGGTTTCATGGCGGGCGCGCGATGCTGCGTGCGGGCTTTGGCCGTGTGCGCCCCGGCTGGACCGAGCCAGACGTGGACGCGTGGTATCCAGAGTTACTGATGGCATACGCAGATGCCATTGATCGTCATACAGCCCTTTATCCCGGTGTTGTGCCCGCGCTGGATGCCCTGCGCCAGCAGGGATATAAAATCGGCATTTGCACGAACAAACCCGAGAGCTTAGCCGAAACACTGACACAAAGGCTGGGCATTCGTGATCTTTTTGGCGCACTTGTGGGGGCCGATACATTGGCCCACCGCAAACCCCATCCTGCCCCCTATCTCGAAACGTTGCGCCGCATTGGTGGCACGGTTGCAGGCTCGTTCCTGCTGGGGGATACCCAGACAGATCTTGACACGGCACGTGCGGTGGGCGTGCCCATCGCGCTGGTAAGCTTTGGGCCAACCGGCGCTGCTGTGGGCGATTTGGCCCCTGACGCCTTGTTGGATCATTTCGCAGATCTGCCTGCCCTTGCGGCCCGCTTGACAGCCCAATATCCAACAGGCTCACCAAGCCCAAGCTTTTCCACGGACCGCTGATATGATGCCAGATCCCAACAATGAAATATTCACCGGCAGCTTTACCCAGCAAGAACCGATCCCCGAAGAGGGCATCGCTGCAGCCTTGGCTGTTTTGCGCCATGGGCGACTGCACCGTTACAACACAGCCCCCGATGAAATTTCTGAAACGGCCCTGTTAGAAGAAGAATTTGCCGCTTTTGTGGGGGCACGCTACTGTCTCGCTGTGGCCTCAGGTGGCTATGCCATGGCCACAGCTCTGCGTGCGGTGGGTGTGGGGCCGGGCACGCCGGTGCTCAGCAATGCCTTTACCTTGGCCCCGGTGCCTGGGGCGATTGCAGCACTGGGTGCGCAGCCCATCTTTGTCGAAGTGACCCAAGATCTGACGATTGATTTGCAAGATCTGGTGCAAAAGGCCCAGCAATCTGGTGCACGGGTGTTGCTGTTGTCGCACATGCGTGGCCATATCTGTGATATGGATACGCTGATGGCGCAGGCTCGCGCCCATGGCATCGTGGTCATCGAAGACTGCGCCCATACGATGGGTGCCGCTTGGAACGGCACGCCGTCTGGGCGGCACGGCAAAATCGGGTGCTATTCGGTCCAAACCTACAAACATTTGAACGCAGGTGAGGGCGGCTTTTTGGTGTCAGATGATCCGCAGGTGATGGCGCAGGCCATTCTGCTGTCGGGCTCTTACATGCTCTACACCCGTCACCGTGCCGCACCACCTGCCGAAGCGTTTGAGCCGTTCAAACTGCATACACCGAATATATCGGGCCGTATGGACAATCTGCGTGCCGCCATCTTGCGCCCGCAATTGCGCGTGTTGCCCCAACAAGCCGCCCGCTGGAATGCGCGCTATCGCCGGCTTGAAACAGGTCTGGGCCAAACCCCGGGTCTCCATCTCATTGCGCGCCCCGAAGCAGAGGCTTTTGTGGCCTCGTCCTTTCAATTTCTACTGCTCGATTGGCCAGATCAGTCCATTCTCACCCTGATTGCGCGCTGCCTCGCGCGGGGGGTTGAACTGAAATGGTTTGGTGCTCCCGATCCGGTGGCCTTCACATCGCGCTACGACAGTTGGCGCTATGCCAATCCACCAGCGGCCCTGCCGCAAACCGATCGGGTGCTCGCCGGATTAATTGATATGCGCCTGCCACTGACATTTAGCCTCGACGATTGCGACCAAATCGCCCGAATCATCCGTGCTGAAGTCAGTCGTATCTGGCAATCCCCCCAAACCACCACCGCGAAACCCTGAGACCGCGCCCTCTTTCGTTGCCAAATATCCTCGGGGGTCTCGGGGGCAGACAGCCCCCGAGGGGGTATCCGCCATGAGATTTTCTGTCCGAAATAAGAAACGACACGTCGGTGGAACGACACGGCGGTCCAAGTTCCCAAAGTATCTACGCCACACCGATGCGTGTGTTGGCCCAGCCGAAGTCTTTGAAAAGTGTCGCAGCATTTCTCGGCGCGCGCATACGTCCCAAGTAGGGGTTATCTGTTACAAAACATTCACTTGAAAGAGTATTCCATTCGAATATTCCTGAATTATGGATCAAAGCAGCGCCTCTCATGCATTTTCAACGCTTGGCCATCCTGGTCGCCTTGGCGTTTTCCGACTTCTTATGCGCTTCACCCCGCAAGGCGTGCGCCCGACAGAGATTGCCGAGGCGTTGGGGTTAAAGCAAAACACCCTGTCGCATCACCTCGCTGAGCTTACCCGCTGTGGTCTTGTTGGGGTCACGCGGCGCGGGCGGTCGCTGCTTTATTCGGTAAACCTTACCATGACAGAAGATTTGATTGGCTATCTCGCGCTCGATCTTGGCCGCGCACGCCCTGATCTGATGTCTCCCCTTCTGGGCTTTCAAAAGGAACGCAGCATGCGTGACAAAAATTTCCATGTTCTCTTCATATGTTCGGGCAACTCTGCCCGCTCAATCTTTGCCGAGGCGCTGCTGCGCGACTTGGGCGATGGAAAGTTCAAAGTATTTTCAGCGGGGGTTCGTCCGAACTCGCAGCTGAACCCATTTGCGCTGGAGGTGCTGAAGCGCAATGGTCATGATGTGTCGGGCCTTCGCTCAAAGCATTTGTCTGAGTTTCAGCGGGCTGGTTCGCCGGTAATGGATTTTGTGTTCACCGTTTGTGACACTGCTGCCGCCGAGGAATGCCCCCCCTGGCCTGGCCAACCGATCACTGGCCATTGGGGGTTGCCTGATCCAGTTAAGGCTACGGGAACGGATGCTGAAAAAGCGTTGGTTTTTGCCCAAACCTACGGGGCTTTGCGTCGCCGGATTGCGGCCTTTGTGGAATTGCCGTTGGGGTCTCTCGATAAGCTGGCGATCCAGACGCATGTTGACGAAATCGGCGTTGACGGCCCGGCGCGTTCAAAGCTGTGACCAATTGGTCACAGCTTTACGCTTGAGAGGGTGCACCAAAATCAAACAACAGCCAAAGACGCGCAGCTTGCGGCCTTTGTGGGGACCCCATCAGGTTTGTTTGGGCTTTTGTCGCCACGGCTTTTGGCTGTGCCTGGCAGGCCGGTAATCCATTGGGCGCCAAAGGCCTGTGGGGCGCGCATTTGTGCCATGATTTGGCTGCTGGTGCGGGGCAGGGGGCCGTGCGCGCATTCAGGCGCCAGCCACGGGGGGATGATGGTGTAAACAGCGCTCGACGGGGGCAGAGAATTCGGTCATTTGTCCAGACTGCTTTTGTTTGATCTGCCAAGGAAACGCCCCCATGACCGCGCCCACGCTTGCCGTTGATTTTGGCACATCGAATTCTGCGGCGGCGATCATGGTGGATGGCAAGGTGCGACGGCTGCAGCTTGAGGCGGGGGCCGACACACTGCCCACGGCAGTTTTTTTGCCAAGTGATGGTGGCCCCATGCTGATTGGCCGTCAGGCCGAGACTGCGCTGACTGAGGGCGACGCGGGGCGCTATATGCGGGCGCTCAAAAGTGTTTTGGGCACGCCCCTGTTTCATGAAAGCCGGATGATTGGTGGGCGCCGGCGCGCGATATCAGATATTGTCACCGCATTGCTGGCCCAGCTGAAATTGCGTGCTGAACTTGCCGCAGATGCGCGTTTTAGCCATGTGCTGTCGGGCCGCCCCGTGCACTTTCATTCCAGTGATGCCGGGCGCGATGCGCAGGCCGAGGCGGATCTGCGATCATGCTACCTTGCGGCCGGGTTTGAAAGCGTGGCTTTTATGGCCGAACCCGAGGCCGCGGCGCTGGCCACCAGTGGCACCGATGGTTTGTCTGAGCTGCGCATGATTGTGGATATCGGCGGCGGCACGTCAGATTTTTCGGTGGTGCGGACCGGCCCACACGGGGTTGAGGTGGTGGCGAGCCATGGAATCCGGCTGGGGGGCACCGATTTTGATCAGGCAATTTCGATGGCTCATGCGATGCCTGCTTTTGGTTTGGGTGGGCAATTGCGGCGCACTTTTGGCGATGGGCTGCTGCCGGTGCCGCGGGCACTTTTTTCAGACCTTGCAACTTGGGCGATGATCCCCTTTCTTTATACCCGTGAAACAGAGCGCGCCGTTGCAGATCTGGTGCGCCATGCGGTTCAGCCTTTGCCACTTCAACGTCTTGGTGCCGTGATCGAACATCGTTTGGGCCATGATTTGGCTTTTGCGGTCGAACGTGGCAAAATTGCGGCGAATGCTGCCAAAGCCGGTGCTTGCATTGATCTGGGCGGGATTGAGCGTGGCCTGACCGTGCCGTTGAGCGCAGGACTGATGAATGCAGCCCTTGCCCCCATGTGCGTGACCCTGCGCACGGCGATGTATGAAACCCTGTTTCATGCCAAAGTGCCTGCCGGGTCGATCAGCGCAATCGTTTTGGTTGGGGGATCTAGCATGATGTCGCTGATCGAAGCCGAGGCCCGTAGCGTGTGCCTCGCCGCGCGTGTGATCTGGTCAGAGGCCTTTACGGCTGTGGTCGATGGTCTGGCGTTGGCAACCACCAGGCTTTCAGACAAGCCCTGAACGGAAATGTAACTTTTGCCTGCAAGCGTCACAAATTAAGTGCGTAGGCGCGGAAAATCGTTGTTGTTGTGTATCGTTACATCCGCATTCGGTTGACCCTGCAGGGGCTGCGCGCTAAACGGTCTGCGACACAGCCGCGCACGTAGACGCATGTCAAGGCTGGTAAAGGGAACGAAAGAGGCCACGATGCAAGAGATGCTTGGCGCATACCTGCCCATTCTGATCTTTCTGGGCTTAGCGATCGGTTTGGGCATGCTGCTGATTCTGGCGGCTGTTGTCTTGGCCGTGCGCAACCCTGACCCTGAAAAAGTTTCCGCCTATGAGTGCGGATTCAACGCGTTTGATGATGCGCGCATGAAATTTGATGTGCGGTTTTATCTGGTGTCGATCCTGTTCATTATCTTCGATCTTGAGGTCGCCTTTCTTTTCCCATGGGCCGTTGCGTTTGGCGAAATGTCGATGGTTGGGTTCTGGTCGATGATGGTGTTTTTGGCAGTTCTGACTGTGGGCTTTGCCTATGAATGGAAAAAAGGGGCGCTGGAATGGCAATGATGGCGGGTGCCAATACCGCAGGTGCCGACCCCGAGGTCGCGACGCGTGCGCTGAATTCTGAACTGCAGGATAAGGGCTTTTTGCTCACATCCACGGAAGATATCATCAATTGGGCCCGCATGGGGTCCTTGCACTGGATGACCTTTGGCTTGGCATGTTGTGCGGTTGAGATGATGCACACGTCAATGCCGCGGTATGATCTGGAACGTTTTGGCACCGCACCGCGCGCCAGTCCGCGCCAGTCAGACCTGATGATCGTGGCCGGCACGCTGACCAACAAAATGGCCCCGGCGCTGCGCAAAGTTTACGATCAGATGCCCGAGCCGCGCTATGTGATCTCAATGGGTTCTTGCGCCAATGGTGGTGGCTATTATCATTATAGCTATTCGGTTGTGCGTGGCTGTGACCGGATTGTCCCAGTGGACATCTATGTTCCGGGCTGCCCGCCTACGGCCGAGGCGCTGCTTTACGGAATTTTGCAATTACAGCGTAAAATCCGCCGCACCGGAACCCTGACCCGCTAAGGAGCTGCCCTGATGACTGAAGCCCTGACAGAGCTGGCCGATGTAATCGTGTCCAAGCGTGCCGATGCTGTGGTCAGCCATCAGATCGCCTTTGGTGAGCTGAGCATGACAACAACCTTGCCGGCGCTGCTGAGCTTTATGGAGTTTTTGCGCGATACCCCATCGGCCCGGTTCAGCACGTTGGTTGATATCACGGCTGTCGATCGCCCAGAATTGCCTGAACGCTTTGAGATCGTCTATCATCTGCTGTCGATGTATCAAAACCAGCGGATCCGGATAAAGGTGCCTCTGCGGGTCGAGGATATGGTGCCCTCGCTTGTGTCGGTGTTTCCGGCCGCCAATTGGTTTGAGCGTGAGGTTTTCGATATGTTTGGCATCTTGTTCTCGGGCCATCCGGATTTGCGCCGTATTTTGACCGATTACGGCTTTCGTGGCCATCCGCTGCGCAAGGATTTTCCTACGAGCGGCTATACCGAAGTGCGTTATGATGATGCGCGCAAACGTGTGGTTTATGAACCCGTCAGCCTTGTGCAGGAATATAGGCAGTTCGATTTCATGAGCCCATGGGAAGGCGCCGATTATATTCTGCCCAGCGATGGGCCGCAGGGGGGCAAAGGCTAAGTGGCGCAGTCACCGACCCTTTTGTTTTGTGTTGGGGCAACCAAGGCGGGAACGTCTTGGCTTTACAGCTATTTTGCGGGGCACCCAGCCTTTTACCTGCGCAGCGTCAAAGAATTGCATTATTTTTATGCGCATGAAACGGAAGCCAGTTGGCCGTTGACTTGGCTTAAAAATCACATTGCAGAATTTCGGGAAGATATTCCGGGTACATCGGCAGAACGTGCGGCTTATCGGACAGTGCGGCTGCGTGATTGCCGTGAATTGGCCAAATTGTTGCGCAATCCTTTGGATGAAGAGGCCTATGTGGCCTATCTGACGCGTTGGCGCGCAAATCAGGCCGTGGTGGGTGATTTTTCTCCATCATACGGGCTGCTCAGCACCGAGCGTTTGCGTGCAATGGCGCGGATTTTGCCCGATGTGCGGTTTTTGTTTGTCATGCGCGATCCTGTTGCCCGGCTTTGGAGCAATGTTCGCATGATCGCGCAGCGCCGCGACCCAAAAGGTGGTTTTGAGGCGCAGAGCGCGGCGGATATCTTGGATCAGGTTCTCACTGGAGGCGAGATCGAAATGGCGCAGCGCTCAGACTATCGTGGGATTATTGAGCGGCTGCAGGCTGCGGTTGTGCCAAGCCAGTTGAAGATTTCGGTTTACGAAGAGCTGTTGAGCGGCCCCGGGTTGCGCGATCTTTGCGGATTTCTGGACATTGCGCCGCATGATGCTGATTTGTCAAAGCGCGTCCATGAAGGCGTGGCGTTGGAGATGACTCCAAAACAGTGCGCTGCGGCTTACACGTGGCTTTTGCCACAGTATAAATTTGTCGAACAAATGATGGGTCAATTGCCGCCGTCTTGGCAGCGCACCCCGGCGGAGGCTTGAGATGATGGACGGTGATTTCAAGGATGCGCTGACAGGCGAGCAGAAGATCCGCAATTTCAACATCAATTTTGGCCCCCAGCACCCCGCGGCGCATGGGGTTTTGCGGTTGGTGCTGGAATTGGATGGCGAGATTGTCGAACGCTGCGATCCGCATATCGGCCTGCTGCACCGTGGCACCGAAAAGCTGATGGAAAGCCGGACCTATCTGCAAAACCTGCCCTATTTCGACCGATTGGATTACGTGGCGCCGATGAACCAAGAGCATGCTTGGTGTCTGGCAATCGAACGGCTGACCGGTGTTGAGGTGCCACGGCGGGCGTCGCTGATCCGTGTGCTTTATTCAGAAATTGGCCGAGTGCTGAACCATTTGCTGAACGTAACAACGCAAGCTATGGATGTGGGCGCGTTGACCCCGCCACTTTGGGGCTTTGAAGAGCGTGAAAAGCTGATGGTTTTTTATGAGCGTGCGTGCGGTGCGCGGCTGCACGCTGCCTATTTTCGTCCCGGTGGCGTGCACCAAGATCTGCCTGATGCTCTGATCGAAGACATTGATACCTGGGCGCAGACATTCCCGGCAGTGCTCAATGACATTGACGGACTTTTGACCGAAAATCGCATTTTCAAACAGCGCAACGCCGATATTGGTGTCATCACCGAAGACGATATTTTGAAATGGGGCTTTTCGGGCGTGATGGTGCGTGGCTCTGGCCTGCCGTGGGATTTGCGCCGGTCGCAACCTTATGAATGCTATGATGAATTCGAATTTAAGATTCCAGTCGGCAAGAATGGTGATTGTTATGATCGCTATTTGTGCCGCATGGCAGAAATGCGGGAATCGGTGTCGATCATCCGGCAGGCTTGCGCCAAGTTGCGGGTAGAAAAGGGTGACGTGCTGGCGCGTGGCAAGATTACACCCCCAAAGCGCGCCGAGATGAAAAGCTCGATGGAGGCGCTGATCCATCACTTTAAACTTTATACCGAAGGCTTTCACGTGCCTGCCGGTGAGGTTTACGCGGCAGTTGAGGCGCCAAAAGGTGAGTTTGGTGTTTATCTGGTGGCGGATGGCACCAACAAACCCTATCGCGCCAAGCTGCGTGCGCCGGGCTTTCTGCATTTGCAGGCGATTGATGAAATGTGCAGAGGCCACCAACTGGCTGATGTCTCCGCGATCATCGGCACGATGGACGTGGTTTTTGGGGAGATTGATCGCTGATGCTGCGCCGCCTGAGCCAAACCCAACCCGAAAGCTTTGTCTTTACCGCCGATAATCTTGCATGGGCGCAGGGACAAATTTCAAAATATCCCGAGGGCCGTCAGGCCAGTGCAATCATCCCGCTTTTGTGGCGCGCGCAGGAACAAGAGGGCTGGTTGACCCGGCCTGCGATTGAATACGTCGCGGGCCTTTTGGGCATGGCCTATATGCGGGCGCTCGAAGTGGCGACATTTTATTTTATGTTTCAGCTGCATCCTGTGGGATCGGTGGCGCATGTGCAAATCTGTGGCACGTTGTCATGCATGTTGTGTGGTGCTGAAGATTTGGTGGCGGTCTGTCGTGATAAAATCGCGGCCAAACCCCACACCCTGTCCCCAGATGGAAAATTCAGCTGGGAAGAGGTGGAATGCTTGGGGGCCTGCGCCAATGCGCCAATGGCCCAAATCGGCAAGGATTATTATGAAGACCTGACCGCTGAGCGTCTGTCTTGGTTGTTAGACGAATTCGCCGCTGGTCGCGTGCCCCTGCCGGGGCCGCAAAATGGTCGCTATGCCGCCGAACCCTTGGGTGGGGCGACCAGCCTCACCGGACATATCGCGGGGCGGGCTGAGCATAACGCCAGTGTGCAGGCCGCCGCTGATTTGGGTGATACGATCAAGCGCATTGATGGCACCGAGGTGCCGCTGACGACGCCTTGGCTGGGCGGCTTGGCAAAGTCGAAGGGCTGAATTGTTATGAGCGCGCAGGACAAACAAACCGAAATTGTGGCGCAGGCCCGGCAAGCTGCCGTGGTGATTGCTGCGACGATGGTTGTTTGGATGGGGGCGCAATGGCTGGGGGGCCAGCTTGGCTGGCAGGCCCGTTTTGTCTTTTTGTTTGATCTGGCTGCCTTGGCTGCGTTTGTCTGGGCGATTTATGTAACCTTTCGGATCTGGCGCATGCGCCGGGACAACCAGGGATAAGACGATGCTCAAGGATGAGGACCGCATTTTTACCAACCTCTACGGGATGCACGACAGATCTCTGGCGGGTGCGCGCAAGCGTGGGCATTGGGATGGCACTGCAGAAATTCTGGCCCGTGGCCGTGATACGGTTGTCGAACAGGTCAAAGCGTCGGGGCTGCGCGGTCGCGGTGGTGCGGGCTTTCCGACTGGGCTGAAGTGGTCTTTCATGCCCAAGCAATCAGATGGGCGGCCCAGCTATCTGGTGGTCAATGCCGATGAATCCGAGCCCGGCACCTGCAAAGATCGCGAAATCATGCGCCATGATCCGCACACTCTGATTGAGGGGTGCCTGATCGCGGGTTTCGCAATGGGCGCGCATGCGGGTTATATTTACATTCGGGGCGAATACATCCGCGAACGCGAAGCGCTGCAAACTGCGCTCGATGAGGCTTATGACGCTGGGCTTTTGGGCAAGAACGCTGCCAAATCGGGCTGGGATTTTGATCTCTATCTGCACCATGGCGCAGGGGCGTATATTTGCGGCGAAGAAACGGCGCTGCTTGAAAGCCTCGAAGGCAAAAAGGGTATGCCCCGGATGAAGCCGCCATTTCCCGCCGGATCGGGGCTTTATGGCTGCCCAACTACCGTAAACAACGTGGAATCGATTGCCGTGGTGCCCACCATTCTGCGCCGTGGGCCGGAATGGTTTGCGGGCTTTGGCCGCCCGAACAATGCTGGCACCAAGCTCTTTGCCATTTCAGGCCATGTTGAGCGCCCCTGCGTTGTAGAAGAGGCGATGTCGATCCCGTTGCAAGAGCTGCTGGAACGCCACTGCGGTGGTGTGCGGGGCGGGTGGAAAAATCTGAAAGCGGTGATCCCCGGGGGATCATCCGTGCAGATGTTGCGTGCCGAAGAATGCGATGATGCGATCATGGATTTTGATTGGCTGCGTGAGAAGCGTTCGGGCCTTGGAACGGCTGCGGTCATCGTGATGGATCAATCCACCGATGTGATCAAAGCCATCTGGCGACTGTCTAAGTTTTATAAGCACGAAAGTTGCGGCCAATGCACCCCATGCCGTGAAGGCACCGGCTGGATGATGCGGGTGATGGAGCGGTTGGTGCGGGGTGAGGCTGAGCTTGAGGAAATCGACATGCTATTGTCGGTGACCAAACAGGTCGAGGGCCACACAATTTGTGCGCTGGGCGACGCGGCGGCTTGGCCCATTCAGGGCGTTATTCGCCAGTTCCGCGATGAAATCGAAGACCGGATCAAGGCGCGCAAAACCGGCCGACTTGGCGCGATGGCGGCGGAGTAGACAGATGACGCTGAAAAAACTGATCATCGACGGCACCGAAATTGAGGTGGACGCCAATCTGACATTGATTCAGGCCTGTGAGCAGGCTGGTGTTGAAATACCACGCTTTTGCTATCACGAACGGCTATCCATCGCGGGCAATTGCCGGATGTGTTTGGTTGAGGTGGTCGGTGGCCCGCCCAAACCTGCGGCCAGCTGTGCAATGCAGGTTAAAGACATGCGCCCCGGCCCAAATGGTGAGCCGCCAGTGATTAAGACCAACAGCCCGATGGTCAAAAAAGCCCGTGAAGGCGTTATGGAATTTCTGCTGATCAATCACCCGCTTGATTGCCCAATTTGCGATCAGGGTGGCGAGTGCGATTTGCAAGATCAGGCGATGGCCTATGGCGTGGATTTCAGCCGGTTCCGTGAACCCAAGCGCGCCTCGCAAGATCTGGATCTGGGGCCGCTGGTCGAAACCAAGATGACGCGCTGTATTTCCTGCACGCGCTGTGTACGTTTCACCACCGAAGTGGCCGGTATCACCCAGATGGGCCAGACTGGCCGGGGTGAAGACAGCGAAATCACCAGCTACCTGAACCAGACGCTGGTCAGCAATTTGCAGGGCAATATCATCGATTTGTGCCCAGTGGGTGCGTTGACATCGAAACCCTATGCGTTCACCGCCCGCCCATGGGAACTGACAAAGACCGAAACCATCGACGTGATGGATGCGCTGGGCAGCAATATCCGGGTTGATACCAAAGGGCGCGAAGTCATGCGCATTTTGCCGCGCAACCATGACGGCGTGAACGAGGAATGGATTTCTGATAAAACCCGCTTTGTCTGGGATGGTCTGCGCCGTCAGCGGCTTGATACCCCCTATATCCGCGAAAATGGCCGTCTGCGCAAAGCTGGTTGGTCTGAGGCACTGACTGTGGCCGCGCAGGCATTGCGGGGTGGTAAAGTGGCCGGCTTGATCGGTGAGCTGGTGTCGGTTGAGGCAGCATTTGCGTTGAAAACCTTGATTGAGGGCTTGGGTGGCCAGGTTGAATGCCGCACTGATGGCGCTAAGCTGCCCACAGGTAACCGTTCGGCCTATGTGGGGACGGCGGCGATTGCTGATATCGATACGGCGCGCGAAATTTGGCTGGTGGGAACCAACCCCCGGCTTGAGGCGCCCGTGCTGAATGCCCGGATCCGCAAAGCTTGGCTGGCGGGTGCCGAGGTTAAACTGATTGGTCAGCCCACTGATCTTACGTTTGATCTGACACATTTGGGCACTGACCGCGCGGCCTTGGTTGCTGCCGTTGCCTCTGCAACACCAACCGAAGGTGCGTTGGTGATCGTGGGGCAGGGCGCATTGAATGAGGCCGATGGCGGTGCCGTTTTGTCACAGGCGATGGCGCTGACGGCGGCGTTGGGTGGGCAAATGCTGGTGCTGCACACAGCCGCGTCGCGGGTGGGGGCCATGGATGTGGGCGCTTGCGCTGCAGATGGCGTGGTCGGCGCGCTGAAGGGCGCTGACGTTGTCTATAACCTGGGCGCTGATGAGCTTGAGATCGCGCCCGGCGCCTTTGTGATTTATCAGGGCAGCCACGGTGATCGTGGTGCGCATCGTGCTGACGTTATCTTGCCTGGTGCCGCCTATACCGAAGAAAATGGGATGTTTGTCAACACTGAGGGCCGGCCACAACTGGCGTTTCGTGCGGGCTTTGCCCCCGGTGAGGCTAAGGAAAACTGGGCTATTTTGCGGGCGCTTTCTGGCGAATTGGGAACCGCTTTGCCCTTTGACAGCCTGGCTGCGCTGCGTCAGGGGCTGGTTGCGGCCGTGCCGCATTTTGCCGCGATAGATACGCTGATCGAAAATGAATGGACGCCATTGCCACCCGAGGCCCCGGCTACGGCTGATTTCCACCCGGCCGTTCAAGATTTCTATTTAACAAACCCAATCGCGCGCGCGTCTCAGGTGATGGCGCAGCTGTCATCCGACGCACAGGCACGGGCCAAGCCTGCCTTGGCTGCGGAGTGATGATGATGCGGCTGCAGTCTTTCCAAATTTGCCAGATATGGCGCCATGGTCCGAAGGATAAACAGGTATGACAGATTTCTTTTCAACCGGTTTTGGCATTGCGCTTCTTTTGGCGGCGCAGGGGCTGTTGGTCATTGGCTTTGTGATGATCAGCTTGCTGTTTTTGGTCTATGGTGATCGCAAGATTTGGGCGGCCGTACAGATGCGTCGCGGCCCCAATGTTGTGGGGCCCTTTGGTCTGCTGCAAACAGTGGCCGATGCGCTGAAATATGTTGTTAAGGAAATCGTGGTGCCTGCTGGCTCGGATCGTGCCGTATTTTTTCTGGCACCGATGCTGAGCTTTGTGCTGGCCGTGCTGGCTTGGGCGGTTATTCCATTTAATGACACATGGGTTTTGTCAGATATCAACGTGGCCATCCTGTTCGTTTTCGCCGTTTCCTCGCTTGAGGTTTATGGCGTGATTATGGGCGGTTGGGCGTCGAACTCGAAATATCCGTTTTTGGGTGCGTTGCGCTCGGCGGCGCAGATGATTTCTTATGAGGTATCGCTGGGGCTGATCATCATTGGTGTGATCTTATCGACCGGCTCGATGAACTTTGGCGATATTGTGCGGGCCCAGGATGGTGATTATGGGCTGTTCAACTGGTACTGGCTGCCGCACTTTCCAATGGTTTTTTTGTTCTTTATCAGCGCCTTGGCTGAAACAAATCGCCCGCCGTTTGATCTGCCCGAGGCGGAATCAGAATTGGTGGCAGGGTTTATGGTCGAATATTCCTCAACCCCATATCTGCTGTTTATGGCGGGGGAATATATCGCGATTTTCCTGATGTGCGCGTTGATGAGCTTGCTTTTTTTCGGTGGCTGGTTGTCGCCCATTCCTGGCCTGCCTGATGGCGCACTTTGGATGGTGGGCAAGATGGCGGTGTTCTTCTTTATGTTCGCCATGGTCAAGGCGATCGTGCCGCGCTATCGCTACGACCAACTGATGCGGATTGGCTGGAAGGTATTCTTGCCGCTGTCGCTGGGTTGGGTTGTTGTCGTGGCGTTTTTGGCGAAATTCGAAGTTCTGGGCGGCTTTTGGGCCCGCTGGGCAATAGGGGGCTGAGATGGGCATCGATGTAACCCGCGCGGTAAAATATTTTCTTTTGATGGATTTCATCAAGGGTTTCGGCCTTGGAATGAAGTATTTCTTTGCCCCCAAAGCCACGTTGAACTACCCGCATGAAAAGGGGCCACTGAGCCCAAGGTTTCGGGGCGAACATGCGCTGCGCCGCTATGCCAATGGCGAAGAGCGCTGCATTGCTTGCAAATTATGCGAAGCCGTTTGCCCGGCGCAGGCCATCACCATTGATGCTGAACCGCGCGAAGACGGCAGCCGGCGCACGACGCGCTATGATATTGATATGACCAAATGCATCTATTGCGGCTTTTGTCAGGAAGCCTGCCCGGTAGATGCCATTGTTGAGGGGCCGAATTTCGAATTCGCCACCGAAACCCGCCAAGAGCTTTTTTATGACAAGGCCAAACTGCTGGACAACGGCGCCCGTTGGGAAGCCGAGATTGCGCGCAATTTGGAAACAGATGCCCCCTATCGCTAGGGCGGGGCACTGACAAACAACACCGGCCCCGTTCTTGGGCCGCAGGAAAAGGGACGAAGATGGGCACTGCGGATTTCGCCTTTTATGCATTTGCGATCATTGTTGTGACCGCAGGGCTGATGATGACCGTCGCACGCAACCCGGTGCATTCGGTGCTGTGGCTGATCCTTACGTTCCTGTCGGCGGCGGGGCTGTTTGTGCTGCTGGGGGCCGAGTTTGTCGCGATGTTGCTGATGATTGTGTATGTCGGCGCCGTTGCTGTGTTGTTTTTGTTTGTCGTGATGATGCTTGATATCGATTTCGCACAGTTGAAGGCCGAGATGGCTAAATATATGCCGCTGGCGCTGTTGATTGGTGTCGTTATCCTTATGCAATTGGCGCTGGCCTTTGGGGTTTGGACAACCGCCCCCGGCGCGCTGGATGCCCGTGCAGCGATTACCCCTGACATGGCCCAAGTTGAAAACACCCGTGCCTTGGGCCTGCTAATCTATGATCAATATATTTATTTGTTCCAAGCGGCAGGCTTGATTTTGTTGGTGGCGATGGTGGGTGCCATCGCGCTTACGTTGCGCCATCGCAGCGGTGTAAAACGCCAAAACGTGCTGGATCAGATGTATCGTGATCCGGCCAAGGCGATGGAATTGATGGATGTGAAGCCGGGGCGGGGGCTGTGATTGCCCAAATTCTGATTGGTGCCGTTTTGGTGCTGGTGGTGATGGTGGCCCTGCGCGCGCGCGGCTCTGACAAGAACAAGGACTGAGAAAGACGATGGTGGGACTGGAGCATTACCTTACGGTGGCGGCGGCGTTGTTCGTGATTGGGATCTTCGGGATCTTTCTCAACCGCAAGAATGTGATCGTTATCCTGATGTCGATTGAGTTGATGCTGCTTGCGGTCAACATCAACCTTGTCGCGTTTTCATCTTATGCCGGTGATTTGGTGGGGCAGGTATTTACAATGTTTGTGTTGACGGTTGCGGCGGCCGAAGCGGCGATTGGTTTGGCCATTCTTGTCTGCTTCTTCCGCAACCGTGGCACCATTGATGTCGAAGACGTCAACGTGATGAAGGGCTGACCCATGGAATCGATCATTCTTTTCGCACCACTTGTGGGCGCGCTGATCTGCGGGTTTGGCTGGCGTATGATGGGCGAACAGGCAGGGCAGGTCATTGCGACGGCGCTGCTGTTTTTTTCGGCCCTTTTGTCATGGGTGGTGTTCTTGGGCTTTGATGGCGAAACCCGCCAGATTGAGCTTTTGCGTTGGATCCAATCAGGCAGTCTGGATACATTCTGGGCGATCCGGCTTGATCGGCTGACGGCCACAATGATGATCGTGATCACGTCGGTTTCGGCTTTGGTGCATCTTTATAGCTTTGGTTACATGGCGCATGATGAAAACTGGAAATCCGGTGAACATTACAAGGCGCGCTTTTTCGCGTATTTAAGCTTTTTTACATTTGCGATGTTGATGTTGGTGACGGCTGACAACCTTGTGCAGATGTTTTTTGGCTGGGAGGGGGTCGGCGTTGCCTCTTATCTGCTGATCGGTTTTTATTATCGCAAATCTAGTGCAAATGCCGCGGCGATTAAGGCGTTTGTGGTGAACCGGGTTGGTGATTTTGGCTTTGCCTTGGGTATTTGTGCGCTGTTTTTCCTGACAGATAGCATCAATTTTGACGTAATCTTCGCCAATGGTGCGCAGCTTTCTGAAACATCCGTGCGCTTTCTTTGGGCCGATTGGAACGCCGCCAACATGATTGGGGTGTTGCTGTTTATTGGCGCTATGGGAAAATCGGCACAGCTGATCTTGCACACATGGCTGCCTGACGCGATGGAAGGCCCAACCCCGGTGTCGGCGTTGATCCATGCCGCAACAATGGTGACGGCGGGTGTGTTTTTGGTATGCCGGATGTCGCCCATCTTTGAATTTGCGCCGGCGGCCACCGCATTTATCGTTGTGCTGGGGGCAACCACTGCGTTTTTTGCTGCGACCGTCGGTTTGGTGCAAAACGATATCAAGCGCGTCATCGCCTATTCGACCTGTTCGCAGCTGGGCTATATGTTTGTTGCTGCGGGCTCAGGCGTTTATTCGGTGGCCATGTTTCACCTGCTGACGCATGCGTTTTTCAAGGCGATGCTGTTTTTGGGGGCAGGCGCGGTGATCCACGCCATGCATCATGAACAAGATATGCGCAATTATGGTGGCCTGCGCCACAAGATCCCTCTGACTTTTTGGGCGATGATGATTGGCACACTTGCCATCACCGGTGTGGGTATCCCGCTGACCCACATTGGTTTTGCTGGGTTTTTGTCGAAAGACGCCGTAATCGAAAGCGCGTTTGCAGGTGGATCGATGTACGCGTTTTGGATGCTGGTGATTGCAGCGGCTATGACGTCTTTTTACTCTTGGCGTCTGATGTTTCTGACATTCTTTGGCACGCCGCGTGGTGATAAACATACCCACGATCATGCGCATGACGCGCCAATGACAATGCTGATCCCTTTGGGCGCGTTGGCCTTGGGGGCAGTATTTTCTGGGATGGTTTGGTATAACAGCTTTTTTGGCGATCACGCCCGCGTGATGCAGTTTTTTGGCATCGAAACTGTTGCCGAAATGGGTGCTGATGTCGCTGGCCACGGTGCGACCGAGGCAGGACATGGCACAACAGACCAGGCGACAGCCGAACATGCAGCGGCCAAGCCTGGCGTTGGGGCAATTTACATGGGCGTCGACAATCACGTTCTGGAAGATGCCCACCATGTTCCTACCTGGGTCAAGGTATCGCCCTTTGTGGCGATGCTGGGCGGGTTAATTCTGTCTTGGGTGTTCTACATTGCGCGGCCTGATCTGCCGGGCCGCTTGGCTGCGCAGCAGCGTCCACTTTATCTCTTTTTGCTGAACAAATGGTATTTTGACGAAATCTACGATGCCATCTTTGTCCGGCCGGCGATGGCTTTGGGCCGGTTCTTTTGGAAAAAAGGTGATGGGGTGGTGATTGATGGCACGCTGAACGGCGTTGCAATGGGGGTGATCCCTTGGTTGACGCGGCTCGCGGGGCGGGCGCAATCGGGGTATTTGTTCCACTATGCCTTTGCGATGGTTTTGGGGATGGCGCTTTTGATTACCTGGATGACGCTGGGCGGGGGGGCTGAATGATGGATAATCTGCTTTCCTTCATTACATTCCTGCCGCTGGTGGCGGCGCTTATTTTGGCGCTTTTTCTGCGTGGTGACGATGCCGCGGCGCAGACCAACGCTAAATGGGTGGCGCTGTTGGCCACAACCATCACCTTTATCGCGTCGCTTTTGTTGTTGGAGGGGTTCGACCCACAGAATACCGGGTTTCAGTTTGTTGAACAGTCACCTTGGATTCTGGGTCTGACCTATAAACTGGGTGTGGATGGCATTTCGGTGCTGTTTGTGATGCTGACGACATTCTTGATGCCGCTGACAATTGCCGCCTGTTGGACGGTCACGACCCGTGTCAAAGAATATATGATTGCGTTTTTGGTGCTGGAAACGCTGATGCTTGGCGTTTTTTGTGCGCTGGATCTGGTGTTGTTTTATCTGTTCTTTGAGGCAGGTCTTATCCCAATGTTCCTGATCATTGGGATCTGGGGCGGAAAAGAGCGGATTTACGCCGCGTTCAAATTTTTCCTCTATACCCTGCTTGGGTCGGTTTTGATGCTGGTGGCAATGATCGCCATGTATGCGCAGGCAGGCACGACCGATATTCCCACGCTCTTGACCCACACCTTTGACAGCAGCCCATTGGTGGTTGCAGGCTTGCATATTGCGGGTGGTGTGCAGACGCTTTTGTGGCTGGCGTTTTTTGCATCTTTTGCCGTAAAAATGCCGATGTGGCCCGTGCACACATGGCTGCCCGATGCCCATGTTCAGGCGCCCACGGCCGGGTCTGTGGTGTTGGCCGCGATCTTGCTGAAAATGGGCGGCTATGGGTTTTTGCGCTTTAGTCTGCCAATGTTTCCGGTGGCCTCAGACATTTGGGCGCCGATGGTGCTGTGGATGTCAGCGATCGCGATTGTCTATACCTCGCTTGTCGCGCTGATCCAGAAAGATATGAAAAAGCTGATTGCCTATTCTTCGGTTGCGCATATGGGGTTTGTGACGATGGGCATTTTTGCCGCCAACCAGCAGGGGCTGGATGGGGCGATTTTTCAGATGATCAGCCACGGCTTTGTGTCGGGCGCGTTGTTCTTGGCCGTTGGGGTGATCTATGATCGCATGCATACCCGCGAGATTGAGGCCTATGGTGGCCTGGTTATCCGCATGCCGGTTTATGCTTTGGTTTTTATGCTGTTTACCATGGCTAATGTTGGGCTGCCCGGAACGTCGGGATTTGTGGGTGAGTTTTTAACGTTGATTGGGGTGTTTCAAGTGAACACTTGGGTTGCGGCAGTGGCGGCGACGGGGGTTATTTTTTCGGCCGCCTATGCGCTGTGGCTTTATCGCCGCGTGGTCTTTGGCGATCTGATCCGTGAGAGCTTAAAGACAATCACCGACATGACCGCCCGGGAACGCGCGATATTTGCGCCCTTGATCGTGATGACACTTTTGCTGGGTGTGTATCCAAGTTTGGTGACCGATATCATTGGCCCGTCGGTCACGGCGCTTGTCACCCATTATGACGCGGCATTGGCGCAGGCCAATGAAAGCGTTCAACTGGCACTGAATGAGGGGGCCGGATCATGATCACTGCCGATATCGCAACTGCACTGCCTGAGGTGGTGCTGGCGGGGTTTGCCATTGCTGGTCTGATGTATGGCGCCTTTGGTGGCCAAGACCGGGTGGCGGGGCGTCTGCTGTGGGCCACGGCGGGGCTCTTTGTCGCTTTGGCGGTTTGGCTGGGGCTGATTGATAGCGGCCGCCAGATTGCATTTGGCGGAATGTATATTGATGACGCTTTTGCCCGGTTTGCCAAGATTACCATTTTGCTGTCGGCCGCGGCTGTGCTGGTGATGGGCCAGCCTTATTTACAGCGCCGTGATTTAATGCGTTTTGAATATCCGGTTTTGATCACGCTGTCGGTCATCGGTATGATGATGATGGTCTCAGCGGGTGATTTGATGGCGCTTTACATGGGGTTAGAGCTGCAATCGCTGGCGCTTTATGTCATTGCCGCCCTGCGCCGCGATTCAGCCAAATCAACTGAGGCGGGTTTGAAATATTTTGTTCTGGGCGCGCTTTCGTCGGGTATTTTGCTTTATGGCGCCTCGCTGACATATGGATTTGCTGGCACGACGCTGTTTTCCGGCATTTTGGCCGGTGTCACCGAAGGCCCAATGCCGCTTGGGCTGTTGTTTGGGTTGGTGTTCCTGATCGCGGGCTTGGCGTTCAAAGTTTCGGCGGTGCCGTTTCACATGTGGACACCCGATGTGTATGAGGGCTCGCCCACACCGGTCACGGCCTTTTTCGCCACTGCGCCCAAGGTCGCCGCGATGGCGCTTTTGGCGCGTCTGGTGCATGATGCCTTTGGCCATGCTGCGGGTGACTGGGGGCAGGTGATTGGGCTTTTGGCGGTGGCGTCAATGTTTGTGGGCGCAATTGCCGCAATTGGGCAACGCGATATCAAGCGACTGATGGCCTATTCATCGATTGCCCATATGGGGTTTGCCCTGTTGGGGCTGGCTGCAGGCACCGAGGCCGGCGTGCAAGCCATGCTGATCTATATGGCAATCTATGTGACGATGAATATCGGCACCTTTGCCTTTATCTTGTCCATGGAACGTGATGGCCGCCCAGTCAGCGATATTGCTGCGCTCAATGGCTTGGCCAAAATTGACCCGATGCGTGCGCTTGCGCTTTTGGTGCTGATGTTCAGCTTGGCAGGTGTCCCGCCGATGGTGGGCTTTTTTGGCAAATTCTATGTGTTGCAGGCGGCGGTAGATGCGGGGCTGACGTGGCTGGCGCTGGCGGGGGTTGTGGCCTCGGTCATTGGGGCGTTTTACTATTTGCGCATCGTCTATTTTCTGTATTTCGGGGAAGAGGGCGCGGGACTTGATGCCACGATGCCGGCGGTGCAATGGGGCTTTTTGATGGCCTCGGCCGTGGCAATGCTGGTGGGCGTGGTCAATCTTTTTGGGATTGAGACGCTGGCAGCGGTGGCGGCGCAAACGCTTGTTCACTGACGCGCCTTGGCCCACAGGTGTGGGCCGATTGGTGCTGGCGCAAACCGACAGCACGAATGCACATGCCGCACGTTTGGCGCAGCAAGGCACAGTTGGCCCAATTTGGATATTGGGGCTGGCGCAAACTGCGGCGCGTGGGCGGCGTGGGCGGCATTGGGAAATGGCCCCCGGCAATTTTGCGGCAACCCTGCTGATGGCACCGCAGGGCGCCCCTGCGACGGCGGCACTGCGGTCTTTTGTGGCGGCTTTGGCGCTTTATGACGCGCTGGCCGATGCGCTGTCTGCGGTGGGCGCTGACTCAGCCAGCCGACTGTCACTGAAATGGCCCAATGATGTCTTGCTTGATGATGGCAAAGTTGCGGGTATTTTATTGGAAAGCAACAGTGGCCCGCAAGGCCGGTCTGTCCAGCATTTGGCGGTGGGTATTGGTGTAAACTTGATTGCAGCACCAGCGATGGCGGCTGTTGAATTGGGGGCGGTGTGCCCCGTCAGCCTGACTGGCCAAGGCGGCCCCGAAATTTTGCCAGAGCCGTTTTTAGCAGTGCTTGCGGGCCACTTTGCCCTGTGGGAAGCTCAGCTGACCCATCACGGATTTGCGCCAATTCGGCAGGCGTGGCTGGCGCGTGCGGCGCGGCTGGGCCAGAAAGTCGTTGCCCGTCTTCCCGGGGGTGAGATTGCCGGCCGGTTTGATGGCATTGATGATACCGGTGCGCTTTTGATAGAAACTGCCCAAGGCCGTGAAACAATTGCCGCAGCGGATGTGTTTTTTGCATAGAGGTCTGCCATGCTGCTAAACATTGACTGTGGCAACACCAACACGGTGTTTGCGATTTGGGATGGGGCGCGGTTTTGTGCCACATGGCGCATTTCCACCAACCATCAGCGCACGGCAGATGAATATTTTGTTTGGTTGTCGTCCCTGATGAATCTGGCCGGCCTGCACCCGCATATTGAAGGCGTGATTATTTCTTCAACCGTGCCACGCGTTGTTTTTAATTTGCGCGTGCTCTGTAACCGCTATTTCAACTGTCGCCCCTTTGTGGTCGGCAAACCTGATTGCCAGCTGCCTGTGATCCCGCGGGTTGATCTGGGCACCACCGTTGGGCCCGATCGGTTGGTGAACGCGGTGGCTGGGTTCAATCGCCATGGGGGGGATTTAATCGTGGTGGATTTTGGCACGGCCACGACCTTTGACGTGGTGGATAGCGATGGTGCTTATATTGGGGGTGCGATTGCCCCCGGCGTGAACCTGTCGATGGAAGCGTTGCACAATGCCGCCGCCGCTTTGCCCCATGTCGATGTCACCCGCCCAGATCAGGTGATTGGCACGAATACGGTTGCCTGTATGCAGTCAGGTGTGTTTTGGGGTTACATCGGTTTGGTCGAAGGTGTTGTGCGCCAAATCCGCCGCGAACGCGCCCGCCCCATGAAAGTGATCGCCACCGGCGGGCTTGCCCCTTTGTTTGCGACGGGGTTCGACCTATTTGACAAGGTAGAGGATGACCTGACCATGCATGGTTTGGTTTTGATTTATAATTACAACAAGGAACTGGAAACTATATGAGCAAGAACAGGCTGATCTATCTGCCCTTGGGCGGTGCTGGCGAAGTTGGCATGAACGCCTATGTCTATGGCTATGGCCCCGAGGGTAAAGAGCGGCTGATCCTTGTCGATCTTGGTGTCACCTTCCCCGATATGGACAGCGCACCGGGGGTGGATCTTATTTTGCCTGATCTGAGTTGGCTGGTGAAAAACCGTGACCGGCTAGAGGCAATCATCATCACCCATGCGCACGAAGACCATGTGGGCGCGTTGGGCCATTTGTGGTCTGAACTGCGCGTGCCGGTCTATGCGCGCAAATTCACCGCCGCCATTGCCGGTCTGAAAATGGAAGAGGCGGGCCTGTCGCGCGAGGCTATTCATGTGGTCGGGGCCTACCCTGAACAGGTGAAACTGGGCCCGTTTGCGCTGCAATTCGTGCCGGTCAGCCATTCCATCCCGGAAAGCTCGGCGATTGTGATTGATACGCCTGCTGGCCGCATTGTGCATACCGCCGATTTCAAATTGGATGGCACGCCTGTGGTGGGCGAGCCGTTTGACCCACTGCTGTGGAACGAAATTGGCAAGCAGGGGGTTAAAGCGCTGATTTGCGACAGCACCAACGTCTTTAATCCGCAGCCCGGTCGCTCAGAGGCGACACTGGCTGGCCCACTGGCTGATCTGGTGCGCAGCTGCGAAGGCATGGTGGTTGCCACAACATTTGCCTCAAACGTGGCGCGTCTGAAAACGCTGGCTGATGCGGGCGTTGCGGCGGGGCGGTCGATTTGTGTGCTGGGGCGTGCGATGAACCGGATGCTGTCTACCGCAATGCAAACTGGGATTGTCACAGATTTTCCACCCGTTTTAAAACCGGAACAGGCGCTGGAAGTGCCGCGTGGCAATCTGATGCTGATTGTCACAGGTTCGCAAGGCGAACGCCGGGCGGCTTCGGCACAATTGGCGCAGGGCAAATATCTGGGCCTTAAAATGAAAGAGGGTGATACTTTTCTGTTTTCATCCAAGACCATTCCCGGAAACGAACGCCCGGTGCTGCGCGTTGTGAATGCCTATTCAGAAATGGGCGTGAATATTGTTGATGAACACGGCGGGCTTTATCATGTGTCGGGCCATGCAAACCGTCCCGATCTGGAAGCTGTGCATGATTTGTTGCGCCCCGAAATCCTGCTGCCCATGCATGGTGAACATCGCCACCTGCGTGAACATGCCCGTTTGGGTGCGGCCAAAGGCATCGCGACTGAGGTGGTTACCAATGGTACAGTCGTAGATCTGACGGGCAAACGGCCCGAGATTGTCGAATATATCGAAACCGGGCGGGTCTATTTGGATGGCAATGTGCTTGTGGGGGCGATGGATGGTGTGATCCGCGCGCGGTTGCGCATGGCGATGAATGGCCATGTTATGATTACCGTCATCGTCGATGAAACGGGCGCACCGCTGGGCGAGGCTTGGGCCGAAGTGATGGGCCTGGCCGAACGCGGCCGTAATAACACGTCGCTTGTCAATGTTTTGGAAGAAGAACTGGGCGCGTTTTTAGACAAAGCCGACACCCGCATCTTTGCCAGCGATGACAAGATGGATGATGCGATCAAACGCATTGTTCGTCAGGTGACGATGGAAGAAATCGGCAAAAAACCTGAGGTTACTGTGGTGATAAGTCGTTTAACCGACGAATAACTTCAGACATTTGTGAAAAAAAGGCGCGTGGCCACCAATTGGTGGTCACGCGCTTTTTTTATGTAACTGTGTCATCATTTCGCCAGCATTGGCCGGGGTGATCATTGGGGTAAGGTAACGGCGGGATGGGTGCTGGTATCAACATCTACCTTGCTCCAATAAATATTGGGGCTGCCAAGCGTCTGGACGTTGGTATCGTTTTTTGACCGTATAATTACGACTGCCTGATGCTTAAAAATTGCGAAAATGTGTTGATAACACCAAAAAAAGCCCCACGGTTGGTGAACCGTAGGGCAATAAATTTATGCTATGGTGCGACTTATTCGCCTGAATTTGTCGTTTCTTTGCTGCCAAAGGCATGTCGCAGAAAATCAGGCATGTGATCGCCCATACCCACAATCTGCGCATCATCGCGACGTGGTCCACGGTTGTCGCGGCTACGGTCATTTGACCGGCTGCGCTCGCGTGGTTGCGCTGGGGCTGCTGAATTACGCCGTGGGTCGCTGGATGATCCCGTTGTGATTGGGCCTGAGGGAGCGACAGCGGCCGCAGCCTCGGTGGTCGTTTGTGCGGCTGGGGCGGCGGTTTGGGTGGTGGCGACGTCTGCAACTACCTCGACGTTCACCTCCGCGTCCACGGCGGCATCTTTGGCTTTGTCGCGGCCCCGGCTGCGCGAGATGCTGCGTGAGCGCGCGGGTTTTGCCGCTGTCTCTGGCTTGGGCTCTTGGCGCGCGCTGCTGCTGGGGCGGGCCGCAGAAATCTCGGGTGTCTCGCCGCGCGGGATGGGTGCTTTGATAAGCGCCTCGATGGCTGTCAGATATTTCTCATCATTGGGCGTTGCGATCGTATAGGCCTTGCCCTTACGTCCCGCCCGCCCGGTGCGCCCAATTCTGTGCACATAATCTTCGGGGTGGGATGGCACGTCAAAGTTAAAGACATGGCTGACGGCGGGAATGTCCAAGCCCCGTGCGGCAACGTCTGATGCGACCAAAAGATGCAAAGACCCATCGCGAAACGCTTCCAGCGTCCGGGTGCGCACTGATTGATCCAGATCGCCATGAATAGGGGCTGCGTTAAAGCCATGAGATTTCAGAGACTTGGCGACTGTATCCACATCCATCTTGCGGTTGCAAAAGATGATGGCATTTGTGCAGCTGTCACCCTCGGCGCGGATCAGTTTGCGCAAAACATCGCGCTTTTCAGCAAATGTTGCATCTTTGCGGCTGGGTTTTACCGCAATCAGCGCCTGCTCAATCGTGAGCGAGGCGGTCGCCTGGCGGGCCACTTCGACCCGTGCAGGGTTTGACAAAAACGTGTTGGTGATCCGTTCAATTTCTGGCGCCATCGTGGCCGAAAAGAAAAACGTCTGCCGGGTGAAGGGGGTCAGCGAAAAAATGCGTTCAATATCGGGTATGAACCCCATATCCAGCATACGGTCGGCCTCATCCACCACCATGATCTGAACACCGGTCAGCAACAGTTTGCCGCGTTCAAAATGGTCAAGCAATCTGCCCGGTGTTGCAATCAGCACGTCAACGCCGCGGTCGATCAGCTTGTCTTGTTCACCAAAAGACACGCCACCGATCAGCAGGGCTTTGGTCAGTTTCGTATGTTTTGCATAGGTGTCGAAATTCTCGGCCACTTGTGCCGCCAATTCTCGTGTTGGGGCCAGAACCAAGCTGCGCGGCATGCGCGCCCGTGCCCGGCCTTTGCCCAGCAGGGTGATCATTGGCAGCACGAAGCTGGCAGTTTTCCCTGTGCCGGTTTGCGCAATGCCAAGAACATCGCGGCCTTCCAGCGCATGTGGGATAGCACCTTCTTGAATGGGGGTAGGGCTTTCATAGCCGGCCTCTGCAATGGCTTTTAGCACCGCAGGGTCAAGCTTTAGATCAGAAAATTTTGTCATGAGCGTCCATAAGATACGGCATCGGGCCGTATGGTGGGGGGACGCTATCGCCGCGCGTCCCGGCGTCGGGTGGGCTGCACTGAGCAGCAAACACGTGTCTCATACGCGCAAACCCGGCCAAGGTCAAGAAAGCGTGCACAAACCAGTGCCGTGTGCAAATCGGTCTTAGGGTTTTGCGCCCAACCAGTGTTCTCTGTCGGTGCCAATCGCATCACGCACCGATGTAAAGCCATCACGTTCCAGCAAACGATCCAAACCTTGGGCAATATCAACAGCCACTGATAGGCCGTGATAAATCATTGCTGTATAAATCTGTACCGCGCTGGCCCCAGCCTGTATCTTGGCATAGGCTTGATTGGCGTCGGCCACACCGCCCACGCCAATCAGCGGCATATCTGGGCCACAATCGCGCGATAAGCGGGCCAAAACCTGTGTGGCCCTGTAAAAAAGGGGGGCACCTGACAGCCCACCCGCTTGGGCAGCATGGGGCCCATGCAGGCCGGTGCGATCAAGCGTTGTGTTTGTGGCAATAATCCCTGACAGGCGCGCGTCCACGGCCACCTCGGCCACATCTGCCAGATCGGCATCGCTCAGATCTGGGGCGATTTTTAGAAAAATCGGAATGGGTTTTGGCAGCTGGCCCTGCACGGCCATAACCCCCTCTAACAGCCCCGACAGCGCAGCCTTGCCCTGCAAATCGCGCAGGCGTTCGGTATTTGGCGATGACACGTTGACGGTTGCAAAATCAACATGCTGCCCGCAGGTTTGCAGCACTTGGGCGAAATCAGCGGCGCGATCCACGCTGTCTTTATTGGCACCAAGGTTCAGCCCCACTGGCACACTGCTTGGCCGCTGGGCCAGCCGCGCGGCTATCGCCGCAGCGCCATCGTTGTTAAAGCCAAAGCGATTGATCACGGCCTGATCTTGTTGCAGCCGAAAGACACGCGGTCGCGGGTTGCCAGGCTGCGGGCGTGGCGTGGCCGCACCCACTTCCAAAAATCCAAATCCAGCGCGTGATAACGCTGCGACGGCCACTGCATTCTTATCAAACCCGGCGGCCAATCCCACTGGATTTGGCAGCGACATCCCCGCCAGCGTGCAGGCCAAGCGTGATGATGTGACGGGCCCGGGCGCGGGTGTCAGACCCGTGCGCAGGGCCATGATCGCCAGATGATGCGCGCGCTCTGGGTCAAACTGATGCAAAAGGCCAAGGCCAATCCGTTCCAGCAGGGTCATTGCGTATCCTTGGGAAAAATATGCCCATCGGGGCCCAAAGGCAGCGGACGGTGCCACAGAACATCCGCCATGCGCAGCGCGCGATAAAGATGCGGGAAAAGTGCCCCGCCACGAGAGGGTTCCCATTTCAGCGCATCCCCTAACGCCTGCGGGTCAACCCCCACCAATATCAGATCGGGGGCACCGGCAAAATGTTTGGCTGCGGTCTCTGCGGCCTGTTCTGGGGTTGAGAAATGAATGTAGCCATCGGCCAAATCAACAGGGGCGCCGTTGGTTTCGCCCTTGGCTGAAAAAGCATCCCATTCGGCACGGCGGAGGATTTTTAAAATGATCATGGATCTTGCCGGGGCTCAGTTTGCGGATTGGGTCGCGGTGACCAGTGCGCGCAACTTGGCATCGGCGGCGCCGCTGTCAATGCTTTCGCGGGCCATCGCAACGCCGTCGGGCAGGGTGGTAACGCGATCGGCCACCATCAGGGCCGCCGCGCTGTTGAGCAGCACCGCATCACGATAGGCACCCTTGGCCCCTGCCAAAAGCGCCCGAAAGGCGTGCGCATTCTCGGCTGGGCTGCCGCCCATGATATCGGCAAAGGGATGCACCGGCAGTCCTGCCTCGTCCGGGTGCAAATCAAATTCGCGGATCACGCCGTTTTCCAATGCGGCCACTTTGCTGCTGGCACAAATCGACAGCTCGTCCGTACCATCGCCGCCATGCACCAGCCATGCTTTTTCCGCGCCAAGTGTGGCCAGCGTTTCGGCCATTGGGCGGATCAGGCTGGGCGAAAAAGCGCCAGTCAACTGGCGCTTGACGCCCGCGGGGTTGGTCAGAGGGCCCAAGATGTTGAAAATGGTGCGTGTGCCCAATTCAGTGCGGGTGGGCATGACGTGGCGCATCGCTGGGTGGTGCATGGGGGCCATCATAAAGGCAATGCCCACCTGCGCCAAAATTGCGCTTACCCGATCGGCGGGCAGCATCACGTTCAGCCCCATTTCGCTTAACGCATCCGCCGCACCTGATTTTGAGCTGAGATTGCGATTGCCGTGTTTGGCCACCACCACACCTGCGCCCGCCACCACAAAGGCGCTGGCGGTTGAAATATTCAGCGTTCCCTTACCGTCGCCACCGGTGCCCACGATATCCATAGCGCCCTCGGGGGCGTCGACGCGGTTGCAGCGCGCGCGCATCACACGGGCAGCCGCGGCATATTCGGCCACGCTTTCGCCCCGCGTGCGCAGCGCCATCAAAAATCCGCCCATTTGTGCGGGTGTCGCTTCGCCTTTGAACAGCAGCTCAAACGCGGCTTCGGCCTCGGCCCCGGTCAGCGCGCGTTCGCAAGCGGCGGCAATCAGTGGTTTCAGGGCATCGCTCATGCAGGTACCCGCGCGGTGTCCAAGAAGTTTTTCAGCAACGCATGTCCGTGTTCAGATGCGATACTTTCGGGGTGAAATTGCACCCCCTCGATTGGCAGCGATCGGTGACGTAGGCCCATGATGGTGCCGTCTTCCAAGGCGGCGGTCACTTCAAGGCAATCGGGCAAGCTGGCGCGTTCTACGATTAGCGAGTGATAGCGAGTGGCTGCAAAGGGCGATGGCAGCCCTGCAAAGACCCCCAGCCCGCTGTGATGAATTTGGCCAAGCTTGCCATGAACGATTTCATGGCAGCGCACGACTTTGCCGCCAAATGCCTGTCCGATGGTTTGGTGGCCCAGACACACGCCCAGCAAAGGCAGTTTCGCTGCCGCCGCTGCCGCTGTCAAATCAAGGCAAATCCCTGCTTGCTCTGGATCGCACGGCCCCGGTGACAGCACGATGGCCGATGGGCAGAGCGCCATGGCATCTTCAACGCTCAGCGCATCATTGCGCCGCACCACAACATCGGCCCCCAATTCGCCAAAATAATGCACAAGGTTATAGGTAAAGCTGTCATAATTATCTATCAGCAGCAGCATGGGGCAAACTTTCGTCTTTCGGGGTCGGAATTGCACGTTAAGGTGGTGCTGGGGCTGTGAGGCCCGATCTGGCTTTATGTGGTCGGAATTCGGGGGCATGGTCAAGGGCAGAAGGTCATTTGACAGGGCCGCAGGCTGCAATGGGGATGGGTTTGGCAACGAAACGGGGATCTGGTCTGTTGGGGGGCGCGCTGCAAGGCGCGATGGTGTCTGTCATGGGTTTGGGGCTGGCCTCGGTGCTGTTGCCGCTGCCGGACAGAGACGTGCCGCGCCCAAGCTTGTCGGTGCCAGTTCTTGGCGCGATCGCCCCCGTGGCTGAGCCCGTGATTGAGCCCGTGGCGGAGCCTGTGATTGAGCCGGTGGCTGCGTCG
>CALAXT010000038.1 GCA_937895435.1 uncultured Paracoccaceae bacterium | reverse complement strand
TGGCGGAAGCGGTGGGATTCGAACCCACGGTACGGTTCCCCGTACGCTAGTTTTCAAGACTAGAGCCTTAAACCACTCGGCCACACTTCCAACCTGTTTTGGCGGCGTTTTTGCTCACTCCGTCCAACATTCGCGTTGTAATCACATTACGAATTCGCAGTCCAGCCCTGACAACGGGATTATCGGGGGGATGCGCATTGAAAACAGGGGTGTGTGCGTCACGTCAAGCGTGTCACCTTGGCAAAGCCTGCCATGGCGGCGTAGCCTTGCACCATTTGACGACGCTCATCATGGGACATGACTGCGTCAATATCATCAAACCCGGCAGGCGCGCGGCGTTCTATTTCATCAATAACACCTTCTGGGCCACCTTTGCGGTTGTTCAAAACGATGTGCGCCGTTTTGAGGCGGCGGTCTTTTTCATACTGCCACAAGGCGGCGCGCGGATGCTCAGCGCGGGCCAGCGCATCGGCCAAGGCACGGGCATCCAAAGTCGCTTGACTGGCCCCGTTTGAGCCAACCGGATACATTGGGTGCGCCGCATCACCCAACAGCGTAACACGGCCAAAGGTCCAGCGCGGCAGGGGATCACGATCGGCCATCGGATATTCAAAAATTTCGGGCGTTGCACGCACAAGCGCCTCAAGATCATAATCGGGCACTTGAAAACGCAGCGCGTGGGGCAAAACCTGTGACAGTGGCGCCCGGCGCGACCAGCTGTCGGGGGGGGGTGGGGACAGGGCTGGGTCTTTGGTGCGAATATTTACCACCCAGTTCATCAGCTGCTTGCCATCCGCTTGGGCCGGCGCAATTGGATAGAGAACAAGCTTACCCCCCAAACCACCACCGATCATCATACTGGCCCCATCGCGCCAAGGCGCCCAAACCGTGGCGCCCCGCCACATCACAACCCCATTCCAGCTGGGCGCACCCTCAGTGGGGTAAAACACGCGCCGCCCAGCGGAATGAATTCCATCGGCACAAATCAGCACATCCCCACGTTCGGTGCGCCCCTGCAACCCATCGACATTATTGGCGAAATGCGCCGTGACACCCCCATCGTCCTGGACAAACCCAGCCAGTCGGCAGCCCGTTTGAACAGCATTCGCCCCCAGACGTTCCAGGACAGATTGATACAAAAGCCGCTGCAATCGCCCACGATGAATCGAGAATTGTGGCACCTCATGCCCGGCAAAGGTGCCGCGGGGCTCAGACCAGACTTCTTTCCCGCCACGCGTCAGATAATGCAGCGTGCGGGTGCGTACGCCCACGCGATCAAGCGCGGGCAAAAGCCCCAGCGCATCAAATTCGCGAATAGCATGGGGCAAGATGTTGATGCCGACACCAACCTCACGCACAGCTTGGGCCGATTCAAAAATTTCGGCGCGAATACCGCGGGCATGCAGCATCAAGGCCAATGTCAGACCACCAATACCACCACCCGCAACCAAAACGCGCATCGGTCACGCTCCTTCTGGGGGGGGCGGCAAAAAGTCCACCTCATGCTGCGCAGAAATGGCAACAACGTCGGCGGGGTTGGGCGTGGGCCCCAGATTATGCAGGGCCCAGAATAGATCATGCAGCCGCCGGGTGGGAGACACCCAGAACAGGCATTTGATCGTGCTGTCGGTCTTGTTAAAGATCCCATGTGGAATGCCCATCGGCAGCCGCACCAAATCACCCGGCTCAGCAGTTTCCGCCTTGCCATCCAGCAACAGATCAAACTGACCCTCTAGAACATAAATAAATTCATCTTGGGTCGGGTGAATATGAGGCGGAACAAAGGTGCCGACCGGCAGCGTCGCATGCCATGACATCGAGCGTTCTGACAGCTGCTTGGGCACATAAATCTGACCCAAAATATTCCAAACAGTGTTGTCGATCCCAGTGTTGGATCGGGTGACGCCAGCGCTCATAGCCATGATGGTCTCCTTTGGCACGGGGATCTTGCACGCCTAAACATGCAAGAAACGGTCTTTCACGTCAGGGTTGGCCATCAACTGGGCCGAACTGCCCTGCCAAACCACCCGACCTTTTTCAATGACAATGTGACGATCTGCAAGCGCGCTGAGCGCGTCAACATTCTTGTCGATCACCAAAATGGCATGGCCCTCATCTTTGATGCGGCGCAGACAAGCCCAGATATCAGCGCGGATCAGCGGGGCCAGGCCCTCGGTCGCTTCATCCAAAACGATCAGCCGTGGGTTTGTCATCAGCGCACGGCCAATCGCCAGCATCTGCTGCTCGCCACCAGAAAGCTGGGTGCCCATATTGCGGCGTCTTTCGTGCAGCCGTGGGAAAAGATCATAGATCCTTGCCAGATTCCAATGCCCGCCAGGCCGCGCGGTGGCACGCAGGTTTTCTTCGACAGTGAGGGTTGGAAAGACCTGTCGCCCTTCGGGCACCAATCCAAGCCCTGACTGCGCCAGAACATGCGGGGCCGCATGCGTAAGATCAGCCCCATCCACCAAGACCCGACCGCCCGTGGATGGAATAAGGCCAAACAGCGCCTTTATGGTTGTGGTTTTTCCCATGCCATTTCGACCCAACAGGGTAACAGCTTCACCCTCACTTATCTGCAGATCAATGCCAAACAGAATCTGGCTGGCACCATAGCCCGCGTGCAGCCCCTCAACCCGCAACATCACACACTCTCCTGACCCAAATAGGCCGCACGAACCCGAGGATTGGCGCGAATTTCATCAGGGGTGCCCGTGGCAATGATCTGGCCATAGACCATCACGGCAATGCGGTTGGCCAAGGCAAACACAGCCCGCATGTCATGCTCGATCAACAATATGCTGTGGCGGGCCTTTAACCGCTGCATCAGCGCGACCAACCGCGCAGCCTCGGCCCCGCCAGTGCCAGCCAGCGGTTCGTCAAGCAACAAAATATGTGGGTCTGTGGCCAGCGCAATCGCCAGTTCCAACTGACGCTGCTTTCCATGCGACAAATCCGCGGCACGACGCTGGGCATCAGCATCCAGATCAACCTCAGCCAAATGGGCCATCGCTGCATCATTCAATCGGCGCTGGCCTGCGGCGGCTCTAAAAAAGCGAAAGCTTGAACCGCTGCGCGCCTGCACCGCCAGGGCCACATTTTCCAACACGCTAAACCCGGGTAGAATTGAGGTAATCTGAAACGTACGCGCCATCCCCAGATGTACGCGCTGCGCCATACTTTGATCGGAAATATCACGCCCCGCCAACACCACCCGCCCCGCATCTGGGCGCAACTGGCCCGACAGCTGGTTGATCAGCGTGGTTTTTCCAGCCCCATTGGGCCCTATGACGGCCAGCAGCTCATCTTGGTGCAAATCAAGTGACAGATTATCTGTTACCGTCAGCGCCCCATAGGATTTGCGCAACCCTTGCGCCGATAACACCACACTCATCGCCGCGACCCAATCTGCAGCTTGATCCGCGCCACCAACCCCTGCACGCCACCGGGTGCAAACAGCACAATCCCCACCAAAAACAGGCCAAACCACAGTTTCCAATACTGGGTGAACCCAGCCAATGTTTCCTCTAGCAACAGCGCCAAAACTGCACCAGCAATCGCACCGCTCAGCGTGCCAATCCCACCCAATACAACCATAACAATCAGTTCACCCGAGCGATGCCAATTCATTAAAGCAGGCGAAACAAATTCAGCCTGATTTGCCAACAACACACCCGCAATCGATGTGATCGCCCCAGAAATCACATAAGCTGTCAACTGATAGCCAAAGGGCACAAAACCAATCGCCTGCATCCGCTGTGGGTTTTCGCGCGCCCCGCAAAGCACACGCCCAAATCGCGATCCAACAATGGCGCGACACACCAAAAACAGCCCAATCAGCAAACCAAGCGCCAACCAAAAAAGCCACAGATCGTTTTCAAGCAGATCGTGCCCGAAAAGCGTCGATCGCTGCGGCAGACTGGCACCATCATCCCCGCCCAGCGCAGAAAATGACACAAAGAAGAAATAAGCCATTTGGCTGAACGCCAGCGTGATCATGATGAAATAGACCCCACGCGTGCGCAGCGACACAGCACCGGTCCCCACAGCAAAAACAACCGCCGCAGCAATGCCTGCCAGAAGATGCAGCCCGATATCATACACGCCCAACCGCATTAAAATGGTCACAGCATAGGCGCCAATACCCAGATAGGCTGCATGACCAAAGGACACCAGCGCGCCGTAACCCAGAACCAAATCCAATCCCATTGCAGCAATCGCAAAGGCGAGCATGCGCGTGGCAATCACCAACAAAAACGGATCTTGCAAAAGATTGGCAAGCAGCGGCACGGCCGCAAACCCAGCAAACAGCAGCAGCGCCACCAGATCACGGCCCATCAGCCTCATTCTGCGCGACGCCCGAACAGACCGGCCGGGCGGGCAAATAGTATGGCTGCCATCAAAATATATACCAGCATGGGCGCCAATGTGCGGCCCAATTGGCCTGCGGCTGCAGGCTCCATGATCATGCGCAGCACAATCGGGCCAAAACTACGCCCCATGGTATCCACAACCCCAACCAGCAACGCCCCCATAAAAGCCCCACGGATCGAGCCGATACCCCCTATCACAATCACCACAAACGCCAAAATCAGAACACTTTCGCCCATGCCCGTGTCAACCGACAAGATTGGCGCGACAATCGCCCCAGCAAACCCCGCCAACATGGCGCCAAATGCGAAAACCATTGCAAAAAGCCGCCCCACATTAACGCCCAGCGCAGACACCATCTCGCGGTTACTGGCCCCCGCCCGCAGCAACATGCCAATACGGGTCTGGGTGATCAGCACGTAAAGCCCAAGCGCACTTGCCAAGCCAACCACCAAAATAGCCAACCTGTAGACCGGATATTTCAGCGGCCCAATCAACCCAACGGACCCAGACAGCAGGTCAGGCATCGGCACGGTCAGTGGCGCGGACCCCCACAAGATTTTGACACCCTCACTGATAACCAACACCAATCCAAAGGTTGCCAACACCTGATCGAGATGCGAACGGGCGTAAAGCGCGCGAAACACAGTGAACTCCAGCAACAACCCGCAGATCAGCATTGCCGGCACCGTCAGCCCCAGCGCCAACCAAAAGCTGCCCGTCAGCATGGCAAAACTTGCCATCACATAAGCGCCCACCATGTAAAGAACACCGTGGGCCAAGTTGATGAAATCCATAATACCAAAGATCAACGTCAGGCCGGCAGCAATCAAAAACAGCAACACGCCAAGCTGTGCCCCGTTCAGAAGCTGAAGCAAAAACAGATTGGTCATAGCCTAGTGCCCCCGGCCGTTGGTTTGGCCTGCGCCCTTTTTCAGGGCTGTCACTTCATCTTGCAATCAGCGGCATAGGTATCTTGATAATCTTCAAAAATCGTCTGCACGATTGAAGTCTGATATTTGCCATCATCGCGCTTGATCGCTTGGGTCAGATAAAAGTTCTGGATCGGGTAATGGTTGTTGCCAAAGGCAAACTTGCCGCGCAGGCTTTTGAACTCAGCCGCTTCCAATGCCGAGCGCAGCGCATCAGCGTTCGACATATCGCCGCCCACTTTACGCAGTGCAGAATCGATCAACTGCGCCGCGTCATAGGCCTGCATGGCATAGCTGCCCGGCACCGCGCCATATGCGGCCTCATAGGCCGCCACAAAGGCTTTGCTTTCGGGCACATCAATATCAGGCGCCCAGTTTGCCCCAGCCAAAAAGCCCAAGGCTGCATCTTTTTGCCCAGGCAAGGTGCTTTCATCAACCGTAAAAGCCGACAGGAACGGAATGTTTTCCAGCCCCGCCTGACGATATTGCTTGACCAAATTCACACCCATGCCGCCCGGCATAAAGGTAAAGACCGCATCCGGTTGATAGGCAGCAATTTGCGCCAGCTCAGCCGAAAAATCCAACTGCCCCAAGGGCGTAAACACCTCGGCCACAACACCGCCAGTATACGACCGTTTGAATCCGTTCAGGCTGTCTTTGCCCGCCTGATAGTTCGGCGCCATCAAGAAAACGTTCTGAAAACCCTGCGATTGCGCATAGGCGCCCATCACCTGATGGCTTTGATCATTTTGATACGAAGTCACAAAAAAGTTGGGGTTACAATCGGCCCCCGCGAAATTCGATGTGCCGGCATTCGGGCTGATCAGAAACTTGCCCGCATCGGTCACAGGCTTATGAATCGCCATCAAGATATTTGAAAAGATTGGGCCCACGACAAAGTCAACATTGTCACGCTCAACCAGTTCGCGCGCTTTATTGGCGGCAACGTCGGGCTTTTGCTCGTCATCAACAACAACAACCTCGGCGGGCATGCCGCCCAACCCACCCATCTGCGCCACAGCCAACTGAAAGCCGTTGCGACCCTGCTCACCCAGTGCTGCCGCAGGGCCGGACAGGGTGAACATCAACCCAACCTTCACACCTTCAGCCAAAGCGGGCAGCGCGCTGATGCTGGTGCTGGCCAACAGTGCTGCAATCACGAAAGACATGCGCTTCATCTTAAAAATCCTTCCTGTCACGCCCCATCCCGCAGGGCTTATGTTTCGTGCGGCCCGTTAAAGACCGTTCACCCCACACCTTAGATTTGAAATCACAGGGTTCAAGCGCTTTCTGTTGTGATTGGGCTGGTCAATAACACGCTTAGGGGTTTCATTTTAACCATTTTTCTTCTTTAAGTATAACTCAGGCAACGATGGCAATGGGGCGTTTAATGCAGGCTGTGATTCTGGCCGGTGGGCTTGGCACCCGTATTTCTGAAGAAAGCCATCTGCGGCCAAAGCCCATGATCGAAATCGGCAATCGACCAATTTTGTGGCATGTGATGAAGATTTATGCCGCCCATGGCATCACCGATTTCGTAATCTGCCTTGGCTATCGCGGATATATGATCAAAGAATATTTTGCCAATTACGTGCTGCATTCCAGCGATGTGACGATTGATGCAAAAACGGGCCAGATCACCTATCATGCGTCAATGGCCGAACCTTGGCGGGTGACACTGGTTGATACCGGCGAGGCCACGATGACGGGTGGGCGCTTGCGCCGGGTTGCACGCTATCTGACGGGCTCTTTTTGTATGACCTATGGTGACGGGGTCGCGGACATCGATATCACCGCCGAACTGGCATTTCACAAAGCGCATGGCCGCGCCGCAACGGTGGCCGCAGTCACCCCACCGGGGCGCTATGGCGCACTGGATATCGGCCCGAGCGCTGAGGTGCGGCGGTTCACCGAAAAACCTCCCGGAGATGAGGGGCGCATTAATGGTGGCTTTTTCGTTCTGGAACCCGAAGTCGTCGACCGGATTGCTGGTGATGACACCATGTTTGAAGCAGCCCCATTAGAGGGTCTGGCACGCGATGGGGCGTTAATGGCCTATCGCCATCCGGGGTTTTGGCATGCAATGGACACTTTACGCGATCGAAACCAGCTGGAGGCCATGTGGGCCTCAGGGCGGGCACCTTGGAAGGTGTGGCCATGACCTTTTGGCACCAAAAGCGCGTTCTGCTGACTGGCCACACCGGGTTCAAGGGCGCATGGGCAGCGCGCTGGCTGGCCCACGCCGGGGCACAGGTAACAGGGCTTTCGCTGGCACCCGATCAAACGCCCAACCTCTTTAATATTCTGGGACAAGCGCATTTGGCCCAAAGCCATCTGGTTGATCTGCGCGATACCGCAGCCGTAGCGCAAGTGGTGGCAGCGGCCCGGCCTGAAATCGTGCTGCACATGGCGGCACAGCCGCTGGTGCGGCAAGGCTATGCCGACCCGGTGGGCACATTTAGCAGCAATGTTATGGGAACCGTGCATCTGCTGGATGCGCTGCGCCACACCTCTGATCTACGCGCGGTGTTGGTGGTGACATCAGACAAGGTCTATGAAAACAGTGGCACCCATGTGGCCCTGACCGAAACCGACAGGCTGGGCGGGGCCGATCCTTATTCTGCATCAAAAGCCGCGACCGAAATCGTGGTGGCGGCGATGCGGCAAGCGTTTTTTCAGGCATCAGGCGTGCGTGTTGCGACGGCGCGTGGTGGAAATGTGGTGGGGGGGGGCGATTTTTCCGCCGACCGTCTGGTGCCCGATATCATCCGCGCCGCGCAAAGCGGCCAGCCGCTTGCCCTGCGCGCCCCCAATGCCACCCGGCCCTGGCAGCATGTTTTGGATTGCCTGTCAGGCTACTTTACCTTTGTCGAGGCGCTGTTGACCAACAACGGCCTCCCTGAAACGCTTAATTTCGGGCCAAACGATGATGGCCCACACCAAAGCGTGGCGCAAGTGGCCGAGGCCATGCAGCAGGCGCTTGGCACGAAAATACGCTGGCACCATGATCTGCGCCCTGCGCCCGCCGAAAAGCCACACCTAAGCATCGACAGTCGTGCAGCCCGTCATCTGTTGGGTTGGCAGCCACGGCTGGATAGCCACGCCACGCTGGCATGGACTGCCGAGTGGTACAGCGCCCAACAGCAAGGCGCTGATCTGGCAGCCCTGACCGATGCCCAAATCACCCGCTATCAGGAACTGGCATCATGAGCCCACAGTGCCGCTTTTGCCACGCCCCGCTTGACCAAAGCGTGATTGATCTCGGCCACACCCCATTGGCAAACAGCTATCTGCCAATGAACGATCCCAACGCCATAGCCAAAGAGCGCCGCTTTGCGCTGCATGTGATGGTCTGCACCCAATGTTGGCTGGTGCAAACCACAGAAACCGTACCAGCCGATGCAATCTTTGATCATGGCTACGCCTATCTGTCATCGTTTTCGACTGGCTGGGTTGCGCATGCAAAGCGCTTTGCCGATGAGATGGTCGCCCGTTTTTCACTGCCAAAATCTGCGCGTATTGTCGAAATTGCATCAAACGATGGCTATTTGCTGCAGCATTTCAAAAAAATGGGCTTTGGCACACTGGGGATTGAACCTGCAGGCCATGCCGCAGAACTTGCCCGCGCCAAAGGGATTGAAACGCGCATAGCATTTTTTGGCGAGGATCAGGCCCGCGCCCTGCGCACTGAGGGCGTGTTGGCCGATTTGATGGTGGCCAATAATGTGCTGGCCCATGTGCCGGACATTGCCGATTTTATCCGGGGTTTTTCCACGCTGTTGGCGCCACACGGCGTGGCAAGTTTTGAATTTCCACATTTGGCAGAACTGCTGAAACATGCACAATTTGATACCATTTACCATGAACATTACGCCTATCTGTCGCTGGGGTTTGTGGAACGGCTGATGACCAAAGCGGGGCTTGAGGTGTTTGATGTGATCCCCCTGCCTACACATGGCGGATCACTGCGCGTTTTGGTGGGGCACAGGGGCGCACATGCGGTGCAGCCTGGCCGGGCCAAAACCCGCGCCACCGAGACTGAGATGCAGCTAGAACGCCCCGAAAGCTACGCAGCACTTGCCCAGCGCACCGCACAAATCGTGGCGGATTTTCACCGCTTTGTAAAATCGGCCAAACAGGCCAAAAAGACCATCGCCGGATACGGTGCCGCCGCCAAGGGCAACACCTTTTTGAACACCGCGCAGGCAGGGTCACACGATCTGGCTTTTGTTGTTGATCGCAACCCCGAAAAGCAAAATCACCTTTTGCCGGGCAGCCATATTCCAGTCTATGCCCCAGCCGCCATTGCCCAGCACAAGCCCGATTACCTGATAATCTTGCCTTGGAATTTGGCAGATGAAGTGATGGCCCAGCAGGCGCAGATCCGCGATTGGGGTGGGCAGTTTGTGACCTTTATCCCTAAGCTGCAAATCAGATGATCTTTCACTCCACCCCCCTGCCCGGTCTGTTTGAAATCACGGCAAGCCCGCACATTGACGCGCGCGGCAGCTTTGCACGCGCCTTTTGTCCACAGGTCTTTGCGGATCACGGCATCGCGTTTCACCCAACGCAGATCAACCTGTCGCAAAATACAGCCCGTCACACCCTGCGCGGGTTGCATTTTCAGCCCAACCCTTGGGCTGAGGCCAAGCTGGTGCGCTGTGTGGCAGGAAAAATGTGGGATGTGGTTGTTGATCTGCGGCCGGGTGCCACGTTTATGCACTGGCATGCAGTCATTCTGGATGCCCACGCGATGAACGCGCTTTTCGTGCCCGAGGGCATGGCACATGGATTTATCACGCTGCATGATGACACCTGCGTGCTCTATCAAATGGGCCGCGATTATGTGGCAGGGGTGGGCCAAGGCCTGCGGTGGGATGACCCGGCACTGGCGATCGATTGGCCCACAACACCCAAACGGATGTCAGACCAAGATGCAACATGGCCCCTGCTCGACGCCAAGTTGGGAACGGAAGCTGGCACCGGTCAAAGTTTCTTATGAAAACGGCCCCCATTTTCATGGGGGCCGCCAAGTTCACTGCCAGATCAGGCGCAAAGTTTAGCCGATAATGGCCGTAAAGGTGGGCGATGGGCGCATGCCAGCCGCAGCTTTTTCGGGATCAAAGGCATAATAGCCACCCAGATCAAGCGGCTGACCCTGAACCGCCGCAATTTCGGCAACAATCACAGACTCTTTATCCGCCAGCGCTTTGGCGATCGGCGCAAAGTGCTGCGCCAGTGCGACATTTTCGGTTTGGGCAGCCAAAGCCTGCGCCCAATAAAGCGCAAAATAGAAATGGCTGTCGCGGTTGTCTGTCTGGCCCACGCGCCGCCGAGGCGACTTGTCATGATCAAGAATACCTTGGGTGGCCACATCAACCGCATTGCCCAAAACGCGTGCCTTATCGTTGCCATTGGTTTCGGCCAAAAATTTCAGACTTTCACCCAAGGCGCAGAATTCACCCAGCGAATCCCACCGCAGGTGATTTTCTTCCACCAACTGCTGCACATGTTTCGGCGCAGATCCACCAGCCCCAGTTTCAAACATGCAACCGCCAGCCATCAACTTTACGATCGACAGCATCTTGGCCGATGTTCCCAATTCCAAGATCGGGAAAAGATCGGTCAGGTAATCACGCAACACGTTGCCCGACACCGCGATTGAATTTTCGCCCTTGCGAATGGTTTCAAGCGCAAGCCGGGTCGCGGGGCGCGGCGCCATGATTTGAAACTTGTCTTCGACACCGGCCGCCGCCAGCAGCGGTTTGACATAGCTGATCAGCTGCGCGTCATGGGCGCGGGTTTCATCCAGCCAGAACACGGCCTGACAGCCTTCGGCTTTTTGCCGCGAAATCGCCAAGCGCACCCAATCTTCTATCGGGGCCTTGCGGGTGGATGCGGCACGCCAGATATCGCCCGCCTCAACCACATGGCTGTGCAGCACGTCGCCATTGGCCGCAATCATCCGCACGGTGCCATCAGCAGGGATTTCAAAGGTGGTAGGGTGCGAGCCGTATTCTTCGGCCTTTTGCGCCATAAGACCCACGTTCTGCACGGTGCCTGCGGTGCGCGGATCAAGCGCCCCCGTTTCTTTAAAGTAATCCACCGCTTCTTGATAAATTGACGCATAAGAGCTGTCCGGGATCACACAATTGGCATCCGCCTCTTTTCCATCCGGCCCCCAAGCTTTACCACCCGCCCGGATCAGCGCCGGCAAAGACGCATCAACAATCACGTCGGATGGCACATGCAGGTTGGTGATGCCCTTATCAGAATTTACCATGTAAAGCGGTGGACGCGCCGCCATGGTGGCCTGGATGGCAGCTTCGATTTCAGCGTGATCGGGCATATCCGCCACGCGTTCCATCAATGTGCCAAGGCCAGAATTCGCATCGATACCGGCGGCGGCCAGCTTATCACCATAGGTGTCAAAAACCGGGCGCAGAAAGGCCCTGACCGCATGACCAAAGATGATCGGATCCGACACTTTCATCATCGTGGCTTTAAGATGGATCGAAAACAAAATGCCCTTTTGCAACGTTTTGTCGATCTGCTCGGCCAAAAACGCATCCAGCGCTTTGGCTGACAGGAATGTGGCATCAACCACGGTGCCTGCCGGGTAATTCAGGCCAGATTTCAGTACATGCACGTTGCCGTCCATGTCGGTCAACTCAATCCGCGCAGCCCCCGCTTGGGTATCGCTCAGCGTGACCGATGTTTCATTAGACCGGAAGTCATGCGCCGACATGGTTGACACGCAGGTCTTGCTGTCGGCCGACCATGCCCCCATCGAATGAGGATTGGCCTTGGCATAGTTTTTAACCGCCACCGCTGCCCGCCGGTCTGAATTGCCCTCGCGCAGCACTGGGTTCACGGCTGACCCCTTGATCGCATCAAAGCGCGCACGGGCGTCACGCTCGGCGTCGGTCTGCGGGTCTTCAGGATAATCAGGCAGGTCATAGCCCTTGGCTTGCAATTCTTTCAGGGCAGCCAACAGCTGTGGCATGGATGCCGAGATGTTGGGCAGCTTGACCACATTGGCTGTCGGCGTCTTCACCAAATCGCCCAACACGGCCAGATCGTCAGGCTGGCGTTGCGCATCGCTCAGACGCTCGGGGAACGCCGCAATGATACGGCCTGCAAGCGAAATGTCGCGTGTGCCAACCGAAATATCGGCAGCTGCTGCAAATGCGCGGATGATCGGCAAAAGAGACGCCGATGCGATCTGTGGTGCTTCATCAACTTTGGTGAAGATGATATCGGGTGTGGTGTGTTCAGCCATTTTTTCCAGCCTGTCTTGAGAATGCCCATGTTCTAGGCGACCACGCAAATAAGGTCCACTGATTCAGCAAACCGATAGCGCAATCAAAAAATTATCGTCTACAAACCAAAGCAGACTGCGGTATCAGACCAACTTGCCATGACAATGTTTGAATTTTTCGCCAGATCCGCAGGGGCATAGATCATTGCGGCCCGGTGTACCCCATGTGGTGGGATCAGTTTCATCAAAACCAGCGCTCGCTGCGGCTTCAGGCGCCACAGGGTTGGCGGCTTGGGCCGCGCGCTGCTGTTGCGCCAGATATTCGCGCACCATAGCCTCTTGTTCTTCGGGCGACAGCGGGCGCAGTTGGCCCAACTTTTGGGTCACATCCACACGCAATGCGTTCAGCATGTTTTCAAACAGGCTAAACGACTCGGTCTTGTATTCATTCAGTGGATCACGCTGGGCATAGCCACGAAACCCCACAACCGAACGCAGATGCTCTAATGTCAGCAGATGCTCACGCCATTTGGCATCGATCGCTTGCAGCAAAACCTGCTTTTCCATTTTGCGCATGACATCTTGACCAAAGGCTTGGGTCTTTTCAGCCATTGCACCGTCTGAGGCCTCAGCAATACGGGTGCGCAGGGCGTCTTGGTCCACGCCTTCTTCTGCGGCCCAGCCGATAATCGGCAGATCAAGGTTCAGCTTTTCAATAACCGCCGCATAAAGCCCTGCTGCATCCCATTCGTCTGGATAGCTTTTGGGCGGCAGAAAGGCATCCACCAGATCATCAATCAACTGATGGCGCATATCGGTGACGATTTCGGCCTGATCGTCGGCCTGCATCACTTCCAATCGCTGAGCAAACACCACCTTGCGCTGGTCATTCATCACATCATCGAATTTCAGCAATTGCTTGCGAATATCGAAATTACGGCCTTCGACCTTAGCTTGGGCCTTTTCCAACGACTTGTTCACCCATGGGTGAATGATCGCCTCGCCTTCTTTCAAACCCAGCGTTGACAGCACTTTTTCCAAACGCTCAGATCCAAAGATCCGCATCAAATCGTCTTCCAGGCTCAGGAAAAATGAGGACCGACCCGGGTCTCCCTGGCGGCCAGAACGGCCTCGCAGCTGGTTGTCAATCCGGCGGCTTTCATGGCGCTCGGTTGCTAAAACATACAGGCCACCGGCGGCAATCACGGCTGCTTTTTCAACTGCATGTTCCGCTTCAATACGGGCACGCACCTCATCTGGGTGCAGAGTGGGATCAGCGGCGATGGCTTCTAAAACCTTTAGCTCAACATTACCGCCCAACTGAATATCCGTGCCCCGGCCTGCCATATTGGTGGCAATCGTTATGGCACCAAGCTTACCAGCATCGGCGACAATCTTGGCCTCTTGCTCATGCTGGCGGGCATTTAGAACACTGTGCGGCAGGTTTGCCTGTGTCAGCATATCTGACAACGATTCTGATTTTTCGATTGAGGTCGTGCCGACCAGAATCGGCTGACCCTTTGTATGCGCCTCGGCGATTGCCGCAACGATGGCCTCATATTTTTCACGTGCGCTGCGATACACGGCATCATGTTCATCCACACGCATCACAGGCCGGTTTGTGGGCACTTCTACCACGCCCAACTTATAAATTTCGTCAAATTCTTCCGCTTCGGTCATAGCGGTGCCAGTCATACCGGCCAGCTTTTCATAAAGTCGGAAATAGTTTTGGAACGTCACCGAAGCCAATGTTACGTTTTCAGGCTGAACGTTAACGCCCTCTTTCGCTTCGAGCGCCTGATGTAACCCCTCAGACAGCCGCCGCCCACGCATCATGCGCCCTGTGAATTCATCAATAAGCATGACCTCGCCATCACGGACGATGTAGTCTTTGTCTTTATGAAACAGCTTATGCGCCCGCAGCCCCTGCGTCATGTGGTGCACAAGCGATGTCGATTCCGGATCATAAAGCGATTGCCCTTCGGGCAACAGACCGGCCGCCGTCAGGCGCTTTTCGATAAAGTCGTTGCCCTCTTCGGTATAGGTGGCACTGCGGGTCTTTTCATCAATCTTGTAATGTGTCTCATCCAATTCGGGGATAAGGTGATCGACCGTTCGGTAAAGATCAGACCGATCTTGTGACGGCCCCGAAATGATCAAGGGCGTTCGCGCCTCATCAATCAGGATTGAATCTACTTCATCGACAATCGCGAAAAAGTGATCGCGCTGGTTCATTTGATCCAGCTCTGATTTCATATTGTCGCGCAAATAATCGAACCCAAGTTCGTTATTCGTGGCATAGGTGATATCGGCACGATAGGCGGCGCGTTTTTCATCTTCGGGCTGATAGGGATAGACAACACCGGTCGTCAGGCCCAGCTTACCATAGACCTTGCTCATCCATTCAGAATCGCGTTTCGCCAGATAATCATTGACGGTCACGACATGCACACCGCGCCCCATCAAAGCATTCAGGTAGGCCGGGAATGTCGCCATCAAGGTTTTACCTTCGCCGGTCTTCATTTCGGCGATATTACCCTGATGCAGAAAGATCCCGCCCATCAACTGAACATCAAACGCCCGCAGCCCCAATGCCCGGCGCGCAGCTTCGCGGCAATTGGCAAAGGCTTCTGGCAGCAAATCATTTAAGCTTTCACCCTGAGCAGCACGATCTTTCAGCTGAAGCGTGCGGGCCTGTAGACCGGCATCATCCAACGCTATAAATTCCGGTTCAAGCGCGTTGATCTTTTCAACCAGAGGGCGGATTGCCTTGACCTTACGATCGTTCGGGGTGCCAAATATTTTTTTGGCCAAAGTTCCAAAGCCCAGCATGTCTACTCCATCTGGTGCAAATGACATATACGTGCGCGGCTTTTGCTTGCCCGCCCGCGGCCGCACGCCTAGAACACCTAGGCAAGGTTTGGCCCTGCTTCATCGCTACTTAAAAGCGATGTAAGGGGCTGCCCCGAGAGTGTCAACGCCGCGTGGCCGCGCGGATCTAAGCAGGAGCCGTGACAATGCGCACATTTGCAGAATTTTCCTTGGCCTTTGGTCTGGTTCTGGGGCTCAGCGCCCCGGTTTGGGCCGAGGATGCAGCCCCAACCGCAGATCGGGTCATTGCAACCGTCGATGGCACTGAAATTACATTGGGCCACATGATCGTTCTGCGCGATGCACTGCCCGCACAATACCAATCTTTGCCCGATGAAGTTTTGTTTCAGGGCATTCTGGATCAGCTGATTCAGCAAACACTGCTGTCAAAGGCGGTTGAACCAGAAATGGGCAAGCGTGATGTGCTGGCACTCGAAAACGCCCGCCGCGCCTATCTGGCCGACGGTGCAGTCGCGCGCGCCCTGGCGCAAGCGGTTACCCCGCAAGCGATGCAAGCGCTCTATGAAATGCGATTTGCCAACGCCATTCCCGGCACAGAATTCAATGCCGCGCATATTATAGTTGCAACCCAAGCCGAGGCTGCCGAAATTCGGACGCAATTGGATGCCGGCGCAGATTTTGCAGAAATGGCACGCACAAAATCGACCGATGGCGCTGCAGCCAATGGGGGTGATCTGGGTTGGTTTGGCCCCGGCATGATGGTCAAGGAATTCGAAGATGCCGTTGTGGCTATGAAACCGGGGGAAATTGCAGGCCCGCTGCAAACCCAATTTGGCTGGCATCTGGTCAAGCTGAACGACACCCGCCCCACGGCTGCCCCCACCTTTGAAACTGTCCGCCCCGAGTTAGAGGCCGAACTGCAACAACAAGCCGTTGATACCCGCGTGGCCGAACTGACCGCCGCAGCGACGATCACCCGCGACGACGCCGGGATTGACCCGACCATCCTGCGCGATGCGGCACTTTTGGCCGAATAATCTGCTTCTTTTCTGCTTATCCCCGTTCTGCTTGCAAGGAGCCGCGCGATGGCCAAATCTGAGCCCGCCAAAAAAGACAAACCGCACAAAGCCAAGAAAGACAAAACCAAAAAGACCGATAGGGCCAAACAAAAGGCCGTGAAATCGGCCAAGACGCCCGCAGGGCCACTGGTGTCGCCATTGGCACCGCGCGGTGGGTTTCCGGCGTTGCCCGTCATCAAAGGTGCAGCCTTTGCCGCCGCATCGGCCGGGGTGAAATACCAAGGGCGCACAGATGTGATGCTGGTGACACTGGCACCCGGCACAACAATTGCGGGCACCTTTACACGGTCATCAACACGCGCGGCCCCCGTGCTGGATTGCCAGGCAAAATTGGTCAGCAAACCGGCATCTGATACGGGCGCTGCAATTTTGGTGAACTCTGGCAACGCCAATGCCTTTACCGGTGCAGCCGGCGTGACATCAGTTGGGGCAATCACTGGCGCTGTTGCGGCGGCCCTGTCGATCCCACCAGCGCGGGTCTATTCGGCGTCAACCGGGGTGATTGGCCAAGAACTGCCACACAGCCGAATTATCGCCAAATTACCCGATCTGTGCGCTGCTCTGCGCCCCGACGGCATCGGCATGGCTGCTCGCGCGATCATGACCACCGACACATTCCCCAAAGGCGCCTTTGCCGAAATTGAGATTGACGGCGTGCCAGTGCACATTTCGGGCATCGCCAAAGGTTCGGGGATGATTGCGCCCGACATGGCGACAATGCTGGTTTATATTTTTACCGATGCAAAGATCGCCCAGCCTGTTTTGCAAAAAATGCTGTCTCGGCTGACCGAAACCACGTTTAACTGCATTACCGTCGACGGCGACACATCAACGTCAGACAGTTTGATGCTGGCCGCAACAGGTCAGGCCGGGGCCACCGAAATCACCGACCTGCGCAGCAAAGGCGCGCGGGCGTTTCAAGGCGCGCTGCATGCGGTGATGCTGGATCTGGCGCAGCAGGTGGTGCGCGATGGCGAGGGGGCAACCAAATTTGTCACCGTAGCTGTCAGCGGCGCTGACTCAGACGCTGATGCCCGCCGGGTGGCCTTTGCCATTGCCGATTCGCCCTTGGTGAAAACTGCCATTGCAGGCGAAGATCCAAATTGGGGCCGCATTGTGATGGCGGTTGGCAAGTCGGGTGCCAAGGCAGACCGCGATCGACTGACCATTTGCTTTGGCGACGTGCTGGTGGCCGAACACGGCCAAGTGGCCCCCAGCTATCGCGAGGAAGACGGCGCGGCGCATATGCGCGGCCAAGACCTGATGATCAAGGTTGATCTGGGCTTGGGCGCAGGCCAGTGCACCGTCTGGACCTGCGATCTGACGCATCGATATATCGATATCAACGCCGATTATCGGTCGTGATCTGATGGCGGTTATTCTGGTTTCCGCCGTTGCCCTGATTGACCCTGACGGTCGGGTGCTGCTGGCGCAGCGCCCTGTCGGCAAGTCGATGGCAGGTCTTTGGGAATTTCCCGGTGGCAAGGTTGAACCGGGCGAGACACCCGAGGCCGCGCTGATCCGTGAATTGCAAGAAGAATTGGGCATTGACACTTGGGCCAGTTGCTTGGCCCCGCTGACATTTGCAAGCCATGCGTATGAAACGTTTCACTTGCTGATGCCGCTTTTTGCCTGCCGAAAGTGGCAGGGCATCGTGCAACCCCGTGAAGGTCAGGCCCTAAAATGGGTAAGACCGGCTGATTTGGCCAACTATCCAATGCCCCCAGCCGATGTGCCATTGGTGGCGATGCTACGCGACTGGCTTTAATTCGACACCGACGTGATTCAAAAAGGGCGGCCGATTGGCCGCCCTTTTTAAATATTTCTTGAACGCAGGACGCTTAGGCCAGTTTGCGCTCAACCGTTTCACGCTCAAAAATCTCGATGACATCGCCGGGGCGGATATCTTCATAGTTTTCAAACGCCATGCCGCATTCTTGGCCCGATATCACTTCCTTGACCTCATCCTTGAAACGCTTGAGCGTTTTCAGGTTGCCCTCATGGATCACGACATCTTCACGCAACAGGCGCACCCCTGCCGACCGGCGGGCAACGCCCTCGGTCACCAGACAGCCAGCAACTTTGCCAACATTAGAAACTTTGAACACTTCTTTGATCGACGCGTAGCCGATGAACTTTTCACGAATTTCGGCCTTCAACAGCCCTGAAGCTGCTGCTTTCACATCATCCACCAGATCATAGATCACTGAATAATAGCGAATTTCGACACCTTTTTGATGCGCACTGTTGCGCGCAGGTGCATTGGCACGCACGTTAAAGCCGATAACCGGCGCCTTGGCAGCTTCGGCCAAGCCGACGTCAGTTTCAGTGATCGCACCAACGCCATAATGCAGGATGCGCACGCGCACCTCATCATTGCCGATTTTCTCCAATGCCTGAACGATCGCCTCGGCAGAGCCCTGCACATCGGCCTTCACAACCAACGGCAACTCGGCCACGCTTTGGTCAGCCTTGGCCTTGGCCATCAGCTGCTCCATCGTCGTTGCCGCACCAACGGCAGCGCGTTTATCTTTGGCTGCATTTTCACGATAAAGCGCAATTTCGCGGGCCTGTGCTTCGGTGGCAACGACGTTCAAAACGTCACCAGCTTGCGGTGTTCCGGTAAAGCCCAGAACTTCCACTGGCACCGATGGCCCAGCTTCTTTGACGCGCGCGCCCTGATCATCAATCAAGGCCCGAACCTTGCCCCAAACCTGACCAGCAACAAAGATATCGCCCGGACGCAGTGTACCACTTTGCACCAAAACGGTGGCAACCGGGCCACGACCAACATCCAGCTTGGCCTCAATCACGGCCCCCATCGCTGCGCGGTCGGGGTTGGCACGCAAATCAAGCAGTTCAGCCTGAAGTGCGATATTTTCCAACAGCTCATCCAAGCCTTCGCCTGTCAGCGCCGAGACTTCTACATCCAACACGTCGCCCGACATTTTTTCGACCACAACATTATGTTGCAGCAGATCGGTGCGCACCTTGGTTGGGTTGGCACTGGGTTTGTCGATTTTGTTGATGGCAACGATCATCGGCACCTTCGCCGCCTTGGCGTGGTTAATCGCCTCAATCGTCTGCGGCATAACAGCGTCATCTGCCGCAACAACCAGCACAACGATATCTGTCACATGCGCACCGCGCGACCGCATTGCGGTAAAGGCCGCGTGGCCGGGCGTATCCAAAAACGTCAGCTTTGCGCCGCTTTCGGTTGTCACCTGATACGCGCCGATATGCTGGGTAATGCCGCCGGCCTCGCCCGAGACAACCGTCGTTTTACGGATGGCATCCAAGAGCGATGTTTTGCCGTGGTCAACATGGCCCATGATCGTGACGATGGGTGGGCGGGCTTGCAGCAGCGCCGGATCATCGATCACCGCATCAATCACTTGTTCCACATCCGAATCTGACACGCGCACGGCACGATGGCCAAACTCTTCGATGATCAGCTCAGCCGTATCGGCATCAATCGCTTGGTTCATCGTCGCCATCATGCCCATTTTCATAAGCGATTTGACAACATCAGCCGCACGTTCGGCCATACGATTGGCCAGTTCCTGAACGACAATTGTTTCAGGCAACTGAACATCGCGCACCATTTTTTCGCGCGGGGTGTTCATGCCCATCGCTTTTTGGCGGGCCCGTTCCTGTTTGCGCTTCATCGCGGCCATCGACCGCTGGCGCCCACCTTCGCCTGCAATGGCTTCGGTCAGGGTCAGCTTACCGGTGCGGCGCGCATCGTCGCCACCCTTGGCCTTGGCGCGCGCATCGCGATCACCGCCACGCTCATCGCGTTCACGGTCGATCTTGCGGGCTGCCGCTGGCGGTGCCGGGCGGGATTGGCCACGCTGGGCGGGCGGCTCGGCCGGTGCAGCGGCGGCTGCAGGTGCAGATCCGGGCCGGGCGCGCGAGTCGCTGCGTGCGGTGTTTTGCGCGGCAGATGCCTCTTCGCGGGCGGTCAGTTCCGCTTCGCGTTTCGCACGTTCCTGGGCTTCAACCAGCGCGCGCTTTTCGGCCTCAAGCTCGCGCTGTTCGCGCTCTTTGGCTTCGAGATCATCGCGGCGACGCTGACGCTCGACCTCGCGCTGGCGTTCATCTTCGGCGCGCTGCGCCGCATCATCGGCTTCGCGAGCACGCGCAGCCTGCACGGCTTTCAGCCGGCGATCCATTTCCGAATCAGTAATGCCGGCCGGCCGGCGCGATGGGTCGCCCTGAACCGGGGCGCTTGCGCCGCCTGCAGCACCTGGCTTGGGCACCATCACGCGTTTGCGCTTGGTTTCCACCAAAACGCTTTTGGTGCGGCCATGACTAAAGCTTTGCTTTACCTGACCGGGCGCTGAGCCCCCCCGCAAACCCAAGGGTTTCTTTCCGTCTGTGTCGTTCATGCGTCTTTCGTTTCCCTTCCGGCGGGCTTGCCGCCGATCTGCCCGCGGATTCCAGCGAGCCTTGCGGCTTCCTCTACTACACGTATCGTGAGTCCGCCAGCCGCAAGCGCGCCATGTATCACATGTTCACGCCCAAAAGCCAAACCCAATTCAGACCCAGTCATACAACCGATAAAGCCATTCGCCCCCGGCGGGGCGTGCAGCTTTGATTTGCCGCGTTCTGATCCATCAGAGGCCTGCACCAGAACCACAGCGGTTCCCTTGCCCAGCCAATCTTTCACTTTCTCATATCCTGCAATCGCCTGACCGGCTTTGCGTGCCAACCCCAGCAGCTCAACCACACGGGCTAAAAGCTGGGCCTCGACCAAGGCAGTCAAACCATCGGGAACCGTTACAGGCGCTTTGGCTGCGCGGGCAAACAGGCCCTTGGTCGCTGCACGGTTCAGCGCCACGGGGTCAGCCGAAACCCAAATCCCCCGACCGGGCAATTTGCCCGCTATATCAGGAACAATCTGGGCATCAGGCCCCACGACAAACCGCACCAAACCGGGCTTGCCCTGCGACTCGCCCGTAGCGATGCAGCGCCGTTCCGGACCATCAGTTTCGTTCTTGCGGCCTGCGCGGGTCATGGGCGCTTCGGGGCCCTCGGTCAGGCCCCGACCTCCTGTTCATCTTCGGCAGCGGCGACAGCTTCCAAATCTTCTTCTGTCACACCCAGTTCAGAGGGATCGACCCAGCCCAAAAGCACCCGCGCCGTCATCACCAGATGCTGCGCCTCTTCCAAGCTCATATCGAATTTTTCCAACAGACCTTCGTCTTTCACGCGCTGTCCATCGACGGTTGTCCAACCACCCGCCAGTTCCCAATCGGCACAGGTCGCAAAATCTTCTAGCGTCTTGATACCATCCTCGGCCAAAGCCTCGACCATCTGCGGGGTCAGGCCTTCAAAGCCAATCAGGCTATCTTCGGCCCCCATTTCGCGGGCCGAATCAAGTGCGCGACGGTTCTCAGCCTCTAGCTGATCACGGGCACGGGCCTGCAATTCAGCAGCGGTGTCTTCGTCAAACCCATCAATGCCCAAAAGCTCGTCGATGTCGACATAGGCAACCTCTTCCAGATTGGTAAAGCCTTCGGCCACCAGCAACTGGGCCAGAACCTCATCCACATCCAATGCGGCCACAAACAGTTGCGTGCGCTCGGCGAATTCAGCCTGACGACGCTCAGATTCCTGCGATTCGGTTACAATGTCGATATCAAGCGCGGTCAACTGGCTGGCCAAACGCACGTTTTGACCGCGACGACCAATCGCCAGCGACAGCTGCTCATCCGGCACCACAACCTCAATCCGGGCGGCGTCTTCATCAATCACAACCTTTGACACTTCGGCCGGCTGCAATGCGTTCACCAAAAATGTCGCCTGATCCTGGTTCCACGGGATGATATCGATTTTTTCACCCTGCAATTCGTTCACAACCGCCTGAACGCGGCTGCCGCGCATACCCACGCACGCCCCAACCGGGTCAATCGAATTGTCATAGCTGATCACAGCGATCTTTGCGCGGCTGCCGGGATCACGCGCCACGGCCTTGATTTCGATGATGCCATCGTAAATCTCGGGCACTTCCATCTTGAACAGCTCAGCCATAAACTGCGGGTCGGTCCGGCTAAGAAAAATTTGCGGGCCACGCGCTTCACGACGGACGTCTTTAATATAGCAGCGGATCCGGTCGTTGGGGCGATAGCTTTCGCGGCCAATCTTTTCGTTGCGGCGCAAAATTGCTTCGCCTTGGCCAACATCAACAATGATGTTGCCATATTCTTCGCGCTTGACCTGACCGTTTATGATTGTGCCTTTGCGATCTTTGAATTCTTCATACTGGCGATCACGCTCGGCTTCGCGCACCTTTTGCAAGATGACTTGCTTGGCAGATTGCGCCGCGATCCGGCCCAGTTCAACAGGTGGAACCTCATCAATGACTTCGCTGCCGACGACCGCATCAGGCAGCCAAGCGCGGGCCTGTGCCACAGTCAATTGTGCGTGATGGTTTTCAACCGCATCATCTTCGACCACGGTGCGTACGCGCGAAAACTGCGCCCGTCCAGTTTTGCGGTCAATGTGCACGCGGATATCAAGATCAGCGCCGTAACGCGACTTGGCAGCACGCGCCAAGCTTTCTTCCATCGCCTCGATGACCAAACCGGGGTCAATCATCTTTTCACGGGCCACCGCATCGGCGGTTTGCAGCAATTCAAGCTGGTTGGCAGAGGTTATCGCCATTGTCATTCCCCTCGCAGTCAGTGTTCGGTTGGTTTGGGCTCGGGCGTGTCGCCGTCGTCCTCATCGGTTTCAATTTCATCAAATTCAGTTTCGTCGATGATACCTGCCGCCTTTTTCTGGCGCAGCATCTCGGCAATTAGGTCTTCTGTCAGAACCAGCTTGGCCTCTGACAGCCACTCAAACTCGAGGCCAATGGTGCCTTCGTCGATTTCCAGCAGCACCTCAGTGCCTTCGGTGCCGGCCAAAATGCCTTTGAAACGGCGGCGGCCCTCGATCATTTCTGAGGTTTCCAGACGCGCCTCATAGCCTTCCCACATGTCGAAATCTTTCAACCGCGTCAAAGGCCTGTCGATCCCGGGGGATGACACTTCCAAAACATAGGCATCTTGCAGCGGGTCTTCGACATCCAACACAGCAGAAACAGCTGTTGAAATCTTGGCGCAGTCATCAACCACAATCCCACCATCAGGACGGTCGGCCATGATTTGCAGCGTATTGGTGCGCCCACCCATCAACCGGATGCGCACCAATTCGAACCCCAGCCCCTCAATCACAGGGATGATGATTTCGGCCAAGCGGCGGTCAATGGCAGTTTTGGCGATCAAATCACTCACGGCGGAACGCTCCTGCGAAAAACAAAAAACGGGCGCGCGGCCCGTCGGATCGATCCGGTGGGGTCGGGGGTGGAAGCCGAACCGCGCTGTTGGAAATGCTATAGGCCGCGTTCATTCAGAATGCAAGCGCGCAGTGCTGGCCGCGCAATGACGCTTGCACTGCCGCGCATTCGCGATAATGCAGGTGGCTGGGCGCAGATGTAGCCACGGCGTGGGTGGGCCAGCAAACGAGGATGTCGGATGAGCAGGACGGGGGCAACAGCGCTGATCTTGATGGGCGCCACGTTCATGAGCTTTGTTGGCCTGCTGATGCGACTGATTGACAGCGCAGATGGCTATCAAATTTTAACATATCGTTCGATCTCATTGGCTGGAATGGTTGCAGTGGTGGCCTGTCTGCGCCGCCGGGTGTCGCCGCTGCTATTTTTGGCAAGCCTGGGGCGGGCGGATGCGGCGATGGGGCTTGCGCTGGCGCTGGCCTTTGCGACCTATGTCTTTGCGATGCTGAACACATCGGTGGCTTCAACGCTGTTTATACTATCGTTGACACCGCTTTGTACGGCGGCACTGGCTTGGGTTTGGATCAAAGAGCGCCCCAGCGCCATGACCTTTTCCAGCATGGCACTGGCCGGTGTTGGCGTTTGGGTGATGGTGCGCGGCGGGATCAATTTGGGGCAGACCTTCGGCAACCTGCTGGCCTTTGCCTCAGCGGTGTTCTTCGCCATTATGTTGGTTTTGGCGCGCCGCTCACGCCGCCCGGATGTGCTGGGGGGCACCTTCTTGGGTGGGGTGTTTTGCTGTGCGATTGGCATGGTTGCGGCGGTGGGCATCGGCGACGGGCTGGTGGTGTCGGCGCATGACTTTTGGATGGTTTTGGCAATGGGCGGCTTGACGATTGGCATTGGCATTGCCTGCGTCACATGGGGCAGCGCCTATCTTCCTGCCGCCGAGACATCGCTTTTGGTGCTGATTGAAAGCGTTTTGGGGCCAATTTGGGTATGGGTGTTTGTGGCCGAGGCGATGACAGCCCCCGAGATGCTAGGTGGGGCCATCGTTTTGGGTGCGGTTGCGGCGCAGGCACTGGTGCCACGGCTGATGGCACCCACCGCGTTCCGTGCGGCTGCGACGCGGGACTAAAACAGGCTGGGCTGACCGCCGCCATCGGGCGAGCCATCGTCTGGCTGTTGGGTCGGTTTGCGCGCGGCCGCGCGCGGCGCCAATTCAAGCCTGCCATCATGAAACTGTATTTCAATCCGCTTGGCCAACAGTGCCTCGGCGCGTGATTTAACCACCTGGTCATCCCCACGCACCACCGCATAGCCGCGCCGCAAGGTCTGTTCATATCCCAGCGTTTGGCGCAGCCGTTCCACACCATCCAAACGCGCGCGCCATGTGGCCGTTTGCCCCTGCGCGGCGGCGTTCAACCGACGGCTCAACGCATCAAGCGCACGCCGGGCCTCTTGGGTCGGGCGCATCAAAACTTGAGGCGCCAACCGATCATGTAAGCGGGCCAGATCGCGGGCCTTTTGTGTCTGACCACGCCGCGTGGCCGCGTGTAACCGTTCAGACGGTGCGCTTAAACCGCGCCGTTCATTCGTGATGAAACGCAGCAACAAATCCGCCCGCATCAAAGCGGCCATCGCACCAAACCGCACGCGCTTGGCCGTGGCAGCCCCCCGCAACGCCATAGGCAGTCGTTCGGCCCAATAATCCAGCCGCTGGCGCGGTGGGCCCATCAGCGCATCCGCCTTTGGCAAAGCGCGCGCAACATCGCGCAACCGTTGACTGCGCTGGTCTTGGCCCCGCTGAATCCCACCCATCAATCGGGCGCCCCCCTCAGACAGGCGCGCCTGCAAATCAGCCAGCACAGGCACAGCCATTTCCGCAGCGGCGGTGGGGGTGGGTGCCCGCCGATCAGCGGCATGATCAATCAATGTGGTATCTGTTTCATGGCCAACGGCGCTGATCAGTGGAATGGCGCTTTCGGCAGCTGCCCGCACGACCGCCTCATCGTTGAATCCCCAAAGATCTTCCACCGATCCACCACCGCGCGCCACGATCAAAAGATCTGGCCTTGGCACTGGCCCGCCGGGGGCCAAGGCATTAAAGCCCCGGATCGCAGCAGCCACATCTGGGGCGCAGCGATCACCTTGCACCGCCACCGGCCAAATGACCACTTGGCTGGGAAAGCGATCACGCAGCCGGTGCAAAATATCGCGGATCACTGCCCCAGACGGCGATGTAATCACGCCGATCACAGTGGGCAGATAGGGCAACGCTTGTTTGCGCGCTGGATCAAACAGCCCCTCGGCGGCTAGGGCCGCGCGGCGCTTTTCCAGCATGGCCATCAACGCCCCCATCCCTGCAGGCACGATATCATCAACGATCATTTGATATTTTGACTGCCCCGGAAAAGTGGTCAGCCGCCCCGAGGCAATCACCTCTAAGCCCTCTTCGGGCCGCAGCGCCAAACGGCTGGCCTGCCCCTTCCAGACGATGGCTGCCAATGTCGCACGGTCGTCTTTTAAATCAAAATACAAGTGTCCCGATCCCGGGCGCGACACGCGGCCAATTTCGCCCCGCACCCGCACGCGGCCAAATTCCCCCTCAATCACACGTTTGACCGCGCCTGACAGCTCGGAAACGGTGAACTCAGGCGCGTTTTGGCCCTGAGGGACTTCGGGTTCTGGCATTTCAAACAGATCGGACATGGCGTGCCTTTGCGGGCGGTTCAGGGGGCGCATGCCTTGTGTGCAGCGTTTCACCATCTTAGAAGGCGCGCGAGGTCAGGGAAAGGCATTGCCATGAATATTCTGATATTGGGCAGCGGCGGGCGTGAACACGCGCTGGCATGGGCCATCAAGCAAAATCCAAAATGCGGGCGACTGATTGTGGCGCCGGGCAATGCCGGGATCGCCCAATTGGCGGAATGCGCTGATATCAATATTCTCGATGGTGGCGTTGTTGCGACCTTTGCCGAAGAAAATGCGATTGATTTCGTGGTCATTGGTCCTGAAGCTCCGCTGGCGGCGGGCGTGTCAGACCGCCTGCGGGCAGCTGGCATCACAACCTTTGGCCCCTCGGCTGCGGCGGCGCAATTGGAAGCGTCAAAGGCCTTCACAAAAGAAATTTGTGACGCCTGCGATGCGCCAACCGCTGCATGGGCCCGGTTTGACCACGCCGCTGATGCGCGGGCCTATGTAACAAAGATGGGCGCGCCAATTGTGGTCAAGGCTGATGGGCTGGCGGCGGGCAAAGGCGTTGTGGTCGCTGAAACGTTGCAAGATGGCTTGGACGCGATTGATATGATCTTTGGCGGCGCTTTTGGTGACGCGGGCGCCGAGGTGGTGATTGAAGAATTCATGCCGGGCGAAGAGGCCAGCTTTTTTGTGCTGTGCGATGGACAAACTGTGTGTCCCATTGGCACAGCCCAAGATCACAAACGCGCCTTTGATGGCGATCAGGGGCCCAATACCGGCGGTATGGGGGCCTATTCGCCAGCACCAGTTCTGACCGATGCGATCGTGGAACAGACATTGGCCCAAATCATTCGCCCAACCATGGCCGAAATGGCGCGGCGTGGCATGCCCTATCAGGGGGTGCTTTATGCGGGGCTGATGATCGCAGACGGGCGCGCGCGGTTGGTGGAATACAATGCCCGCTTTGGCGACCCGGAATGTCAGGTGTTGATGATGCGTTTGGGTGCGCAGGCGCTTGATCTGATGCTCGCCTGTGCTGAAGGACGGCTGGATCAGGTGACGCCCCAATGGGCCGAGGATCATGCGCTGTCGGTCGTGATGGCAGCGCGCGGCTATCCTGGCGCCTATGACAAAGGCACAACCATTCACGGGTTGGACAGCCAGCCAGAAACCGCACATCAAATGGTCTTTCACGCTGGAACAGCCGAAAAAGATGGCCAGGTCGTGGCGACGGGTGGGCGGGTCTTAAACGTAACCGCACGCGGCGACACGCTGGCCCAAGCGCGGGCACGCGCTTATGATATGGTGGCCAACATCGATTGGCCTGAAGGGTTTTGCCGCAACGATATCGGCTGGCGCGCGCTCTGAGCGCGCCACGCATGCCCCAGCCCAATCGATCAAACGGCTGGCAGGATCAAGCGTTTGGGCCAGACCTAGCGTTGCGCGCGGCCAAACCCAAACAGATCGTGCAGCACCCGGTCAATCATACTGCCAGATTGCGATCCAGTGCCGTTAAGGCGGCCGCCCATGTCATAAACGCTCGGCCGCGCCGAGGATGACAGCGGCTCTAACCCCGCACGGATCGTGGCAGATGTGGTGAACGCATCAATGCGCGGTAGGGGATTGGCCGGCAAGCCATCATGCACGCGGAGCATGGTTTCGTGCCAAATCTCAGCCGGCAGCCCACCGCCTGTCACACCACTAAGCGGGCTGTTATCATCATAGCCCATCCACACACCGGTAACATACTCAGCGCTAAACCCAATAAACCATGCGTCGCGAGCCGCTTGGGTTGTGCCCGATTTTCCAGCGGTTTCTCGTTCTGACAGTGCCGCTCGGGTGCCGGTGCCAACAGCCATCACCTGCGTCATCATCGCAATCAGTTCACGCGCGGCCGGCTCAGAGATGGCACGTTCGCCCAAGCCACCATCTTGGCCCACCAGCGCCATATCATCCGCCTGAATCCGCAGATCAACCAGCCCATAGGGTGTCACGCTGGTGCCACCGTTCAAAATGCCAGCATAGGCACCAGTCATTTCAATGAGAGTTGATTCTGAGGCCCCCAGCGCCAGCGCCGGGCCATCGGCTAACACGCTGCCAATGCCAAAGCTTTGCGCAACCGTCCGCACCGCATCCCGCCCAACCGTTTCCGACACCCGAACAGCCGGAATGTTGCGCGATTCCGCCAGCGCTTGGGTCAGCGTGATTGGGCCTTTGAACTTGCCATCATAGTTGCGCGGGCTCCATGGCCCAGAACCCGGAATATCAAGCGTCAGGGGCGTGTCATCCACCAAGTCTTCAGGTTGATAGCCCAAATCCAGCGCGGCGGCATAGACAAATGGTTTAAAACTTGATCCGGTTTGGCGTTTTGCTTGCGTGGCCCGGTTGAACGCACCCGATACTTGGGTTTTGCGCCCCCCCACCATCGCATGCACCGCACCATCTGATGACATCACAACAATGGCAGCCTGCGCCTTTGATCCATCTTTGACCCGGGCATCAAAGACATCTTTCAACGCACTTTCAGCCGCAGTTTGGATGCGCCGATCAAAGGTGGTGCGGATCACGACATCTTTTGTGGCGGCCGTGGTCGCGTTCAGAAAATCCTTGGCACTTTCCATTACCCAATCAGCAAAATAGCCGCCCGCGCGGGCCTCGGCTGCTTCTGACAATTGGGCCGGGCGGGTGCGCCCCTCGGCCGCTTGTTGTGGGGTGATATAGCCCTGATCAGCCATCAAGCCTAAGATCACATTGGCCCGCCCCTGCGCCCGCGCCAAATTGTTTGTGGGCGCAAATCGACTGGGGGCGATCAGCAACCCGGCCAACATCGCGCCTTCGGCCGGTAACAAGACATTGGCCGATTTTCCAAAATAGCGCTGGCTTGCAGCTTCAAAGCCACGCGCCCCCGCACCCAGATAGGCCCGATTAAGATAGATCGTTAAAATATCGTCTTTGGAGTATTTGGTTTCCATTGCCAGCGCATAGGGCACCTCTTTCAGCTTGCGCCAAACAGAGCCTTTGCGGCACTCTGCTTCATATGCGGCCTCAGATTGGCCAGACTTGGGATCATAGGGCACGCCCAGACACAACAATTTGGCAACCTGCTGTGTGATGGTTGACCCACCATTGCCCTGCAAAGCGCCCCGGCCTGCGCGCAAATTGATCGCAATCGCGCTGGCAATACCCCGCGGGCTGACGCCAAAATGCTGATAAAACCGTTTGTCTTCCGTGGCTATGATTGCGTTTTTCAAATAGGGCGACACATGATCAGCCGTGATCTGACCACCAAAGGTTTCACCCCGCCACGCAAAAACTGCCCCCTGCCTATCTAAAAATGTGACAGATCCGCGCGCGCGGGCATCCAGCAAATCTTCGAGGGGCGGCAGGGTTTGGTGAAAATAAAAGACCGCTCCCCCAAGAACAATGGCCACAGCCAAGGCCACCCGCGACCCAATCCACCACATAATCCGCGCAATCAGGCGAAAAACGGCACCAATCAGACGCGTTAAAAAATTGCCCCCCCGCGGCGCTTTTGCTTTGGCGGAAACTTTGGGTTTGCCTGAGGGTTTGCGCACCGCCTTGTGCGCTTTCACTTTCACGCCCGCAGTGCGCCGCTCTGCGACCAACGGCGGTGGTTTTCTGCCCGAACCTGCCATGTCTTGCCCGCCCGTCCTATCAGCCTGCCTTGCGGCCCGACATCGCAGGCCAAATGGCGCCGCACGCCCTGTCATGGCCCCATGTTTAACCGCAACCGCAGGGGTTGTGAACGTGTGATGACAGCGATTCGGCTTTGCTGGCCGCCTAAAAAATAATCACATCAATCAATTTGTGCAAAATTTGTGCGTTTTTTCTGCTTTGCGCCCATGCGCAGGGGGGCCGTTTCTTGCACGTGGGGAACAAAGGGGCGCTTTTGAACTGGTAACGTATCCGATGCGCAAATGTTTAGAAGAAGGGCAATCCTGTGAAACTTATCATAGCAGCAATCAAACCGTTCAAGCTGGAAGAGGTCCGTGAAGCACTGACCACTATCGGTGTGCGCGGCATGATGGTGACTGAGGTCAAAGGCTTTGGCACCCAGTCCGGGCACACAGAAATTTACCGCGGCGCAGAATATGCGGTCAATTTTGTACCCAAGGTCAAACTGGAAATCGCGGTCAGCGATGCCATGGCGGAGCAGGTGGTGGAAACCATCAGCAAAACCGCCAAGACCGACAAGATCGGGGATGGCAAGATTTTTGTGCTTGATCTGGAACACGCGCTGCGCGTGCGGACAGGCGAAACCGACGAAGACGCGCTTTGACGCGGGCGATCAAGGGAAAGATAGCATCATGAAATACCTTCAAAGAAGCTTGGGGCCTGTCAGCGCGCTGCTGGCAATGAGCGTGCCCGCCTTGGCACAGGATGTGCCCGCCGCTGTTCCGACCGATATGGTCTTTATTATGAACTCACTGCTGTTTCTGGTGGGCGGCTTTCTGGTGTTCTTTATGGCCGCAGGGTTTGCCATGCTGGAAGCCGGGCTGGTGCGTTCAAAGAACGTCACGATGCAGCTGACGAAGAATTTGGCGCTGTTTTCGTTGGCGTGCGTCTTTTACTACCTGATTGGTTACAACCTCATGTACCCGCTGGGCAACTGGTCGATCGGCACTGATGAGACAGGTGGCTATCTGGGTGCTTTTGCCCCCGCACTGCTCGAAGCTGTTGGTGTGACGGCGGATGCAGCGGATGATTATTCCTATGCCTCAACTGGGTCAGATTTCTTTTTCCAGTTGATGTTTTGTGCAGCAACTGCGTCGATCGTATCGGGTGCTTTGGCCGAGCGGATCAAACTGTGGCCGTTTCTGGTTTTCACCATCGTATTGACCGCTGTTATCTATCCAATCCAGGCAAGCTGGAAATGGGGTGGTGGCTTTCTTGACGCGGCTGGTTTTCTGGACTTTGCAGGTTCGACGGTCGTGCATTCGGTCGGTGGCTGGGCTGCACTTGTCGGCGCAATCATCCTTGGGCCGCGTATTGGCAAGTATGGCAAAGACGGCAAGGTAAACCCAATGCCGGGCTCAAACTTGGCAATGGCAACATTGGGCACGTTTATCCTGTGGCTTGGTTGGTTTGGCTTTAACGGCGGCTCACAGCTGGCAATGGGATCAGTGGGCGATGTGGCTGATGTGAGCCGGATCTTTGTAAACACCAATGCCGCTGCGGCTGGCGGGTCGATCGCAGCACTGCTGCTGACGCAGTTTCTTTACAAAAAGCCTGATCTAACCATGATCATGAACGGCGCCTTGGCCGGTCTGGTGTCGATCACCGCCGAGCCGCTGACACCAGGCATTGGCATGGCCACCTTGATCGGTGCTGTGGGTGGTGTGCTGGTCGTGTTTGTAGTGCCACTGCTGGACAAGCTGAAGATTGACGATGTTGTGGGTGCCATCCCAGTGCACCTGTGCGCCGGGATTTGGGGCACCATCGCCGTTGTGCTGACCAACCCAGATGCCTCACTTGGCACCCAGCTCTACTCAATCGTTGTTGTGGGTCTGTTCGTGTCAATCGTGTCGGCGGTGGTTTGGCTGGTCATCAAGGCAACCATGGGCCTGCGGGTCACAGCCGAAGATGAAATCATGGGTCTTGATACATCAGAGCTTGGCATGGAAGCTTATCCTGAGTTTCACAAAGGCTAAGATCTCTCAGTCTTAAAAAACGAAGGGCCCGGGCATCATGCCCGGGCCTTTTTTATGGTGGGTGGCCATTTGTATGGGTGAGTTTTTGCCAAGGTTGGCACTAAAACCCGGCAAATACCCCAGCGGGAGCAACCCACCATTGTGGCTCAGATTTTTGCAAGGCAATGGCTGCAGCGCGCGCCACGGGGGCTGTGGCAAAAATTCCAAAACAGGTCGCACCCGATCCCGACATACGCGCGAACAAACAACCCGGCTGGGCGGCCAGCGCTGAAAGCGTGGCCGTTACCGCCGGGGCCAGCGCCCGGGCAGGCTGTTCCAGATCGTTGCGCATTTGCGCAAGCCATTCGGCCAACGCCACAGCATTGGGCAAAACGGGCAAGCTTTGGGGCATTGCAGGGTTGGCCTTTTGGGGCAATGTGCGAAAAATCGCAGCCGTGGACACCGGCACGCCAGGATTGGCCAGAACCATAAAAAATTCAGGCAAGATCGGCACTTGGGTCAACACCTCGCCAATGCCAGACATCCGCACCGTTTGCGCCGACAGGCACACAGGAACATCCGCACCCAACGCCACCAAGCTTTGCGGTTCGGGCAAGGGCTGGTGCCACAAATCACACAGCACCCGCACGGCCGCCGCCGCATCGCTTGACCCACCCCCGATGCCTGAGGCGACGGGCAGATTTTTTTCTAACTGCAGGGTGGCACCACGACCCGGTGCCAACAAGCGTGCCGCAGCCAGCACCAAGTTGTTATCCCCCACAGGCAAGCCTGCACCCTGAGGGCCAGCGACTGCAAGCGTCAGCGCATCACCCACGCCCGCTGTCACCTGATCGCCCACATCAGCAAAGACCACCAAACTATCAAGCAGGTGATAGCCATCCACACGCTGGCCAGTAACATGCAGGGTCAGATTGATCTTGGCAGGCGCAAAACCCAAACAGGCATCAAGGCCAGGATGGTCAGAAAAACAGCCCGCAAATGTCATTTTTGGGGCAAGGCCAATAGCGGGGGGGCACCCTCTTCACGCAGCACAGCATCCAGCCCAATTTCCAACTTCCGCCGGATCCGTTTGGCCTCATCGGGTTCAGGGTCAAATGATAACGCACGGTGCCATTGAAATTCAGCCTCGCGCTTGCGGCCGACGGCCCAATAGACATCGCCCAGGTGGTCATTCACGATCGGGTCGACCGCTTCCAAAGTGGCGGCACGCTCCATCGGCTCAATTGCCTCGTCGTAGCGGCCCAGCCGAAACAAGGCCCACGCCAAACTGTCAACGATTGCCCCATTGTCTGGACGGGCGGCCACGGCGCGTTGGATCATATCCATGGCCTCATCTAAGTTACGGTTTTCATCGATGAAGGCATAGCCCAGATAATTCAGCACATCGGGCTGACCGGGGTTCAATTTCAGCGCCATACGCATATCAACCTCGGCCAAATCCATTCGACCGCTGCGTTCGTGAGAAATGCCGCGGGTATAATAGACCCGCCAGTGGCCTGGCCGCGCCTCACCCAACAGTGCGATTGCCGTATCATAAACCGGGGTGGCTGCTGCAAATTGCTCATCACGGCGCAGCATATCGCCCAAGGTCACATGCACTGCAGGGATATCGGCAAAGCGTTTGGTCAACGCGCGCATGGCATTCAGCGCCTCGGCCCGTTGATCATCGCGAAACAGCGCATCCGCCCGCCCCAACTCAGCCCGCACAAAAGCCGGATCGTCAGCCTGAACCTGCTCATAGGTGCTGCTGGCCAAATCATATTGTTCACGCTCGGCCAACATTTCGGCTGACAGCAGCGTCGCGTCAGTCAGGGTGGGGCGCAAATATTGCGCGATGCGTGCATTGATCAGGGCGCTGCCATCGGCGGGTTCGGTTGCCAATACTTCGGCGACACTTAAAAAAACCTCGGCCATGCCATCCACCGGCGTGCGCACAGCATCAAAGCGCAGGGTTTTGCCCGCCACCAGTTGGTCGCGCAGCGCGCGCAATTGCGGATCCATATCAGGATCAAACCGGCCCTTTAGCAGCGCAATCGCATCGGCATTACGTTCCAGCTGGCTGAGAATGGACACATGCGCCAGAATGGCGCCACGGGTTGGCGTGGCACGGCCGTCTGACAGCAACGCGTCAGCCTGTTCAAAATCACCCACCGAGGCCAGCGCCATCGCTTTGTGATACAGCCCAAACGCCGCGGTTTGCGGCTGCGTGATCACCTCATCAAATGCCAACATCGCCTCGGGCACATAGCCCTGTCCCAGTTGCGCCCAAGCCAGCAACAGCGTGTCAACCAGCGTGCCCACTTGTGTGGCAGCGCGGAAATCTGCGACCACCGCACCAAACTGGCGCGTCTTGATCTTGCCTGCCAGAACCACCAGCGCCGCCAGCGGGTTTTCCGGCGCCAAGCCAAGCAGTTTTTGCGCCAATGGCAAGGCACTTTCCACCCGACCAATTGCCACATATGCCAACAGGGCGTTTTCCAAATTGGCAGGGTTTGACGGATCACGCACCAAAACTTCGGTGTAGCTTTGCGCGGCCACGTCAAAATCAGCCGAAATGGCAGCCTGACGCGCGGCAAGATAGGCGCCAGCAAACCCATCGGGCAAATCAGCGCTGTCGGCAAAAAGCCCTGCCGGGGCAAGCCCTGCCAGCCAGATCATAACGGCGGGCACCAAACGGCGCCGGTGTGGTTGGGTCACAGGCAAACCTCCCAAGATAACATCTGGCAAACCTAGTGCCCCATGGGGGTCAAGGCAATGGCGCGCCGACGCTGCTACATGTTGGGATAGTTCGGCCCATCCCCACCCTGCGGCGTGACCCAAGTGATGTTCTGGCTGGGGTCTTTGATATCGCAGGTTTTACAATGCACGCAGTTTTGAAAATTGATCTGGAACCGGGCCGCGTCGCCTTGGCCTACCACCTCATAAACACCGGCGGGGCAATAGCGCTGCGCCGGTTCGCCATATTGCGGCAAGTTCACGGTGATCGGCAGATCCGCATTGGCCAAGGTCAGATGCGCGGGTTGGCTTTCTTCGTGGTTGGTAAAGCTAAAGGCAACGTTGGTCAGGCGATCAAAGCTCAGAACCCCATCGGGCTTTGGATAGGCAATCGGCGCATGATCACGTGCCAAGCCAGTCGCCGCCGCATCAGATTTACCGTGTTTCAGCGTTCCAAAAAGCGACAGCCCCACCAGACTGTTTGTCCACATGTCCAGCCCGCCGCCGATCAGCGATGGCAACAGACCAAATTTGGACCAAAGCGGTTTGACGTTACGCACCTTTTTCAAGTCTTTTGCGATCGGGCCAGTGCGCAGCGCGGTTTCATAGGCCTCAAGCGTATCACTTGACCGCCCGGCCCGAAGGGCGCTGTGCGCGGCTTCGGCCGCCGCAATACCTGACAGCATAGCGTTATGGTTGCCCTTGATCCGCGGCACATTCACCAAACCGGCCGAGCAGCCCAACAAGGCGCCCCCCGGAAAGGCCACCTTGGGGATCGATTGCCAGCCGCCCTCAGAAATGGCCCGCGCGCCATAAGCCACGCGCTTGCCACCCTTCAACAGCTCGGCCACCATCGGGTGGTGCTTAAATCTCTGGAACTCCATGTAAGGGAATAGATGTGGGTTTTCGTAGTTTAGATGCACCACGAAGCCCACATAGACCTGATTGTTATCAATATGATAGATAAACGATCCACCACCCGCGTTGCTGCCCAGCGGCCAGCCCATCGTATGCGTCACGCTGCCCAAGCGGTGCTTTTCGGGATCAATTTCCCAGATCTCTTTCATGCCAAGGCCAAATTTCTGCGGCTCATGCCCATCTGACAGGGCAAACCGCGCAATCATCTGTTTTGACAACGACCCCCTGACACCCTCTGCCAGAAAAACATATTTTCCCAAAAGCTCCATGCCCGGCTCATACGCAGGGCCCGGGGTGCCATCAGATTGGCGGCCAAATTCCCCCGCAACCACCCCGCGCAAGGTACCATCTTCGGCAAATACCGGCTCTGAGCAGGACATGCCGGGAAAAATTTCGACACCCAACGCCTCGGCCTGTTCGGCCATCCAACGGCAGACATTGGCCATCGAAACAATATAATTTCCGTGGTTCGACATCAGCCCCGGCATAGGCCAATTGGGAATGCGGATTTGCCCCGCCTCGCCCAGCATGTAAAAATTGTCATCAGCCACAGGTACCGTAATTGGCGCGCCACGCTCTTTCCAATCAGGGATCAGAGCGTTCAACCCAACTGGGTCCAGCACTGCACCCGACAAAATATGTGCGCCGACCTCAGAACCCTTTTCCAGCACGACAACAGACATATCAGGGTCAAGTTGTTTCAGGCGAATCGCAGCCGACAAGCCTGCCGGGCCAGCGCCCACGATCACAACATCATATTCCATCGATTCGCGCATGCTATCGGGCATCTTTGGGTTCCCCTTGTCTTGTCATCTTATTCCCGCACAGCGTTAGCCCAAGCGCGGTCTATGGGTCAATCATCTGGCATATGCTGCGCAATCAAACCGCTTGCATGCGGCATGAAATAGCCGCCAGCGCCCTCGAAACGCTTGCAATCTTTGCACGGGTCGGGTCAGGTGTTTGAAAGCGTTTTACAAAGCGCCACGGGCAGCCGTGGCGCTTGGATCATTTAAGGCGGATGGTGCGATGGAAAAGATACCGATGACCCGGACTGGGCATACCGCGTTGGATACGGAATTGCGTCAACTGAAATCAGTTGAACGCCCCGCCGTCATTCGCGCAATTGCCGAGGCGCGCGAGCATGGCGATCTTTCAGAAAACGCCGAATACCACGCCGCCCGCGAAAAGCAGAGCTTTATTGAGGGCCGAATAAAAGAGCTGGAATCGCTGCTGTCGTTGGCCGAGGTGATCGACCCTACCCGCTTTTCTGGCGCGATTAAATTTGGGGCGACCGTCACATTGGTTGACGAAGATACCGATGAAGAAAAAACCTATCAGATCGTGGGTGAAGCAGAGGCCGATATTGAAAATGGCTTGCTCAATATCCGCTCGCCCTTAGCACGGGCCTTGATTGGCAAGGATGCCGGTGACAGCGTTGTGGTCAAAACACCCGGCGGTGAACGCAGCTATGAAGTTTTGAACATCCTTTACGTCTGATCTTTTGCAGCCCGGCCCCAACGGCACAAAGGCGGCCCTAAAATGCAGGAAGACGCACCTGATCTTTCACGCGCAAACTCGCCTGATTCGTTTGATATCGGGCCAGACCGCTTTGGCCAAAGCGCCCCACCGCGGGCCAGATTTGGGCTGCCTGAAATCACCGCTTTGGCCTGTGGCATGGTTTGGTTGGCAGGCGCAGGGCTGCACCATTTAATGAACCCGCTGCACACAGGGCAATCTGGGGCTGGGTTGCGGCTGCTGGCCGCGCTCGTGCCGGTGCTTTTGCTGGGCTATGGTGCCGCTGTCAGCCTGAGCCTGCGGGAAGTGCGCGCCGAACTCAGGCAGCTTGAGACAAGTTTGGCCAAGATGCGCAAAGCAGCAAAAACGCGCGATATGGGGCAAAATTTGCGCCCGCATTCCAGCCCAACAGTTAGCGCGCCCCAGCCACGCGCTGCCCAATTACCCCCAGCCGCAGACACGCCGCCAGCCCGCCCAACACCTGCTGAAACCCAAACTCAACTGCCCTTCGCCATGCAACACGAGCCAGAACCCACGCCGCTGTCCTGGCCCGATTTACTTGAGGCGCTGGATATGGGCGCAGGGCGTGCGATGACCATCGCCATGGCCAACCAAACGGCGGGTCCGCTGATACGCGCGGCTCAGGACGTTTTGGGCCTGATGCAAACGCATGGATTTTCGACCGCCGCGCCCGGTCAGCCGGACGTTGCACCAAACGATTGGCGCAGCTTTGGCCGTGGGGAACGAGGGGGGCTGTTTTTAACCATTGAAACCCCACAAAGCGCACAAATTTTGGCCGTGATTGCGGCCCGTTTGCGCCAAGATGTGGTGTTTCGCGATGCAGCACATCATTTTTTGCGGCAGTTTGATCGGCGTATGTCACCTCTACTGGTCGCAGCATCCGACGATGACATCGCCACACTCGCCCGCACCCGCACTGCACGCGCTTTTGTTACGCTGGGCCGCGCCGTGCATATTTTCGATTAACCCGCCCCATGCAGGTCCCGCACCATCGTGAGGGTGCGGTCACACTCAAAAAACAGGCGCTGCCAGCCAATTGTCTGGCTGGCCACCACCCGAAAGCCCACACGTTCATAAAGCGCGCGGGCACGTGGATTAGCGGCAGCAACTTCCAGACGGACAGCGTCATAGCCGCGCAATTCCGCCTCAGCACAAATGGCGCCAAGCAGCGCCCCGCCAATGCCTTGACCACGCACATGCGGATGCACAACCAAACCATCCAACAAAAAGCGTTTATTTTCGACATCATGCGGCAGGCTGGCCAATAGCGCCGCGCGCCACGCCCCACTAAAACGCCCATAAGCCCGGCGCAAATCTGGGCCTGTCCCATCGACAAAAGCACCCAGCGGGCTGCGAAACCCAGCAATCCCCAAAACGCTTGCATCCGCCAAATCACGCGCAACGATAACATGATCAGGGCGCATGATATGGGCGATATAGAACAGCGCCCGATGATCTGGCCGCAAAACCCGGCCAATTTTCGGTGCAAAAGCCTGCCAATACAGCAGCGCCGCAGCAGCTTTTTCAAAAGGCGCCAGACCCTGGCTGATCTGAAACGCCGCGGGCGGGGTCATTGCCCACGCATCACCACTGGCGCAAGCTTGGCACTGTGATCTGCAGGGTCATCATCAAATATCTTGGTGGTCTGCACATTGGGCAGGCGGTCAAATTTCCGCATCAACCGCAGTGGCAATGGTGTGCCACCCAGCCCCTCAAGCCCCGGCAAACCGCGCAGAATTGAGGAAACACTGCGGGCGCAAAGTGCCTGGGATACCGCGCCATATGTTTCGACCCGCCGCAAGACCTCTTGGGCCGTTTCTGGGGAAACCAGCAACGTTTGCATCACAACGTGATGTGTTTCGCGGGCATGATAATCAGTATAAATTTCAACCATGCGCGGGGTCATGCCATAGAAGACATCATTTCGTTCCGGCGCGCGTGAATGATACCAACTGCCTGCCGGGTCAAACAGCACGCGCTGCGATGCGTTGACCAACAACGCTGAATGCGCTCCATCGCCACTGCGGTTGTTGATAACCGTGATCAGTGTCAAAGACGGGGCAGCAGGATCACGATAAGCCGCCGCGCGCACGGCGTCATCTGGCGCCCAGACTGATGGCGCGCCACAGCCCACAAGAAACAGCGACAAACCAAACCATAAGATCAGGCGGGCCAGCATTTGCGCGCCTCCCTGAGACTTGGCTTAGCTGTTTACCAGCGCCATGAAAATCAGGACGGCAATCGTCAAAATGGCCCCACGCGTAACCATTTTAATGAACCCATCAAAGGTCTTTTCCTGCTCGGAAATGTCCATGCTGCCGTGTTTGTATTCGCCCATGTCAGACGCTCCCTCTCATTACTTTTTTGCGTTTACCTGATTCAGATTGCGCTGTCACGCGGCCAATCGTCGCTTTTTCTTGCTGATACGTCTGCTGTGGCCACTGTTACTGGCGTTTGTTGCCACTGCCAAACACCCCGTGTGTCACGTTGGCGTGTGATACGGCCAGCCTGATAGAGATGGTTCAGATGGGCAACGGCTTCGACCAAGGCCAAACCATAATTTGATGCCCCAATTTTGCGGCGAAACAGTGCTGGAAAACACGCGACAGCCGTTTGCGGTTGGACCAGATGATCATAAAGCCTATCCAGCGTCTCAAAATGGTTGGCCTCTAACTGGCCAAGCCGGGTCAAAAGGCCCGAAAAGGGCAATTTATGGCCTGGCAAAACCAACTGGGTCTGAGTGGCCAAGTGTTTTAACCGGCTGCAACTCTCCAGCCATTCACCCACCGGGTCTGCATCGGGTTCAGTCGCATAAACACCAAGATTGGGCGAAATGCTCGGTAAGAGCTGGTCGCCCCCGATGACGATTGTGCCATCTTCTGACCAAAGCGTGGCATGTTCGGGCGCATGCCCATGCCCCATGTGCACCTGCCAGCGCCGGCCTGCCAAATCTAACATGTCACCTTGTTGAAGTCGGCGATATCCCAGCGGCAGGGGGCACACCATATCAGTATAGTTTGTCGGGCGCTGCTGTGCCTTTGCCGCAAGTTGGTCAGCGTCCATTCCGGCCGCGTGCCAAAAATCAAGCGTTTGGGGCAGTGGCAGCGGTTGATCATCCAACACCATCATGCGGGCCATCAGCCAACCGGTGCGTGGCATCCAAAGCTCAGCACCTTGGGCCTGAAACCAGCCGGCTAGCCCAACATGGTCAGGATGGTGATGGGTCACAATGACCCGCCGCACGGGCTTTTGGCCCAACGGCCCTTGCAAAAGCGCCTGCCAAAGCGCGCGCGTGTCAGGGGTATCAAGGCCGGTATCAATCACGGTCCAGCCGTCCGCATCTTCCAGCGCATAGACGTTGACATGGTCTAAAACCCAAGGCAGCGGCACTCTGATCCAAAAAACTCCCGGCGCCACCGCCTGCATTTGCCCCACAGCAGGCGGAAGAGTATGTGGATAGATCAGCGGCTGGATCATCGCTTTTCCTAGTTGGGTTTGGGTGTTTCAGGGCCACGCATTGCCATATTGCACAGTTGGCAGCGCAGTTGGGGCGGGTTATCACCGCATCTGACCTGCCGCACAACCCATGAACCGGATCAGACGCATGACACCCACCCAAACCCTGCCCGCAACGCCCCAAGGGTTGGCACTTGCCGCCCACCTGTTGCGCGCGGGCCAACAGGTGGCAATACCCACGGAAACAGTTTACGGGCTTGCGGCGGATGCGTGCAATGATCGCGCTGTCGCGGGGATTTTTGCCGCAAAAAATCGGCCGGCCTTCAACCCCCTGATTGTCCATGTATCTGACGTCGCCACTGCCCGCAAAATAGCGGTCATGACCCCCGAGGCCGAGGCACTGGCCGCCCAGTTTTGGCCCGGCCCCCTGACACTTGTGCTGCCGATCCAACCCGATGCTGGGCTTTCAGCTTTGGTGACAGCAGGGTTGGGCAGTGTCGCGGTGCGGGTGCCCGCGCATCCTGTTGCACACGCATTGCTGGCGCAATTTGGTGGGCCATTGGCAGCACCCTCGGCCAACCCGTCGGGGCAGATCAGCCCAACGCGCAGTGAACATGTGCTGGCGGGCCTGTCAGGGCGGATTGCAGCGGTGATTGCAGCAGGGCCCTGCACAGTTGGGGTCGAATCAACCATCGTTGAAATGACAGGCCCTGCCCGGCTGTTGCGCCCCGGCGGCATCGCAATCGAAGCGATTGAATCCTGTCTGGGGCATGCGTTGTTGACAGCGGCGCCTTTGGAAGATGCAGCAACTGCACGGCCAACAGCACCAGGTCAACTTGCATCGCATTATGCACCGGGTGCTGCGGTGCGCCTAGAGGCACAGGCGCGTCAAGGCGCGGACGACATATGGCTGGGGTTTGGCACCGAGTGTGCTGGCGCAGACCTGAACCTGTCGCCCACAGGTGATCTGGTCGAGGCCGCCGCCAATCTTTTTGACATGTTGCATCAAGCTGATGCTTTGGCCCAGCGAAACAATACCGGCACGTTGGGGCAAATTGTTGTAGCGCCCATCCCAGAAATCGGCCTTGGCCGAGCGATCAACGACCGGCTGCGCCGCGCCGCAGCACCACGCGGATAAGCACCCCCCCCTGGCCAGACAAACCAGGGGGGGGGCCGTTTTATTCAGGCCAGATCAAACCGGTCTGCATTCATCACTTTGGTCCAAGCCGCAACAAAATCGTGCACGAACCGCTCTGCCGCATCATCTTGTGCGTAGATTTCAGCGTAGGCGCGCAGAACTGAGTTTGACCCAAACACAAGATCAATCCGCGTTGCGGTGAATTTAACCGCCCCGCTGCGGCGATCGACGATCTCATAGAGATTTTCGCCCTTGGGCACCCATTTATAGGCCATATCGGTCAGTGTGGTAAAGAAATCAGTGCTAAGCGTGCCAACACGATCTGTGAAAACGCCATGCGCTGTGCCGCCGTGGTTGGTACCAAGCGCCCGCATACCCCCAACCAAAACGGTCATTTCATGAGCGGTCAAACCCATCAGCTGGCTGCGATCAAGCATCAGTTCTTCGGGGCTAACCACAAAGTCTTTCTTCACCCAGTTGCGATAGCCATCAGCGATCGGTTCCAGCACCGCGAAAGATTCGACATCCGTTTGCTCCGCGCTGGCGTCACCCCGCCCCGACGCAAATGGCACCACGACGTCAAAGCCCGCAGCTTTGGCGCCCTGTTCCACCCCCATGCTACCGGCCAGCACGATCACATCGGCAAGCGATGCACCGCTGGCGGCTGCAATCGGCTCAAGCACCGCCAAGACACGGGCCAGACGCTCGGGTTCATTTCCAACCCAATCTTTTTGCGGCGCCAGACGGATGCGTGCACCATTGGCACCTCCACGCATGTCAGACCCGCGGAAGGTACGGGCGCTGTCCCATGCGGTGGCAACCATGTCAGAAACCGACAGACCTGCAGCAGCAATTTTGGCGCGAACCGCGGCCACATCATAATCCACCTTGCCGGCCGGAATAGGATCTTGCCAGATCAGGTCTTCGGCTGGAACTTCGGGGCCAAAATACCGCACTTTCGGCCCCATATCGCGGTGGGTCAGCTTAAACCAAGCGCGGGCGAAAACCTCTGAGAAATAAGCTGGGTCAGCATGGAACCGCTCAGAAATCTTGCGATATTCCGGATCCATCTTCATGGCCATATCTGCATCGGTCATAATGGGATTATAACGGATGGACGGGTCTTCAACATCTACCGGTTTGTCTTCTTCCTTGATGTTGACAGGCTCCCACTGCCAAGCACCCGCTGGTGATTTTTTCAGCTCCCATTCATAGCCGAGCAGCAGATCAAAATAGCCGCTGTCCCATTTGGTCGGGTGGGTTGTCCAAGCGCCTTCAATTCCCGATGTCATGGTATCACGCCCAACGCTGCGGGTGGTGTGATTCATCCAGCCCATGCCTTGTTCAGAGATATCGGCACCCTCAGGGCTTGGGCCCAGATTTTCGGCGCGGCCATTACCATGCGACTTACCCACAGTGTGGCCACCCGCGGTCAGCGCCACGGTTTCTTCGTCATTCATCGCCATACGCGCAAAGGTTTCGCGCACTTGACCTGCGGTTTTCAGCGGATCGGGCTGGCCGTTCACACCCTCAGGGTTCACATAAATCAGGCCCATCTGCACAGCCGCCAATGGATTTTCCATGGTGGCCGGATCGTTCACATCGTCATAGCGCGCATCAGACGGGGCCAGCCATTCTTTTTCAGAACCCCAGTAAATATCTTTTTCGGGATGCCAGATATCAGCGCGGCCAAACCCAAAACCAAAGGTTTTCAGCCCCATCGATTCATACGCGACGTTTCCAGCCAAAATGAACAGGTCAGCCCAGCTGACGCTGTTGCCATATTTCTTTTTGATCGGCCACAGCAGGCGGCGGGCCTTATCAAGGTTGGTGTTATCCGGCCAAGAGTTCAGCGGCGCGAAACGCTGATTGCCGGTGCCAGCCCCACCACGCCCGTCAGACACACGATAAGACCCAGCCGCATGCCAAGCCATCCGGATCATCAACCCACCATAATGACCCCAATCGGCCGGCCACCAATCCTGGCTGTCAGTCATCAGCGCCACCATGTCGGCCTTCAGCGCGTCAACATCCAAATTTTCCAGCGCTTTACGATAGTCAAAGCCCTCAATTGGTGCCGTTTTTGTATCGTGCTGGTGCAAAATATCCAAGTTCAGCGCGTTCGGCCACCAATCCATGACAGAAGTGCCAGTTGCGGTCATCGCGCCATGCATGACGGGGCATTTTCCCGCCGATTTTACATCATTTCCGTCCATGTCAGCTCTCCGGATAAGGTTTCTTGGTCACACTCTTGCCTTGCGCTGCGCACAGCTGCGCGGGCGCCAGATGCAACCCTGCGCGTGACACTATCACGCCCCATCAATAAAAAGAATTTTCATTTTCAAATGGCTGTTATATGTTTTTCTTATGAATAAAATCTCAATCCGTCATCTGCGCTATTTTGAAGCCCTGGCACAGCAACGCCATTTTGGGCGGGCAGCGGCCGTCAGCGCAGTGTCGCAACCCGCACTATCCTTGCAGATGAAAGAGCTGGAAGAAATTTTGGGTGCCCAGCTGATAGAACGCAGCACGCGCACAATCCGCCTGACCCCACTGGGTGAAGCTTTTGCCGAACGCACACGCGACATCCTGCGATCGGTGGACGAACTTGAAAACCTTGCACGGGCTTCAACCGGCATACTGTCCGGGCCACTACGCATCGGCGTTATTCCAACCGTCGCCCCGTATTTTCTGCCCAAGATCATTCAGGCCCTTTCAACCCACTATCCCCAGCTTGACCCGCGCCCACGCGAGGCGGTGACGCAAAAGCTGGTGGCAGATTTGAATGCCGGGCGGCTTGATGTGGCCATCATGGCACTGCCAGTGTCAGAACCCTCATTGGCCGAACATCCACTTTTTGCCGAAGAATTCGTGCTGGTCCGCCCGGCAGCTGACAAAGGGAAACCCGTGCCAAACCCCGAGACCCTGGGAACAATGCGCCTGCTGCTGCTGGAAGAGGGGCATTGTTTCCGCGATCAGGCCTTGTCGTTTTGCAAACTGTCCGCCGCCGCCCCCCGCGATTTGATGGAAGGCAGTTCACTGTCAACGCTGGTGCAGATGGTCCAAGCTGGCATAGGCGTCACGCTGATCCCACAAATGGCCCTTGCCATTGAAACCGGCCGGGCCGAGGTCTCTGTCGCCCGCTTGCCCACCCCCCGCCCCAGCCGTACCATCGGCCTCGTCTGGCGCAAAACAAACCCGTTGGGCCAGCAGTTCACCGGCCTGATCAGCCTTTTGCAAGCCGTCGGGGGAACTGCAGATGCTGATATTGAACCGACATCTGCAACGTCAAAACGCGAAAAGTGCCAATCTTAGCCGCTTTGATCATCCAAGCAGGCATGCAAAGTCTTTGAGGTTGAGCGAAGGTTCGTCTGGCAGCAGACCCATTGATCATCAAGCAAAAACAAGACGGTTTGGTCCATAGGCAGTTTCGAGTGGCCTGTTTCATAACGATCCCGTTGCACATCACGCGGCCCGTTACAGTTTTGTTCGACGATTATAACCCCAGAAAATTCTATCACTGGGTTGAGAACTTTTTTCAACCAATCGAATGTGTTGGCCGCATGGCGCGCTTTGAAATTACGCCAATGACCCTTCCGACAGAAAAACTGTCAGAGTTCCTTGGATATTTTACTGACCCGCAATGATGCGGGCCCGTTGCTTGGAAAACTGCGCAGAATTCTGCGAAAGATCAGATCAAAAATCCAAATTCGCTACATTCAGCGCATTGGTTTGAATGAACTCACGCCGTGGCTCAACCACATCGCCCATCAGCTTGGTAAAAATGTCATCTGCCTCGGCCAGATCATCAATTTTCACCTGCAGCAGGGTGCGGGCATCTGGGTCCAGCGTGGTTTCCCACAACTGTTCAGGGTTCATTTCACCCAAGCCTTTGTAGCGTTGAAGTGACAGGCCCTTTTCGCCCTCGGCCAGAATGGCATCCAGCAGTTCGACCGGGCCATGGATCAGCTGTTCACGGTCTTTGCGCACCAACGTGGCGGGCAGTGTATAGACCTCTTGCAGGGTCTTGGTATGGCTGGCCAACCGTCGCGCCTCACCCGAACGGAGCGCGCCACCATCAAGCGTTCGCACCTCTTCAACGCCACGCAGCAGCCGCGAAAAACGCAGGCCGTGGTCTTGGGTTGGGCGACCTGACCAGCCACGCTCATATTCCTGGGCGACCAGATCCAGACGGCGCGCCACATCATCGGCCACACCTTGGGCATCTGCATCAATGCGCCCGGCGACCAAAGCGCCGGCAATGGCAGATTGCTCTAAGATGCGCTGCGGATAATGGGTAGGAAAGGCCTGCAACGACCGGCGAACCTGTCGCGCCTCATCAACCACGCGGGCCAAATCGGCTTCGGCGATAACCTCGCCATTGCCCAAACGCAGAGCTGCCCCATCAACACCCTGTTGAATCAAATAATCTTCTAACGCAGATTGGTCTTTCAGATAGACCTCGGATTTGCCGCGCGCCACTTTGTAAAGTGGTGGTTGGGCGATATAAAGATACCCACCCTCAATGATTTCTGGCATTTGCCGGAAAAAGAACGTCAGCAACAGCGTGCGGATATGTGCGCCGTCAACATCGGCATCTGTCATGATGACGATTTTATGATAGCGCAGCTTGGCCACATTGAACTCATCACGGCCAATGCCAGTACCCAGTGCCGTGATCAGCGTGCCAATTTCTTGGCTGGCCAGCATACGGTCAAACCGCGCCCGCTCGACGTTCAAGATTTTACCACGCAGGGGCAAAACGGCCTGGTTTGCACGCGACCGGCCTTGTTTTGCCGACCCACCAGCCGAATCACCCTCGACCAGAAAGATTTCAGACAGGGCTGGATCTTTTTGCTGACAGTCAGCCAATTTTCCGGGCAGGCTGGCCACATCCATCGCAGTCTTGCGGCGGGTGAGTTCGCGCGCCTTGCGGGCCGCTTCACGCGCCAGCGCCGCCTCAACAATCTTGCCGACGATATGACGGGCGGGGCCTGGATTTTCTTCGAACCACTCAGAGAGCTTTTCGTTCACCAGGTTTTCAACCGCGGGCCGCACCTCAGAAGACACCAATTTGTCTTTGGTTTGGCTGGAAAATTTTGGATCAGGCACTTTGACCGACAAAACACACGTCAGCCCCTCGCGGGCGTCGTCACCGGTAAAATCCACCTTTTCGCGCTTGGCCAAGCCCGAGCTTTGGGCATAGCTGTTGATGGTGCGGGTCAACGCGCCACGAAAGCCTGCCATATGAGTGCCACCATCGCGCTGTGGGATGTTATTGGTAAAGGGCAGCACCGTTTCGTGATAGCTGTCGTTCCACCACATCGCGACTTCAACGCCAATGCCACCACGCTCACCGGTAATATAGATCGGGTCAGGGATCAGCGACGATTTAGAACGGTCAAGATAGCGGACGAATTCGCGCACGCCACCGTCATAAAACAGCTCAGAGCGCAGCGGTTCAGCCGGGCGTTCATCCTCCAAAATGATCCGCACGCCCGAATTCAAAAACGCCAATTCGCGCAGGCGATTTTCCAATGTTTTGAAGCTGTATTCCAGATTTGAAAATGTCGTGGTCGAGGCCAGAAACCGAACTTCAGTGCCACGACGGCCGTTGGCATCGCCCACAACCTTGAGCGGGATCACCGTATCCCCACGTTCAAACCGCACGTAATGTTCTTTGCCGTTGCGCCAAATACGCAGATCCAGCCAATCCGACAGCGCATTCACAACCGACACGCCCACGCCATGCAGACCGCCCGACACTTTATAGCTGTTTTGGTCAAATTTTCCGCCGGCATGCAGCTGGGTCATGATAACCTCGGCGGCAGAAACACCCTCGCCTGCGTGGATATCCGTTGGGATGCCCCGCCCATTATCCGAGACAGATATGCTGGAATCGGCATGGATTTTCACATTGACGGCGTCCGCATGTCCAGCCAAGGCCTCATCAATACCGTTGTCGACAACCTCATAGACCATATGATGCAGGCCCGAGCCATCATCGGTGTCACCGATATACATACCGGGACGTTTCCGAACGGCATCCAAGCCTTTGAGAACCTTAATAGATTCTGCGCCATATTCTTCGGTTGGGCTGGTCGTATCACTCATGCAGGCAATCCTTGAATTCTAGCCTGATCTATAGCCGCTTGTCAGGGGATTGTCACGCCTTGGACACAATATTTAGTATCAGCTCAGGGCGATGGCCACACCGACCAGCATCATCAACCCACCTGCAATCTGATTGATCCGCCGCAACGTGTTGGGCCGCGTTAGCAGACTGCGGGCCCGACCGATCGACGCCGCCAAAATCAGGTTGCCCACCATTGGGATTAACATAGAAATCGCCGCGATCGCACCTGCATCAGCCGCCGTGGCATGGGTCAGATCAAAGAAACCAGGCAAGACACCCATGTAAAATAAAATGGCTTTGGGGTTGCCAACAATCGTAGCAATTCCAGTGGCAAACCCTGCCCAGCGGCCGGGGGCTGTCAGCCGGCTTTCAGTGCTGACAACCCGATCAGCAGCCCGGATCAGCAGCGCCCCCATCACGACAAAAGTGCCCGCCGCCACCCAATGCAGCACAAGCAAAAAGATTGCGACCTGCGCAACAATCCAGCTTAGCCCAAAGATCGCAATAAGCGGCCAGATCAGATCGCCCAACGCCACCCCGACCGCCATTGGCCAAGCCGCTTGAAACCCACCCGACATCGCACGCGCCAAAAGCGCAACCCAAACGGGGCCGGGCGTCAAAAACAGCACCACCATAGCCCCGGCGTAAAACAACAGCTCATCCAACGAAACGGTCATGTACCGTCCTTTTCTAGAACGGTTGACAGGCCCTCTTGGTCAACAACCTCAAAATACTGCGCCTGCCCTGCCAGACTGTCGAACAGCTCAGCCCCAGTGCCCGTCATAAAGGCCTGCGCACCCAGCCCCAACAGTTCGTCATAAAGCGCCGCGCGACGGTTGGAATCAAGATGAGCAGCAACCTCATCCAGCAGCAAGATCGGGGCCGTGCCAGTGTCTTGCCAAAGCGCCCGAGCGTTGGCCAGCAAAAGCGCGATCAACAGGGCCTTTTGCTCACCGGTTGAACATTGCGCCGCGGGCATACCCTTGGCCCGAAAAATGGCACCAAGATCCGCACGATGCGGCCCAGTCAGGCTGCGCCCTGCCGCCAAATCGCGGCGGCGGCTTTCGGCCAAGGCGGTGGCCAAGTCAGCCTCAGACATTGGCATGGGATCCGCCTGCGGGCCAATGAGAACAAGATCGGCAGTGGGAAAGGCGCTTTGGCCTGCATTTTGCGCGGCCATCAGGCGGGCCACAGCGTGACGGCGGTTGGCCATAAGCCCAGCACCAGATGCAGCCATCCGCGCCTCAAGCGCCTGATACCAACCAGGATCAGTGATCTGATCTTTCAACAGCCGATTGCGTTCGCGCATTGCCTTTTCATAAGCTAACGCAAGATCGGCGTGATCGGGCGCAAGGCTCAGCGTCAGCCGATCCAAAAACCGCCGCCGTCCCTCGGCCCCCTCAATCCACAACCGATCCATTGCGGGCACAAGCCAGACCATACGCACCACTTGCGCCAGTGCCGATTGGGTCGCTGCTTTGCCATTAATCCGCACATCGCGGCTGCGGCCCGGCTCGGCCCATGTTGCCAGATCTTGCAGCGCCGCCGAGGCGCCAGCACCAAAGCGTGCGGTGATTTTCCAGCCCAAAGCCTCGGGACGGCGGGCCAGATCTTCGGCCATCGCACGCCGCAACCCCCGCCCCGGCGATAGCAGCGACACGGCTTCCAAAATATTGGTTTTACCTGCCCCATTTGCGCCAAAAAGCGCAACAGGCCTGCCGTCTAACTGCATTTCCGCCCGCCGATGCGAACGGAAATGCGACAAAGTTAGATTTTCGATACCCGCCATCAGGCACAGCCTTGCTGGGCGCAACCAAATCGGCGCGTCACACGCGCATTGGCATCACAACATAGACCGCGCTGGTGTCATTGCCCTCACGCATCAGGGTGGGATCTGCAGACGTGTTAAACATGAAAACAGCATTTTCGCGGTCAACCTGGCTGGCAATTTCCAACAGGTATTTTGCGTTAAAACCAATTTCCAAATGCTCATCGCCATAAGCAACCGCCAGCTCTTCTTCAGCATGACCCGATTCGGGGGCATTTACTGACAGCACCATCCGGTCTTCCTCAAGCACCAGCTTCACCGCACGCGAGCGTTCCGATGAAATTGTTGCGACCCGGTCAACAGCTTTGGCAAATTCGGCAGCGTCCACCTCAAGCCGGCGGGAATTGCCCATCGGAATCACGCGTGTGTAATCTGGGAATGTGCCATCAATAACCTTGGAAATCAGGGTGATTTCGGCCGTCGCAAAGCGCACCTTGGTCTCAGACACGGAAACGGCAATGGTTGCCGAATCATCATCCAGCAGCTTGCGCAATTCGCCAACCGTTTTGCGTGGCACGATCACGCCCGGCATATCAGCCGCTCCGTCGGGCAGCGGCGCATCAATCCGGGCCAAGCGGTGACCATCGGTCGCCACACAGCGCAGCACTGGGCCATCTTCGCCTGTTGCCACATGCATATAGACGCCATTCAGATAGTACCGGGTTTCTTCGGTAGAAATGGCAAATTTCGATTTATCAAACAGCCGCCGCAAAACCCCCGCTGGCGCCGAAAAATTTGACGCATATTCCGAACTCGCCATCACAGGAAAATCTTCGCGCGGCAAGGTTGCCAGCGCAAAGCTGGAGCGCCCACATTGAACATTCAACCGCCCTGACACGCCATCATCAATCAGCTGAACCAAGCCACCATCGGGCAGTTTGCGCACAATTTCATGCAGCATAACGGCTGAAACGGTTGTGGCACCGGCGCGTTCGACATGGGCGCTGACGCGGTCAACCACCTCAATGTCAAGATCGGTGGCGCGAAAGCTGACACTGTCGCCCTCGGCCTCGATCAGCACATTCGCCAGAATCGGGATCGTATTGCGACGCTCAACAACCGATTGCGCCTGAGCTACGGCCTTGAGAAGCGTGCCACGTTCAATGCTGATCTTCATGAAACTTATCCCTCTTTCGTCTGGCGCATCATCCGGGAGAACGACCCTAGCCGAACGCGATACTTTGGCAAGACTATTGCAAAAAAAACGATCAGCTTTCCAAGAGCCGACGCAACATTTGCAGATCTTCGGCGATCTGATGATCGGTTTTCTGCAAATCCTCAATCACGCGCACCCCGTGCATGATGGTCGTGTGGTCGCGTCCCCCGAACCGCCGCCCAATCTCAGGCAGACTACGTGATGTTAGCTGTTTTGACAGATACATCGCCATCTGGCGTGGCCGGGCAATGGCGCGCGCACGTTTTGGCCCGATCATGTCGGAAAGCCGCACGTTGTAATGATCAGCCACTTTGCGCTGAATTTCCTCAACCGTTGCGCGCCGGTCTGAGGTGCGCAGGATATCGGCCAGACAATCTTGAGCCAGTTCCAGCGTGATTTCACGCCCAACCAAGCTGGCAAACGCGAACAGCCGTGTCAGCGCACCCTCAAGCACACGCACATTGCTGGTGATGCGATGGGCCAGAAACGACAACACACCGTCAGCTACGGTCAAACCACTGTATTGATTGGAGTAAAACTGCACCTTTTGCTGCAAAATCCCCAAACGCAATTCGTAATCAGTTGGGTGCAAATCAACCACCAAACCACATTGCAGACGCGATTTAATTCGATCTTCTAGATCCTTAATCTCGCCCGGCGCACGGTCTGCGGAAATAACAATTTGCTTGTTTTGATCGACCAAGGCGTTGAACGTGTGAAAGAATTCTTCTTGTGTGCTGTCTTTCCCGGCGATGAATTGCACATCATCTACCATCAACACATCAACCGACCGAAACAGTTCCTTAAAGTCCATGATCTGGCGCTCGCGCAGCGCTTGCACGAACCGATACATGAACTGTTCAGCCGACAGGTAAAGCACCCGCATCTGTGGCTGACGCTGGTGTAGCTCCCACGCGATTGCATGCATCAAATGCGTCTTACCCAAACCGACGCCACCGTAAAGAAACAGTGGGTTGAAACTGGTGGGGCCACCCTCGGCCACACGGCGCGCAGCGGCATGGGCCAGTTCATTCGGCTTGCCGACCACAAAGGTATCAAAGGTAAAGCGCTGATCAATCGGCGCGCCCGGCAAATCGGGCTCATCACTGGGGCGGGGTGGTGGGGCTGCGCGCGTTTCAGGCTGTGGGGTGCGGGCTGCGGGCCGTGGAGCCGAGCGCGGCACCGAAAACTCTAACCGATCAACACTCGCACCGGCTTTGCCCAAAATACGGCGGATCTGATCAGAATAATTGCGTGCAACCCAATTGCCAAGAAATGTCGTCGGCGCGTCAAAGCTGGCCACGCCGTCTTGCAGACTGCTGAGCGCAAGCGGTTCAATCCAAGTGACAAAGGTATTTTTGCCAAGCGTTTCAAGCAGCTCTCCACGCACTTGGCCCCAAATTTCCGTCGCCATCCTGAATTCCGCTTTCCGCATGTTGTTGGTCACGTCTGACCGGCGTCTTAATAACAGAGCCGGGTGCGACCACCGCACACCTTGGAAATTTCCTGACGGCTGCACAAAGCAACCTGCCTAAAAAAGCAAGAGACCCAGCGGCAGGCCCGCTGGTCAGGATATCAATCAATTGGACATGTCGCCTGCACTTATTGCAGCCCTAGGGGCCACGCAAAACACCAGTGAAAGAGAATCGGTGGCAGACCGAGCCCCTGTGCCCCCTGTCTTTCCTGTTTCCATGACTGATCCAGGGCAGCTCCGGATTTTGAAAACAAGAATGATGGGTTGCCATGTCCCCCCAAGGCGGTTGGAATCGCACGCTGATCCTAGCAAGCAATCGAAACAATCTGCAAGAAATCTTCTCTGTTGACTCGGAGTTTTACGGCACGAATCCGTCACGATATTTTGGCTGCACCGATTCTTGGCCACAAAAAAGAAAAGACGCCCCAAGGGGCGCCAAATCCATATTATTTTTCAGATACTTAACGCTTACGCAGCCACAGCAGAAAGTGACTTAACGCGCGATGAGAGCCGCGACATTTTCCGTGCAACCGTGTTTTTGTGCAGCACACCTTTAGTCACACCGCGCGCCAGTTCTGGCTGGGCCAAACGCAGCGCCTCGGCGGCGGTTTCCTGGTTGCCAGAGGCCAGCGCTTCTTCGACCTTGCGCAGGAAGGTGCGGATGCGCGAGCGGCGCGCTTTGTTCACGTCAAAACGAGTTTCGCTCTGACGGGCGCGCTTCTTGGACTGGGGCGAATTTGCCATTTATATGCTTCCGATGTCAGTTCGTTGAATTTCAAGCCGTTCCTCTAGTCCCGTGGGGGCGACAAGTCAACGGGGTTTCCCGAATAAAGTGCAGCCGCGCGGATGGTCTGGCCTAGCGATCGCGAAATTGGGCTTCGCGTTTTTCTAAAAAGGCACTCATGCCCTCATGTTGGTCTTCCGTGGCAAAAAGGGCGTGAAACAGCCGACGTTCGAACAAAAGACCTTCGCGCAGGCTGGTTTCTTCGGCACGGTTGACCGATTCTTTTACCGCCATCACCGCCACAGCAGACTTCTGCACGATTTTCTGGGCAGCCCCCATTGCCTCTTCCATCAGCTTTTTTGCAGGCACCACACGACTTACCAGCCCCGAGCGCTCTGCTTCAGCCGCATCCATGAACCGGCCAGTAAGATGCATATCCATCGATTTTGACCGCCCCACCAACCGCGTCAGCCGCTGGGTGCCACCAATTCCGGCCATGATTCCCAGATTGATTTCCGGCTGACCAAATTTTGCTGTATCGGCCGCAATGATAAAATCGCACATCATCGCCAATTCGCAGCCCCCCCCCAACGCATAGCCCGAAACGGCCGCAATGATGGGTTTGCGCACGCGCAAAATCGAATCGCTGTCAGCGGTGTAAAGATCACTGCAGAACGCATCGACAAAGTTTTTATCAGCCATCTCACGCACATCTGCGCCGGCCGCAAAGGCCTTTTCCGATCCGGTCAAAATCACACAGCGGACCGATTTATCACAATCAGCCAAGCGCAAAGCTGTGGCCAATTCGCCCAACATACGGCTGTTAATGGCATTCAGCGCATCTGGGCGGTTCAACCGGATTGTGCAGACATAATCTGCAATATCCACAATAATTGTCTCATAGGCCATCTGGGGATTTCTTTCGCAAGGAACAGCGCCTGATAGCACCGAATGCCCGGATTGAGAACGGCTTTAGCCCAGCTCTGGGCCAACTTGGCAGCTGGGACAAAAGAATGATGACCGCCCCGCCTGCACCACCCGCACAATTTCACCACCGCACCCCGGCCGCAGACAGGGCTGGCCTGCCCGGTCATAGGCTTGGAATCCATGCTGAAAATAGCCCAGCGCGCCATTAGCCTGTCGGTAGTCGCGCAGCGATGAACCCCCTGCTGCGATGGCCTCATCCAGCACTGTTCGGATCACAGGCACCAAAGTAGCCACCTCCTTTGGGCGCAAACTTCCCGCCAGGCGCAGCGGCGAGATTCCAGCACGATGCAGCGCCTCGCACACATAAATATTGCCAAGGCCCGCGATGATTCCCTGGTCAAGCAGTGCCGATTTGATCGGGGTCATCCGCCCAGCCAAACGCGCCGCCAAATAGGGTTCATCAAATGCATTTCCCAACGGCTCTGGGCCCAGATTAACAAGCATTTTATGTGCGCCGAGCAAATTGGTTGCGCACAGGTCCATCGCACCAAACCGCCGCGCATCATTAAAGGTGATGCGGGCACCCCCCTCCATCGTCAGCACCACATGGTCATGTTTTTGCGGGGCAGGATGGTCATGGTAAAATATCCCCGCCTCCTTGCCCGGCATCAGACCAGCCCCCAGATCCGAACCCGGATCCGAAATCAGCATGCGCCCGGACATACCCAAATGCACGATCAGCGTCTCACCCGACCCCAGATCTGCCAAAATATATTTTGATCGCCGCCGCAGGGCTATCACGGGTTGGCCCGTCAGCCGCACCGCCATGTCTGAGGGCAGCGGCCAGCGCAAATCCGGGCGATTGACGGCAGCATGCGTGATCGTACGCCCGGCCATAACAGGCAACAGACCACGCCGCACAGTCTCAACCTCGGGCAATTCAGGCATGATCACGTCCTCGCTGGGGCTGCGGCGCATTGTATCACGCCTCAGGCAGACTATAAGACATAGATGAACAGCGAACGGCAATGCAGATATGACAGAACATGACGGCCCAACCACGGCCACAACACATTTCGGGTTTCAAACCGTAGATGAAACGGCCAAGGCCGGAATGGTCCATGGGGTATTCACCCGCGTGGCGTCAAAATATGACGTAATGAATGATTTGATGTCTGTCGGCATTCACCGGATCTGGAAAGATGCGATGATGGATTGGCTGGCCCCGCGCCCCGATCAACGGCTGCTGGATGTGGCAGGTGGCACAGGTGATGTGGCGTTTCGATTTTTAAACCGGGCGCCGGGCGCAAGCGCCGTTGTGTGTGATCTGACAGAATCCATGCTGCAAGCTGGGGCCCAACGGGCCGAGGCCGAAAGCATGGCAAACCGTTTGGAATGGGTGGTGGGCGATGCGATGGCACTGCCCTTTGCTGATAATTCATTCGACGTTTACACAATCAGCTTCGGCATCCGAAACGTTACCCGCATCCCTGACGCCTTAGCCGAGGCCTATCGCGTGCTACGCCCTGGCGGGCGTTTGATGGTGCTTGAATTTAGCCAGCTGCCAAATCCGGCGCTGCAATGGGCCTATGACCGCTATTCGTTCAATGTGATCCCAGTGATGGGGCAGATCGTGGCAGGTGATCGTGACAGCTATCAATATCTGGTCGAATCGATCCGCCGCTTTCCTGATCAAGATAGGTTCTTACAGATGATCGTCGATGCTGGGTTTGGCCAAGCCAAATATCGCAATATGACAATGGGCGTGGCCGCTCTGCATTCAGGATGGAAAATCTAGGTGCGCGGCCCCCATAATATCTGGCGGCTGATCCGCACCGGCGCCACGCTTGAACGTTCGGGCGCGATGAGTGTGGTGTTGCAAGCTTTCAATGCACCACCAGCGCTGCGGCTGGTGGCTCGGATATTGGGTTGGCCGTTCAAATGGCTGGGCCTGCGCGGCGACCCCAATCTGCCGCCCGCCACACGTGCGCTGACAGCGCTTGGACCAGCTTATATAAAATTTGGCCAGATTCTTTCGACCCGCCCCGATGTGGTGGGCGATACGATGGCCGAACAGCTGCGCTATCTGCAAGATAAGCTGCCACCGTTTTCACGCGACACCGCAATTTCCATTGTAGAAGCGGAACTTGCGATGCCGCTCAATGCGATTTTCAGCAGCTTTTCCGAGCCAATAGCCGCAGCATCCATCGCGCAGGTGCACAGGGCACATCTGGCCGACAGCGGAAAGATGGTGGCGGTAAAAGTGCTGCGGCCTGGTATCTCGCGGGCATTTCGTAAAGATATCGATGCGTTTTATTTGGCAGCACATATCATCGAGTTGCTGTTGCCCGGCGCCCGGCGACTGCGCCCTACAGATGTGATCCGTCATTTTGAAAGCGTGGTTTTGGGGGAACTGGATCTGCGGCTTGAGGCTTCATCTGCGGCTGAATTTGCAGCAAATACCACAGATGATCCCTGCTTTCAGGTGCCTATGGCCCAATGGGATTTGTCAGGGCGCCGCGTGATGACCCTGGGCTGGGCCGAAGGCTTGCCCTTGGGTGACAATGCAGCACTTGATGCCGCAGGCCATGACCGCGCCGCACTTGGCGAACGCGTGTTGCAGCTTTTTTTGCGGCACGCATTGCGCGATGGTTTTTTCCATGGCGACATGCATCAAGGCAACCTAAAAGTTGCCGCCAATGGTGATATCATTGCGCTCGATTTCGGCATCATGGGCCGGATTGATGAATACACCCGACGCGTTTACGCTGAAATTCTGTTTGGCTTTATTCGCAAAGATTATCGACGTGTGGCCGAGGTGCATTTTGAAGCGGGCTATGTGCCTGCAGATCGCGACATTGATGAGTTTGCCCGCGCGCTGCGTGCTGTGGGTGAGCCGATCTTTGGCATGGATGCCACACGCATTTCAATGGCGCGGCTGTTGGCCTATCTGTTCGAAGTAACCGAACGCTTTGGCATGGAAACACGGACCGAGCTGATTTTGCTGCAACGGACCATGGTGGTGGTTGAAGGCGTGGCACGGTCATTAAACCCATCGATCAACATTTGGCAGGTCGCCCAACCAGTGGTCGAGGAATACATCAAGCAAAACGTTGGCCCCAAAGCACTGCTGCGCGATCTGGCAAAAACGGCCCGTGTTTTGGCACGGTTTGGGCCCAAACTGCCCGCCTTGGTTGAGGCGCAGCTTATTGGACGCACCGATGGTGTATCATCACCAGCACCACAAAATACCCTGATGCGGGCCGCACAAACGGTCGGGCTGGTAGGGCTGGGGGGCGCACTGGCTTTGGGCGGGGTTTGGCTGACGCAAACCTATTTTTAGGGCTGCACGTTTTATCCACGCATACTCACCAAACGGCCGGCGCCGGGCTGCGGCTAACCTGCCGCTGGGTCGCGCAACGCGGAAATTTCATCGGTGCCAATCACCTGATCGCCCTGCACCACCAATACGCTGCGGCCATCCTCTATGCGTGCCTCGATCACGGGCACGTAGACCTCGGCGGGGATCGTATCTAGCACGGCATCATCACGGAAGCTCTGAACCTCAAACCGATAGCGTCCTGCGGGCAGTATTGCGCCATCCGCGCCCTTGCCATCCCAGCTTAGGCTTTCCGTGCCAAGTGCCAATGGCTGGCGCGCCACTTCGGCACCAACAGAATCACGCACCACCAATTCGGCCCTGTCAGCCGTGCTGTCATGTTTTGGCCAAACCGTAAGGGCGCTGCCATTAAACTGGGCCGAAACCGGCGCGCGTGCCTCCATTCCGATCCAACCGGCCAACTGCGACAACCCGCTTGACCCCATCTGATTGGCCAGATCAGCCAAAAGCTGGTTGGTGCGAACCTGCTGCTCAACACCTGAAAACGTCGCCAACTGCACCGCATAATCAGACGATTCAATTGGGTTTAAAGGATCTTGGTTTTGCATCTGGGTTGTCAGCATCTTCAGAAATGTTTCAAAATCTGAGCTAATAACCGCGTTTGACGCCGAATTTGTCGAGGCCGCAGCATTCCCTTGCAAGGGCTGCGTTGCAGTGACATCCATTCCAGTTCCCCTCACACTCTTAAATCAAGACCCGCGACGGTCAAACGCGCGCCAGCCTGCGCCACAAGCCCTTGGCCTGCCAAATTTTGGGCAAGGCTACGGCCAGGAATTCCCCCCCCGTCTGCTTGACCCATCGCCTCAGAATAGTGGTCAGCTTGCGCCCCAGTGTGGCCTTGCCCCATCTGCTGGCCAAAGGCAAAAGAGACATCGCTGTAGCCCATATCCCGAAATTCAGATGCCAAGCTTTCGATATGGCGGCGCAGCATCTCAAGCGTTTCATCACGATCTGCTTGAATGTTCACCATCATACCCTCAACACTCGGAACCAATGTCATGCGAACGCGCCCAAGTTCCTCGGGCGACAGGGTCAGTTCAATTTGGCCATCTTTATGCTGCGAAATTGCATAGGCCATCTGTTGGCCCGCCGCGCGCGCCAATTCCGCCCGCTGCACATCAGCGCGCAGCGTTGATTGTGCGTTTTCTGTTTTTTGGGGATCGCCCAAGATGGATGGGCCCGCATTGCCGTCGGTGGCCATCTGATCCGCCCAAGAATCGCTTGCAACAGGTTCTGCAACAGCTTTGGCAGCCATATCATCAAAGGCAGATGGCGCTGCAGCCATCTGTGGTGC
>CALAXT010000037.1 GCA_937895435.1 uncultured Paracoccaceae bacterium | reverse complement strand
TTCTCAGTGGAAATTATTCGCTAAACCGGCTCACTTCTCAGTGGAAATCAACAGGAACCCGATTAAAATCGCACATTTCTTCTATTTGGCGCGACTCGGACGGAAGTAACGCACCCACTATTCTTCCGTCCAAAGGAAGTTAACTCACATGCCCGCAGCTCAACCTACCAAAGCCTCTATCTCAAACGTCCTGAAAAGTCTGGTCGCCTCCGGCCTCCAGCCCGGCATCGTCCGCGTCCACCCGGATGGGTCGTTCTCGGTCGATATCGCCGGAAACACAAATGAAGCGCCCACTGGGCAACTTGCAACCTCCACTAAGTCGAAAGCCGCCTCCGACGCGAAGATCGCCTGCGACTGGGAAGACGGAATATGAAGATCAATAAAACTTACGACGGCCTGTGTGAAGAAAAAACGCAGGCCGGGTCGACCCGCTGGCGTGTCCGCGTGGAAGGGAACAAGACCAAAAAGATCACAATTCCCGTTGGACCACATCATGATCGTTTTGAGGATCATTATGTGGCCGCACGGGCTGGGCTGAAGGTTGTCTTAAGTGAGAAACCAAAGCCCACAAAATACTCGCTCGAAGCACTGTGCGCAGAATATATCGAATGGATGACGTTGCAAGGCGAGGCCGGGAATTTACGGGCTACGACAATTGCTGGTCGCACGACCGGATTGACTAAAGCGTGCAGCTTTCCCTCGCCAAACAAAAAGAAGCGCATGGGTGAAATGACCTGTGATCTTCCGATCGAAGCGTTCGCGCATATCCGCGACTCCTTTGGTGTGCTCACGGGGGCCGCGCATACCTGTCTTAAGGCTCTTCGTGCCGCTTACCGATGGGGTGAGCAGAAGGGCTATCCGATCGATAGTCCGATCTTCAAAGTCAGGAGTCATCATGTGGAGAAGGGTGGTGCAACACCTTGGACAGATGCTGACGCAGAAAAATTTCTTGCGTATCACGGCCCGGGCACAATGGCGCGCCGATGGTTTCTTCTTGCCGAGGCGACAGCAGGTCGGATCGGTGACATGCACACACTTGGACCGCGTCATGAATTGACGCGGAATGAGCGTCTCTACATCCGCTTCCAGCCGTCAAAAAAAGGATCTTCCGAGGTCCAACTCCCGCTGCCATGGAACTTCATGCTGGAAGCCGCAAATCTTCCAGAGAACGCTTCGGCCTATCTTCTGAAGAGGAACGGCGACCCGTTTGCATCATCGGGATCTCTCGACAACGCTGTTCGCAAATGGATCATCGCGGCGGGCATGTGCGAGCCGATTCTCGATGATAACGGCGATCCCGAGCTGGATGAGAAAGGGAAGCCCAAGATGCGTGCAATGCGTTCCCAGCATGGCATTCGCAAGCGCCGCGCCGAGCAAATCGCGCAAGCGTCAGGTTCGGTCTATGAGGTCATGGCCTACCTGTCGCACAGCGACCCCAAGACCGCTGCGATCTACACGAAGCGTGTGGACCGTGCTGTACTTGCCGAGCGCGCATTTTTGCTTGCAGAAGAAGCTCGCAAAAACCAGAGTGTCCCACGCCCCGATAATCGTGGGACACTTCCGAACGAAGAGCCCAATAAAACATAGGAAAAAAATGGGACGTGGCAGCCCGTAGGGGAGTCGAACCCCTCTTTTCAGGTTGAAAACCTGACGTCCTAACCGATAGACGAACGGGCCACTGGGGGGTTATCTAGGCAATGCTGCCGGGCGGTGCAAGAGGATTTTTTCACAAAATGCAAATCCTTGGTGTGGGCTTTGTCGCCGCTGGTTTTTACCCAGCCGCAGGGGGCAGCTTTGCCTGCCAAAGGGCTTGCGCCCGCACGCTTTCCAGTGGAATTTGCACGCAATATCCCCAGCCCCGTTCCGAAAGGATCCCGCCTTGCCCATTGGCCTTCAGTTGCGCGCAGCATTTGCGCCAGTTTTTGCCTTTGCCGCGATGGGGGTGTTGTGGGGGGCTTATGCCGGGCTGGTGCCAGATACCAAGGCGATGTTGGGGGTGAATGACGCAGTGTTTGGTGCGCTGATTCTGGCCACCCCGCTGGCTGCGGTCAGTGCGATGCTGGCGGCCCCGCGGCTGGCGCCGATGCTGGGGCGGTGGGCCCTGCCGGTTTCAGTTTTCGCATTGGCGGTGTTTTTTACGCTGCCGGGTGCCTTGGCGTGGCCTGTGGCCTTTGCGCTGGCGATGCTGTTGGTGGGGGCCAGCAATGGGTTTTTGGATGTGGTGATGAATGCGCGCATCAGTGCAATTGAAACCGCACGCGACATGCCGCTGATGAACCTGGCGCATGCGGCGTATTCGTTTGGTTATGCTGGCTCATCGATTGCCACCGGCCTTGCGCGCAGCGCGGGTTTTGGCCCAGCCGAAATTCTGGGCAGTGCGGGCGTGGCGATTGCGATTTTGTCAGTATTGGCGATTGAACGTGGGCCAGGGATCACCGGATTTACCCGCGACCGCAGCGCCGGTCGTCGTTTGGGGCGGTTGCCGCTTTGGGGCGGCTTGGTGGTGATGGTGGCCTTTATGACAGAAAACGCCTCTGAGATGTGGTCAGCGCTGCATATTGAACGCAGTCTGGGTGGCGCGCCCGCCGAGGGCAGCATGGGCCCTGCGGTGATGGCGCTGACGATGGGGGTGGGCCGACTGGGCGGTCAGACCATTGTTGCCCGTGTGTCTGAGGCGGTGTTGCTGCGCTGGGGCAGTTGTGTGGCGGCGGCGGGGCTTGCGCTGTTGGCCGCGGCACCGACGCCCACGGTGGCCTATGCCGGGCTGATTGTCGCGGGCCTTGGCAGTGCCGTGATCGCCCCCACCGCTTTTGCCATCATCGGGCGCAATGCCAAGCCAGAGGCCCGCCCCCATGCCATCGCGCGCGCCACAGCCATTGGGTATATGGGATATTTTATCGGCCCGCCGGCCTTGGGGCTGGTGTCAGAGCTTTTTGGCTTGCGGCTGTCGTTTTTGGGGATGGGCGTTTTGGTGTTGTTGCTGTTGCCGATTTATCCATTATTGCGCCGCCCGCAAAACTGACGCGGGCTGCGCAATATCTGCGTGGTTTATGCCCAAGCCCCTTCGAAATCAGCCGGTATCAGCAGATTTTCGCGGCTGAGACCATCAACGGTTGTTGCACCACACAGCGCCATCGTGATGTCCATTTCTTTTTGCATCACCTCCAGCGCGCGGGTCACACCCGCCTGCCCCATCGCACCCAGCCCATAGATATATGAACGCCCGATCATCGTGCCCTTGGCCCCCATAGCCATCGCCTTCATCACATCTTGGCCCGAGCGGATACCACTGTCGAGCCAGACCTCGGTCTTGTCGCCCACGGCGCGCAAAATCGACGGCAACATGGTGATCGAACTGACAGCCCCATCCAACTGACGGCCACCATGGTTTGAAACGATAATTGCATCGGCACCAAAATCTGCGGCGCGGCGGGCATCTACCGGATCCAAGATCCCCTTGAGGATCAGCTTCCCCCCCCATTGGTCTCGAATTTTGGCAATTTTATCCCAATCCAACTGTGGGTCGAACTGTTCGCTGGTCCAAGACATCAACGAACTAAGATCCCCCACACCTTTGGCATGGCCAACAATATTGCCAAAGCTGCGCCGTTTTGTGCCCAACATACCCAGCGCCCAGCCCGGTTTTGTGGCGATATTGACCAAATTTTTCAATGTCAGCCGCGGTGGCGCGGTCAGATCATTTTTCAAATCTTTGTGCCGCTGCCCCAAAATCTGCAAATCAAGCGTCAGCACCAGCGCCGAACATTTAGCCCGCTGCGCGCGTTCAATCATATTGGCCACAAAATCTTCGTCGCGCATGACATAAAGCTGAAACCAGAACGGCTGGGTGGTGTGGGCTGCGACATCCTCGATCGAGCAGACCGACATGGTGGACAGCGTGTAGGGCACACCAAAGGCCTCGGCGGCACGGGCGGCCTTGATCTCTCCATCGGCACATTGCATGCCCGTCATGCCCACCGGGGCCAGCGCCACTGGCATCGCAACCCTATGCCCGATCATGGTGGCTGCGGTGGTGCGGCCCGTCATATCCACAGCTACTTTTTGGCGCAGACGGATACGGGCGAAATCAGTCGTATTTTCGCGAAAGGTCTGCTCAGTATAGCTGCCGCTTTCGGCATAATCGTAAAACATCTTTGGCACGCGGCGGCGATGCAGCTGTTTGAGATCGTCGATACAGGTGATGACAGGTGTGGGCATAAGAAATTCCTTTGGCCAAAAGGTCATCTTTGGCTTAGCAAGCGCCCCTACCGGTTGCAATGGCAATGGGCCGCCAAGATCCAATCGCTTAGGGCACGCGCCGAGCTAACCTGAAAATCCGCCCATTTGGCCCCGAAAAAATACCAATGGCAAACCCGGGTGACGCGTCATTGCGGTGATTTGCCCAACCACAATCATGTGATCGCCACCATCATAAACCGCCCAGCGTTGGCATTCAAAATGCCCCAGACAACCCTCAATCACAGGCATGCCATTGGCCCCCGCCTGCCATGCAATACCCACAAATTTTTCATCCGCGCTTCGGGCAAATTGCCAAGCCAGCGGTTCTTGGTCACGCCCTAGGATATTAACGACAAAGTTGGGTTTTTGATCGATCCACTGCGCTGTATTGCTGTTTTTTTTCAATGAAAACAAACAAAGCGCCGGATCAAGACTGAGCGATGTGAAAGAACCGACCGTCACGCCAATCGGGTTTTGCTGATTATCACAAAGGGTGACAACCGTTACCCCAGTGGCAAAACTGCCAAAGGCATCGCGCAACGCGCGCGGGTCCAGCGGTTCGGATGGGCCAAGCTGCATGGTAAGAACGCCTTTTGAAAACGGGGGCCGCCCAAGTTGGCGATGCTGCCCTGTCATACCGGGCAGCGCCCTGACATGAAATCACATTTCGGGCAGAACTTGCAAAAAGCGACTTAGAGAGCTGCTTTTAAAATCTCAATCAGATCATCGCGCTGCAGCACGGTTGGGTTCGCTTTCATCGAGGATGACACCAAAGCTGCCTCGGCCACGCCCGCAAAATGCGAAGGGGCCAGCCCCATCGCCCCCAGCCCCGGCAGCCCATGACTGAGCGACCAATCACGCAGCGCGCCAAAGGCCCCGGCCGCCTCGCATCCCAAAGCCAGGCCGATCACCCCGCGCAGCTCTTGCAGACGGGCCAACGCCTGACCTGTGGCGCGGGTCTCATTGGCGATCAGCACATGTGGCAACAGCGCCCCACAAATTGCCCCATGTGGTGCCGCAATCACACCGCCAATCGGCCCAGCCAAACCATGAACTGCCCCAAGCCCCGAATTGGCCAATGCCAAGCCACCGCACAACGACACCCAGGCCAGATCATCACGCCCCTGCGCCGTTTCTTGCTGCATCAGACCGACAAGCGCCGACAGGCCCAACCCAATCGCATCGCGACAAAGCGCATCTGTCAACCGGTTGGCCCGCGTGCAAACATAGGGCTCAATCACTTGGGTGACCGCATCCAAACCACTGGCCAGCGTGATGTGGCGCGGCGTGCCATCGGTCAGGCTGGGATCAACCACTGCCAGATTGGCCAACATTCGGTCATCGCGCAACGATACTTTGCGCTGCGCCTCGGGCACACCAATGACTGCATTTTTGGTAACCTCGGCCCCTGTTCCCGCAGTGGTCGTAATGGCTACAAAGGGCAACGGCGCAAAATCCAACGCCGCCCCCTGCCCTACCACCTCAAGATGATCCAAAATGGGCCGCTGCGTGGGCACCAGCGCGGCAATGGCCTTGGCTGTATCAATCACAGCGCCCCCGCCCAGCGCCACAATCACCTCAGCCCCAGCCGCGCGCGCCGCTGCGACACCTGCCGAAATCAGCGCCAAATCTGGCTCATAAGGCGCTGAAAATCGGCCTACGGGCGAAAGATCAGATGCCAGCCACGCGGCGCGCGCGACATTGGCACCTGTTACCAGAAAAATTCGCCCCCCTAGCGCACGCACAGCGCCTGCCACATCATGGGCACATCCCCGACCAAAACGAATTTCAGCCGCAGTCAAAAAGGCGAATTTTTCCGACATTTAGACCCCCAGATCGGCGATCATACGCACGGCCACAGCAGCCTCAGCGCCTTTTTTAACAAAATGCGCATGGAAAAATCCGACATGTTCTGCCGTTGGCTGAAAATGATGCGGGGTAAGCGACACGCTAAAGGTCGGCACCCCGGTGGTCAGCTGCGCTTGCATAAGCCCATCAACCACCGCACCTGCCACAAAATCATGGCGATAAATCCCACCATCGACCACCAAAGCGGCACAAACGATGGCATCATAATCCCCTGTCTTTCCTAGTTTTTGGGCCAAAAGCGGCATTTCAAATGCACCAGGCACGTCAAAGCTGTGAATGTCACAGTCGCGTCCCTGCGCCTGCATGTCTTGGTCAAATCCCAGCAATGCCTGATCAACGATCTCGGCGTGCCAACGTGCCTTGATAAAGGCGATTTTCAGTGTTTTGGTCATGGGTCCATCCTTGTCTTCACAAATGGTCCCAAGGCGATAGCGGTCAGGGCCGGGCCAAGGCCCGTCCTGTCCATTCTCTTTCATCCGGACTTTAACCGTCGGCCCCGGAATTTCACCGGTGTCTGCTGACCCCTCAGAATGAGGGCGCTCGCGGGCTATAACCGCCGGTGGGGAATTTCACCCCGCCCCGAGAATATGGGCATGTTAAACAGCTTGACTGCGCGGCACAACCCAGCAGTTTCGAAAGAAATTCCCCCTTGAATTATTGTACGGGCACGCCGCAAATACGGAGATGATATGGGATTTTTTGATCATTGGCGGTGGCATAGCCGGGGTATCTGCTGCGGCACGCCTGGCACCCTTGGGCCGCGTTTGCCTGCTTGAGGGCGAAGGCGCGCTGGCCTATCACGCCTCGGGGCGGTCAGCGGCGCTTTTTGAAGAAAGCTATGGCACACCTGCCGTGGTGGCCTTGAACACCGCCAGCAAAGCGTTTCACCTCGATCCCGCAGCCGGGTTTGCCAGACCGCGGGGGCTGATGATTCTGGGCCGAAGCGACGAGGCTGATGGATTTGACGCCGATGTGGCAAGCCTGTCTTTGGACAGGATCAGCCCAACAGACGCCAGGGCGCTTGTGCCGATCATTGATCCAAAAAAAGTCGCGCTGGCCGCATATCACGACAGTGCTTGGGATCTCGATACCGATCGGATTATCCAAAGCTTCGTGCGTGGCGCTCGGGCCGACGGTGCACAGATTACAACCAATCAACGCATCACCGCGCTGCGCAAACAAAGACACGCCATTGGCAGCGGGTATTGGCTGGCCAAAACCTCATCAGGTCAAACATTTGAGGCCCGGATGGTGATCAACGCTGCCGGGGCTTGGGCCGATGACATCGCACAAATGGCGGGGCTGCCACGGCTGGGGCTGATCCCCTATCGCCGGTCGATGGCCCGCATCCCAGCCCCCGGCAACCATGACATCAGCGACTGGCCAATGATCTTTGGCGTAGGCGAAAGCTGGTATGCCAAACCCGACGCCGGCAAACTGTTGGTCTCGCCCGCCGAAGAAGATCCGATGCCACCACATGACGCCTTTGCCGACGATATGGTCTTGGCCGAAGGTCTGCACCGCTACAGCGAAATGGTGACAGAACCGGTTACACGGCTAGAGACCAGTTGGGCAGGCCTGCGCACTTTTGCCCCAGACCGCGCCTTGGTGATCGGCCCTGCCCCACAAGACCACAGCTTTATATGGTTGGCAGGTCAAGGCGGCTATGGCTTTCAAACGGCCCCCGCCGCCAGCCAACTGACTGCCGACCTCATCTCCGCCCGCCCATCCGAACTGAACACCACGCTGATTGCGGCCCTCTCTCCTGCACGATTTAGCTAAACCAAAAGCTTTGCACAAAGCATGTAAGCTCAAACACAATGCCTGCCCTGCGCTGCATAGCCCAGAGATCCCCGCCGCCAAACTGCCGCATGATATTTCTTTGTCACAATCACACATTCCCCCGATAACCCACTGGACGCCCCCGTTGCGCCTTGCTATAGCACCCGCGGTGATCCGGCGTAGCTCAGCGGTAGAGCAGTTGACTGTTAATCAATTGGTCGTAGGTTCGATCCCTACCGCCGGAGCCAAAAAAGCCCTTAAGTCTCAGTGACTTGAGGGCTTTTTTAATTCTTGGCATCCGTCATTTTGTCGCTCTGGGCACAATTTGGGCACAAGGCGCGACAAGCGGGCACAAGTGCCAACCATAGCTCTCAACACAGGCGATGCCTTCCACTGTGCCCATGGGGCATGGAAAGATGACTTTACCGTGCTGAAGCCTTTGTGATCACGCGGAAGCAGCCAAGCGTGATGCAGCAAATGTAACCAGGGCTGTAGTTATGTTCTACCAGTTAAGCGTCGTTCCTAGACTGATGCAGCTACAGCGCACGCTGGCGTAGTGATTGAATCAGCGCATACGATCAGGCATACTCAAGTTTCCTGCTCTTTATTGGCCCCATGACCATGAGGTAATCCATGGTGGACTACAGGGACCTGGCGACCGTGAACCAGGTAGCGGCGGAAGCGCCGTTCATCACGGAAGCCACGCTGCGCTGGTGGATCTTCCATGCGGAAACGAATGGATTGAAGCCCGCGCTGCTGAAGATCGGTGGCCGCGTCTACATCGACCGCGCCGAATTCAACAAGTGGCTGGAGGGTCAGCGTATGGCTCCGAAGCCGTTGACGAATGCGGCCTGACAAGGCCCCTTTTCTCGACCGAAGCCCCGTCACCAATGGCGGGGCTTCTTTCGATTCCGAGACATTTTCCGCGTTAACGCTGTAGTAGGCGTCGTTGGTCGCGAAAATAACGGACTTTAGTTGCCTTAACTGGCCGAATGCCTTGGATAAACAAGAGCTGTTGATCGCCCGGCAACGCCATTATTTCATCAGGGGTTAAAAGATTGCGTGCAATCTCAGATGTTGATGAGGAAAATGTCGACGGGAGCCACGGCAGCGGCATGGGAGAACTCTTACCATCATTGGTAACGCGAATAGTCGCTTGCCCCAACATGTCAGCGAGAAAACGTGCCGTCGCCGGGTCTTGGACGTTAAAGGCCTGACGGACCACACAATTGGCGATCATCGAACGCCACTTGCGATAAGTCTGCTGGAGCTGATCAAGGTCCTGGACAAAGAGCCATAGCC
>CALAXT010000036.1 GCA_937895435.1 uncultured Paracoccaceae bacterium | reverse complement strand
TTCACAGGTCTTTAATGCCTTGGCGCAAAAATTCCTCTGAATCATTTATTGGGGGAAAAGATGTTCCTGAAAAAAAGAGACGGCGCCTGTGCGATTACTTTGGCAAATGGGCAAATTCTGACACGCGGCAGCCTGCCACCTCCAGACACCAGCCGCTGGGTCGCCAGCCGCAAAGCAGTCGTGGTGGCGGCTGTTACCCACGGGCTGCTCAGCATGCCCGAGGCGTTAGAGCGCTATGCGTTGACCGAAGAAGAGTTTGATTCGTGGCGCACCGGTATGGAATCGCATGGGATCGCATCTCTTAAAATCACAAAAATCCATCGCCATAGACAACTTTAGGTTGCGCTTAACTAAAATAAGCATACGGTAACTTGTCATTAACCAGTGTTTGCCATTTTGACGAATAATTTAATCTTAGGTGGAGCCTGGTCTATGCGCATTCTTCTGGTCGAGGATGATCCCTCAACGTCGCGCAGCATCGAACTGATGCTGTCGCACGCCAATCTTAATGTCTATTGCACCGATTTGGGGGAAGAAGGCATGGATTTGGCGAAAATATATGACTACGATTTGATTTTGCTGGACCTGAACCTGCCTGACATGAATGGGCATGAAGTCCTGCGGCAGTTGCGGCTGGCGCGGGTCGAAACGCCAATTCTGATCCTTTCGGGGGCAGATGACACCGAAAACAAGATCAAGGGCTTTGGCTTTGGGGCGGATGACTATCTTACCAAACCGTTTCACCGTGAAGAATTAGTGGCCCGAATCCATGCGATCATTCGGCGATCAAAGGGCCATTCACAATCGATCATCCGCACAGGCAAGGTGGCGGTCAATCTTGATGCAAAGACAGTTGATGTTGATGGCCGCGCTGTGCATCTGACCGGCAAAGAATATCAGATGCTTGAATTGTTGAGCCTGCGCAAAGGCACCACCCTGACCAAAGAGATGTTTTTGAACCACCTCTATGGCGGGATGGATGAGCCTGAGTTGAAAATTATCGATGTCTTCATCTGCAAACTGCGCAAAAAACTGGCAAATTCAACCGGTGGTGAAAACTACATCGAAACTGTTTGGGGCAGGGGGTATGTGCTGCGCGACCCATCTGTTGTGCGGCTAGATCAAAAAATTGCGGTCGGCAGCTAGGCCAAGGCACCACGTTCATTTTGGGCACAAACGCTGGATGACATCTAGACCTGCCGGGGCAGGGATCCTATCACACAAGGGTCCCTGATCTGAGCAGAAAGGCTTTTGTAAAGATGTCTGACCCTATGGGCCTGTCTGTGGCGGGTGAACGCACACCCGTTGATCTGTTGGATGAACACCAAGCCAGCGCCGAATTGGCACGTTTGGCATCTGCGATGGCTGCGGCCAACCTTGCCTATCATGGCAAAGATGCACCTGAGATCAGCGACGCAGATTTTGATGCGCTAAAAGCGCGTAATTTGGCCATTGAGGCCCGGTTTCCCGCTTTGATCCGCCCTGACAGCGCAAGCCAGCAGGTGGGGGCCGCCCCATCTGACGGGTTTGGCAAGGTGGCGCATGCGGTGCCGATGCTCAGCTTGGAAAATGCGTTTGATGCTGCTGACGTGCAAGATTTCGTCGAGCGTGTGCAACGCTATTTGGGCATGACCAGCGATCAGGCACTGCCAGTTCTGGCCGAACCTAAAATTGATGGCCTATCGCTCAGCCTACGCTACGAACAGGGTAAATTGGTGCAGGCCGCAACCCGCGGTGATGGCAGCTTTGGCGAAGATGTCACAGAAAATGCCCGCACCATCCGCGATATTCCTCAAACCTTAAGCGGGGCTCCGGATGTGTTGGAGGTCCGCGGCGAAGTTTATATGGCGCACGCTGATTTTGCCGCCCTGAACCGTCGCCAATTGGCTGACAGCAAAAAGCCGTTTGCCAACCCGCGCAACGCGGCTGCGGGCAGTTTGCGGCAATTGGATGCTGCGATCACACGCGCGCGGCCATTGCGGTTTTTTGCCTATGGCTGGGGGGCGGTCAGTACCGCGTTGGCGCAGACGCAAAGCGGCGCAATGGCCAGGCTGGCGGGCCTTGGGTTTCAAACCAACCCACGCGCCACGGTTTGCCAAACAACAGATGCGATATTGACTGTTTATCATGGCATTGAAACCGACCGGGCGACACTTGGCTATGATATTGACGGTGTTGTTTACAAAATTGATAATTTGGCGCTGCAAGAACGTTTGGGATTTCGCGCCGCCACACCGCGTTGGGCCATTGCCCATAAGTTTCCTGCCGAACTGGCATGGACCAAGCTTGAGGCGATTGAAATTCAGGTGGGCCGCACCGGCGCGCTCAGCCCGGTTGCGCGTTTGTTGCCGGTGACAGTGGGGGGGGTGGTCGTATCCAATGCCACACTGCACAATGAAGATTACATCGCCGGGCGCGACAGCAAGGGCGCACCGATCCGTGAGGGGCGCGATATTCGTGTAGGCGACTGGGTGCAGGTTTATCGGGCGGGCGATGTTATTCCAAAAATAGCCGATATAGACCCAGCGCGGCGCCCCACAGACAGCCTGCCTTATGAAATGCCAATCACATGTCCTGAATGTGGATCTGCTGCACTGCGTGAACCAGGCGATTCTGCGCGCCGGTGTAGCGGCGGGTTAATTTGCCCAGCCCAAGCGGTTGAGCGCTTGAAACATTTTGTATCTCGGTCCGCGTTTGATATTGAAGGTCTCGGGGCCAAACAGATTGAAATGTTTTTCCATGATACGCTGTTGCCGATCCGAGAGCCTGCCGATATTTTCACGCTTGAAGCACGCGATACGGTCAATTTACCCAAGCTCGCTAATCGCGACCGATGGGGACAACGCTCTGCCGAAAACCTGTTTGCTGCAATAAAAGACCGCCGCCACATAGCGCTAAATCGCTTGATTTTTGCGCTTGGTATCCGGCACGTGGGCGAAGTGGCCGCCCGCGTTCTGGCCCAACACTATGGCACTTGGTCTGGTTTTGAAGCTGCGATGACGGATGCCGCCGCGCAAGAGGGGGCGGCTTGGGATGAATTGGTGGCGATTGACGGTGTGGGCCCGATATTGGCGGGTTCCGTCGTACAGGCCTTTCATCACAGCGCCGAGCGGGCATCGATTGACCGCTTGGTGGCGCTGCTTGATGTGCAACCCGCCGCAAAACTTGGCCCGGTTGAAAGCCCAGTGGCGGGAAAAACTGTGGTTTTTACTGGCACGCTCACCCAAATGACGCGGGCCGAGGCCAAGACCCGGGCTGAGGCGCTTGGGGCAAAGGTTTCAGGGTCTGTATCGGCCAAGACCGACTATCTTGTGGCCGGTCCCGGAGCAGGATCAAAGGCCAAAGATGCCGCGCGTTTGGGGGTGGAGATGCTGGACGAAGATGCCTGGCTTTCCCTGATTTCGGGGGGCTGAGGCTGGTGCAGCGCCCCGAAATCCTATTTCCAATTTATGCTGGGTTAGAAACGCTTGAGGGTGTTGGCCCCAAGGCTGCTTTGGCATTCGCGGGCCTTCATGTGGCAAGCCCACGTGATTTGTTGCTGACGCTTCCGCAATCAGGGGTGATCCGCCAACAGGTGGACAGCGTGCGCGATTGCGTAGCCCCGGCTGTTGTGCGCGTTGAAGTTGAAGTTGGTGCCCATCTTCCCCCACGCCAAAAGGGCCGACCTTATCGCATTTTAGTGCGTGACGCAGGCATCGAATTTCAGCTGGTTTTCTTTCATGCTCGGGGCGAGTATCTGCAAAAGCTGCTGCCGACCGGGCAACGTCGGCTGATTTCAGGCAAGGTTGAAATTTTCGATGGTTTGGCCCAGATCGCCCACCCAGATCATGTGCTGCGGCTGGATGAGGCTGCACAACTGCCGGGGTTTGAACCCGTGTATCCGCTGGCTGCAGGCCTGACACAAAAGCTGCTGGCACGGTCCGTGCGCTCGGCCTTGGAGCGTTGCCCAATCCTGCCTGAATGGATTGATTCTGGCCAAAAAGAACGATCTGGCTGGCAAGATTGGCACATCGCATTGGCCGCAGCCCACACCCCCGATACCCCCGAGGCGGTTCAACCCACCCATCCGGCCCGCGAACGTCTGGCCTATGATGAACTGTTTGCCCATCAACTGACAATGGCGCTGGCCCGTGCCGCGTTGCGGCGCGAACCTGGCATTTCCAGCCAAGGCGATGGACGGTTGCGCCAAAAGGTTTTGGCGGCGCTGCCCTATGCACCAACCGGGGCGCAGCGGCGCGCGATGGCCGAGATTTCGAACGATATGCGGGCACCCATCCGCATGAATCGGCTGTTGCAGGGCGATGTGGGGGCGGGCAAGACCTTGGTTGCCTGTGATGCGTTGTTGTGTGCGGTTGAGGCAGGCGGGCAGGGGGTTTTGATGGCCCCAACTGAAATTCTGGCCCGCCAACATCTGGCCAGCCTGCAGCCACTGGCGGAATCTGCCGGTGTGGTCATGGAAATTTTAACCGGTCGTGACAAAGGTTCCGAACGCGCTACAAAATATGCCGCATTGGCGGCTGGTGATATTCAAATTTTGGTGGGCACCCATGCGGTGTTTCAAAAAGATGTGAAATTTGCCGATTTGCGCTTGGCGGTGATTGATGAACAGCACCGTTTTGGCGTTGCCCAAAGGATGGAGCTGGGCGCTAAGGGCCGCGCGGTGGATGTGCTGGTCATGACAGCCACGCCCATTCCGCGCAGTCTGAGCTTGGCGCAATATGGCGATATGGATCTGTCAGTTCTGGATGAAAAGCCTGCAGGACGGCAACCGGTCAAAACGGCTATGGTTTCGACCACCCGGATCGATGAGGTTGTGGCCCACTTGGCCCGAGCAACCTCTGAGGGGCGACAGGCCTATTGGGTTTGCCCCTTGGTGGAAGAAAGCGAACATGTCGATCTTGCCGCAGCTGAGCAACGATTTTCAGCACTGCGGGCAGCCTTGGGTGAAGGGCAGGTTGGGCTGGTCCATGGCCAGATGCCTGCGGCTGAAAAAGATGCCGTGATGGCGCGCTTTGCTGCAGGGACATTGCCGGTGTTGGTGGCGACCACTGTGATTGAGGTCGGTGTGAATGTGCCCAATGCGTCGATCATGGTGATTGAACGGGCCGAAAGTTTTGGGTTGGCACAGTTGCACCAGTTGCGCGGCCGGGTTGGGCGGGGCAGTGCGGCCTCGACTTGCGTGTTGATGTATCAATCCCCCCTGGGGATAACCGCTGGGCGGCGGCTGTCGCTGTTGCGCGATACAGAAGACGGCTTTGTCATTGCAGAAGAAGATTTGGCGATGCGTGGCGCAGGGGATCTGATTGGCACCGCGCAATCGGGTCTGCCGCGATTTCGGATTGCTGATCTTGAGCGGCAAACAGCGTTGATGGCTGTTGCGCAAAGCGATGCACGCGCGTTGCTGGCCATAGATCCATCGTTGGAAAGCCCACGCGGCCAGGCTGCGCGCATTTTGTTGGCCCTGATGGACCAAGATCGGGCAATGCGGCTGTTACAAGTGGGATAATTGTTCCCTTAATGTTCTAAAAATGTCTTTACATACCCCGCCAAGGTGTGGAACATAGGGTGAACAAAACGAAAGGATCCCCTGATGTTGTCAGATTTCACCTCGGCCCTGCGTCGCGCGGCACCGACACTTTTGGAAGATATCGCTGGGGCTGCGGCACTGGTTGTCTTGTTTGCCATCGCGCTGCATCTGCCCGAATTGGTCTGAGACACGGGTGACGGGCAGCGCGCCCAAATGTCCTGGGCGCACTGTATTTTTTGGCTGGGCTTAGTTCATCTGCATGGTGCCATGGCCCATCATAGGTGCACCCTGTCCTGGAGCAACCACGGGAAAGTCAATCTCGACCGCGCCAGCTTTTTCAAACATCAAAGTGACGCGTCGTGTTTCGCCAGCCACTAACGGCTGTTTTAACCCCATAAACATCACATGCATGGCACCAGGTTCCAATGTGACAGTGGCACCTGCGGCAATTTCAATGCCGTCAGACAGATGCTGCATGGTTGCAACCCCGTTACCATCCACCTTTGTCACATGCATCTGAACCATCGCAAAGTCAGCGCGGGCATCAACCAGACGATCGGCGGTCGCTCCGGTGTTTTCGATTGTTAGAAATGCTGCCCCAGAACTTGCGCTGCGGGCGCTGCTGCGCGCAAACGGCGCATGGATTGTCAGGTTACCTGCTTGAACATCGTGATGGGTTTGGGCCACCGATGGGGCCGAACCAAGACCAATCGCGAGGGCCATCACGGCCAGTGTCAGTTTGAATGTCATGGGAATACCTAAGTTTTCTGAGGAACACCCGGCCAGGTCTGTTGTTCACCAACAGATCACGGGGCCATGGTGAAATTAATGCGATACTATCAGGCTTGGGCTAGCGGCGGCGCACGAACGGCAGGCTGCAGATGCGGCTTGGCAGACCTGTTGTGTGGCTGGGGCAGGGGGCGCACTGCGGCCATATTTTGCCTGTACGCGGCCTGCCAAACAGGACTGAGCAGCAATAGAACGCCCGTTACGCCGCCGGGCAAACAGTCGCTGCAATGTGGGCAACTGCCATCAACCGGATCAGAGGCATGGCCATCAGCCCCACAAATATCGGAAAGATCGCCCCCTGCACGGACAAAGTTTGCCAAACTGGTATCTTGCAAGAACAAACCCATGCCATCTGCATGGGCCATCTGCTGCGATGGGCGCAAAGCAGCCCCGGTGACAAGCACCAAGACTGCGACAACTCCAAAAATCAGGGCGCGCAGATGTCTCATATCTGGTGCATATCAAGCAAACCGCACGCAGGCCAGAGCTTGACAGCCGCACGTATCACTTACACAGAACTGGCGACCGTCTATGCCAAACAGACGGATGTCTGCCCCCTACGGGTGGCGGCAGATCCGTTAACGGGGGCGCTAGCTAAACAGAAAATCGTTCTGCCCGATCAACGTGTGGTTCACATTCACCAATGTGATGCTGACATCCGCAAATTCGATCAGCACGTCACTGCCCGCATCTGTGATGGTCACATCAGCAAATCCATCAGCGCCACTGTCAATCACGATTTTATCACGGTTGTTCTGGAATCCTGTAATCGTGTCATCGCCATCATTGCTGTTGAAAACAAACCGATCACGCCCGGCGCCCCCGGCCAGAACATCATCACCAGACCCGCCTGTCAGCGTGTCATTGCCCGCGCCACCTTGCAAATTGTCGTTGCCATTGCCACCCAACAGGTTATCGGCGCCACCCACACCTTGCAGCAAGTCATTGCCGCCAAGCCCAGACAGCGTATTTGACGCCTTGTTCCCCTGCAGCGTGTTGGCCGAGCCGTTTCCGGTGCCATCGATCGCAGCAGACCCCTGCAGGGTCAGTTTTTCCACGTTATTGCCAAGGCTATAGGTTGCGGTGGAAAGCACGGTGTCAACGCCACTTTTGCGCGCTTCAATCACCCGATCGCCGCTGGCATCCACGACATAGACGTCATTGCCCTGGCCTCCTTGCATCCGGTCAGTGCCCGCACCACCGTCCAGCCGGTCATTGCCGCCGCCGCCCAAAACGGTGTCAGCTCCAGCGCCGCCAAACAGAATGTCATTGCCCACGCCCCCATCCAGATGATCTGACCCGTCATCCCCCATCAAGCGATCATTGCCACCCTCACCGCGCAGAGTGTCATTGCCACCCGCACCACTAACGTGGTCATTACCAAGTCCCAGTGCATACAGATTGGCGCTACCATCACCAGAAAATACATCATGTTCCGTAGATGTAATTCCTTGAATGGAGTCCACGGCGATTTGATAGCCGGGGCGGAACGGGCCTTGGGTTACGAAACTGATATCCAGAGCGCTTGGTGAAAATGCAAAGATCATCGACATCTCGTAAAGGGAAGGCCCATCCAATGCGAAACCATAGAGCTCATCACCACTATTTGACACAATGAGCAACATTGTTGAGCGATATGATGAAACAGATACATCTGCAAATGCGATGAGATAGGTCGGATCAATCACCTCACCATCCAAAAAATACCCATAGGCATCTGATAATATATAGGCGCCGTATTGTTCACTTTGAGCATAACTAAATGCCTTATCGGCTTGGTCTGGAAAAACTATGGATGCACTTGATTCAACAAAGCCGACGTCCTCACTAAAAAAATACCCATTAATTGTGTAAGTTGTCACCTTTTGATCCCTGAACTGTAAAAATAATCTATATAAAGCCAAATGTATTTCTGGCCCACATGGCAGTATTTTGGTCCTTTAGGAGCAGGTGCTGCTAGCTAAACAGAAAATCGTTCTGCCCGATCAACGTGTGGTTCACATTCACCAATGTGATGCTGACATCCGCAAATTCGATCAGCACGTCACTGCCCGCATCTGTGATGGTCACATCAGCAAATCCATCAGCGCCACTGTCAATCACGATTTTATCACGGTTGTTCTGGAATCCTGTAATCGTGTCATCGCCATCATTGCTGTTGAAAACAAACCGATCACGCCCGGCGCCCCCGGCCAGAACATCATCACCAGACCCGCCTGTCAGCGTGTCATTGCCCGCGCCACCTTGCAAATTGTCGTTGCCATTGCCACCCAACAGGTTATCGGCGCCACCCACACCTTGCAGCAAGTCATTGCCGCCAAGCCCAGACAGCGTATTTGACGCCTTGTTCCCCTGCAGCGTGTTGGCCGAGCCGTTTCCGGTGCCATCGATCGCAGCAGACCCCTGCAGGGTCAGTTTTTCCACGTTATTGCCAAGGCTATAGGTTGCGGTGGAAAGCACGGTGTCAACGCCACTTTTGCGCGCTTCAATCACCCGATCGCCGCTGGCATCCACGACATAGACGTCATTGCCCTGGCCTCCTTGCATCCGGTCAGTGCCCGCACCACCGTCCAGCCGGTCATTGCCGCCGCCGCCCAAAACGGTGTCAGCTCCAGCGCCGCCAAACAGAATGTCATTGCCCACGCCCCCATCCAGATGATCTGACCCGTCATCCCCCATCAAGCGATCATTGCCACCCTCACCGCGCAGAGTGTCATTGCCCTCGCCCCCAAAGGCACGGTCGTTTCCAATGCCAAGCGCGATGTTTTCAGAATCTTCCCAACCGTAAACCACATCAGTTTCCGTCACACTGACGCCCGCAATATCGGCAAACGAGATATCAACGTTCGGTCGATATGTG
>CALAXT010000035.1 GCA_937895435.1 uncultured Paracoccaceae bacterium | reverse complement strand
AGACACACTCGCTAATACCCGCAACCCCAAATCCGTAAACAAATGACAGTTTTTTGAAATTTCAAAAATATCATTTATTTACAGATACATAGATCATCCACTCAACGCATTACGGCTGCGTGTTTGCCCGCACTTTGGTTCGTCAGTTTGGATTTTGACAGAATCACAAAGGGCCAATCAGGTCGCTGCAGACGCAGCTGTCGCCGTCAGGAAATAGACTTTGCGCATGTGGCTGTGAATCGTCCAAGCCCCCTGCCAGCCCAAGGGCAAAACAAGCAAATCACCAGCGCCGATGTCGCGGGCCCCAGTGCCATCAGCTGTGGTGATCGTCGCCCGCCCTGACAGAATTTGACAATATTCAGCACTTTTGGTGCGGTCTGCCGTGAAATGGCCCGGCGTGCATTCCCATATCCCAATCGAACACAGCCCATCGGCAGATTGCCACAGTTGCCGGGCTGCTTCTTGCTGGCCTGGTGTTGTCGTTGTTGGCTTATCAGCAAAGGCCCCCAGCTGAATTTCGTTCAGATCACCGAATGTTGCAAAGTCGATCATTGTCTTCCCTTTCACTTACAATCTTATGTGCCAATACCGCGGATCAGCGGCTCGGTGCAAAGCCCTGCGGCCAACACGTGTTTATCGGCACCGTGCGCGGCGCAGATCATAAACCCCGTCGGCATCCCGTCGCCATCTGTGCCACATGGAATTGACAAGCCGCACCAATCGAGAAAATTGCCCAACGACGTATTGCGCAGCGCCAGCGCGTTATGGTGGAAAAACACCGCCGGATCGGCCGCCAGTGGTGCAATCGGCATGGCCACTTCGGGCGTTGTGGGGCAAATCAGCAACGCCCCCCCCAAGCGCTGGGTCACATCGGCGATCAAACGTACACGCTCGCGCAGCAGTGTAACAAGTTTCACAGCACTTATGCTTTGCGCCGCCAACATCCGTGACACGACGCGCGCATCCATCTGTGTCGCTTGCGCCCCATGCAGGCGATCCCAGTGCAGCTCCAACGCCTCAACCGCGCCCAAAACAGCGGTTTCAGCGATCAGGTCTTGAATTTCGCGCAACTGTGGCAGCTTGATCGGGCGTACACGCGCACCCGCCGCCTGCAGGCGCGCGGCTGCGGCGTTAAAGTTAGCAACCACCGCAGGCTGGGCTGACTCAAACATCACCGCATCCGGTATCACAAAATCCAGATCTTCGATATGCGCCGGGCGTGCTGTCTGTGCGGCTTCCCCACGGATTACGGCATCAATCAGCATGCAATCTTCAACGCTCTGGGCCAGTGGCCCCAAAGAATCCAGCGTGCGCGACAACGGAAAGACACCTGCCATCGCATAGCGCCGGGTTGAGGCTTTATAGCCGACGATCCCATTAAAGGCCGCTGGAATCCGAACCGAGCCGCCCGTATCCGTGCCAAAAGCCAACGGCAAAATGCCCCGCGCCACCGCAACCCCGCTGCCCGACGATGACCCCCCCGGCACCCGTGGCCCATGTGGCCCGCCTGCCCCATGTGGATTGATGGGCGTGCCATAGTGTGGGTTCATACCAATACCGGAATAGGCGAATTCGGTCATGTTAAGCGCGCCCACACTTATAAGGCCACCACGCTGCGCCGCTTGAACGATGGCGGCATCTTCGGCGGCGGGGGCGGTGCTTTGCAACACAACCGAGCCTGCCGTGGTGGTGCGCCCCTTGAGATCGAACAGATCTTTCCAGCCAATCGGCACTCCATCAAGCGGGCTGGCGGGCGCACCCGCGCGCAGACGTACCCGCGCAGCCTGCGCGCAAGCCTCTGCCCTTGGTCGCAGGATTTCGGTAAAAATCGCCGGGTCGGCCACCGCATCAATTCGGGCAAACACCGCAGCTAACAGATCAACCGGGTCTAACCGCCCGGAACGCAGCTCGGCGGCAAGGGCGCTTGCGGTTTTATGACCCAACATCTCTGTTATCCTTGTGTCGGGGCCGCACCTGTCAACGCCAGGCCCGCATCAATGATTTGCGCCACTGACGGCAGCGTGGCAGCATAGGCAGGCCCCGTTGCGATGAAACTGTCCAACGCCGTCACGCGCGCCTGCGGCACCGCGCAATTTTCAGCCACCAGCGCCATAAGCCCCTCGGCAACACCGCCCGAGCGGCGACATTCATCAACAATCAAGACATGGCGCGCACCAGCCAGTGCCGCAATCAATGCAGCCTCGGGCAAAGGGGCCAACCATCGCAGATCAATCAACCGCACCTTTAGCCCCGCCGATTGCAACGCAGGCAAGCTTTGATGGCTGAGAAAGACACCGTTGCCAAATGTAACAATCGCCAAATCACACGCTTGCCCCTCTGCCGGACCAGTTACCCCGACCGTGCCAAACGCAATGCGCTGATCGGGGCTGGGATAATGTGTCATCCAACCGCCGTCGCCCGGCTGATGCAGATCACGCATTGGATAAAGTGCGATCGGCTCAACAAACACCACCACGCGCTGCTCTTCGCGTGCCATCCGCACCGACTCGCGCAGCATCATCGCAGCCTCAGCACCGCTGGACGGACACGCCAAGATCACACCCGGAATGTCGCGCAGAACTGCCAAAGAGTTATCGTTATGAAAATGGCCACCAAACCCCTTTTGATACCCAAGCCCAGCAATGCGCAGCACCATGGGGTTGGTGAATTGCCCGTTGGAAAAGAACGACAGCGTCGCCGCCTCACCCCGGATCTGATCTTCGGCATTGTGCAAATAGGCCAAAAACTGAATTTCCGGCATCGGGACAAAGCCATTTTGCGCCATGCCGATGGCCAGCCCTAGAATTGACTGCTCATCAAGCAGCGTATCAATCACCCGATCATGACCAAACCGGGCCTGCAAACGCTGGGTCACACCGTAGACACCACCTTTTCGCCCCACATCCTCGCCCATCATCACGATCTCGCTATGCGTCAGCATCAGATCATTGAGCGCCCAATTCACGATACGGCTCATCGGTTGCGGGGCATCCATCTGCGCAAGCTCTGGCCCGAAATGCGCGGCGCGCGCATCAGCATCTGGCCCATTGCGCCGGGCGCAGCTGCGCGTTGGCGGCACAAGACTGGCCATCACTTGGGACGCGCTTTCCAAACGTGGCCGGGTCACGGCGCGCTGCGACATCTGGGCCACATCGGCACAAGTCTGGGTGTAAAGTTCCATCGCCTCAGCCGCTGTCATAACACCTGCCTGATCCATCAGACGCACCGCGTGCAACAGCGGGTCTTGGGCCTCATCGGCTTCAACCTCGGCCCGGGTCAAATAGGTGGTGGGCACATCTGCGCCGGCATGGCCATAAAGCCGCACGGTCTGCATATGCAAAAATGCAGGTTTGCGCTGGCTGCGGACAAACTGCGCTGCCTGCTGGGCCACGCCAAAGGTTTCAAAAATATCCAACCCATTGCACGCAAAATAGCGCAATCCGGGGCGGTCTTGAAAACTTGCCGCAATCCAGCCACGCGGTGTCTTGGTGGAAATGCCGATGCCATTGTCCTCGCAAGCAAACAGCAATGGCAAAGGTGCCCCCTGATAGGCGGTCCATTGGGCGGTGTTAAATGCCCCTTGTGCGGTCGAATGATTGGCCGACGCATCCCCAAACGAACAAAAGACCAAGCCATCATCGGCTAAAACGCGATGCTCGGGCGGGTTGCGCCGCGCAGCCCCAATGGCATAGGCCGCCCCAACGGCCTTGGGCAAATGGCTGGCGATGGTCGATGTCTGCGGCGGAATGTTCAGCGCGCGTGACCCCAACACCTTATGTCTTCCCCCCGATATCGGATCGTCAGAAGATGCCGCAAAGGACAGCAGCATATCCCAACCGATATCGCCATAACCCACCTGCCCTGCCCGCGCGATCTGAAACGCCGCGTCACGGTAATGCAAAAACGCCATATCATCAGGGCGCAAAGCCTGCGCAACAGCCGCCATCCCTTCGTGCCCAGACGAGCCGATGGTGTAAAACCCCTGCCCCACCCGCTGCATATTACGGCTGGTGCGGTCAAGCGCGCGGCTCAGACAAGCGGCGCCGAAAATTGCACGCGCGCCCTCAGCCCCCAAAGGGCCTGTGGGCGCGGCACCGGCTGGAAAATCACGGGCCGTCACCCGTGCCAGAAAGTTTTCATGCACGATATCGGCGCGGTCCATCGCTTGCCCCTTTGGTCTTTCAAAGACGTTCAGAAAAATGCTTGCAGCCCAGTGACCGCACGCCCCAAGATCAGCGCATGAATATCATGGGTGCCCTCATAGGTGTTGACCGTTTCAAGGTTCACCATATGGCGCATGATCTGATAGTCTTCTTGAATACCATTGCCACCATGCATGTCGCGCGACTGGCGGGCAATATCGAGCGCTTTACCACAGTTATTGCGCTTGATCAGCGAAATCATCTCAGGCGCGGCATTGGCCGCATCCATCAACCGCCCCACCTGCAAACTGGCCTGCAAGCCAAGGCTGATTTCCGTCATCATATTGGCCAATTTCAACTGATAAAGCTGGGTTTGGGCAATAGGTTTGCCAAATTGCCGCCGATCCAACCCATATTGCCGCGCAGCATGCATACAGGCCTCAGCCGCCCCCATCACGCCCCAAGAAATGCCATAGCGCGCACGGTTCAAACAGCCAAATGGGCCCTTGAGCCCCTCAACACCCAGCAACAGCGCATCGTCGCTGACCGCCACGTCTTTCATCACAATCTCACCCGTGATCGAGGCGCGCAGGCTCAGTTTGCCCATGATCTTGGGCGCACTAAGCCCCGCCATGCCCTTTTCCAGAACAAAGCCACGAATCTTGCCACCATGCGCCTCAGACTTGGCCCAGACCACAAAAACATCCGCAATCGGGCTGTTTGAGATCCACATTTTAGCGCCATTGAGGACATAACCGTCGGCCGTTTTGCGCGCGACGGTTTTCATCCCGGCCGGATCAGAGCCCGCATCAGGTTCTGTCAGCCCGAAACAACCGATCAAGGTTCCTGCGGCAAGACCGGGCAGATATTTCTGCCGCTGCGCTTCAGTCCCAAACGCATAGATTGGATACATCACAAGGCTGGACTGCACCGACATCATCGACCGATAGCCGCTGTCCACCCGCTCAACCTCGCGGGCGATCAACCCATAGGCCACATAAGATGCCCCAAGCCCGCCATATTGTTCCGGCACCGTCGATCCCAACAGCCCCATCGCACCCATTTCCGCAAAAATTGCAGGATCAGTCGCTTCTTCACGAAAGGCGGCGGTGACGCGCGGCTGCAGCTTTTCTTGGGCATAGGCACGCGCCCCATCGCGCAGCATCCGCTCTTCTTCAGTCAGCTGATCGTTCAGGCGGAACGGATCAGACCAATCAAAGCTGGAAAGATCAGGGGCATCCTTTGCGCTGAGGGTCATCGGGCATCCTTTCTGTGGTGTGTTCTGTCACGCAGGGTATAGGCGATTGCTTTTGCGCGCAGAAGGCCAAATTGGGCCACAGCGACAAACACCGGAAGGATTTACAAAAAATATCCAAAATTTTTGGATATAAATCAAAAAATTCCAGTGCTAGCCTTCGGGAATATCAGCACTCTTGGCGAAAGGCACACCCCATGCAAACCCCCAACGCACATCACAACATTGCACATTGGCAAGCGCGCGTTGATCTGGCCGCCACCTTTCGTTGGGCCGCACGTTTGAACATGCACGAAGGCGTGGCCAATCATTTCAGTCTGGCTGTGAATGATGATGGCACCCGCTTTTTAATGAATGCCAATCAAGTGCATTTTGCCAGGGTTCGCGCGTCAACGCTGCTGGAATTGGATGCCAATGATCCCACAACCCTAAGCCGCCCAGATGCCCCTGATCCCACCGCGTGGGGGCTGCATGGATCTATCCACAGGCTCTGCCCCCATGCGCGCTGCATCATGCATGTGCATTCTATTTTCGCAACAGTTCTTGCCAGCCTGGCTGACAGCCGCTTGCCCCCGATTGATCAGAACTCTGCCATGTTTTTCAATCGCCAAGTGGTCGATGAAAACTATGGCGGCTTGGCGTTTGAGGATGAAGGTATTCGCTGCGCAGGCTTGCTGCGCGATCCACGTCAAAAAGTGATGATTATGGGCAATCACGGTGTGCTGGTGATTGGGGACAGCCCCGCCGACACGTTCAACCGACTTTATTATTTTGAACGCGCCGCCGAAACTTATATTCGTGCGCTGCAAACGGGGCAAAAGCTGCGCACTTTGTCTGATCAGATCGCCGAAAAAACCGCAGCCGAACTTGACGATTACCCCGGCCAAGCAGAGCGTCACCTGGCCGAGCTGAAAGCGATTTTGGATGAGGACGGCGACAGCTATGCCACCTAGCCCGGCTTAGGTGGCCGCGGGTTTGCGCCACACCATACCAATTGTGGCAGACATGCCAGAATGGCCATCGCCCTCGTGCAACTCGCGCTCTTCAATGGCCAAGCGCACCAATGCGTAATCTCCAAAGGCCGCACGCAGCAGATCTTCGGTGTAAAGCTGCTCAAGCAGTTTTGGCCCGCCGGTGGCATAGGTCAGCTGTTGCGGCGTGTAACCTTGGATAATCATCAGCCCGCCCGGGCGCAGCGCATCGCGCATGGCCGCCCATTTGCGGGCGCGGTCTTCGGGCATACTGAATTGGGCGAATATCTCGGCCACAATATCAAAACCCTGGGTCGGATAGGCCCATGTGTGCACGTCACCCTGTTCAAAGTTCAGATCAACACCGTGGCGCGCAGCCAACGCCCTGGCTTTGCCTTGGGCCACCGGTGAAAAATCAAGCGATGTCACCGCAAGCCCTTGGCGCGCCAGCCAAACCCCATTGCGGCCATCGCCATCGGCCACCGCCAACACCTGCGCAGATTGCGGCAAAAGATCGGCGCAACCTGCCAGAAAGTGGTTGGGCTCTTCACCAAACAAATGCCCCGGCGCCGCCGCATAGCGGCCTTGCCAACGTTCAAATTCCGGGTTTGTCATCGCCTGACCTCCTGTTGCATGCACCCACTTATGTTTCAGGCGCTATCCGCACCAATTGTTTGCCAAAATTGTGGCCTGTCAACATGCCGATAAACGCCTCAGGCGCGGCCTCAAGCCCCTCGGCCACGGTTTCACGATAACAGATCGTGCCATCTGCCAACAGCGGCGCCACCTCGGCCAAAAATTCGGGGAAATGATCATAATGATCAAAAACGATAAAGCCCTGCACCCGGAGCCGTTTGGTTAAAATAAACCGCCAAACGGCAGGCAGCGCCATCACATCTTGCACCGGCGCACCGGCAAACCACCCAATCATGCCGCACAGCGCAATTCGCCCACCATCAGCCATATTGGGCAACACCGCCTGCAAAGGGGCTGCCCCAACATTATCGAAATAGACATCTACGCCCATGGGCGCAGCCTCTGCCATAGCCGCAGCAAAGGCGGTATCATCCGCAAAACCGCGATGATCCAAACAGACATCAAATCCCAAATCTGCTTCGGCAAACCTGCATTTTTCAGCGCCGCCAGCAATGCCAACCACCCGCAGGCCCTTACGCGCAGCCAACTGGCCCACCATTGCCCCAACAGCCCCGGTGGCCGCCGACACCACCAACGTTTCGCCAGCCTGCGCCTGCGCGATACGGTTTAACCCAGTCCACGCGGTCATCCCCGGCATGCCCAAAGCACCAAGTGCTGTCGAAAGCGGAGCCATCGCCCGGTCAAGCACACGCACACCCACCCCATCACTCAGCGCGTGACTGGCCCAACCAAATGGCCCAACCACATAATCACCCACCGCAAAATCACCATGCTGCGAAAGCATAACCTGCCCCACACAAGCCCCGGCCATTGCCGCGCCAATCTCAACTGGAGGGGCATAGGATTTTGCTGCTGACATGCGCCCCCGCATGTAGGGATCAAGCGACAACCAGATCACCCGCACCAAAAACTGCCCCTCTCCCGGCAAAGGCAACTGTGCCCTTTCCAGCCGGAAATCTGATGGGCTTGGCATGGCCTCGGGCCGCGCGGCCAAAACGATCTGCTGTATGTCTTGCATATTAATCTGCCCCTGCTCAGTTCTGTATGGCCCACGGCTGTAGCAAAGCCCAGTCGCCCAAATCCCTATCAGAGATCGCACCCCGCGCCCAGAGCCTGCACCCCTCAGAATGCAAAAGGCGCCCCCAAAGGGGCGCCCCAAAGCCGTCACATCCGCGAAATCAGCTGGCTGTGGTGCGGTAATATTCCTGCGCTGCAGCCACGCCCGAGCCAAGCTTGATCGGAAAGCCCAGATCGGCCATGCACATCTCGGCCGTGGCAATGCCAGACAGTGCCATCACATCGGTCAACATGCCCAAGTGACCAATACGGAACACTTTGCCCGCAACAGCCCCCAAACCGGCGCCAAAAGCCACGCCATACTTCGTGGCGGCAAGCGCCACCACGTCTGAGCCGTTGAACCCCTCCGGCACTGCGACCGCAGTCACGGTGTTGGAGTAAAGCTCAGGCCGCGCAGCACAAGGCGTCATTCCCCAAGCAAACACCGCCTGGCGCACGCCTTCGGCAATGCGTGCATGGCGCGCATATACATTTTCCAACCCTTCATCGAGCAACATCTGCATAGCAACGTTCAGCCCGTTGATCAGCCCAGCCGAGGGCGTGTAGGGATAGCTGCCATTGCGATAAGCCGCGATCATATCGCCAAAATGCAGGAAACCACGCGTAAGCTTCGCACCTTCCATCGCGGCCAGCGCTTTTGGGCCAACCCCGACAATTGCAAGGCCCGGTGGCAGCATAAAGCCCTTTTGGCTGCCGGTCACCGCAATATCGACGCCCCAGCCATCCATATCAAACGCCACCGAACCAATCGATGACACTCCATCCACCATCAAAAGCGCCGGATGGCCCAAACGGTTCAACAACGCACGGACAGCAGCCACATCACTCATCACACCTGTGGCCGTTTCATTGTGCGTGACAAGAACCGCTTTGATCGCATGCGCGGTGTCAGCGCTGAGGGCCGATTCAAACTCGGCCATCGGCACGCCTTCGCTCCAAGGGCTGTTGATGACATGCACATCCAGACCATGGCGCTGGCAAAGTTCGATCCAACGCTGCGAAAACATACCGTGACAGCCCGACAGAACTTTGTCACCGGGCGACAGTGTGTTGGCAACTGCACCTTCCCAGCCAGCGGTTCCCGTCGCGGGGAAAATAATCACTTCACCCTCAGACATGCCCAAAACGGTGCGCACACCCGACAGGGCTGGCGCCAGAATACGACCAAAGGCTGGCGAGCGGTGGTCCATTGTAGGGATATCGCAGGCTTTGCGGATCACTTCTGGGATGTTGGTCGGGCCGGGGATGAATACGGGATTTTGGGTCGACATGGGGAACCTCATTGTTTCGATTGGGCGCACCATAGCCAGCAGGCCCGCTTCACACCAGTTTTTTGAAAAGTTTTTTCGAAAGATCAAATATTGCTTGCACCTGTGTGTTTATTGAACAATTATTTTTTCGTCTGGTGAAAAATATTTGCAAATATTCGAAAGTTTCCGATGTCGTCACCCCAAAATCGTCCGCGCGGTCGCCCAAAGGCCTTTCATGATAAAACCGCACAAAACACCGTTCAGTCGCTTGACCGGGCAATGGGGCTTTTGCATGTTTTGTCCGAAAGCGGCGGTATGACCCTTTCCGAACTGGCCAACCGCAGCGGGCAATCACCGGCAACGGTGTACCGCGTGCTGCAAACCCTGGCCGCACACAGAATGGTGGAAACAGAATCTGAGCAGATCTGGCAAATTGGGGCCGGGGCATTTCAGATTGGCTCTGCGTTTTTGCGGCGCACCAAAGTGGTTGAACGCGCGCGCCTGCCGATGGAAGATCTGATGCGCGCCACCGCAGAAACCGCAAACCTTGGCATTGAACAACGCGATGAGGTGGTTTTTTTAAACCAGATCGAAACCCATCAAACGATCCGCGCCTTTTTTCCGCCAGGCACGCGTGGCCCAATGCATGCCTCGGGCATCGGTAAGGCGCTTTTGGCGTTTTACTCACCCAGCCGGCTTGAAAGAATTATCACCGCCCAAGGCCTGTCGGGCTTTACCCCCCAAACCCTCACCTGCCCCGAGGCGTTGCGCGCGGATCTGGCACGCATCCGGGCGCGCGGCTTTGCGATTGATGATCAGGAACGCACCATTGGCATGCGTTGCGTGGCAGCCCCGGTATTCAACAGCCACGGCGAGCCAATTGCGGGAATTTCTGTTTCGGGCCCCGCATTTCGCATTGGGGTGGATCAGGCTTTGGCGCTTGGTCCAACCGTGCGCGAAACGGCCGATCGGGTGACAAAGGTGACCGGGGGCGTGGTGCCAAACACGCAAACCATCCCCCCACAAACCTTGCGCTAGGGCGTACCCCAACCCCCACCGCCCGGGGTTTTCATTTCGAATATCGCACCGCGGGGCAAATCAATTTCAGCATTGCCCGCTACAGGCTGACGGCGGCCATCAGGCCAAATCACCGTGTTTTCCCCCACAGCCCCAGCGCCGCCACCCGCAGCGCCAAAAGGTGCGATCGTACGATGAGAACAAAGTGTGGTCACGGTGATATCTTCCAAGAATCGCAGCTGACGCAGCGCACCATTGCCCCCCGGCCAGCACCCCGCCCCACCTGAGCCTGCACGAATGGCAAAGGTTTCCAGCCGTACCGGAAAGCGGTTTTCCAGTACCTCGGGGTCGGTCATACGTGTGTTTGTCATATGGGTTTGCACAGCATCGCATCCGGCAAAGCCTGGGCCAGCGCCGCTGCCCCCCGCAATCGTCTCATAATTTTGAAACCGCGCGTTGCCCCAAATAAAATTGTTCATCGTGCCTTGTGATCCCGCCATCACTCCAAGCGCACCATAAAGCGCGTTGCACGCCGCTTGACTGACCTCGGTATTGCCCGCGATGACAGCGGCAGGATAGCTGGGATTGAGCATTGAGCCGGGTGGAATAATAATATCAAGCGGGCGCAGGCAGCCCTGGTTTAGCGGAATGTCACGGCCCACCAACGTGCGAAAAACATAAAGCACCACAGCCTGGCAAACCGCACGTGGCGCGTTGTAATTGCCCGGATGCTGCGCGCTGGTGCCAGTGAAATCAATCACGGCCCGGCCTGCTGCGCGATCAATCCGCACAGCGACCTCTATCTGGGCGCCAATATCCATGGGATAGATGAAACTGCCATCTGACAAATCAGCCATCGCGGCACGCACCATTGCCTCGGCGTTGTCCTGTACATGCCCCATATAGGCCTGCACCACATCGCACCCATAGGTTTGCACCACCGCCAGCAGCGCCCGCCGCCCCGTTTCATTCGCAGCCACTTGGGCTTTCAAATCCGCCAGATTTTGCTCAACCGATCGACAGGGATAACGCCCGCCCAACAGAACCGCGCGCGCCTCTTCTTCCAAGAACGCGCCCGCATCCACCAGTCGGACATTGTCGATCATGACCCCCTCTTGATCGATGTGACAGCTGTCTGGCGGGGCAGATCCGGGGGTACGCCCACCAATATCGGCGTGATGGCCGCGTGCGCCCAACCAAAATACAGCCCGCCCATCGACAAACACAGGGCTTACAACCGTGACATCGGGCAAATGCGTCCCGCCATGATAAGGCGAATTCAACATGAATGCGTCATTTGGGCCAATGCGCCCCGCATTGCGGGCGATCACAGTTTTTATGCTGTCAGACATGGAGCCCAGATGCACCGGCACATGCGGTGCATTGGCCACCAGATCACCGCTGGCATCAAAGATTGCACAAGAAAAATCCAACCGTTCTTTGATGTTGACCGACCATGCCGTATTGGCAAGCGTGGCGCCCATTTGATCGGCAACCGACATAAAGAGATTGCTCATCACCTCAAGCAGCACAGGATCTGCGCTGGTGCCAGCTTTGGTGGCCGCAGCCGTGTGCGAAAGCCGGGTGACAATCAAATTGCCCCGCAGATCAACCTGCGCACCCCACCCCGGTTCAACCACCACCGTGCCAGTCGGCTCAGCGATCACAACAGGGCCAGTCAGCTGCACGCCTGCAGCAAGATCCGCGCGCGCGTAAAGCGCCACATCATGCCAATGACCTGTGAAATAGATTGGCAGATGCGCCTGCGGGCGGGGCGGCACCACGCCATCGGGCGCGCGTTCGTCGGGCAAGTCTGCGGCTGCGCCAATCGCCTCGACACTGATCAACTCCACCACCAACCCGCGCTGCGGTGAGGCAAAGCCAAAGCGTTGCAGATGCAACGCCTCAAACGCTGCCTGCATGGCGGCGGGCGTGTCCAGAGCCACCGCCAAGGTCTGATGTGAACCCTGATAGCGCAGATGGGCGCGCCGCTCAAAGCAGACAGACGCAGACGCCACGCCTTGGGCCTCTAGGGCAAGGCCCGCGGCATCGCTCAGGTCTTGGGCCAATGATTGCATTGCGAGCACATCATGCAGCGGCGCATCTAACTGACCTTCACGCAGCGCACGCATTTCGGCCAAACCCATGCCATAGGCCGACAAAACACCCGAAAACGGGTGCAAAAACACCCGCGACATGCCCAATGCATCGGCCACCAGACAGGCATGCTGCCCGCCTGCCCCACCAAAACACTGCAACGTGTAACCGGTTACATCATGGCCGCGCTGGACGCTGATTTTTTTGATCGCATTGGCCATGTTATCAACAGCAATCCGCAAGAACCCCTCGGCCACAGCTTCGGGGCTTTGCAGCGGTTGCCCCGTTTCATGGGCAATCTGCTCTGCCAAAGCGGCAAACTTGGCGCGCACCGTGTCACAATCGAGGGGCTGGCGACCGTCTGGGCCAAAAACCGCTGGAAAATGCGCGGGGTGCAATTTTCCCAGCAAAACATTGGCATCGGTCACCGTCAGCGGCCCGCCCCGGCGATAAGCAGCAGGGCCAGGGTTAGCCCCGGCGCTTTCGGGGCCAACCTGAAACCGTCCATCCCGAAAGCTGAGAATCGACCCCCCACCCGCGGCAACTGTGTGAATATCCATCATCGGCGCACGCATCCGCACGCCCGCCACCTCGGTTTCAAAGCTGCGTTCATAGCTGCCGGCAAAATGGCTGACATCAGTTGATGTGCCGCCCATATCAAACCCAATCAGCCGGTCAAAACCCGCCGCTTGGCCCGTTTTGACCATGCCAACAATCCCACCCGCGGGGCCAGACAAAATGGCATCTTTGCCCTGAAACTGCGCAGCATCGGTCAGGCCACCATTTGATTGCATGAACAGCAGCCGCCCGCAGCCACGCCCCAAATCCAGCGCATCTGCAACTTGATCAACATAGCGGCGCAAAATAGGCGACAGATAGGCATCAACCACCGTGGTGTCGCCCCGCCCGACCAGCTTGGTGAGCCGTGACACCTGATGGCTGCAAGATATTTGATCAAACCCGATCTCACGCGCCAGATCAGCCACGCGGGCCTCATGGCTGGGGTTTACATGACCATGCATAAAAGCAATCGCCACAGCGCGGATCCCGGCGCCATAGGCCGCCTCCAAAGCGGCACGCGCGCGGGGTTCATCCAAGGGGCGCACCACAGCACCCGCGGCATCCAGCCGTTCGCAAACCTCGGCCACGGTTTTGTAAAGCAGTGCTGGGCGTTGAATGTGTAAATCAAAAAGACGTGGACGCGTTTGATAGCCAATCGCCAAAAGATCCCGAAAACCTTGGGTGATCAGCAACAGCACCGGCGCGCCCTTGCGCTCTAACAGCGCATTCGTGGCGACAGTTGTCCCCATTTTCACACAATCAATCGCACCCACCGGCAAGTCCTGATCGTGACCAAGACCGATCAGATCGCGGATGCCCTGCAACGCTGCATCAGTGTAACGTTCGGGATTTTCCGACAAAAGTTTGGCCGTGTGCAACCGACCTTGCGGATCCCTGCCAACAACATCTGTAAAGGTCCCGCCACGATCGACCCAAAATTCCCAGCCACCGGCCATATCGCCCCCGATCAGAGCAGATACCAAAACCCAATCAAGGAATAGGCCGCAATCATCACCGTCGCCCAAAACGCCATCTGTCCGGTTGGCCATGCGCTGCCCATGGCCCCGTCGGGCCCATAATGGCGGCGGATCAAGCCATGCGCTGCACCAAGCGTGGCGCGCCAGCCTCCACAAACACCAGCCCAAGCCCAACGTGCCATATATGCCAGCACACCCACAAAATAGCGGCCAACGTGGCGATACAGCCAATCTGTATTCAGGTTGGTTGATGGAATTTCCTTGGGGTACAGCCCCGCCCGGATCAGCACACCAAAGGCAATGATCGAAAACGTCAGCAACTGGGTTTTTGTCACGACACTTTGCACGCTATAGGGTGATTTTGTCACCTCATAGGGCAAGATAGAATAGAGCGTCTGCGGGAAGATCCCGATAAAGATACAAGCCCCCGCCGCAATTCCCATGGCAATCAACATGTTCACGGGCGCCTCTTTGACACGATGCCCCCCATCGTGGCTAAAGAACGCGAAGAACGGAATTTTGATACCAGAATGTTCCATCACCCCGGCAGAGGCAAAGATCAGCAGCAGCCAGATCCAGAAATAACCCGCATATTCCGCCCCTGTCAGCGTCAGGTTTTTGGTGACAAACCCCGATGTTAACGGAAAGCCCGCAATCGACAACGCACCAATGATGCAAAAGATCGTGGTCAGCGGCATCGATTTATACAGCCCACCAAGCTCACTGGCCTTGACCGTGCCCGTGCGATATAGCACCGCCCCCATCGACATGAACAAAAGCGATTTATAAATGATATGCGCAAAAGCATGGCTGACCGCGCCATTGATGGCAATTTCTGAGCCGATGCCAATCCCAACCAACATAAAGCCCAACTGGTTGTTCAACGAAAACGCCAACACCCGACGCAAATCATTTTCAATCACCGCAAAAAAGACGGGGAAGCATGTCATAACCACCCCAATCGGGATCAGCAGCTCTTCGCCCGCAAACGACCGGGCAAAGGCATAGACAGCCAATTTCGTGGTAAAGGCCGACAGCGCAACTGTGCCGGTAATTGTGGCCTCGGGATAGGCATCTTGCACCCAGTTGTGCAAAAGCGGAAACGCACACTTGATGCCAAAGGCCAAAAAGATCGCCCAGCTGCCAACGCTGCCCAGCGTGATCGTCGTAAACGCCATCGATCCGGTTTCTTGATAATGCAACAAGATACCCGCCAACAGTAAGACACCACTGCCAATCTGCCATACCAAATAGCGCATCGCAGCGCTGTAGGCGCGCTCTGTTCGCGACGCCAAAATCAGAAAAACAGATGAGACCGCCGTCAATTCCCAATAAATAAACAGGCTGGCCAGATCACCAGCCAAAACCGCACCAACCGCCGCCCCACCGTAAATCATCACCGCACTGTCTTGCAGACGGTCATCTTGATGCAGCGCAAAAATCGCATTCAAAAATGCAGCGATCAAAAAGATGATACCAAAAGGAAAGGCCAACCCATCAAGCCGCAGCAGCGTCAAATCATAGCCAAAGATCGGCAGGGTCGTCAGCGCACCCATAGGCGTTGCAATCAGCAACAATAAACCCGCAACAGGCGTGCCCAGCGTCAACAACTGGCGGCCAACGCGCGGCAGCAAACAGGCCAAAAGACCCGCTGCAATCATCAAAAGCCCAGGGTTCACATCAATCGCGGTCATAATAATCCTCATCGCGCATGATCAGCTTGCGCAGGGCCTTGCCCGCGAAGACGATGAACACAAAGGCCAAAAAGCCAAAGATTTCGTAAAACACGGGGATCTCTTCAATCGCGAAATGCGGGTGATGCTCGTAAAGAAACTCAGACGCGGTCAGGATTGCGCCAAACACCAACAGCACATACCACACCTTATCGATGTTTCGCTTACGCTCGAACCAACCCGGTTCGCCGTCCTTTGGGGTTTTGTCACTCATGGCAGATACCTCATTGGCTCACGATGGGCGCCAGCAGCGCAAGGATCCGGTCAACCTGAAAAAACAGCACCACACAAAGCGCCGCCGTCAGACAGGGTGGCACAACAACCATCCAATATTTACGTTCCAGACCATCAGGCAGTTCAACCCCAGCCGCGCCCACGCTTTGCAAACGGGGTGCGGGCAAGAAAAACGCCTTAAACGGGATTGGCAAAAGATAAACCACATTCAAAAGCGACGACACAATCAAAACGCCCAAAATCATGGCATGACCCGAGTCAATCGCCCCCATTGCAATCCACCACTTGGCCCAAGCGCCACCCAATGGCGGCAAGCCGATGATCGACAGCGCGCCTACCAAAAATGCAGCAAACGTCCACGGCATTTTACGCCCCAAACCCGTCATGTCGCTGATCTCAGTTTTGTGCGCCATCACGTAAATTGCACCCGCGCAGAAAAACAGCGTGATCTTTCCAGCAGCGTGCATGGCAATCTGCAACCCACCCCCCAGAATACTGGCAGATGTGGCCAATGCGGCGGCCAGTATGATGTAGGAAAGCTGACTGACCGTCGAATAGGCCAGACGCTTTTTCAGATTGTCCTGCATCATGGCAACCAGAGATGCTGCAATAATGGTAAAAGATGCGGCGTAAATCAGCCATTCACCCTGGCCAGATTGGTGCAATGTGTCGATGCCAAAGACATAAACAACCACCTTCAAAATGCAAAACACCCCAGCCTTGACCACTGCCACCGCATGCAAAAGCGCACTGACGGGCGTGGGCGCCACCATGGCAGCCGGCAGCCAGAAATGCCCAGGCATCAAACCAGCCTTGCCAATGCCAAAGGCATAAAGCCCCAGCAAAATGCCCATCACGGCGCCCTCGGTTTTGCCGGCCAGAATACCGCCTTGGGTAAATTCTAGGGTGCCCGCCAACCCATAGGTCAACAAGATCGCGGGGAAAAACAACAACAGGGACGATCCCACCAACATAATCAAGTAAACGCGCGCGCCGCGCATTGCCTCGGGCGTGCGGCTGTGGCTGACCAATGGAAAGGTCGACAGCGTCAACAGTTCATAAAAAATGAACATTGTGAAAAGGTTGGCCGCAAAAGCCAGCGCCATCGTTGCAGCCAAGGCCACAGCAAAACAGACATAAAACGGCGTCTGGCGCGGTTCATCATGGCCGCGCATGTAGCCGATTGAATAAACCGAATTCACGATCCAAAGCGTTGAGGCCACGCAGGCAAACAACATGCCCAGCGGTTCCAAACGGAATGAAATGCTGAGAATTGGTGTGACTTGCCACAGCGTGACCTCAGGCCGCGCCCCGGCCATGAACTGCGACAACAGCGATAAAATCGCCAGAAACAACAGCCCCGCGGTGGCCAATGTGACGGTTTCGCGCGCATTTGGGCGGCTGGCAAAAAACGGGATTACCAGCGCACCCGCGGCCGGGATAAGCGGAATATAGCTCAGCAACTGTTCCGGGCTCATTTCACGCCTCCCAACAGCATTGTGGCGATATTGTGCGCAACATCGACCGTTAGACGCGTGTCCACGCCAAACCAAATCACCGCAAGCGAAAGACCAACGATGGGCAATAACATCGACAAAGGCGGGTCTGACGCCTTTTGGGCCAAGGCCCCGGGCGCACGGAACCAAATCGCCTCAAGCAAACGGCCCACATAGAAAACAGCAATCAGTGATGAGGCAGCAATAACAAACACCAACCCCCACCAGCCCTTATCAATCACAGCGGCTGCAAGGTAGTATTTTGAAACAAAACCCGCCGTACCCGGTGTACCAATCAGCGCGAAACCTGCCAGAGCAAAGGCGGCCATCGTCACCGGCATCTTTGGCCCAATCCCATCAAGATCATGCAACCGCACCGATCCAATTCGCAAAAACACAGCCCCTACCGCCAAAAACAGAGCCGTTTTCATCAGAGCATGGTTGAAAATATGCACCAAAGCCGAGGTGAGCCCCAGATCATTGGCCAACGCAATGCCCAAAGTTATATAGCCAACCTGCGCCACTGACGAATAAGCCAGAACCCGTTTCACATCATCTTGAAACACCGCAACCAGTGACGCACCAATCATCGCAGACACCGACAGCAGCACTAAAATTGTCGTGGTTGGCAAAATCTCAAACACTTTGGCTTCGCCAAATGTTGAAAAGAAAATGCGCATCAACAGATAAATCGCAACCTTAGTGGCCGTGCCTGCCAGAAAAGACGTGGTGACACTGGGCGCATAGGCATAGGCATTGGGCAACCACGAATGCAGCGGAAAAAGCGCAAGCTTTAAGCTGATGCCCACGGTCAGAAACGTAATTGCAGCAATTGCAGGGCGTTCCATCTGCATCGTCACAAGACGCTCGGCGATATCAACGAAATTCAGCGATCCGGTCAGCGTAAACAAAATGCCAACGCCAATCACATAAAACGTTGCCCCGATCGTACCCATAATCAGATATTGATACGATGACAGCAACGCCCGACGGTTTTTGCCCATAGCGATCAGCGTGTACATCGACAGAGACGACACTTCCATGAACACAAAGGCGTTGAACGCATCACCCGTGATCGCAATGCCCAAAAGCCCAGTCAGGCAGAGCAGATACATGCAGTAATACCAAGCCCGCTTGCCAGCATCAATTTCGTGCATCACGCTTTGACGGGCATAGACCATGATGATGGCCCCAGCCCATGACACGATCAGCAAAATAAATGCGCTGAGCAAGTCAACGCGATATTCGATCCCATAAGGTGGCGCCCAGCCCCCCAAGCCATAAGATATCGTGCCGCCTGCCTGCACAGCCACAAACAACATGGTCGAAATGGCGGCCGTCAAAACAGACACGATCAGCGCCCAGCCCCAAGCAAGGGTGCCATTGCGCAACATCGCACAGATCACAGCGCCAATCAGCGGAACAACAACCTGCAACGCCGGCAGATGATGACCCAATTCAAATCCGGGTGCCGCGCTCACGATGCGCTCTCCTCTGAGTTGGCGTGTTCGACCATGTCGCGCGCGAAGATTTCATCTTCTTCGATCGTGCCATAAGCTTCATTGATGCGGACAGTCAGCGCCAACCCCAAGGCAAGGGTGGCCACGCCAACCACAATGGCGGTCAGAATCAAAACATGTGGCAACGGGTTGGAATAAACACTGTACTCAGGCGCCAAGATCGGCGCAGTACCGCCCAAAATCTTGGCTGGCCCTATGTAGAGAAGATAGACAGATGTTTGAAAACAGCCAAGACCCACAAGTTTCTTGACCATGTTCCCCCGCGCAATCACCACAAACAAACCCGAAACCATCAAAAAGATGGTCACGATATAGGTGTAATGCGTCAGCAAACCTTCCATCCCGGCAATCATGTCCGTTTCCGCCCAGCAAATGCAAAGAAAAACGCCACCATGGTAGAGGCAACTGTGATCAGCACGCCCAATTCAACAAACAAAATGCCCAAATGGTGACCATGCGATGGCTCATGCGCGAGATAGGTATATTCCAAATAATTTCCGCCCAAGAGCATCCCCACAACGCCTGTCCCTGCATAAATCAGCACACCGAGTGGGATCAGAAATTCAACCAACCCCTGCGGCACAATGGCCTGCGCTGCAGGCAGCCCAAAAATCAGCCCGTAAAGGATAATCATACAGGCAGCGATCACACCGGCCTGAAAGCCACCACCCGGTCCGAAATCGCCGTGAAACTGCACGTAAAGGGCGAAGACAAGAATGTAGGGTAAGATGAACTTGGTCATCACCCGCAAGATAAGATCAAGCTTCATGCGGCGTCACTTTTGTTGGATTCTGTCTCGGGGCGGCGTTTGCTGCGGCCTTTGAAAATCATCAACACGCCAATTCCGGCGGTGAAAATAACCGTGGTTTCCCCCAATGTATCAAACCCACGGTAATCCGCGAGAATTGACGTCACAACGTTGGGAACCGTTGTGTCAGGAATAGAGTCTGCCAAAAACTTGGCACCCAAATGCGTATGCATTACGGTGTCTGCCGTGCCAAAGGGCGGCAAATCAAGCGTCCCGTAAATAAGCGCAGCCCCCGTCACGAGTGCAACAAACAGCGGCAACGCCACCGAATGAACCGGCGGCGCCTCTTCGGTTTTTGTCAGATAAAGTGCGGCCAACATCAACACAGTTGAAATCCCCGCCCCAACCGAGGCCTCGGTCATTGCGACGTCGACCGCATCCATCACCATAAAGATGCTGGCCATCAAAAAGCTGTAGATCGACCCCAAGATGACAACCGCAAACAGATTGCGCACCCGCACGATGCCAATGGTCACAACAGCCATCAGCGTCAGCAAGACACCATTGATCAGCGTTATAACCATGTCTATTCCCCTGCCGCCGCGTCACGCGCAGCCAGATCTTTTGCCAGTTTTGGCTTCACGCTCATGTGCAGCGCAGCTTGTGCCAGCGCATGCGTGGAAACGGGTGAGGCAAAGAAAAACAGCGCCCCCAGGATAAATAACTTGGCCGTAATCTGACCGATGCCTGCCTCAAGCATCATACCCGCCAACAACAGACCAACCCCCAGCGTTTCCGTCACGCTGGCCGCATGCATCCGGGTAAAAAGATCAGGCATGCGCACCATGCCAACGGCACCTACGACAAAAAAGAAACTGCCCGACAACAGCAAGGCCCATGTCACCAGATCTCGAACCAAGGTCCAATCCATCAGGCATCCTCCTCTTGCGCGGCGTCAGCACCAGATTCCGCAAGACTGCCGTGGCGAAAGAATTTCAGCACAGCAAATGTGCCAATGACGTTCAGCAACCCATAAGTAATGCCGATATCAAGCCATTCAGGCCGCCCGGTCAAAAACCCTAAAACGGCCAAAAACATGATGGCTGATGTGCCAATGGAATTGGCCGCCAGCACTCGGTCAAACACCGTAGGCCCCGCCAACGCCCGCGTAACCGCCAAAAACATCGCAATCAGAATGGCAAAAATCGGCACAAGAAACATCGGGTCGGTCATGCAGCGCCCCCCTCAAACCGGGTTACGCGCGCATCCATCGCGCCCGCTTCCAAATCTGCAGCGCCGTCTTGCGTCAGGGCGTGAATGGCCAATTTCTTGCCCTGCACCCCAACAGTCACCGTGCCCGGCGTCAGCGTGATCGAATTGCCATAAACATTTACACCGACAACCGTCTTTTGCCCAGCGGTGACAGTTGTCATTGTTGGGGAAATAGGTAGCTTCGGATCAAGGATAATCTTTGAAACAGACCAAGCAGATTTGACAATTTCCCAGATCAACCAGGGCAAAAAGGTCACTGCGCGCAATGCCAGCTGAACCGGATGCCCCTCTTGGTCAATCGCGGCCATACGATGGGTGGCAAGCACGGCCACCACAACCGTCAAAACCCCCAATGACAAAAGGAATGTCGTGAAAAACCCCGACAACAACAGCCAAAATAGGCCAAGCACAAATATCAAGCTGATATGACGCATCGCTGGCTCTGGGTTCCCTGTTTCCCGACGGTGGCGCGTATTAAAGCGGCGCCTACTCTTTTAATCTTGTTTCTTGGTTTACGCCCTTAAATGCAACGGCTTATTTGACGATTTCTGAAAAAAATCGGCAGCTTAGCCTGCAAATCCTATTCCCCAATTTTTAGATAAAGGGGAAGAGCACAGGATTTTCAAGACACAATAGTTAAAATTTCCGTACCCATCATCCAGATCGGCCCAACAGCCGCCGCCACCATCGCGCCAATGCGCCACGTGCGCGGTCTTGTGCGGCATCGGCTCTGTCCCATGCCGCCTCAGCCTCATCTATCATAGGCTCAACCGTGTCTGCCCGGAACCGCAGCCACGCGCGACGCAGGGCAAGTAACGCCACGCCCAACGAAATAAAAAACAGGGTATTGAACCAAGGAAAAACCCGTACATCCGGGCTAGCGACCAGTTTCAGGCGCAGCGCGTTAGGAAAAATTGTCATAAATTGGTTGCGCCAACCGTAATGCGTTACCATCACCCAGCGCGGCGCAGCTTCCGTCGATGTAAGATCAGTAGCACGGGTCTGAACATCAAAACTGTTCATCTTGAAATAAGGCGGCCAACCCCAGCCGGTGTCTTCATTTCGAAATACCATGGGGCGGCCGTCGGCAAGAAAGGTTTCAATGAATTTCACTTCGCGGGTGCCACCCGGCACTTGGGCGTTACCCGCATCTGGGGCGGCAAAAAACCACGCATTGGTCCCAAGATCCATCCGCTGAACACTTGTGCCCACGATCCGCACCACATCATGCTGCGGCAAGACATAATGAAAAAAACCACCGATCAGCAAAGCAAACGCCAGTAGAACCGACCATTTCAATCTGCGCACAAGAACTCTCCCCTATCTAACCGACATAGGCAGCGCCCCAGATTTGCGCAATGCCTGCACCGTTTACAGCACAAGCTAGACGGCAATATTGTCAATCAACCGTACACCCCCCAGCCAAGCGGCGGCCAACAACCGGGCTGGGCCATCACAAACGGGCATGGGCTGCAGATCACTGGCGCGGCGCAGTTCAAGATAATCAACCGCCGAAAACCCATCTTGCAGCAGGTCTGCGCGCACCTCTGCCAGCACCTCTGCCACATCAACGCCTCGACGCAATTGATTGCTGGCCTTGCACATGCGGGCATAAAGCTGCGGCGCAATTTTCAGGTCATCGGCAGCAAGATGTTTGTTGCGCGACGACAGCGCCAACCCATCCGGCCCGCGCACCGTGGCGCAGCCAATCACGTCAACCGCAATTGCCAGATCCCGCACCATCTGGCGCACGACCATTAATTGCTGAAAATCTTTTTCCCCAAAATAGGCAAGCTCGGCCCCTGTCATCATGAAAAGCTTGCACACGATGGTGGCAACACCGTCAAAATGGCCAGGCCGATCTGCCCCACACAGCCCCTGCGACACCCCAGCCACCGAAACAGTCGTGGCAAACCCCACGGGATAGACCGCCGCGGCCGCCGGGGCAAAAATGACATCAATCCCCAAAGGTGCCAAAAGCTTGGCATCAGCCTCTTCGGTGCGGGGATATTTGGCCAGATCATCGGGGTTGTTGAACTGTTTGGGGTTGACGAAAATCGTCACAATCACCCTGTCAGCCCCAGTCTTTGCTGCCTCAACCAAACTCAGATGACCAAAATGCAGGGCCCCCATCGTGGGGACAACCGCAACCGTTTCGCCTGCATGCTTCCAAGCCCGCACCCGGCTGCGCAGCGTCTCCAAGTCTCGTATGATGTCAGTCATGGCTTTGGCGCCACTTTCGCGGCAGTCGGCTGCACATCGCCAAAAGCATGCTCAAGCCCAGGGAAAACCTTGGCGCGCACCTCATCAGCATAGGTCGCAACCGCATCGCGCCCCAAAGCGCCCAATTCCGCATAGCGCTTAACAAATTTCGGACGAAATCCCTCGAATTGCCCCAAAATGTCTTCAGTCACCAAAATCTGGCCATCACAATCAACCGAGGCACCGATGCCAATGGTGGGAATAGGCAAGATCTGCGTCAGCTCATTCGCAAGCCCAGCTGGAATTTTCTCAAGCACGACAGAAAATGCGCCCGCTTGGGCAACCGCGCGTGCGTCGGCCAAAACCCGATCGCGGTCACCCTCGCGTCCCTGCACCTTATAGCCGCCCAGCGCATGCACCGATTGCGGCGTCAGCCCCACATGCGCCATCACCGGAATAGCGCGGTCCACCAAAAAGCGGATCGTGGGGGCCATTGTCACGCCGCCCTCCAGTTTGACACCCGCCGCCCCAGTTTCCGCCATCAAACGCGAAGCATTGGCAAAAGCAATCTCAGGGCTTGCCTCATAACTGCCAAACGGCATGTCAACGATCAGACAGGCATGTGTGATTCCGCGCGCCACCGCCCGGCCATGCAAAATCATCATATCGAGCGTGACACCCAGCGTTGAGGGCATGCCATGCAGCACCATCCCAACAGAATCACCTACCAAAACCAGGTCACAAACCGGGTCGATCATCTGCGCTTGCGGCGTAGTATAGGCCGTCAAGCAAACAATAGGCGTACCACCCTTGCGCGCAGCAATTTCACGCGGGCTGATGGGCGGCGTTTGGGGGCTTGGGTCCTTAACACGCATCACTTGGTTCTCCGGGGTTTTGGCTGCTATATCCCGGCAGGAACAATATTTCCAGCACCCACACCCCCCCTGCCCGCCACCACACGGTGCCAAACGCCCAAAGGATCGCCATGCAGCTTTTTCATCGCCTCACCGCCGATACCTGCGCAGCTCTCGGCCCGCCCGAAATATCGCACCCCGCGCCCGAGCGGTGCCTGTCGGGCACTCCAATTTTCACCACTTGGAACATCGAAGACCGCAATGGCCTTTATGCCGGCCGGTGGCAGGCCACACCGGGAAAATGGCAGGTAATTTACGACGAATGGGAATATTGTCATATTTTGCAGGGCCATTCGATTTTAAGCGCAGAGGATGGCACCGCCCACACATTGCGCACAGGCGACAGCTTTCTCATCCGTCCCGGCTTTCGCGGCACCTGGGAGGTATTAGAGACCACGCTGAAAGACTATGTCATTTTGACCACGCCATAGGCCAGAACGGGGGTGGGGGCAGCCCCCCACCCCAAGCATCAGCCAACCACGTTGAATTCCGGGCCATAGGGATAATGCGTGATATCTTCAGCGCCCGTCTCGGTGATCACCAAAATATCGTGTTCTCGGTATCCGCCAGCGCCGGGCTGACCAGCGGGTATCGTCAGCATCGGCTCCATTGATACCACCATTCCAGGCTCTAACACCGTGTCAATATCTTCACGCAGCTCTAAACCCGCCTCACGACCATAATAATGCGACAAAACACCAAACGAATGGCCATAGCCAAAGGTGCGGTATTGCAGCATCCCCCGATCGTCCAAAAACGCATTTAAGTGATGGGTCACTTCGGCACAGCTGACACTAGGGCGCAGCAAACTCATCCCATATTCATGCGCCGCAATATTGTCCTGCCACACCGCCAAACTTGCAGCATCCACCTCACCCACAAACATCGTGCGCTCAAGTGCCGTGTAATATCCCGAAATCATCGGAAACGTGTTCAAACTTAAAATATCCCCCCGCGTCAAAACTCGCGCGGTCACGGGGTTATGGGCCCCATCCGTGTTCAAACCCGATTGAAACCACACCCAAGTGTCACGATATTCCGCATCCGGAAAACGACGGGCAATCTCGGCCTCCATCGCATCACGCCCAGCCATCGCCACATCAATTTCCCGTGCACCCGCGCGAACCGCTTCGCGAATGGCAAATCCGCCGACATCCGCCACATTTGCACCCGCCCGGATCAAGCAGATCTCGGCCGCACTTTTGTGCATGCGCTGGCGCATGGTCGCAGGCGCCATGTCATGCAGCGCGCTTGGGGCCAGAAACGCAACCAGTTTCTCTTGCTGCATTAGGGTCAAATGATCGCCTTCAAATCCGATCAGCTTGCCCGTTCCAGCAACAGACCGGATCGCCCGCCAGTAATTGTCACGCTGCCAATCCGTATAGGTGATGTTGTCCCCATGACACCGCCGCCACGGCTGGCCTGCATCAATTCCCGCACTGATCGTCACATCGGCCTCGGGGGTCACCACGAGGGCATAGGGCCTGCCAAAAGCACAATATAAAAACCCAGAATAATAAGCAATATTGTGCATTGATGTCAGAACACAGGCGCCAACGTCCGCTGCCGCCATCGCAGCCCGCAACCCAGCCAAACGCGCGGTATATTCCTCGGCTGAAAACGGTAACGCCGCTTTTTGGCCATTGTGAAACCGGTAAAATTCCGGCCGCGTCACACTCTTGTTATCGGATATCATCTCAGACCTCATCCCGGGGGCCCAGCCGCGCCGTCCCCTCAGCAAGATCCCGGCGTTCAGGACGACAGCACGCCAAACTTGGCCCGCAAGCGGTCAGGGCAAAACCCTGACGGGCGACGCCATCGCCCGCGCTTGCAATCAGGTGTTTCACACAACCATAAACACCGCAGGCCAAAAAACGACACCGTCCCCCAAAACGCCGCCAAAAATCATCCCCCCTCTTTCGTTTCTAAATATCCCCGCCGGAGGCACGCGCCAAAGGCGCGCAACCTTCCCATCTTGCGACATAGACAAGCCCAGCCCATTGCGCCAAACTGCCGTCCATGACCCAACGTTTTCTCGCCATTCTTACCGTCAGAAACGAATCCGCCTTTTTACTTGAATGGCTGGCCCACCACCGCGCGTGCGGCTTCACCGACTTCTTGGTTTTTGCCAATGATTGCCAAGATGGCACAGATGCCATGCTGGCGCGGTTGCAAGACATGGGGTGGCTTACCTATCTGCCCAACAACGCCCAAGATGCAGGCGCGCTGGCCGCCAAAGGCGCACAGTGGAGCGCGCTCGTCCGCGCACAGGCTCACCCATTAATGGCGGCTGCCGATTGGGCAATGACCCTTGATGTTGACGAATTTGTAAATATTCACGCGGGGCACCACCAACTCAGCTGCCTGCTCAAAGCCCTGCCGCACGCCACGGCCTTGCCAATGACATGGCGTTTTTTTGGCAATGCTGGCGTGCAGCACTTCACTCACTCTCCCATCACACAGACCTTTCGCCAAGCCGCACCGCGCGTCCTGCATTGGCCATGGCGCGCGGCAATGTTCAAAACCCTGTTTCGCAATGATGGCCGCTATCGCAAGTTGGGGGTGCACCGCCCGCGCGCGCGCGATCAATCGGCCCCTCCGCCTGTCTGGGTCGATGGCGCAGGGCGTGAAATGGCGCCGCGCTTTCATGATGCAGGCCTGATCAGCCCGTTTGGCCGCGACAACTACACGCTTTTTCAGCTAAACCACTATGCGCTTGGCGCAATGGAAAGCTATGTCCTGAAAGCCGATCGTGGCCGCGCAAATCGCTCGGGCGCACCCTTTGACATGTCCTATTGGATTGAGCGGAATTTTAACCAAGAGGCCGATCACAGCATTGATGCGCTGGCGCCAGCTCGCGCCCAACTTTTGGCTGACCTAATCTCTGATCCGGTCCTGGCTGATCTGCATGCCCACGGATTGGCATGGCGGCATGCCAGATTTGAAACGCTGATGCTCCAAGAGCCGTTTCGAGATCTTTATGGACGCTTGCTGATGACAGAACCCACCCGCGCGCTGCCACTGGCCCAAGCACAGCTTTTGGTGCAATATGCGCAAAAGGCTGCGGCCCAGTCGAACGAGTAATCGCCAAATACCCAGCCCGCTGCTCCCTCTGCAAAACCGGATATGCCCTGATGCCAACACGCCTGATCCTGCGCCGCCCCGATGACATGCATCTGCATTTGCGCGATGGCGCGATGCTGGCGGGCATCCTTCCTGAAACCGCCCGCCATTTTGCCCGCGCGTTGATCATGCCCAATCTTGTGCCCCCCGTTGTCACCGCCGCCCAAGCCCAAAGCTATCACGCCCGTATTTTGGCAGCCCTGCCTGATGGCGCCGATTTCACACCCCTGATGACGCTTTATCTGACCGAAACAACCGACCCAGATGATGTGGCCACCGCCCACGCCAGCGGTCTGGTGCATGCAGTCAAGCTGTATCCCGCTGGGGCCACAACAAATTCGCAGTCAGGCGTGCGCGATTTCGCCGCTGTGCGCCCGGTGCTGGAACGGATGGCCGAAATTGGTCTGCCACTCTGCCTGCATGGCGAGGTCACGCATGCCGATGTCGATATTTTTGACCGCGAAGCGGTATTTTTAGAAACCGTCCTTGACCCGATGCGCCGCGCCATACCCGAACTGCGGATTGTTTTGGAACATGTGACAACGAAACAAGGCGTTGAATATGTTCAAGCCGCAGACAACATGGGGGCGACGCTGACCACGCATCATCTGGTCATCAATCGCAATCACATCCTGGCCGGCGGCATCCGGCCGCATTATTATTGCCTGCCGGTGGCCAAGCGAGAAACCCACCGTTTGGCGCTGCTGGCGGCGGCTGTTTCGGGTGACCCACGTTTTTTTCTGGGCACCGATTCGGCCCCCCACACAGATGATGCCAAAGAATCTGCCTGCGGCTGTGCGGGCTGCTTTACCGCCACCAATACGATGTCGATCTTGGCCGAAGTCTTTGAGCAACAGGGCGCGCTGGACAAGCTTGAGGGCTTCACCTCAACCCATGGTGCCGCCTTTTACGGGTTACGGCAATCTCGGGCCCAAATCACGCTGCGCAAGGGCGATCCCATCCGCTATCCAGCGTGCATCGAGACGGGCGCGGGGCCTGTTACCGTTTTTGATCCCGGTTTTGATCTGCATTGGCATGTTGAAACCTGAACACCCAAGCCATACCCACCCTTGATGTTTTTCCTCATCTCAGGCAGCAAGCGCCAGCTTGATGTCGCCCCCATTTGAAAGAGACCTACCATGATACCAACCAGCTTCCCCCCAAAGGCCGAAATCGCCCGGTTGAGTGCGCGGATGTTGCTGGAAATCGGTGCGGTGCATTTCAACGCCAAAGAGCCCTTTAAGCTCGCCTCTGGTCTGCCCTCGCCCACCTATATTGATTGCCGCAAACTGATCAGCTATCCGCGCATTCGCAGCACCTTGATGGATTTTATGGCCTGCACTGTGATGCGTGATGCAGGTTTTGAAGCATTTGACAACATTGCAGGCGGCGAAACCGCAGGCATCCCCTTTGCAGCCCTGATCGCAGAGCGTTTGGGTCTGCCCATGACCTATGTGCGCAAAAAGCCCAAAGGATATGGCCGCAACGCCCGCATCGAGGGCGCGATGACCGAAGGACAGCGGGTGCTTTTGGTGGAAGACCTGACCACAGATGGCGGATCTAAGCTGAGCTTTGTAGACGCCATCCGGGATACAGGCGCACAATGTGGCCACACGGCAGTGATCTTTTACTATGGCATTTTTCCCGATACCGAAGAACGCTTGGGGGCGCATGGAATTCAACTGCACCATCTGTGCACTTGGTGGGATGTCTTGGCCGAGGCCCGCGCCAGCCGCTGCTTTGATGATGAAACCCTAACTGAGGTTGAGCGGTTTTTGAATGCGCCACGCGTCTGGCAAGATGCGCATCCTTTTGCCGATTGATGGGCGGATCGCCGCAGAGGAATTCCCAGATATAGAGCATCCCGGCCACCCTGCCCCCAGATGATGGGCGGCAGAGTTATCCACAGGTTTTCCACGATCTTATACAATTTGCACCACCGCATTTGATCGCGCATACATCGCCCGATCGAAAGGATGACCATGAACGAAGCGGCCCCCCTGCGCAGCGCATCCGATGGCCTGGATGATCTGGAAACGATGCCCCAGAACATTGAGGCCGAACAGCAATTGCTGGGCGCCATTCTGACCAACAATGACGTATTTGATCGCATTTCTAGCACGGTGCGGGCCGAACATTTCTATGACCCCGTGCATCAGCGCATTTTTGAAATCGCAGCAGGACGAATTCAGAAAAACGCATTGGCCTCACCCGTCACGCTGAAGCCCTTTCTCGAAGAAGACTTGGGCCTGAAAGAGCTGGGTGGGCCTGCCTATCTGGCCCGTTTGGCGGGCGCGGCAATTTCTTCTTATGCGGCGCGCGACTATGCGCAAATGATCTATGATCTGGCGGTGCGGCGCGCGCTGATTGGATTGGGGCGCGATATTTCCGACCGGGCCAACCGGGTTGATATGGAAAGCGAGCCCAGCGAACAGATCGTGGCTGCGGAACAGGCGCTTTATTTACTGGCAGAACAGGGCCAGACTGAACGTGGTTTTCAATCATTTTTGAAAGCCGTGACCGATGCGGTGAACATGGCCAATGCCGCCTATCAGCGCGGCGGCGGACTTGCGGGTATTTCGACCGGGCTGGCCGATCTCGACAAAAAGCTTGGCGGATTACATGCGTCGGATTTGCTGATTTTGGCAGGCCGCCCATCGATGGGAAAAACCGCACTGGCCACCAATTTGGCTTTCAACATTGCCAAAGCCTATAAACGGGGGCGGCGTACCGACGGCACAGAGGGTGCGGTGGATGGCGGCGTCGTTGGCTTTTTCAGCCTGGAAATGAGCGCCGAACAGTTGGCCGCCCGAATTTTATCAGAAGCCTCCGAGGTGCCATCAGAGCAGATCCGCCGCGGTGACATGACCGAAACCGAATTTCGCCGTTTTGTCGAGGCTGCAAAGGCGCTTGAGGCCTGCCCACTTTACATTGATGACACGCCCGCGCTGCCCATCAGCCAGCTGGCGGCGCGGGCGCGCCGCCTGAAACGTACCCATGGGCTGGATGTGATTGTCGTCGATTATTTGCAATTGGTCCGCCCCGCCACCGCGCGTGACAGCCGCGTCAACGAGGTGTCAGAAATCACCCAAGGCCTGAAAGCCATTGCCAAAGAGCTTGATATTCCAGTCATTGCGCTCAGCCAGTTGTCGCGTGCGGTCGAATCGCGCGAAGATAAACGCCCCCAGCTCAGCGATCTGCGCGAATCCGGCTCGATCGAGCAGGATGCCGATGTGGTGATGTTTGTGTTCCGCGAAGAATATTACAAAGAGCGTGAAAAACCCGGCGACCACGATCTGGAAGGCTTGGCCAAGTGGCAAACCGCGATGGAGCAGGTGCATGGCAAAGCTGAGGTCATCATTGGCAAACAGCGCCACGGCCCGATTGGCACGGTCGAGCTGAGCTTTGAGGGCCGCTTTACCCGCTTTGGCAATCTGGCGCGCGCTTGGCAAGAAAATGGCCCCGATGTTGGGTTCTAGGCGTTACAATAACGCTTGACCTTGGCGCGGCGGCTGTCAAAACCCCACATCATGAGCCAAGCAACACTTTCCATTGATCTTAGCGCCATCGTGGCCAATTGGGCGGCGCTGGACAGGCTGTCGGCACCCGGCTGCGTGACCTCGGCTGTGGTTAAGGCAGACGCCTATGGGTTGGGCGCCGCGCGGGTTGGGCCCGCTTTGGCGCAGGCCGGTGTCAGCTGGTTTTTTGTGGCATTGGCACATGAAGGCGTGGCGTTGCGCCGCGCAATTGGCCCCAAGCCTGTGATTGCGGTTTTGTCAGGGCATATGGCGGGCGACGCGCCTCTGCTGGCCGAGGCCGATTTGACCCCGATGCTGAATTCACCAGAACAGGTGACCCGCCATTTTTCATCGCTGCCCAAGCATAGCTTTGGCGTTCAACTTGACAGCGGCATGCATCGGCTGGGGCTGGCATCAGACGATTGGCGGGCGGTGGCCCCCACAGCTCTGGCACATAGCCCCCGCCTGATCATGAGCCATCTGGCCTGCGCAGATCAGCCAGATCACCCAATGAACCCCCATCAATTGTCACAGTTTCGCGCGATGTCTGATGGGTTGGGCGTGCCACGCGCACTGGCTGCGACCGGGGGGATTTTATTGGGGCGTGATTATCATTTTGATCTGACACGCCCGGGCATTGGTCTTTATGGCGGTGCCCCCTTTCAGGCTGCACGCCCAGTTGTGGCACTGTCTTTGCCCGTCATTCAGACCCGATGGGTTGAGCCGGGCTGCAGCGTCGGCTATGCAAACGCGTGGATTGCACCACGCCGCAGCCGTATCGCCACCGTTGGCGCAGGCTATGCCGATGGCCTGATCCGGGCCTTGGGGGCGGGTGGGGCCCACGTCTTTTGTGGGGCACAGCCCTGCCCGATTGTGGGGCGCGTTTCGATGGATCTGATCACAGTCGATCTGACAGATTTGCCACACGCCAAACAAATTCCAGAAGTTTTGGATATTCTTAGCCCACATCAAGGCGTGGACGCCTTGGCCGATAAGGCAGGCACCATCGGCTACGAAATTCTGACATCGCTTGGCACGCGGTACGGTCGCAACTATCACGAGGGACAGACATGTTCTTGACACAGCATCCCATCCGGCTTTTGGCTTTGCTTGGGCGCAGTGTTCTGGCGTCTCTGGCTGCGATTGGCAGAATTGGCATCTTTGCGGGTCAGACCGTGTCACATCTGCTGCGCCCCCCGTTTTATTGGCATGAATTTGGCCAAGCCCTGCTCAGCATCGGGTATTTCAGTCTGCCAGTGGTTGGGCTGACCGCGCTTTTCACCGGCGGTGCACTGGCCTTGCAGATTTACGCAGGTGGCGCACGCTTTTCGGCCGAGGCGGTTGTGCCTTCGATCGTTGCCATCGGAATGACGCGCGAATTGGGGCCTGTTTTGGGGGGGCTGATGGTGGCTGCCCGTGTCGCATCATCCATCGCGGCAGAAATCGGCACGATGAAGGTCACGGAACAAATTGATGCCCTGGTCACATTGTCGACCCATCCCATGAAATACCTGGCCTTGCCACGTGTTCTTGCCGCAACGCTGGCGGTACCGGTTCTGGTGGCCGTGGGCGATTCCATTGGGATCATGGGTGGCTTTTTGGTCGGCGTGAACCGTCTTGGCTTTAATGAAGCGGCCTATTTGAAAAACACCGCTGATTTTCTGGAACTTTGGGACATTACCTCGGGTCTTATCAAAGGCGCGGTCTTTGGCTTTCTGGTGGCGCTGATGGGCTGCTATTATGGCATGCAATCGGGGCGGGGCGCACAGGGGGTCGGGCGGGCCACGAAATCGGCAGTGGTTGCGGCCAGCGTGTTGATCTTGGCCGCAAATTATCTTTTGACGGAGCTTTTCTTTTCAGCATGATTACTCTTGAGCACATCACCAAAAGCTTTGGCAGCAACCACGTTCTGCGCGGGGTCGATCTGACGCTGCCCAAGGGCGAAAGCATGGTGATCATCGGCGGATCGGGCACAGGCAAATCCATCTTGCTCAAATGCATCTTGGGGCTGGTTACGCCTGACAGTGGCAAGATCATCGTTGATGGCCAAGACGTTCGTGACACCGACCGTGATGCCTTTTTGGCCCGCTTTGGCATGTTGTTTCAGGGTGGCGCCCTGTTTGACAGTCTGCGGGTTTGGGAAAATGTGGCGTTTCGTCTGCTGCGCGGCGCACAAAAACGCCCACGCGAAGAGGCCCGCACAATTGCGCTGGAAAAACTGCGCCGCGTTGGGCTGACGCCGCGCGTGGCTGATCTTTA
>CALAXT010000034.1 GCA_937895435.1 uncultured Paracoccaceae bacterium | reverse complement strand
AGGGATGCAAAAAGCATCCCTTTTTTATTCATATTCAATTCACGACTTCATTTAGGCGCTTTGGCAAACCGCAGATATGGCAATTTGATATCCAGCTTGCCAAATTTAGCTTCTGCTTGGGTATCATCTAACGCCAAACCGACAATCACATCTTGACCCGGCTGCCAATCAGCAGGGGTTGCCAAGGGGACACCATCGGTGGCGCGCACGGCGTCAAGCGCCCGCAAAATCTCAGCAAAATTCCGACCAACCGACATCGGATAGGTCATTGTCAGCCGCACTTTTTTATCGGGGCCAATAATAAAAACACTGCGCACAGTGGCGGTATCTGCCGGGGTGCGACCATCGGGCAGATAGGCTTCAGCTGGCAACATATCATAAGCTTTGGCGACAGTAAGCGATGTGTCATCAATGATCGGAAAATTTGCAGCGGTGCCAGCAACCGCTTCGATATCAGACTTCCATTTCACATGTTCGGCAACTGCATCCACTGACACGCCCATCACCTTGGTGTTGCGCTTGGAAAATTCTGCCGACAGACGCGCCACAGCACTGAATTCGGTCGTGCACACCGGGGTGAAATCTTTCGGATGGCTGAACAAGATGGCATAACCACCTGCGAGCCAATCGTGGAAATGAATGGTGCCTTCGGTTGAATCGGCCGTAAAGTCGGGCGCAATGTCGTTGATACGCAATCCCATCTGATAATCCTTTCATGATTGATCACTGCGGTTAGGGTTTAAGCCCCACCACGCTCAAGCATTACCTATGCCTCAGCCAGCCAATGCACAATGCGGCGGCGCAGTACAGGCGGTCTTTTCTGTGCACCATCTTGGCAGAGGTCGACGGATACCATAGGTCAAGGTTAAGGGCATTTTCATCCTGAGGAGTGACGACATGATTGAAAAGCGCGAATTCTATATTGATGGCGCATGGGTCGCCCCCAAGCAGCCACATGATCTGGCGGTCATAAACCCCTCAACCGAAGAGCCGTTTGCCATCATTTCTTTGGGGGGTCAGGCTGACACCGATGCCGCTGTTGCCGCTGCGCGCCGGGCTTTTGGACAATGGTCGCAAAGCAGCCACGATAGCCGGCTTGCACTGGTGCGCCGTATTCTTGAGGTCTATGAGACCCGCGCCGAAGACATGTCACAGGCCATCAGCCAGGAAATGGGGGCGCCGATTGATATGGCGCGCGCCAGCCAAACCACATCAGGGTCGTGGCACATCAATGCTTTTCTTGAGGCGTTCCCCCATGTTGAATTTGAACGTCCGCTGGGCCCACAAGCCCCCGACAACCTTATTGTGTTGGAACCCATTGGCGTGGTCGCAATGATCACGCCCTGGAATTGGCCAATGAATCAGGTTGCGCTAAAGGTCATTCCAGCGCTGTTGGCGGGATGCACGATGGTGTTGAAACCCTCAGAAATTGCGCCGCTTTCATCGATTGTTTTTGCTGAAATCATGGATCAGGCAGGCGTGCCAGCGGGCGTTTTCAATATGGTTAACGGCGATGGCGTGGGGGTTGGCACCCAACTTTCGGTGCATCCCGATGTCGATATGGTCAGCTTCACCGGCTCAACCCGGGCGGGTGTGCTGATCTCAAAAGCCGCAGCCGACACGGTCAAACGCGTTCATCTTGAGCTGGGCGGTAAAGGCGCCAATATCGTGTTTGCCGACAGCGATCCGGGTGCAGTGCGCCGAGGGGTGGCCGATTGTTTCGGCAACACCGGGCAATCGTGCAATGCCCCCACCCGCATGCTGGTGGAACGCAAAATCTATGATCGCGCCGTAGCCGAGGCCGCCGAACAAGCCAATGCAACCACAGTTGGCCCCGCACATTTGTCGGGCAACCATCTGGGCCCCGTGGTGTCACAGGCCCAATATGACAAGATCCAATCTATGATTGAGGCTGGCATCGCAGAAGGCGCACGCCTGATTGCCGGCGGTCTTGGCCGCCCCGATGGTATGAACCGCGGATTTTTCGTGCAGCCTACAGTTTTTGCCGATGTCTCCAATGATATGACCATCGCCCGCGAGGAAATCTTTGGCCCGGTTTTGTCGATGATTCCGTTTGATACCGAAGAAGAGGCCTTGGCCATCGCCAATGACACAGTCTATGGCCTGACGAATTATGTTCAAACCCAAGATCCCGCAAAGGCAAAACGGGCTGCGCGTGCGCTGCGTTCAGGCATGGTGCGGATCAATGGGCGTGGACTGGGGGCGGGCCATCCGTTTGGCGGTATGAAACGCTCGGGCAGCGGGCGTGAAGGTGGCGTTTGGGGGATCGAAGATTTTTGCGAAATCAAGGCCATCGCGGGCTGGTCCGACACCTAAGCGCAGGTATCGCTAAAAGGGGCACGGGGCCGAAAAACTAAGCCCTGTGCCGCTTTCTGGGTGCCGCAAGCGCAACGATTCGGCATGTAACATCAACCGTGCGAAGTCACGCGCCGGTCCCGTTGCATAAAATGGGTCACCCAAAATCGGATGACCAATTGCCTGCATGTGGACACGCAGCTGGTGGCTGCGCCCCGTTTTGGGCATTAAACGCACCCGCGTCGTCTCGCCCTCATAACGCACAACGCGCCAATCGGTCTGCGCCGGTTTGCCAGTTTCATGATTAACATGTTGCAGCGGTCGGTTCGGCCAATCGACAATCATTGGCAGATCAATATGGCCGGTCTTTTCCGCCACATGCCCCCAAACCCGCGCCACATAAACCTTTTTTGTCAGCCGCTTTTCAAATTGCAGCCCCAGATCACGTTGGGCCGCGCGGCTCAACGCAAAGACCATGATGCCCGATGTATCGCGATCCAGCCGATGCACCAGCAGCGCCTGCGGAAAAAGCTGTTGCGCGCGGGCAATCAGACAATCGGCCAAATCAGCCCCCTTGCCCGGCACTGAAAGCAACCCCGAGGGCTTATCAACCAACAACAGATGCGCGTCATGAAATACAACACGCAGCGGGTCCATCGGTGGGCAATAGCTTTGATCCATAGCGCGGGTTTGCAGCCTGATGGGCGGGGCGTCAAGCAGGCGCGCACCATTCAGGCCCAAAGAAGCCGCAACGCCAACACCACAAACACCAAAGCTACCCCCCGGCGCAGCCAAAACCGCAGGGTGGGGGCCAATTCAAGCCCAGCGCCGAATCGCGCCGCCCCCATGCCATAACCAGCTGTCACCACCGCACCGCTCAACGCAAATATTGCCCCCAGCCCCATGATTTGTGCGCCAACGGGCCCGCGTGCAGCATCGGTGAATTGCGGCAAGAATGCCAAAATAAATACGGCAACCTTTGGGTTGAGCGCATTGATGGCAAACCCCTGCCACAGCGCCCAAAGCGGTGTTGGCACGCGGCGGGCCGTCGAACACGCTGAAATCGGCACCGCGCGCCAAAAGCCCCAGCCAAGCCAAAGCAAATACCCAGCCCCCAAAATTTGCAACGCCCACAGGGCTGAGGGATGCGCCACGATCAATGCAGCCACGCCAACGGCCGCCCATGCAACGTGCCACAGCCCGCCAAGCCCAACACCCAACCCCGCCGCAGCCCCCGCCCGCGCCCCACCCGCAGCCCCACACGAAACAGCAAAGATAACATCCGCCCCCGGTGTCAGGTTCAAAACCAAGCCTGCCAACACAAAGGTCAGCAAATCGCCCAGTGGCATCCCCAGAACGGCATTCAGCATCTTTTAGAAATCCGGGCCTTTGATCTGGGCGAACACCGCCGCCAAAATCTGGCCAATCGACTGGGCATCATGCACGTCAAACGCATCAGGCTGGTTGCTGTCGATATCAAACACCGCCAACAGCTGGCCCGCCGCGTTGCAAACAGGCAAAACCAGTTCAGATCGGGTCGATGATGCGCAGGCGATATGGCCAGGAAACCCATCGACATCTGGCACCAGCTGCACCTGCCCCGTCCGCGCGGCAGCCCCACACACCCCACGCGAGAAAGGGATCACCAGACAGCCATGCCCGCCCTGATAGGGGCCAATTTTCAGCAATTCAGGCGCAACCACGCGGTAAAACCCCGTCCAATCAAAGCGATCATCGGCATGGTGCATCTCGCACACAACTGTGGCCATCAAAGCCACTGTGTCCATCTCGCCATGGGTCAGCGCATTAATGCGCGCGCTGAGGTCGGCATAATCAACCCGTCCGGCAAGGGCGGCGAAAGCGGCCATGATGTTTCCTTTGTTCAGGGGGCTTTTGGAGGAAAATCGTACATACGCCCGCAGCTTTTAGGCAAATATTTACGCTTTGCCCACAGGGTAGGTGTGAAAAGGGAGATTGCGATGAACCTACGCCCCGAAGCCACGCCAAAAGCACTTGTGATCCATGTCGAAGAAGACAGAATTGACGCAATGGTGTCGATACAATTCAAAGAAGACATTCACACGCTCACAGAAAACGCCAGTGAACGGGTGATTTTGGATATGGCGCAGGTCACGTTTCTTGACAGCTCGGGGCTGGGGGCGATTGTAGCTGTCATGCGACGGCTGGCCCCCGAACGTCGGCTGGAACTGGCAGGTCTGACACCCGCTGTGGCCAAGGTCTTTCGCCTGACGCGGATGGATACGATGGTTCGGCTGCATGACACGGTGGAAACCGCCATCGCACTGCCATCGGTCGCCTGACGATGCTTGTGGCGCCACAGCCACTGATCAAGACTTCCGACGCCACGGCTTGGCAAGAATTCAGATTGAATGCTGAAAGTGCTGCGGTGCGCGCGGTCTTGAGCAAGATCATTTCGGCAGATCCCCGATTGTCGCAAGATCCGGGCCTGTCGATTCGCGGCGAAATTGTCTTGGCTGAAGTGCTGAATAATATTGTTGAACATGCCTATGGGCTGGCGGGTGGGCAGATTTTGCTGCGCCTGCGCCATGGCGCCACAGGATTACACTGCGAGGTGCTCGATCGCGGCTGCGAAATGCCAAGTGGCACCCTGCCCTGCAGCACAGACCCCAAGATCGGCGGTGCGGTCACCGATCTGGCCGAAGGTGGGTATGGTTGGAACCTGATCCACACTTTGACGCAAGATCTGGCTTACACCCGGCACTTGGGCACGAATCAGTTATCGTTTCTGTTGCCCTATGCGGAACAGACCGACGCAAGCTGACCACCAAAACCGCCCAGCCTCTTGCCCTTTGCCAAGACCGGCCCTAGGTTCGCGCCACATGCCGCAGGAGGTCTTTGATGCGCGATTTTCACACACCGGGCCGCTCGGCCGTTTATGCAACAAATGGCATGTGCGCCACATCGCACCCGCTGGCGGCAAAAGTCGCGGTTGATATGCTGGAATCAGGCGGAAACGCCGTTGATGCCGCCATTGCAGCGGCCGTTTTATTGGGCATTTGCGAACCGCAAATGACAGGCATCGGTGGCGATTGCTTTGTGCTGTTCAAGCCCGCCGGTGGCGAACGGATTGTGGCCCTGAACGGATCAGGTCGGGCCCCAGCCGCGCTGCAGGCGGCCGATCTGCGGGCAAAAGGCATGACAATCGTGCCAACCCACGGTGTTGAAGCTGTCACTGTTCCCGGCGCGATTGACGCATTTTGCCGCCTGTCGGCCGATTGGGGCCGCAAAGGCATGGCTGCCAGCCTTGCCCCCGCCATCCACTATGCCGAAGAGGGCGTGCCCGTTGGCCCCCGCACCGCCTTTGACTGGATCGAAGATGAGCCGTTTCTGAAAGGCGTCGCACGCGAATACTATTTGAATGATGGCAAAATTCCCGCAATTGGCGATATGTTCCGTGCCCCAAAACAGGCCGAAGTATTGCGCCGCATCGCCAAAGAAGGCCGCGCCGGTTTTTATGAGGGCGAAGTGGCCGAAGATATGGTGGCCTCTTTGCGCGCCATGGGCGGCACCCACACGATGGAAGATTTCGCCGCAACCGCCTGTAACTATACCGACCCGGTCAGCGGCACTTATGGCCAGATTGAGCTTTGCGAACATCCGCCTAATGGTCAGGGTGCAACGGCCTTGCTGATGTTAAACATCCTAAGCCATTTTGATATTGCAAACATGGACCCCTTCGGGGCTGACCGCGCGCATTATGAAGCCGAGGCCGCCAAACTTGCCTATGACGCGCGCAACCGCTTTATCGCCGACCCAGACCACACCACACGTCTGGCCCATATGCTGGCACCAGAAACAGCCTCGGCTCTCGCAGCCCTGATTGACCCCAAACGCGCAATGGCCAGCCCGCAAAAGCTCAGCGAAGCCATTCACCGCGACACGATTTACCTGACTGTTGTCGACGCTGAGCAAAACGTGGTTTCGCTGATCTATTCGATCTTCCATGGCTTTGGGTCGGGCTTGGCATCCGATAAATTTGGCGTGCTGTTCCAAAACCGGGGCGCAGGCTTCAAATTGGATGCTGGCCATGCAAACGAATTGGCGGGCGGCAAACGCCCGATGCACACGATCATTCCGGGTATGTTGCGCCAGAATGGCCGTGTGATCATGCCATTTGGTGTGATGGGCGGTGCCTATCAGCCCTGCGGTCATGCCCGACTTGTGACCAATATTGTTGATTTTGGCATGGACATCCAAAGCGCCATCGATGCGCCACGGTGTTTTTCGGGCGAACCAGGCATGCAAATGGAACGCGGCTATGGCGAAGCGGTGCGCGCTGATTTGGCCGAACGCGGCCATGTGATTTCAACGCCCACAGCACCGATCGGTGGCGCACAGGCGATTGTGATGCATGACAGCGGCGTGCTGGAGGGCGGCTCTGACCCGCGCAAAGACGGCTGCGCCCTGGGTTATTAAGGGCAAAAAACCATTCCCGCTTCGCGTAAACGCCTTAGTTCAGGCAAACGTGAAGCGGGTAACGACCATCTTCAAATTCACCAAAAATATCCAAGACATCCGGGTGATCGACCGGCTCACCCGTGTCATCGGGCAAAAGATTTTGCTCAGACACATAGGCCACATAATAGCTTTGGTCATTTTCCGCCAACAGGTGGTAAAATGGCTGGTCACGCTCTGGCCGGCTGTCTTCGGGGATAGATTCATACCATTCTTCAGTATTTGAAAACATCGCATCGACGTCAAACACCACCCCGCGAAACGGGTGCTTGCGATGGCGCACGATCTGCCCAAGGCTATACTTTGCACGTTTCTTCAGCATGTCACGGCCCCTTTGCGTGGGGGTGATACCTGCTTGCAGGGGCGAATGTCCAGCCACCGCGCCCAGCCGTCTTTGGGGCCGAATGCCGCAACGGCCGACAATTACCCATCAGCGTAAAACCGCCTGAACAGATTTCAGTTCGGTTTTGCATTTTCACAACGATAAAAATCGACTATCCTTCAAAAAAATAAAATATGTTGGGCAAAATGGGCAAATATATCGGGGCAATGCTGATGGCATTGCTGCTTGTATCGTGTGGGGGTGGCGGCTCTGCGCCTCGTAATCTTGATGACGCCTGCGCATTGGTGCGCGAACGGCCAAGCTATCTGGCGGCGATGCGCGCATCTGAACGGCGTTGGGGTGTGCCAGTAGCGGTGCAAATGGCCACAATCTATCAAGAATCACGGTTTGTGGCCAATGCGCGCACCCCGCATCGCTATGCTTTGGGCGTGCTGCCAATGGGACGGCAATCAACCGCTTACGGCTATAGCCAAGCGATTGATTCCACTTGGGATGACTATCGCAAAGCCACCCGCCAGCGCAGCGCCAAACGCACCCGCATCAAAGATGCAACCGACTTTATCGGGTGGTACATGAACGGCACCACCACCCGGCTTAGCATAGCTAAATCCGACGCACGCAATCAATACCTGGCGTATCATGAGGGCCGAACGGGTTATGCGCGCGGCACGCACCGCTCAAAAGGTTGGCTGATCCAGACCGCAGATAAGGTGCAAAGCCGCGCCCAGCGCTATGATGGGCAGCTGCGCAGCTGCAACAAAATCTAGGCGCAGGATTAATCAGATTCGCGCTGCATCACCTCAAACGGGATAGAAAACATCGTATCACCCAGATCTGTGCCAATTTCCCAATTTTTCAGCAGCACACGGGTCTGCCCGCCCCCACCATCAACCAGGCTCCATTGCTGCAGCGAAACTGGGGATACGTCAAAATAAAGCTGCAGCATGCCCTGTTCTGGGTGGCTGGGATCGACGGCCTCAATCATACCTAAGCCATCTACCATACGCAGATCACTGACGCCCGGCTCAGCCGTCAGATCAATATTTGCGGCCAGCACAAGCCGCAGGGGTGTGCGTGCCAAGGGGAATTGCTGCGGTGCAGTGTTTGATTTTTTATCAAAAATTGCCACTTCACCACCACCCGCAATCACCAAAGCCTGATCACCATCATACTCAAACCGGGCACGCCCGGGCTTTCGCAGATAGAGCCGCCCTGTTTCGACAGAGCCATCCGCATTAATCTGGGTGAAATCTGCACTCGCCGCGGTCAGCCCGTTCAAATAGCGTGAAATATCGGCCAAACTCAAAGGCGCCGCCCAAAGCATTTGGGCAGTGGACGCATAAGCGCCTGCAACACAACACAGGATGGCCCAAGGCTTCATAGCCATTATCCTAGCGCCATGCAGCAGTACTTGCACGCCTCGGCGCAATCACTTCGCCGTGGGTGGGACCCACACAGGGTCATTGCTCGGGCACCAAGACCTCACGCTTGCCAACATGGTTTGCGGTGCTGACCACGCCCTGATCTTCCATCTGCTCAACCAGACGCGCCGCTTTATTGTAGCCGATTCCAAGTTTGCGCTGGATGTAAGAGGTTGAACATTTACGATCTTTGATCACAACGCCCACCGCCTGATCATAAAGGGCATCTTCACCATCGCCACCGCCCAGCCCCAGCACGATGTCAATATCGCTTTCGCGGTCTTCATCGCCCCCCTCAGTGACGTTTGACATATATTCTGGCGGGCCAAAGGATTTGAGATGGTTCACCACCTCTTCGACCTCTTCATCCGACACAAAGGGGCCGTGAATACGGGTGATCTTCGCACCACCTGCCATGTAGAGCATGTCCCCCATGCCCAGCAGTTGCTCAGCCCCCATTTCGCCCAAAATCGTGCGGCTGTCGATTTTTGAGGTAACCTGAAAACTGATTCGGGTTGGAAAGTTCGCCTTGATCGTGCCGGTGATCACATCAACCGAAGGCCGCTGCGTGGCCATGATCAAATGTATACCCGAGGCCCGCGCCATCTGGGCCAAGCGCTGAATACAGGCTTCTATTTCTTTGCCCGCAACCATCATCAGATCAGCCATTTCATCAACAATTACAACAATGAACGGCAGTGCAACAGGCGCAAATTCTTCGGTTTCAAACACTGGCTCGCCAGTTTCCTCATCAAAGCCAGTTTGAATGGTGCGCTTGAACATTTCGCCATTATCAAGCGCCTCACGCACCCGACCATTGTAGCCATCGATGTTGCGCACACCCATTTTCGACATCTTGCGATAGCGTTCCTCCATCTCGCCCACCACCCATTTCAGGGCCACAACAGCCTTCTTGGGGTCGGTCACGACGGGCGACAACAGATGCGGAATGCCGTCATAGACCGACAGTTCCAGCATCTTCGGGTCAATCATGATCATGCGGCATTCTTCGGGCGACAGCTTATACAGCAAGCTGAGGATCATGGTGTTGATCGCAACGGATTTGCCCGAACCGGTCGTGCCTGCAATCAGCAAATGCGGCATTTTGGCAAGGTTGGCCACAATCGGTTCACCACCAATATCTTTTCCCAGCGCCAGCGGCAGGCGCATATTGCTGTCGCCAAATCCGCGCGCCGACAGAATTTCGCGCAACACCACTTTTTCGCGAAAGACATTTGGCAGCTCAATACCGATCACCGTGCGCCCAGGCACGGTAGAGACCCGCGCCGACAAGGCCGACATGCTGCGCGCAATATCATCTGACAGGCCAATAACGCGTGAGGCTTTCAGACCGGGTGCCGGCTCTAACTCATACATCGTGACAACCGGACCGGGGCGCACTGATACAATTTCGCCCTTTACCCCGTAATCGTCCAAAACTGTTTCCAACATACGGGCATTTTCTTCCAACGCCTCATCCGACAAATGATGGCGTTTGATTTCAACCGGGCTGGTCAAAAGCGACAGTGGCGGGTGTTCATAGTCCTGCGCGCCGTCATCGCCCAACCGCAATCTGGGCTGGGCCTCGGCCTGCGCCCGGCGGGATGGGGCGGGGCGTTTGGTTGTGGGCATCACCACTTTGCGCGTATCAGACTGGGCCTCGCGGGGGGCGGCAGCCGCATGGGCTACTGGCAGGTCTGGCGTATCTTCGTCATCGGGCCGCAGCGCAAAGGCATCAGGCGCTTGCAGCGCGATGTCATCCATGTGCTCTGCGTCCAGATGGTCGGCATAATTCGCCTCTTCGGTTGCATCAAAGGCCATCAAATCAGATGCGTTATGGCCATCATCTGCGGTGTCAAAATCATCATGGGGCGCGCCCTCACGCGGGGCAATCCGCCCCAATGTTGGTTCGGGCCGCGCACGGGCCGCGATGGCATCGGAAATTCGTCCCCGAATGCGATCTTGTGATGCCGAGGTGTCTGATGCTTGCGCACGGGTCAGCACCGGTTCCGCCATAAATTCTGTGCGAACAGGTGCGGCAGCCATGGGCACAGCCCGCCGGATCAAATCAGGCATGCGCGACAAAAACCCACCAGCACCTGCAGTCTCAGCGCCAGTCTCATCCTCAATCAATTCAGGGTCCGTCAAGACCGGTGGTTGGCGTCGATCGGCTGCAATTTGGCGAATGCGCTCTTGCACGGTTTGGGGCGCGGCGCCCAAATTATGGCTGGGCTCAAAAGAAGCGTGGCGCCGTTCGCGGCGTTCGACAGCATGCGCCTGTGCCCGGCTCAGTGCGTGATTGGCCCCACGCCCCATCAACCGTACCAACCCATCATAAAGAACAATCAACCCCAGCACCAAAAACCGTGCCATCGCACGCAATTCCGACCGGTCAAAACCCAAAACAAACAATCCAAACCCAAGCGTTCCAGCCCCCATCAGCACCGACAAAAGCCGCAAACCAGCCCCCGGCGACATCGGCAAAACGCCCAAAAGCGCCCCCAAAACCGTGTCACCAAAAAGCCCGCCCATGCCAAAGGCATGCGGCCAGTCGGCATTCGGAACATGGGTTGCCGCAAAAACAGCGGCGACAGCCACACCAATGGGCAGCAGCGTCATGCGCCCCAGCGCACGTTCTTCGCCCTGGTGCAACACCAAGCGCCCCCCCCAAACGGTAAATCCAACAGCCAGACCCCAAGCCCCAACGCCCGCGATCACATTCAAAGGTGAGGCAACCCAAGCGCCAAATCGGCCTAAAATATTTTCAGCAGGCGCATCGGTGGCGGCCATCCAACCCGGATCTTCTGGCGAATAGCTGGCCAACAGCAGGGCAAACACCACCCCCAGCCCAATCATCCCAAGGCCCAGCAATTCCTTGCCACGCCGCTCAAGCGTTGCTTGGGTTGCCTTGTCCAACAGGGGTTCGCGCTGTCTGATCTGATAAGAGGCCATGCCGGTTCCCTATGTCTTATGCGTAAATGCAATCGCGCAGACGCAGCAGCCCATCACGACATTCGTCGATCGGCGCAACCATCGCAACGCGGATATACCCGTAGCCGGGATTTTCATGCCCCACTCCATGGCCAAGATAAGCGCCGGGCAATACCCGCACCCCAGTCCGTTGCCACAGATCAAGGCAGGCCGCTTCGCCGTTTTCAACAGGCAGCCACAAAAAGAAACCCGCCTCGGGTGGGCGATAGCCCTGAATCCCGGCAAAAATCTCATCGGCCAATTCAAACTTGGCCCGGTACAGCGCCCGGTTTTCAATCACATGGGTTTCATCAGCCCAAGCGTGGCGTGCAATCTCTTGCAAGGGCAGCGGCAATGGCGCACCCGCATAGTTGCGCAATTGCTTGATCTGAGCCATTCCAGCCCGGCCACCTGCGACAAAGCCCGAGCGCAAACCGGGCAGGTTTGAGCGTTTCGACAAAGAGTGAAAGCTGAACACACGCTCAGGGTCAGCGCCCATATCGGCGGCCACCTGCAAAATGCCCGGCGGCGGATCATCACGAAATATCTCAGCGTAACATTCATCGGCAAAAATCAGAAAATCATGTTTTTCCGCCAGGCCAATCAGCGTGCGCAGATATGAGGCCGGCGCAACAGCGCCCTGCGGGTTTGACGGCGAACAGATATAGGCCACCGCCACCTGATCAAGCACAGCCACGGGCAGGCTGGCGTAATCGGGCAAAAAACCACTGGCCGCAGTCGCGGGCACATAATAGGGCTCTGCCCCCACGGCCAACGCGGCTACGGCATAGACTGGATAAAACGGGTTGGGCGTCAACACCAACGGCCGCGCACCTGCTTTGGTTTCAGGGCAAAGCGCAATCAACGCGTTAAAAAGCCCCTCACGCGTGCCATTCAGCGCCATCATCTGCGTTGCCGGATCAAGCGTCACGCTATAGCGTCGCGCGATCCAACCGCTGATTGTTTGCAACAAGGCTGGCGTTCCATCGTTGATGGGGTATTTACCAAAACCCACGATATTCTCTGCCAAAACACGGGCCACAAAATCGGGCTGGGGGTGCTGGGGTTCGCCAATCGTCATCGCGATGACGGGCCCGCCGGGGGTATGCGCATCTAAAAGCCCACGCAAACGCGGAAATGCGTATTCGGGCAGGTTGGAAAACCGCTCGGGGAATGCTGCCATGTTATGCCTCTGCTCCGGGGTCATATCGCCCCGTTTTCACAGATGTTAAACCGCAGCCGCGCCCGGGTCCAGAAAAAGCAGCCAAGACGGTGAAAACCATCCCAATCTGTGGCTTTTTGACCCACCCCACCACAATCCAACACCTCGGCCGATGGACAACCGGCCCCCGAACACCATATCTGAGGTTATGGAGCAGGATCAAAACCATATCGACAGCGATGTCGTGATTGTGGGCGGCGGGCTGAACGGGGCCACGCTTGCGCTGGCCTTGGCGGGCGCGGGGTTTTCAGCCACCCTGATTGACAGTGAACCGGGTCAGCCCAACCGTGATCGGCCCTTTGATGGGCGGTCCTATGCCATTGCTCTTGGCTCACAGCGTATGCTGGCCACGCTGGGGCTTTGGGATGGTTTGGCACCTGACAGCCAACCAATCTTGCAAATTAAAGCCAGCGACGGGCGCGCGGGCCAGGGGGCAGCCCCTTTCTTTTTGCACTTTGACCATGCAGAATTAGAAGAGGGCCCGATGGGCTTTATGGTCGAAGATCGCCACCTGCGCCCGGCCTTGATGGCCGCCGTGGCAAAGCATCCCACCATTCGCCACCTCACCGGCGTCCGCGTCACAGCCCAGGGCATGGGCCGCACCCAAAGCGTTTGGGTGCAATTAGATGGCGGTGATGTGGCGGGCCAAACCGTCACAGCGCGGTTGTTGATTGGGGCCGATGGCCGCAGATCGGGCGTGGCACAACGGGCTGGTATTGGCCGAATGGCTTGGGGCTATGGCCAAACGGCATTGGTCTGCGCCATCGAACATACCCGCCCACACCATGGCACAGCGCATCAGTTTTTTATGCCCGCAGGCCCGTTGGCCATTCTGCCACTGCCCGGCAACCGCGCCTCAATCGTCTGGAGCGAAAAGGACACGGTCGCTGCAGATATTTTGGCCCTGCCTGATCCTGAATTTTTGACGGTGCTGCAGCCACGCTTTGGCGATTTTTTGGGTAATTTTCAACAAATTGGTGCGCGCTACAGCTATCCGCTGGGGCTTTCGCTGGCTAAATCTTTGATCGGGCCGCGCTTGGCATTGGTGGGTGATGCGGCACATGGCGTGCATCCAATCGCTGGGCAAGGGCTGAACCTTGGTCTGCGCGATATCGCGGCCTTGGCCGAAGTCTTGACCGAAGCACGGCGGCGTGGCGAAGATATCGGACAGGCCAATACACTTGCGCGCTATCAACAGTGGCGCCGCTTTGATGTCGCAGCCCTGGCTATGGTGACCGACGGCTGCAACAATTTATTTTCCAATGATAACCCAGTTTTGCGCCCATTGCGTGACTTGGGCATGGGGGTCATATCAGCCTTGCCCAACCTGCGTCGCCGACTGATGCGGGAAGCCGCAGGCCTGACGGGCGATTTACCCCGGCTGATGCGCGGAATACCGCTTTAGTTGCCCACGTGTCACTTGCCCACGTGGTCGTGCGGCGGCTGATCGGTTTGGCGGGCCTCATCAACCAGCATGATCGGAATACCATTGCGGATAGGAAAGGCCAGATGCGCCTGCACAGAAATCAGCTCTTGCGCATCAGCGTCATATCGAAGGGTTGAATGTGTCAGCGGGCACACCAACGCCTCAAGCATACGACGGTCATAAAGACTGCGCGGCGATGGATCGGGTGGGGATACTGTCGATACAGGTGTTTCAATCATTGCATCACCTGGCTTTCGTCACCCCGATGCAGCGAAAATTCCATCAGCGTCACCAATGTTTCGCGCCGCGTGCCCAGCGATGGCGCCTCTAGCAGGGCCTGTTTGTCTTCGGGCGACAGCGGGCTGAGCATGGACAGCGTATTGATCAGCAGCTCATCCTCGGCTTCTTTCAGGCTCGACCAATCTGTTGACAGGTTATTTGCATCAAAAAACCGTTCAAGCAGCGCCATAAAGCTTTCACGCCGCAGCCCCGCGTCAACCTCGGCGGCGGCACTGCGATCGCGTTCAAAGCCAGCCCATGTTACTTCAGCCTTAAGATACGGCGAAAATCCCGCCACTTCGCGCTGCAGGCGAAACCGAGAGATCCCCGTCAGTGTCACCATATAGCGCCCATCATCAGTTTCTGAAAACGCGGTCAAGCGGCCGGCACAGCCAATTGCGTTCAATCGCCGCCCCTCGGCACTGCTGCCGGGCATACCGCGCGGCTGTATCATGCCAATCAAACGGTCAGGGGTTTTCAGACAATCTTCGATCATCTGCAAATACCGCGGCTCAAAGACATGCAGCGGCATGCTGGCGCGCGGCAGCAATAGCGCGCCGGGCAAGGGAAACAGGGGAATGGTTGCGGGCAGATCATGCATGTTTTTCATGTCACTTGACCTAGCACGGCTTTGCGCCGCGGCAATCGGGGCTTAAAGAAATATCATCGAGCTTAAACGACGACGCCCTTTCAGCACGATGGGATCGGTTGGCTTTAGCGCCTCGAAAATGGTCAAAAGCTGCGCCTTGGCTGCACCATCGTTCCATTCGCGATCCAAACGAAACAAATCCAACAGGGCATCAACCGCCTCTTCAACCCGCCCCGAGGCATGCAAAGCCAGCGCCAGATCAAACCGGGCCTGACGGTCGGCGGGATCGGCATCAACCATCGCACGCAACTGATCTACCGGGCCTGCATCCGTTGCCTGCCGTGCCAGTTCCAATTGCGCCCGCGCGGCCTCTACCTCTTGGCTTTTTGCCATTGCAGGGGCGGCAGAGTTCAACAACGCCTCGGCCTGATCTAACTGGCCCATGGCGATATTTGCCCGCGCCAGCCCCCCCATCGCCGCTGCGCTGGTGGGATCTTCGGACAAAATCGCAGCAAAGGTTTCAGCAGCATCCACCGCGGCACCTTCGGCCAGCATGGCCTCGGCGGCTTCAATCGCGTCGGCAAGTCCACCATCACCACCAAGCGCGGCAGTCCGCTCAACGAATGCCGCAACCTCTGAGGCGGGAACTGCACCCTGAAAGCCATCAACCGGCTTGCCTTGCCAAAACGCATACACCGTCGGGATTGATTGCACACGCAACTGACCGGCAATGTTTTGGTTGTGATCAACATCAACCTTGACCATCCGCACCTTTCCTTTGGCGGCGGTCACGGCGGCCTCAAGCTGCGGGCCAAGGGTTTTACATGGGCCGCACCAAGGCGCCCAGAAATCAACGATCACCGGAGTTTCACGGCTGGCTTCAATCACATCAGCCATAAAGGTGGCCTCGGTCACGTCTTTTATCAAATCTGATGACGTTGCAGTTGCAGCTTTCGGGGCGCCGAATTCAAGCATGGCAGATATCCTTGCGCAGTTGGGTTATCGTTTAAATGGCGCATTGCCCTGCGTTGTGCAAGGGCGCGGGTGGCATGGACTTAGAGATCAAATTTAGCAAAGACCGGCGCATGATCACTGGGCTGTTCCCAACCACGGGCATCGCGCAAAATCTGGCTGCCATGGGCCGCATTTGCGATGTCGGGCGTTGCCCAAACATGATCCAGCCGCCGCCCTTTGTCTGCGCCATCCCAATCTGCGGCGCGATAGGACCACCAACTGTAAAGCAACCCCTGCGGGATATCAGCGCGCGTCACGTCAACCCATCCAGCAGACTCTTGCACGGCGTGCAGATGGTCAATTTCAATCGGGGTGTGGCTGACGATTTTCAACAGTTGGCGATGGTTCCACACGTCATCTTCACGCGGCGCAATATTCAAATCACCCACCAAAATCGAACGTTCCGGTTTGGTATCGCGGAAAAAATCGCGCATTTCTGTCAGGTAATCAAGCTTTTGGCCAAATTTCTCATTTTGCGCACGATCAGGGATATCGCCGCCCGCAGGGACGTAGAAATTATGCACCGTCACACCATTTTCCAACCGACCCGCCACATGGCGGGCATGGCCCAGCCCGGCAAAATCACGGGCATCCACCTCAACCATTGGGATTTTTGACAAGATCGCCACACCGTTATAGCCCTTTTGCCCACGGGCCACGACATGGTGATAGCCAAGATCTGCAAAGCTTTGCAGCGGCATTTTATCGACCGGGCTTTTGCATTCTTGCAGACACAAGACATCTGGGGCCTCTTGCTGCATCAGCCGCGCCACCAGCCCCTCGCGCAGACGGACCGAATTGATATTCCATGTGGCAAGACGAAAGGCCATCGTATTCTCCCGCTGTGGCGTGGCGGATATAAACAACAAAGCCCGCGCGACGTAAAGCGCGCGGGCTTTGTTGTTTATGGGGGCGGTCAAGAAACCAATCGATAGCCGCCGCTTTCAGTCACCAAAATCCGCGCGTTCGAGGGATCACCCTCAATTTTTTGACGCAAGCGATAGATATGCGTTTCAAGCGTGTGGGTCGTGACACCTGCATTATATCCCCAGACCTCATGCAGCAGCTCTTCCCGGGGCACGACGCCACTGGCGGCCCGATAAAGATATTTCAAAATGTTGGTTTCTTTTTCAGTCAGCCGCACCTTGCGGCCGCGTGCATCGGTCAAAAGCTTCATTGCGGGCTGAAAACTGTAATCAGCAATCTGAAACACTGCGTCTTCTGACTGTTCATGCGCGCGCAGCTGTGCGCGCAGTCGCGCCAAAAGAACCGGAAATTTGAACGGCTTGCTGACATAGTCATTTGCACCTGATTCAAGCCCTTTGATCGTATCGGCATCGCTGTCGTGGCCAGTCAGCATCACGATCGGGCACTTCATGCCCTGCGTGCGCAACGTGGCGCACAGATCACGCCCGTCAATATCAGGCAGGCCCACATCCAGAATCGCCAAATCAAACCGACCCGCTTGGGCCTTTTCCATCGCTGTGTGGCCCGAGTCTGCCTCATACACGTCAAACTCTTCCCCAAGCACCAATTGCTCAGACAGTGCTTCGCGCAGGTCGTCATCATCGTCCACCAAAAGGATGCGTTTTAGGGCTGTCATTGCGAAACTCCTTATGTCGCTGCCCGTTACATGGGACACAGGCATGTGATGTTGCAATCTTTCTTACAGAACAATCACGCGGATGTGTCGCACGCGGGGGATATGTTTCAATTCCTACAGCAAGGCGCTAAATAGACATAATATTTTGCGGAGACAGCATGCCCCACCTCCCCCCTCTTGCAGGCCAACCGCCGGCAAACGCCCAGCTTGGCCCCGGCATGGTCGAGCAGATGAACCGCGCGCGCGCCGATCTGCGGATGGGGGTGCCAGTGGTACTGGTGGCAGGCGGGCAGGGCTTGGCCTGTATCGCGGCCGAGGTTCTGACAGCAGGTCGGTTGCAGGCATTGCGGGCCTTGCCCGGGCCATTGGTGCTGGCCATCACCGCCCGGCGCGCCGAAACACTTAAAGCGCGCGCCTATGATGGCGATTTGGCGCGGATCATCGTGCCAGAGGATCTGGGATTGGCGGGTCTGCGCGCACTGGCGGACCCATCTGATGATTTGCGCGCACCCCTTAAGGGGCCATTTCAAACCGCACGCGGCGGAAATGCCGATCTACACCGCGCCGCATTGGCACTGACAAAATCGGCCCGGCTGCTGCCCGCGGTTCTGGCTTTGGCGCTGCCTGACCCAAAGCACTTCGCCCAAGAAAATGGGCTGACATTGGTCGATATGGATCAGGCCGCCCCCCTCATGGGGGCTGCATCACCGCTGCATTCTGTGGTTAGCGCGCGGCTGCCAATGGCGGTATCGCAAGCGGGCCGGGTGCATGTCTTTCGCCCCGAAGATGGTGGTGAAGAACATTACGCCATTGAAATTGGCGCCCCCGCCCGTGATGCGCCAGTGCTGGCACGGCTGCATTCAGCCTGTTTTACCGGCGACCTTATGGGCAGTCTGAAATGTGATTGTGGCCCACAGCTGCGCGCTGCCTTGGCACAAATGGGCACCGAGGGGTCAGGTATTCTGCTCTATCTTAACCAAGAGGGGCGCGGCATAGGGCTGGCTAATAAAATGCGTGCCTATTCTCTGCAAGATCAAGGCTTTGATACAGTTGAGGCCAATCACCGCTTAGGGTTTGAAGATGATGAACGCGATTTTGCCATTGGTGCGGGTATTCTGCGCAAGCTGGGCTTTCATGCCATCCGACTGATGACAAATAACCCCGCTAAGGTTGCCATGATGCAGGCCAATGGCCTTGATGTGGTGGAACGTGTGCCCCTGCAGGTTGGGAAAACCAAAGAAAATAGCGCATATCTGGCGACCAAAGCAGCCAAATCGGGCCATTTATTGTGAAGCCGTATGATTTGGTGCTGACGCGCCAAGGCGTGCGCTTTGCCGGGCGGCGCTTTCCCGCCTGCATCGGGCGCGGCGGCATCACATCAGCCAAACGCGAAGGCGATGGCGCCACGCCTGCGGGTGTGCATGGCATCATTGGCTTGCTTTACCGCCCCGACCGCATTGCGCGCAGCAAATTGCCCCACTGGGCTCGGCCAATCGGGCCAAATGACCTGTGGTCTGATGATCCGCGCGACCCTGATTATAACCTGATGGTGCGCGCGCCCCACAGTTTTGGCCACGAACGGCTGCGGCGTGCCGATCCACAATATGATGTCGTGCTGCTGACCGATTGGAACTGGCCGCAGGCGGAAAAAGGCTGTGGTTCTGCCATTTTCTTGCACCAATGGCGTGGGCGTGGCCGGCCAACGGCGGGCTGTGTTGCGTTTTGCCGCGATCATTTGATCTGGATCGCGCGCCGTCTGCGGCCCGCATCAAAGCTGATCATAACCGCCTAAGGACGCAACGATCCGGCCAGATTAGACAAGCAGCTCAGACCCGGGCGCCAAAAATGGCGGATCCGACCCGAACATGGGTGGCGCCTTGGGCAATCGCGGTTTCAAAATCACCACTCATCCCCATCGACAGCCCTGCCAAACCGTTGCGGGCCGCCATCTGGCCCAACATCGCAAAATGCGCGTTCGGCAGCTCATCGACAGGCGGGATACACATCAGGCCGCGCAGCGGCAGGCCCAGCGCGCGCACCTCGGCCACGAAAGCATCTGTGGCATCGGGCACAATCCCAGCTTTTTGTGGCTCAGACCCGGTGTTGACCTGAATGAACAGATCAGGGCAATGGCCCAATTCATCCGCCAGCCGGGCAAGCGTTTGCGCCAGTTTCGGGCGGTCGACCGTATGGATAGCATCAAAGAGCCCCATCGCCTGACGAGCTTTATTGGTCTGCAATGGCCCTATCAGATGCACCTGCACCCCTGAAAACTCTGCCCGAAAATCGGGCCATTTGCGTGCCGACTCTTGTACTTTGTTTTCCCCAAAAACCCGGTGCCCCGCCGCTAATACCGCATGCACCCGCTCATCGGGTTGTTCTTTGGACACCGCAATCAACTGCACAGAACCCAGCGGACGTTGGGCTGCGGTTTCTGCCGCGCCAATCCGGGCGAGAATGGCATCAAGGCTCATGGCGGGTACTTCCTTTTGAAGGCGCGCGCCAGACGATCTGGCACGCGCCAAAGCTAGCTTAGTTGCGCGCTTTGTCGACCATTTTGCCCTTGGAAATCCAAGGCATCATGGCACGCAGCTTTTCACCGACCTTTTCGATCTGGTGTTCATCGTTGATGCGGCGTGTGGCCTTGAAGAACGGCTGGCCAACTGCATTTTCCTGCATGAAATCGCGCACAAATTTACCGGTTTGAATATCGCTGAGAACCGCTTTCATGCGGGCCTTGGTTTCTTCATAGGGCAGGATGCGCGGACCGCTGACATATTCGCCATATTCGGCCGTGTTTGAGATTGAGTAGTTCATGTTGGCAATGCCGCCCTCATAGATCAGGTCGACGATCAGCTTTACCTCATGCAGACATTCAAAATACGCCATCTCGGGCTCATAACCCGCTTCAACCAGCGTTTCAAAACCCATGCGGATCAGTTCAACCAGACCACCGCACAGCACCGCCTGCTCACCAAACAGGTCAGTTTCGCATTCCTGACGGAAATTCGTTTCAATGACACCCGAACGCCCACCACCGATGGCTGAGCAATAGGACAAACCGATTTCCATCGCCTTGCCAGACGCATCATTATGCACCGCCACCAAGCAGGGCACACCACCGCCTTTGACATATTCGCCACGCACGGTGTGGCCGGGGCCTTTGGGTGCCATCATGATGACATCAACGCCAGGCTTCGGCTCAATCAAGCCGAAATGCACATTCAGGCCATGAGCGAACGCGATGGCTGCGCCTTCGCGCAGATTGTCATGGACATATTTTTTATAGGTTTCGGCCTGCAATTCATCTGGCATGGTGAACATGATCAGGTCGCACCAAGCCGCAGCTTCGGCAATGCCCATAACCTTCAGGCCTTCACCTTCGGCTTTTTGCGCCGAGGGCGACCCTTCACGCAGTGCCACCACAAGGTTCTTGGCACCCGAATCGCGCAGGTTCAGCGCATGGGCATGGCCCTGGCTGCCGTAGCCGAGGATGGCCACTTTTTTGTCTTTGATCAGATTAATGTCGCAGTCACGATCATAATAAACGCGCATAAAAAACCCTTTCGCGGTTGTTTGATGGCCGCACAATAGGGATTTTTACGCAAAAGTGGCATCATAATTTGACATATTTAGCAAAATCTGTATATTTTCATTCACAATATTCAATATTTGTGAATTTTTCATGCAAATTGATGACACCGATCGCAGATTGCTGCGACATTTGATGGCCGAACCCGCAGCCACCACCGCCGATCTGGCAGATCGGGCTGGCGTGACCACGGCCACATGTTGGCGGCGCATTGAACGGCTGCGAAAAGCCGGTGTAATCGCAGGACAAGAGGCGGTGATACATTGGCCAGCCCTTGGTTATAGTGTCGAAGTTTCGCTGCGATTCACGCTGGAAAAAACCGACCCACACGCTTTTGATGATTTTCTGGCCGCCGCACGCGCTGTGCCAGAGGTTATCGAAATTCAAACTTTTCTGGGGCGGGTTGATGTGCGACTGAATGTAATTGCCCGCGATATGGGCCATTATCAGCATATTTATCGCAGCCACATTCTAACCCTGCCCCATATCGCTGATATTGAGGCGCTGATGCATGTGGCCACCATTAAAGAAACAGCGCAGTTGCCGCTATGAATGATCTTGATGCCTGCGATCACGCCCTATTGCGCGCCTTGGCCCAAGATGCGACCCAAAGCGCGGGCGCTCTGGCGCGCGACCTGGGGCTTAGCCAACCGGCCGCATGGCGCCGCATCCGCAGGCTGCAAACAGCCGGCATTCTGGCCGGCCAACGCGTTGTGGTGAACCGCGAGACTTTGGGGTTTGGCGTGACCGTGTTCTTGGGGGTGAAACTGGCCACCAAAGGTCGGGTAAGCTTGGAAGATTTTGAACGCGCCGTTACCGCCATCCCCGAGGTGCAGTTGGTCCAACACGTGCTGGGGCTTTATGATTACCGCCTGCGGGTCGTGGCACGTGATCTGGCCGATTTTGAACGCGTGCTGCGCCGCCGCATCATGACCTTGCCCGGTTTGGGTCAAGTTGAGGCCAATGTGCTGCTCAGCGAAGAACGGCTGCCCGGCCCTTTGGGATAAGCGTCAGCGTCATCGCCCTGCGAGGCTCAACGCAGCCCCAAGCCCGCCCGCATCAGTGTTTTGCGCAGGGGCACGACCCCATGCATCATGCCAAGCGCCCGCGCGCGCAAATCGCGCAGGCCCGCCCCACCCGCCATCGCCGTGCGGTTGAGCAGATCAATCCCTGTGACCCGCGCCTTAACATCAGGCCAGCGCCGCCGGTTATAGGCCGCCAACATGGCATCACTGCCCAAAGTCGCCCTGTGTTGCTGGGCCAATTCTAACAAGGCAGCGGTGTCAGCCAAGCTCATATTCAATCCCTGCGCCCCAATCGGGGGCACGACATGCGCCGCCTCGGCAATCAGCGCCAAGCGTGGCGCGTCAAAGCGGTCGGCAATCTGGGTAATAATGGGCCAAAGCCCCCGCTGGCTGGCCAAACGCAACGGCCCCAACACATGACAAGAACGCTCTGACATCGCCTGCTCAAAACTTTCAGTATCAAGCGCATGCAGACGCAGCGCCTCGGCGCCTGGTTCCATCCAAACGACCGCAGACGATGGCTGCCCCAACCGATCGGGCAAGGGAACCAGCGTAAACGGCCCACCCGACAAATGCGTTTCAATCGAAACATTTTGATGCGGGATCGGATGGGTCACAGCAAAAGTCAGTGCCTTTTGGCCGTAGCGCAGCGTGGTCACCCCGATACCTGCGGCCTGACGCAATGGCGAATTGCGGCCATCCGCACCAATCACCAGATCGGCACGCACCCGCCCACCATTTGACAGCCGCACCTGCGCACCGCTGCTGCGCGCCAGCATTCCCAACACCGAAACACCCGGCAAAAATGTAACATTGGGCAATTGGCCAAGCCGCGTCACCATTTCACGCCGCAACAACCAATTGGGCAGATTATACCCAAACGGCTGATCTGAAAGATCAGCGGCATTAAAATCGCAACTCAGCCGCGCATCTTCCCCCCCCTGCCCCGCCTCAACCAACCGCATCACATGCAGCGCCGCCGCATGGGGGGCCAGCGCCGGCCACAGGCCCGCTGCTTCCAACACGCGCAGCGCGGGTTGTAAAAATGCGGTTGTCCGCAGGTCTGCCCCGGGCGCATCGGCTTGGGTAACGGGCGGCGCAGGATCTGCACAGATCACGCGAAACCCGGCCGAGCCAAACGCCGCCGCCGCAGCCAACCCGGCCACGCCACCACCCGCGATCACGATATCACACTCTAACACCTGCATACCCGGCCCCCTTTTGCCCTGATATAGTGCGCAGACCCCGGCTTGACCATCAAACCGCCACCAAATTTCAGGGGCCAATCCCCACCAAAAAGCCCGCCAAATCATCGGTATGATGGTGGATGTGATCGGCCACAACCGGCTCAGGCGCCACATGCACCGTGCGCATGCCCAGTGCATGCGGGGCGGCAAGGTTGCGGGGGTCGTCTTCGAACATCGCCGCCTGATGCGCCACCAACCCGTCGGCGGCAAACACACATTCAAAAGCTGCGCGGTCCGGCTTGGGGCGAAACCCCGCATGTTCAACGCCATAAACCGCATCAAACGCCCCGGTCAGCCCACGTGCGGCCAAAACGCGCTGGGCATAGGGGGCAGTGCCATTTGTGTAAACGATCCGCCGCCCCGGCAAACAGGCGATGGCCGCACACAACGCCGGATCTTGGGGCAGGTGATCTAGCGAGATATCATGAACATGTTCCAGATAGGCCTCAGGCGGCATGGCATGTTCGCGCATCAACCCCGCAAGTGTCGTACCGTGGGTTTTCCAATAATGGGTGCGCAGATGGTCGGCCTCATCCCGGCTGACCCGCAGCGTTTGCATGACAAAATCCGTCATGCGGCGTTCGATCTGATCAAACAGCCGGGCCGAGGGCGGGTAAAGTGTGTTATCGAGATCAAAAACCCAAGTACACACATGATGAAAATCAGCACCGTTCATGCCTGCGACCATAGGCGCACCCCCGAGCCGCGACAAGGGTTGAAGAATGCCCCCTGGCCCGGCTAAGATTTGCGCAAAAGGAGCCTGCGATGATCGAAACAAAAGCCCCGCAGACCGATGCCTATGGGTTGATCCTTGAGGCAATCGACAGTGGCATCTATCGCCCCGGCGCGCGGCTGGTCGAATCAGAGCTGGCCGAGCGGTTTGGAGTATCGCGCACCCCGATCCGCGAAGCATTGCAACGGCTGGAAACCCAAGGCATGCTCAGCCGCGACGGGCGCAGCCTGATTGTAGCATCGCTTGATCATAACCAATTGGCCGAACTTTATATGGTGCGCGCAGAGCTGGAAGGGCTGGCCGCCAGACTGGCCGCCCGCCATGCCACCGATGAAGAGATCCGGGTTTTAGGCGATATGGTGGCCGAAGATCACGCTTTAAAAGACAACCCGACCGCGCTGGCGCGGGCCAACAGGCGGTTTCACAAACAGGTGCACCTGGCCTCGCACAACCGCTATTTGGTGGCGCAATTGGAACTGGTACATCGCTCAATGGCGCTGCTGGCCAGCACATCACTCGCAGTCGAGGGGCGCGGGGAAACGGCATTGGCCGAACACGCCGCCATTGTTGAGGCGATCGCCCAGGGCGACGGTGACGCCGCGTATTCTGCGCTGCGCCAGCATATCTCAAAGGCGTTTGAAACCCGGTTGCGGCTGGATGCGGCCAGCCTGCGCGGGCGCTAAACGCGGGGCGGGTTGGGCGAAATCATCAACGGTGCAGCCACCAAGCCCGTATTTTGTACCATGCTGGCCGAAACGTGCGTATCGGAATGACCGTGGCTGGTTTTATCCCAAAAGAATGGCTGATGCAGCATTTCCCAAGCAGCCTTGGCAGCCGCAATTGCGCCCAACATGAAATAGACATGAAGACTGGGCACCCACAGCCACAAATGGCGATGTTTTGCCCCCCACACCGCCACCAAGCCAACTGCGATATTGACCGCCTCAGCAAACACAAACAAACCACCCAAGACAAATATCGCGTGATACGACAGCAGGTCCTCAGACGGATGCCACAGACCAAAGGTTATCAACCAAAAGCTCCACAACAGTGGTGCAAGCAGAAATTGCGACATTGCCCCCAAAAATACGATCTGAAACCCCAAAAACCGCCACGCCCCCAGATCACGCAACAACTGACGCGGGTCCCTCATATGCACGCCATAGGTCATCGCATAGCCCTTTAGCCATCGCGACCGTTGCCGCACCCAGGGCCATGCGCGGCAGTTTGCCTCTTCTTCGGTGACCGTATCAATCATTTCAGTGCGATACCCGCAGCGAGCCAAACGCACGCCCAAGTCGGCATCTTCGGTCACATTATAGGCATCCCATCCGCCCAGTTTTTGCAAAACCTCGCGCCGAAAAAACAGCGTGGTTCCCCCCAAGGGCAGCACCAGCCCCAACCGCTGCAACCCCGGCAAAATCACGCGAAATGACAGCGCGTATTCCACCGTAAAACACCGTGCGAGCCAATTGTGGCGGGCATTGTAGAAATCCAAAACCCCCTGCAAACAGGCAACATTGGCGGGGGCAACAGCAAAACGTTCAACCACACGCAAGATCTGATCGGGCGCGGGCGCATCCTCGGCATCATAAACGCCAATAATTGTGCCACGGCAAAAATTCAGCGCAAAATTAAGGGCCCGTGGCTTGGTTTTCAGCGGCCCATTGGGCACGGTTACGATCCGCATCCAACGCGGCAAATCGGCAGATTGCAGGGCAGCGTGGGTGGCGCTGTCTTCTTGTTCAACAACCAAAACAATATCAAGCAATTCACGTGGATAGCGCAGCTGCCCCAGCCGTGCGACCAGCCGGGCCGCAATATCAGTTTCATGAAACAGCGGCACCATCACCGAAACCACGGGCAAACGCCCAATCGGTGGGGGTGTAAGCGCAGACAGGCGTGGCCGACTTTGCGCTGCAATGGCTGTGGCCAGCTTCAAAGCCATCGACGCACACAGCGACAAAACTGCCCAACCCAGCAACAGCCCAACAAACACCTGCGGAGCAACTGCCGCCAAAACAGCCAGCACCCCCGCCAGCACCACGGCCGCCTCTTGCAACCGATCACTGCGAAAGCCGCGACAACTGACGTTAAGTGGCACACAGGTTTCGGCTGCATGATTCAAAGCCGCTTGCCGGGTGTTTAAAACCGCACGATGCAGATCCGGCTCGGATGCCAAGCCCATCACAACCGGGCCAAGATGGGCCACCAGATCAGCGCGCAGGTCATCGAAACAATCGGGACGGCTGGTCACCACCACCACCGCACCACCCACCCTGCGCCACGGCAACAGCCCATTTTTCAGACAAAATTCAATACCCATACCATCAATCAACCGTGGGTCTGGCGGGTCAGACAGAACATCCACCACGCCCGCCCCCCATTGCAGCGCTAGCGCTGCCATCAGGGCATCATCACTGACCATGCCATTGGCCAGCAAAATGTCGCCCAGCCGAGCTTGATGTTGCGTTTGCAGCGCCAGTGCGCGGGCCAAATCAAATTCGCGCAGCACGCCTTGTGCCAATAAAATCTCACCAAGCGGCAAGCGTTGTGTTGGCCCTGACCCATCGGCGTCAATCAGGTGCTGCCGCGCCACCAAAGGCGCGGACACCCGTTTAAAAAGACGCCCTGTCTCTTGGCCGCGCATAACGTTACCCCGGGTTGCTCTTTGCCCCCCGATGCTTGCGCACCCGCGTTAATAACCCGTAAAAAATCTCAGGCTGCGCGATTTTTCTGCATGGCTGCGGCAAAACGCTCAAACAAGTAATAGCTGTCTTGCGGGCCGGGGCTGGCCTCGGGGTGGTATTGCACCGAAAATACCGGCCGACCCGCCAGCGCGATACCACAGTTTGATCCATCAAACAGCGACACATGAGTTTCCACCACACCCGCTGGCAGGGTCTGACTGTCCACCGTAAACCCATGGTTCATTGAGGTGATTTCCACCTTTCCAGTGTTAAGCTCTTTGACCGGGTGATTGGCGCCGTGGTGGCCGTGATTCATTTTCACCGTGCGCGCCCCCAAAGCCAGCGCCAACATCTGATGCCCCAAACAAATGCCAAAAACCGGCAGATCTGTGCGCTGCAACACGCCTTGGATCATTGGCACAGCATAAACACCCGTAGCCGCAGGATCACCCGGACCATTTGACAAAAACACCCCGTCTGGGTTCAAGTCGAGCACCTCTTGTGCTGTGGCCGTCGCCGGCAGCACAGTCACATCGCATCCAGCCGAGGCCAAACAGCGCAGGATGTTGCGCTTAGCGCCATAGTCAATCGCCACAACCCGCAGACCGGGCGTGCTGCGTTCAACATAGCCCTCAGGCCAGGCCCAGCGCATTTCGCGCCACTGGTAACTTTGCGCGCAGGTCACACCCTTAGCCAGATCCAGACCCACTAGCCCTTTCCAGCCGCGCGCCTTGGCCACCAACGCTTCGATATCAAAATTTCCATCAGGATCATGGGCCAACGCCACATGCGGTGCGCCCTGTTGACGAATCGCGCGCGTCAGGCGGCGCGTATCCAAGCCACCGATACCAATTTGGCCTTGCTGGGCCAACCAACCATCCAGCTCAGCAGTCGCGCGCCAGCTTGAGGCCTCGGTCGGATCCCATTTCACCACGATACCGGCAGCCGAGGGGCGGCTGGTTTCATCATCTTCGACATTCACGCCGACGTTGCCGATATGGGGAAAGGTAAAGGTGACAATCTGCCCAGCGTAAGACGGATCTGTCATGATTTCCTGATAGCCGGTCATGGCGGTGTTAAACACCAGCTCGGCCACCGTCTCGCCACGGGCGCCGAACCCTTTGCCATAAAAAATCGTGCCATCTGCCAGCGCAAGGCAGGCGGTTGGCTTCGGGGCGGGGTTTGCGCTGCTGGCAGACACGGCATACTCTCCTGTGGGCGGAACGGCCGGACACTAAGGTTTGTGGCAGCCGGGGTCAAGGGCAGCCATCAAATGTGATATCAAATGATTTCAATAAGTTAGGTCATTTTGTATGGGTTGCTTTGCAACAAACATGACGATATAACTGCGCTTTCGGCAGACACTCTGCAGACAACGGACGGAGCGACCAATGACCCTGCGTGATCAGCTGCAAACAGCCCTGAAAGAAGCGATGAAGGCCAAGGCGCCTGAGCGGCTTTCAACCCTGCGCCTGATCAATGCCGCCATCAAAGACCGTGACATTGCTCTGCGTGGCACCGGCGGCGACAGCCAGATCAGCGATGATGATATTTTGGCAGTTTTGGGCCGAATGGTCAAACAGCGCCAAGAGAGCGCCCGCGTCTATGAAGAAGGCGGGCGGCTGGAATTGGCGCAAAAGGAACTGGACGAAATTGGCGTGATTGAAGAGTTCTTGCCACGCCAGCTTACCCCCGATGAGATTGAGACGGTGATCACCGCTGCTATCGCAGAAACAAGTGCTACCGGAATTCGCGATATGGGCCGGGTGATGGCGCATCTGAAAGCAAGCTATACCGGCCAGATGGATTTTGGTACGGTTGGCCCGATGATCAAAACACGCCTTGCCTAAAGGGGATGTGGCGCGCGGGCCAAGGCTGCCAGATGAATTTGCAGCTCTTCACACAAAGTGACCCGCTCTGCGGGGGTTAAAAATGCGCCAAACTCAACCTCGCGGCCCGCACCACGCAGTGTCAGATAGTCAGGCACCGGACCTTTGCGCGCATGAATCTGCACGCTGACCCAATAGGGATTGGCCTGCCAGTGCTGGGTTGCCTGATGTGGGTTGCGGCGTTCCAGCGTCATGTCACTTGGTGAAATCGTCAGCGTTTCCAGCAATTGTCCATCACGGCGATTGCGCTGAATGGCCAGCCAAAGCGCAACCACGGCCAAAACAATAAATGGCAACAGCCCCCAAAATACTGGGCTACCCAGCAAAAAAACCAATGGCAGCGCAATAAATACAGCTGTCGCTGCCATAAATCCCACAAAGCCAGCTGGCGGCAAAGACTGGTGCGGCCAGGCCCGCACCGTTACTGGCACGGCACGGGGTGCGGCATCATTGGTTATGGGCAACCATTCATACGGCATGGGCTTGTCCGATCGACGGCAAAGGATTGTGCATGGTGACTGACATAAAACACCAAGCGGGCGCTACAATGGCAAACGGCCCCGAAATTTCGGGGCCGTTTGTGATTTTGTGTAACTGCCCCGATCAATGCGCGCGGCTATGATCCCAATCAGACTGCTTGGGCAGCGTCTCAAACGTGTGTTCGGGCGGGGGGCTTGGCAGCGTCCACTCCAGCGTGTCGGCATGCTCGTTCCAATAGTTGTTCTCGGTCACGCGCTTACCGTAACGCAGGGTGTAGAATATCACACCAATAAAGAACAGGAACGACGCAAACGAGATAAACGCACCGATCGATGACACATAGTTCCAATAGGCAAAGGCCTCAGGATAGTCGATGTAGCGGCGTGGCATACCCTGACGACCCAAGAAGTGCTGCGGGAAGAATGTCAGGTTTGAGCCGATGAACATCGTCCAAAAGTGCAGCTTGCCCGCCCATTCCGGATACTGACGCCCCGACATTTTACCGATCCAATAATAGATACCGGCAAAAATCGTATAAACAGCACCCAAGCTCATCACATAATGGAAGTGTGCGATGACATAATAGGTATCGTGATAGGCACGATCGATGGCCGCCTGGCTCAGCACGATGCCGGTCACACCACCGACGGTGAACAGAAACAAGAAACCAAACGCCCAGAGCATCGGGGTTTTGAATTCAACCGACCCGCCCCACATCGTGGCGATCCAGCTAAACACTTTGATACCTGTAGGCACGGCGATGACCATTGTGGCCAGCATAAAATAGCTCTGCTGGGTCAGCGACATGCCGACGGTGTACATGTGGTGCGCCCAGACGACAAAGCCCAGAACCCCAATCGCAACCATCGCATAAACCATCGGCAGATAGCCAAAGACCGGCTTGCGCGAGAAAGTCGCGATAACGTGGCTGATGATGCCAAAGCCCGGCAAAACGATAATGTAAACTTCTGGGTGACCAAAGAACCACAGGATGTGCTGGTAAAGAATCGGATCTCCACCACCGGCCGGGTCAAAAAAGGTCGTCCCAAAGTTACGGTCGGTTAGCAGCATCGTGATGGCACCAGCCAAAACTGGCAACGCAAGCAGGATTAGCCAAGCCGTGATAAAAATCGACCACGCAAACAGAGGAACCTTGTGCATGGTCATGCCCGGTGCGCGCATGTTGAGCATGGTTGTGATCATGTTGATCGCACCCAAAATCGACGACGCGCCTGACAAGTGAATGGCGAAAATCGCCAGATCCATCGACATGCCCTGCTCAAGCGTCGACAGCGGAGGGTAAAGCACCCAGCCCACACCTGCACCATTTTGCCCTTCACCGCCCGGAACGAACAGCGAAGCCACAGCAAGCGAAGTACCTGCAACAAACAGCCAATAAGACAGGTTGTTCATCCGCGGGAATGCCATATCGGGCGCACCGATTTGCAGCGGCATGAAATAGTTGCCAAAACCACCAAAAAGCGCCGGAATCACAACAAAGAACATCATCAAGACGCCATGCGCCGTGATCACAACATTCCAGAGATGGCCATTGGGTGTGCATTCTGCGCTGGAAGCCAGCGCACGCGCACCTTCGGTGCACATATATTGCACGCCTGGCTGCATCAGCTCCATCCGCATGTAGATCGTCATCGCTACCGCGATGAAGCCGACAAGGGCCGAAGTGAAAAGATAAAGGATACCGATATCCTTGTGATTGGTCGACATGAACCAGCGCGTGAAGAACCCGCGGTGATCGTGACCGCCATGTTCTGAACCGTGGCCATGAAGGGCTGCATCGGCCATGAGCGTCTCCTGTTCCCTAGCGTTTGTGCACGCGGGGGCTAGCCCAGCGTGGTGTTTGTGTTTGCCCTTTTAAATCGACTTGGTCAAAGGGGCAATGTTCGAGATTGCCGCAGGGGTGGAATTGTTGTGTTTTTTCCATGCCTGTGACCATTTGCCCCCAAATGATCCAAGCCTGCACCTGCAACGCGGCACGCAAACCCCCAAAAAGACGCGAAGCGCCACCCGAATCTTAACAGACAAAGCCGTTTTTGGGGCCAACCTTTGGGGCCAACCTATTGACCAGATGGGATGGGTGCCGATGTCGCGTTCGCTGGCGCAGGGTCTACCTGCGTCACCACACCATCGGGCCCAACATGGCCGGTCAGGGCGCCTTGTTGCCACAGCCCATCAATCGCCCGCCCCCCCGAATAAATCAGCCAGCCCCGCCCCTGTCGGGCATCATTCGCAAATTCTCCTGAATAGATATCGCCTGTGGGGTAGAATGCTACGCCGCGCCCGCTGCGGATGCCTCCTCGAAATTCGCCCGAATAGACAAAGCCATCGGCCCACCGCAGCACCCCCGGCCCCTCAGGTTTGTCTTGCATGAACGCGCCACGATAGCTTGAAGCATCGGGATAGATGGCCGCACCAAATCCATGCTTTTGCCCCACCTGCCACTCGCCATCATACGCAAATCCATCTGGGTGGCGCAGTTGTCCCAAACCATCCGGCAAATCCGCAACAAAACTCCCCTGATAGACCGCGCCATCGGCATAGGTCAGCTGGCCCACGCCCTGCATCTGTCCATTCCGCCAGTTGCCTTGGTAGATACTGCCGTCGGCAAACTGCATCCGGCCCGAACCATCCGGACGGGCATCACGCAGCTCACCCTCATAAGTCGTACCACCCGGATAGGTGATGCGCCCTTGCCCCTCGATCCGGTCATCTTTCCAAGTGCCTGTAAAAATCAGACCCTCTGCCGTATAAAATGTGCCCAAGCCCGAGCGTTTATCCGCGACAAACAAGCCCTCATAGCGTGGGCCACCAATATAACGCATGGCCCCCTTGCCCTCACGAATGCCATTAACAAGCATGCCGTCATAAACATCCCCCTCAGCCGTCACCATGCGCGAGGGGCCACTAATTTGATCGGCCTGCCAGACGCCTTCGAACCGCTGGCCATTTGACAGCGTCAGCGTGCCTTGCCCCGCCCGCGCTCCATCAAGCACCGCACCGACATAGCGCGCACCATCGGGATAGGTGATTTCGGCCCGCCCACTGCGCACACCACCCACCCATTCGCCCACATAAAGGTAACCGTCGGGCTGTTCTAACACGCCCTGCCCCTGCGCCAGTCCGCCCAGAAAAGTCCCCCGATAAAGGCTGCCATCTGCATTTAAGCGCTCGCCCTTGCCCGTCATCTGGCCCTCGGCCCATTCACCGGTGTAGCGATCACCCTCGGCAAAGGTCATCGTGCCCTGCCCATCAGGTTGGCCCGCGATAAAGCTGCCCTCATAGACCGCACCATTTGGATAGCGTGCCCGGCCCTGGCCAAAAATAGCACCCTGGACCCAATCGCCCTCATATTCATAACCGTTGGGCAGGCGATAGCTGCCTTGGCCATCGGGGCGGCCCATCGAAAAGGTGCCGGTGTAAACACCGCCATTGTCATAGGTTTTGGTGAGAACCGGGCCACGACTTTGCGCCCAAGTCGGTGCCGCGATCAAAACGGACACCACGCACAGCAACGCCAAACCCCGCGCGTGCGCAGCGCCTGCCCGTTGCCAAACCCCAAACCGCCAATTTCCGTTCTGATGCAACATAGTGCCCCCTGCTTGCCCCACACCTTAGCGGGGTTATATGAAAAACAAAATGCAGGGTGCGTGTCTTTCCCTCGGCCCGGTTTCTGGTATGAACACCGCAATATTTACAGTCTGGGGGCTTTGATGGCCACACGTTTTCGCCTGACACTGGCACAGCTTAATCCAACGGTTGGCGCTTTGGCCGAAAACGCAGCCAAGGCGCAAGCCGCGTGGCTGGCTGCCCGCGACGCGGGTGCCGATATGGTGGCGTTTGGCGAAATGTTCATCACCGGCTATCAAACCCAAGATCTGGTCTCAAAGCCCGCCTTTGCTACCCAAGCGATGGTCACAATTCGCACGCTTGCACAAAGCTGCGCCGATGGCCCAGCCATTGGGATTGGCGGGCCACTTTTGGAAAATGGGCAGCTTTCTAACGCCTATTACATCTTGCAAGACGGTGCCGTCACAGCCACAGTTTCGAAACATCATCTGCCAAATACGGCGGTCTTTGATGAAAAGCGGCTGTTTAGCAGTGCACCGCTCAGCGGCCCCTACCGGGTTGGGCCAGTGCGAATCGGCACGCCAATTTGCGAAGATGCTTGGCACGAAGATGTCTGTGAAACACTGCAAGAAAGCGGCGCCGAGATTTTGCTGGTGCCAAATGGCTCACCCTATCATCGCGAAAAATATGAAACACGGGTGACGTTGATGGTGGCGCGCGTCATCGAAACCGGGCTGCCGCTGGTTTATCTGAATATGGTGGGCGGGCAGGATGATCAGGTCTTTGATGGCGGGTCGTTTGTGCTGAATCCGGGCGGGGCCTTGGTGGGCCGCTTGCCCATGTTTGAAACCGCGCTGCACCATATCGATTTCGAACAAAATACCCATGGCTGGTGCGCTGTTGAAAGCGCGCGGGCCCCTCTGCCTGATCCACTGGAACAAGATTATCATGCCATGGTTCTGGCACTGCGCGATTATGTGCAAAAATCAGGCTTTTCCAAAGTGTTGGTGGGAATGTCGGGTGGCATTGATTCGGCGCTGGTGGCGGCATTGGCGACTGATGCTTTGGGGCCAGAAAATCTGCGCTGCGTAATGTTGCCATCGGTCTTTACATCCGCTGAATCGCTGCAAGATGCCACGGCCGCCGCCGCCGCACTGGGATGCAGGCTGGACAGTCTGCCGATCACCCCTGCGCAAACCGCCATCACCCAAACGCTGGCCCCCCTGATGCAAGGCCAAGCCCCCGATGTCACAGAGGAAAACATTCAATCGCGTCTGCGCGGTGTGATGCTGATGGCACTTTCAAACAAATTTGGGGAAATGCTGCTGACAACGGGCAATAAATCAGAAGTGGCCGTGGGCTATTGCACAATTTATGGCGACATGGCGGGTGGCTATAACCCAATCAAAGATCTGTATAAAACCCGCGTCTTTGACATATGCCGCTGGCGCAACGCACAGCATCGCCCATGGATGGCTGGTCCCATCGGCGCGGTGATACCAGAAACTATTTTGACCAAACCGCCCAGTGCAGAATTACGCCCTGATCAACGCGATGATGACAGCTTGCCCCCCTATGACATATTGGATGCCATCTTAGAGGGGTTGGTTGAGCGGGATATGTCGATCGCAGATTTGGTCGCCGAGGGCCATGATGGCGAAACGGTGCGCCGGATCGAGCATCTGCTTTACAGTTCCGAATGGAAACGCTTCCAATCAGCGCCCGGCGTGCGGCTTAGCCAAAAAGCATTCTGGCTTGACCGCCGCTATCCGATCGTGAACCGCTGGCGCGACCGCGGATAACTGAGAACCGCACCCGAACCTATCGGGTGCTCTCGCTACGCCTCGACAAACCGAAAACCGCCGCCCGCACGTTCCGCCCGCCCGATCCCGCCACCGGGCAGGTGATAGCCAATCAACGCCATCTGTTCGTTGGCCAGCTGATCAAGCAAAAGCGCGCGCGTTTGGGCTGCCTGCGCGCCATCTTGGTCAGACCCAGATGCCCAATCTGGCCGCTCAAACGCCACATGATGATTCCCCAGTGCATCGCCCACAACCATCACCGCTTCCGAACCCGACCGCAGTTCATAAGACATGTGGCCGGGGGTATGGCCTGCGGTCAGCCGGGCAGCCACACCAGGCAAGATTTCTTGGCCATCACGGACGAACTGCACCCTATCGGCAATCACATCCAACCGCCGGGCAGCGCCAACGGCAAACGCGGTGCGCGCAGCACCGATCGTGTCAACAGTGGCCGGGTCTGTCCAATAGTCAAATTCGGCCTGTCCAATCATATATTGGGCGTCTGGGAACATCGGTTCATCAAATTCGTCCAGCAGCCCCCACAGATGGTCAGGATGGCCATGGGTAAAGACGACATGCGTGACATCCTCAACTGTCAGACCCAGCAGATCAAATGCCTCCATCAGTTTTCCAGCCGAGGGCTGAAAATCTGGGCCAGCGCCCAAATCAAACAACACAGTCTGCGCACCGTTGCGCATCATAGTAACGTTACAGGGCGGGGTCAGACGATCAGCGGGCAGGCCATATCGGGCCACAATTTCGGCCATCTCTGCCTTTGGCATGCCACCCAAAATGAAATCTCCTGGCAGCACCAAATTGCCATCCGACAGCGTATCAACCTGCATCTCGCCCAAAGACAGCGCTTGGCCCGCCCAAACGCGTGCAGGCAACGCCGCATAGCCCGCAGCCGCTGCGGCCCCGGTAACAAACAGACGCCGATCC
>CALAXT010000033.1 GCA_937895435.1 uncultured Paracoccaceae bacterium | reverse complement strand
TGGATGAGCCCACTGCTGGGGTCAGCCCAATTGTCATGGATGAGCTGTTTGACCGCATTATCGAAGTGGCACGGGCTGGCATTTCCATTCTGATGGTTGAACAAAACGCCCGCCAGGCGCTAGAAATCGCCGATATGGGCTATGTTCTGGTGCAAGGCGCCAACCGATTTACCGACACCGGCGCGGCCCTTCTGGCCGACCCCGAGGTGCGTCGGTCGTTTCTGGGGGGCTGAACGATGGATCTGGTCAATGCTTTGGTGGTGTTCGCCAATTTTGTTCTGATCCCGGCCACAGCTTATGGCGCGCAACTGGCGCTGGGGGCGCTGGGTGTGACATTGATTTATGGGATTTTGCGATTTTCCAACTTTGCTCATGGTGACACCATGGCCTTTGGTACGATGGTCACAATCCTTTGCACATGGGGTTTGCAAGCGCTGGGCGTTAGCTTTGGTCCGCTGCCAACCGCACTGTTGGCGCTGCCCATCGGCATCGCCGCTACGGCGGCACTGGTGTTGGGTACAGACCGCATCGTGTATCGCTTTTATCGCCGACAAAAGGCGCAGCCGACCATTTTGGTGATCGTGTCACTGGGCGTGATGTTCGTCATGAACGGGATTGTGCGGCTGATTATCGGTGTGAATGATCAAAATTTTTCCGATGGCGAACGGTTTGTGATCACTGCGCGTGAATTTAAGGCCGCAACCGGTCTGGCCGAGGGCTTGGCCATTAAAACCACTCAGGCCGTCACCGTTGTGGCAGCCATTGTCGTCGTGGCTGCCCTTTTTTGGTTTTTGCAACGCACCCGCACGGGAAAGTCCATGCGCGCCTTTTCCGACAACGAAGATTTGGCGCTGTTGTCAGGCATCAACCCCGACCGCGTTGTGCAAATCACCTGGATCTTGGCCGCAGCACTGGCCGCGATTGCGGGCGTACTTTACGGGCTGGATAAATCGTTCAAACCCTTTACGTATTTCCAGCTGTTGTTGCCGATCTTTGCCGCTGCGATCGTTGGTGGGCTGGGCAGCCCGCTGGGCGCAATTGCCGGCGGCTTTATCATCGCCTTTAGCGAAGTTTTTGTAACCTATGCATGGAAAAAAGTGCTGGGATATGCCCTGCCCGACGCTTGGGCACCCGACACATTGGTGCAGCTGTTATCGACCGATTATAAGTTTGCCGTCAGCTTTACCATCTTGATTGTGGTGCTTTTGTTTATGCCCACCGGGCTGTTTCGGGGGAAATCATAATGAACATGCGCAATCTGATGTTGTTTGCCGGTGTGGCCATTTTGTTTGTTTTGACGGGCATTTTGCAAAGCTGGAACCTCTCTTTATCGATCTTAAACATGGCGCTTTTGTCAGCGATCATGGCGTTGGGGGTCAATATTCAGTGGGGCTATGCTGGCCTGTTCAACACTGGTGTCATGGGTTTTACCGCCCTAGGCGGTTTGGCCGTGGTGCTGGTGGCAGCGCAACCTGTGCCCGAGGCCTGGCGGGCCGGCGGGCCAGGCGTTTTGTTGGCCTTGTTGGTTGGGGCGGGCGTTTTGGCGGCAGCTATCGCGCTGCACAAGCGGATGCCCCGCGGACGGATGCGCACCATCACGCTCTTGGTGGTTCTGACAGGCGGCTTCTTTTTGTTTCGTGCGCTGTTTGATCCCAATGCCGAAGCGATAGAGGCGGTCAACCCTGCCACCAGTGGTTATATGGGTGGATTGGGTCTGCCATCGCTTTGGGCATGGCCAGTGGGCGGGGTTTTAGCGGCGGCGGCGGCTTGGGGAATTGGCAAAACTGCGCTTGGCCTGCGGTCAGATTATCTGGCGATTGCAACGCTTGGGATCGCAGAAATCATTATATCGGTCTTAAAAAACGAAGATTGGCTGGCACGCGGCGTGAAAAACGTCATCTCTTTGCCACGCCCATGGCCCGTGCCCTATGAGGTCGACTTGCAACAAGACCCACGTTTTTTGCAAGTGGCGGCAGAGTGGGGATTTGATCCGGTGACAGGATCGTCAATCTTGGTCAAACTGCTTTACGGCGGGTTGTTTGTGGCGGTGTTGCTGGCGCTGATCTGGCTGTCAGAACGCGCGCTGAACGCGCCTTGGGGGCGCATGATGCGCGCCATTCGCGATAATGAGGTGGCCGCCAGCGCCATGGGAAAAGACGTCACCGGGCGGCATTTGCAGGTGTTTGTGATCGGCTCGGCCGTGATCGGCATTGCCGGGGCCATGATGACATCCATGGATACACAATTGATCCCAGGCACCTATAACCCGCTGCGGTTTACGTTTTTGGTCTGGGTCATGGTGATTGTGGGTGGCTCGGGCAACAACTGGGGGGCTGTTTTGGGGGGGCTGCTGGTAGGCTGGCTGTGGCTGATTGTTGAAAGCTTGGGCCCGATTGTCATGTCAGGCGTGACCGCCAGCATGGCCGATGGCCCACTCAAGGCGCATTTGGTCGACAGCGCCCAACATATGCGGCTTTTAACGCTGGGAATTGTGCTGCTGCTGGTGCTACGGTTTAGCCCACGCGGGCTTATCCCGGAAAAATAGCATCATTGCCCTGCGCGCATAAGATACGACAGAATATGTCGCATCTCGGCATGCCCAAGACCGTGGCCCTTGTCAGATCTGGGTCCATTCAAAGGGAGAGACAGCGATGAAAACCCACACACGCGTTTTGGTGATCGGCGGCGGCGTTGTTGGCTGTTCGGTGCTGTATCACCTGACCAAACTTGGCTGGTCGGATGTGATGCTGATCGAACGCTCAGAGTTGACATCTGGGTCAACATGGCACGCGGCGGGTGGGTTTCATACACTGAATGGCGACACCAATATGGCCGCGCTGCAGGGCTATACCATCCGCCTTTATAAAGAACTGGAAGAGATCACCGGGATGTCATGCGGGTTGCACCACGTGGGTGGGATCACGCTGGCCGACACCCAAGAGCGCTTTGACATGCTGCGGGCCGAACGCGCCAAACACCGCTATATGGGGCTGGATACAGCGATCCTGACACCCGATGAAATCGTCGCCATGACCGATGGGATGGTGAACACCCATGGGATTATCGGTGCGCTTTACGACCCACTTGACGGACATCTTGATCCCTCGGGCACCACACATGCCTATGCCAAGGCCGCCCGGATGGGGGGGGCTGAAATTGTGCTGCACAACCGGGTGCTGGAAACGACCCCCCTGCCCGATGGCAGCTGGCGCGTGGTGACCGAAAAGGGCACGATTATCGCCGAACATCTGGTCAATGCTGCCGGCCTTTGGGCGCGAGAGGTCGGGGCCATGGCGGGCGTCTACCTGCCACTTTTGCCCATGGCCCACCAATATCTGGTGACCGATGATGTGGCCGAGGTGATTGGCCGCGACCAAGAGTTTCCGCATGTGATTGATCCAGGCGGAGAGTCGTATCTGCGCCAAGAGGGGCGTGGCTTTTGTATCGGCTTTTATGAAAAACCCTGTGAGGCATGGTCTGTTGATGGCACACCTTGGGGCTTTGGCCATGAGCTGTTGAACGAAGAATTCGAAAAAATCGCCGACTCGGTCGAATTTGCCTATAAGCGGTTCCCAGTTCTGGAACGCGTTGGGGTGAAACGCGTGATTCATGGCCCCTTTACCTTTGCCCCCGATGGCAACCCGCTGATTGGACCAGTGCCGGGCTTGCGCAACTATTGGTCAGCTTGCGCCGTAATGGCTGGCTTTAGCCAAGGCGGCGGTATGGGGCTGGCACTGGCGCAATGGATGATTGAGGGCGAGGTCGAACGCGACCCACGCGGATTTGACGTGGCCCGGTTTGGAAATTGGACAAGCCCCGGCTATACCGTGCCCAAGGTCATCGAAAACTATCAAACCCGCTTTTCTGTGGCCTATCCAAATGAGGAAAAGCCCGCCGCACGTCCGTTCCGCACCACGGCAATGTATGACACATTCCAAGATATGGGTGCGGTCTTTGGCCAGCAATATGGGCTGGAGGTGGTGAACTATTTCGCCCTGCCCGGCACCCCCCGTTATGAAACACCAACCTTCCGTCGCTCAAATGCGTGGGAGGCAACACAAGCCGAAGTGGCTGCTGTGCGTGGCGCTGTTGGCATCAATGAGCTGCAGAATTTCGGTAAATACCGCGTCACAGGGCCCAACGCCCGCGCATGGTTAGACCAGATCATGGCTGGCACCATCCCACAGCCCGGCCGTATTGCTCTTAACCCGATGCTGGCGCATTCTGGCAAAATTATTGGTGATTTCACAGTCTCTTGTTTGTCGGATACCGAATTTCAGCTGACCGCAAGCTATGGTGCGCAAGGCTGGCACAGCCGCTGGTTTGAGCAAAACATGGCCGAAGGCGTGCAGGTTGAAAATGTCTCAGATACGCGCACCGGCTTTCAGATTGCGGGGCCAAATGCCCGCGCACTGCTTGAGCGGGTGACGCGGACAGATGTCTCTGCCCAAGCGTTTCGGTTTATGGATGTGCGCCGCATGACATGCGGCATGGCCAATTGCATCGTGCAGCGCGTCAGCTACACCGGTGATCTGGGCTATGAGATCTTTACCGATCACATGAGCCTGCGCCATTTGTGGCAAACCCTTTGGCAAGCGGGCACTGATTTGGGCCTGCACCCCTTTGGTATGCGCGCGATGATGAGCCTGCGGTTGGATAAATTCTTTGGGTCTTGGGGGCGTGAATTCTCACCCGATTATACACCGGCCGAAACCGGGTTAGACCGTTTTGTGCGCTTGGGCAAAACCGCTGATTTCATTGGCCGCGCCGCCTGTCAGGCCGAAAAAGATACCCCCCCCGCGCGCAAACTCTGCACCTTTGCCGTTGATGCCAGCACCGCCGACGTTGTTGCATGGGAGCCGATCTGGCTTGACGGTGATGTGGTAGGGTATTGCACTTCGGGCGGGTATTCGCACCATGCGGGCCAGTCCGTTGCCATGGGCTTTGTCCCCACGGATCGGGCGATCCAAGGGTTACAGGTTGAGATTGAAATATTGGGCGAAAAGCGCCCGGCCCGCTTGATCACGAGGCCACTTTTTGATGCCGATGGCGCGCGGATGCGCGGCTAGCGGCGTGGCTGGGCCGCTGCCCATCGTGCTACTGGCGGCAGGTGCTGGGCGGCGGATGCGTGGCGGTGACAAGCTTTTGGAATTGGTCGATGGCGTGGCCTTGCTGCGCCGTCAGGCCCAAGTGGCACAGGCCAGCGGCGCGCCGGTTTTGGTCTGCCTGCCTGATCTGACAGGGCCACGTGCGGCCGCTTTGTGCGATTTGGCAGATCTGCAGTTGGTGACAGTGACAGACGCCGCCGATGGTATGGCCGCATCGTTGGCTGCTGGTGTGCGCGCACTGCCCAAAGATGCACGCGGTGCTCTGGTTTGGCTGGCCGATATGCCCGAAATTGAAACGGACGATCTGATCCACATGATGGCTAGATTTGACAGCCACACAGGCGATCAAGCAGTTGCCCCGATCGTGCAAGGCTGCACTAAAGATGGCAAACCCGGCCATCCTGTGATCTTTCCCGCTGATCTCTTTGGCGCGCTTACGACCCTGCGCGGCGATACCGGTGCGCGGTCAGTTTTAGCCGCACACCGCCACCGCATTCTGCCCTGCCCGCTCGACGGCAATCGGGCGCTGGTTGATCTGGATACGCCCGAGGCTTGGGCCGCTTGGCGCGCCGCACGGAAGGGTGGCACCTAGGCCAGCATCACACGGGCCTCATAGCGGCGCAGGATACGGCGCGCGGCGGTATAGTTGGCTGTGCCTTGCGCATCTGCCAAAGAGGGAAACAGCGTCAACAATTCGTGGCGCTGATCCTCATCAAGCCCAGCCAACGACTGATCCCCAGGCTGGAAGCTTTCGCTCCAGACCCCGTCGGCCAGAACAACTTCATGGCGTTCAAACATGAAATGCACATAATCAACGCCGCTTTCGGGCAACACGCGGGTGATGCCGGGACGGCCAACCAGATGTTTGGCCGCCAATAGCACCTCATGTTCCGCAAAATAAAGCTGCGCGCGGCGGCCCGACATCAACACCTGATGGTTGGGCGACAACATCATATCGCGCTCGGGCAGGCCATTGCCAAGCGCACCAGCGCGGATCCGAACCGGGCGCAGGCGCGGTTTTGCGGCAAGATCGGCTTGCGAGACGGGGCTGCGCCCGGCCCATGCAATTTCACAGGCACCGTTGTCGCGCGTCATCACCCGGTCGCC
>CALAXT010000032.1 GCA_937895435.1 uncultured Paracoccaceae bacterium | reverse complement strand
AGGGCTCGATCAGCCCGGCGAGGCCGCACTTTATACATTGATCGCCAAGATGCGGACCGAATTGAACTGTGCTGTTTTGATGGTCAGCCATGACCTGCATGTCGTCATGAGCGCCTCAGACCGGGTGATCTGCTTGAACCGGCATATCTGCTGTCAGGGCGCGCCGCGTGTTGTCTCAAACGCGCAGGAATACCGGGCTTTGTTTGGTTTGGGCACACAGGGTGCGCTGGCGCTTTATCAACATATCCATGACCATGATCATGATGCCTCTGGCGCCTGCCAAATTCCGCATGACCAAGCCCCCCACCCGACACAGCCCCCCCCAAAGACAAACACGCACCTGCACGCAAAGGCCCCCAATGTTGGATGATTTTATGTTGCGCGCGGCTTTGGCCGGCGCGGGTGTTGCGCTGGCGGCTGGGCCGCTGGGGTGTTTTGTCGTGTGGCGGCGGATGGCTTATTTCGGCGATGCCACCGCCCATGCTGCGATTTTGGGGGTGGCGCTGTCGCTGGCTTTGGCGTTGCCGATTTATGTCGGCACTCTGACTGTAGCACTGATCATGGCAATGGTTGTGTCAACCCTGGCCGGGCGGGGTTGGGCGATGGACAGTCTCTTGGGGGTTTTGGCCCATTCAGCGCTGGCCTTTGGCTTGGTGGCGGTGTCGTTTCTGCACGGGGTGCGTGTCGATCTGTCGGCCTATCTTTTTGGCGATATTTTGGCCGTTGGCAAAACCGATCTGGCCGTGATTTGGGGCGGCGGTTTGGCCGTGTTGGCGCTGCTGACGTGGCGTTGGCAGGCGCTGCTGACCAGCACGCTTTCCGATGATTTGGCCCAGGCCTCGGGCATATCGCCCAACCGTGAGCGGCTGGTGCTGACACTGGCGCTGGCTTTGGTGGTGGCGCTTGCGATCAAAGTGGTGGGGGCGTTGCTGATTGCCGCGATGCTGCTGATCCCTGCCAATGCCGCCCGACCCTTTGCCCGCACACCCGAAGCAATGGCCTTGGGATCGGTGCTGATGGGTATTTTGGCGACCTTGGGCGGACTTTGGCTGTCTTTGAATGCTGATACCCCCGCAGGTCCCAGTATTGTTGGCGTAGCGGCGGGGTTGTTTTTGGTGGCGGTTATTTTTTCAGCTGCATGGTCTCAGCGCCGGCCAGCTGACCGGCGCTGAAAATCAGCACCGGGCAACATTGTGCCCCAAGCATGACCTAGCCGCGTTCTGACAAGGCCTGTGCCATAATGCACAGCAATTCAAACATGATCGACACGCCCAAAAATGCTGTGCCCCCAGACTGATCAAAGGGGGGTGACACTTCTACCAAATCGGCCCCAACCACATTCACTCCTTTAAGGTGGCGCACCACCTGTAAGGCCTGAAAACTATTTGGCCCCCCAACCTCGGGCGTGCCCGTGCCCGGAGCAAAGGCCGGATCAACAAAGTCGATATCATAGCTGACATATGTCTCGCCACTGCCCGCGATTTCGCGCGCTTGGACCATGACGTCCTCAACACCCCGGGCGTGAAATTCCTCAATCGCGATAATTGTGATGCCGACACTTTTTGCAAAATCACGGTCTTCCATGTCGTAGGCCGTGCCACGAATGCCAATCATCACAACCCGCTTTGGATCCAACAGCCCCTCTTCGACTGCGCGACGGAACGGGGTGCCGTGGGTATAACGCGTGCCGCCGAAATAGCTGTTAAAAAGGTCGGTATGGCTGTCAAAATGCACCATGCCCAGCGGGCGGTTGCGCGCCATCGCGCGCAGAATGGGCAATGTGCACAGATGATCGCCGCCCGCAGTCAGCGGCAAAATATCCGCCGCCCGCACCCGGTCGTAAAACGCCGTCATCCGGTCCAAACTGTCCATCAAATCGGCCGGGTTTGGGCCAACATCCCCAAGATCAGCACAATTGACCAATTCAAACGGCCGCACACCGGTTGCACCATTTTGCGCCCGCATCATCGTTGACAAATCACGCAGCTGACGCGGCCCATGGCGTGGGCCGGGGCGGTTGGTTGTGCCCCCATCCCAAGGCGCGCCAATCAGGCCAATCTGCACTTCGGCCAACCGCGGATCCCCGAGCGCGACATGTGGCAGACGCATAAAGGTGGGCACCCCAGCAAAACGCGGCAGATCGAACCCCGAAACCGGATGAAAAAATTCATTGCTCGTCATATCATTCCTTTCCACGCCCATTTTCACGCCAACCGCACGTCTTTCAAACGGCATGCTGGCACAGCAAAAGAAAAGACACCAGAGCCCCGATCAGCCCGCGATTGTCGCCGACTGCATATCTTGACGCCCAACCGAGGCATAGCTGGAAAAACCTGCCTCAAGCACCTGCCCACCCGAATAAATATTGCGCAGATCAACCATATGCGGCCGCGCCATTCCCGCCGCCAAACGCACCAGATCCAAGGCGCGAAATTCGTTCCATTCGGTCATCAACACGACAACATCGGCCCCCTTTGCTGCATCATAGGCGTCTTCTGCCCAAATCTGCACGCCGGGCAGCAGCGCCAAGCCCTCACGCTGGCCCTGCGGGTCACAAACCCGCACCACAGCCCCCGCACCAATCAGCGCCGGTATCATGGTTAAACTGGGCGCTTCACGCATGTCATCCGTGTTGGGCTTGAACGTCACACCCAGAATGGCGACCGTCTTGCCATTCAAATTGCCCCCACAAGCATCAACGACTTTGTCAATCATTCGGCGCTTAATCTCTTCATTGACCTGAATCACCGCCTCGGTAATTTGCAGCGGCACGCCATTATCTTGGCCAATCCGTGCCAAAGCGCGGGTGTCTTTGGGAAAACATGACCCACCATAGCCCGGCCCAGCGTGCAAAAACTTATTGCCAATCCGCCCATCAAGCCCCATGCCACGCGACACAGCTTTGACATCGGCACCGACTCGTTCGCAAAGTGCAGCAATTTCATTGATGAAACTGATCTTGGTGGCCAAAAAGGCATTGGCCGCATATTTGATCATCTCAGCCGATTCAAGATCGGTAAAGACAATTGGAAAATCGCGCAAAAAAAGCGGCCGATAGATCGCCTGCATCACATCGCGCGCCCGGTCTGATTGCACCCCCACCACGACACGGTCAGGCCGCATAAAATCATCAATCGCAGCCCCCTCACGCAGGAACTCAGGGTTTGAGGCCACATCAAACACAGCATCCGGACGGGCGCTACGAATGGCATCGGCCACCGCACGGTTGGTGCCAACAGGCACGGTGGATTTCATCACGATGACCTTGTAACCATTCATGGCTGCGGCAATCTCGGCCACCGCCGCCATCACATAGGTCAGATCAGCATGGCCATCACCACGCCGCGTTGGCGTGCCAACAGCAATAAAAATCGCATCAGCCCCAGCCACCGCCGCTGCCAAATCACCATCAAACCGCAAGCGCCCAGCGCTGGTGTTGCGCGCCATCACCTCATCCAAACCCGGCTCATAGATCGGCACAGTCCCGGCACAAAGCGCAGCAATCTTAGCCGCATCTTTGTCAATGCAAATCACATCATGACCAAAGTCAGAAAAACAAACCCCCGAGACCAATCCGACATAGCCGGTTCCAATCATCGCAATCTTCATTTTCTATCCCTTTGCCGTATATGCGGTCACCCGCTTGGCCAAAAAATCTTGCGTCACGCTCTACCAGAACGCGAAATGGATTGATAGTCGTTCAGATACCACTGCACAAATTGTCCCACCCCATCGGCCAAATCCGTCTGCGGCAAGGTCCCCACCAAATGATGTAACAATGTCGTATCTGCCCAGGTTTCGACGACATCCCCAGCTTGCATCGGCAAAAACCTCTTGCGCGCCGTCTGGCCCAACGCGGTTTCAACCGCCGCCACAAAATCCATCAATCCAACCGGGGCACCATGACCGATGTTGACCACCCGCACGGGGGCCACCGGCGACAGACTATCGCCCACAACCACAGGCCCCTGCCCCGGCACCACATCGATCAGCCGATAAATTCCCTCAACCAAATCACTGACAAAGGTGAAATCGCGCCGCATCTGCCCTTGATTGTAAATATCAATCTCGCGACCTTCGCGCATCGCAGACACAAATTTAAAAAGCGCCATATCTGGCCGCCCCCAAGGGCCATAAACCGTAAAAAACCGAAACAGCGTGATCGGCAGCGCAAACAAATGGCCATATGAATGCGCCATCGCCTCGTTGGCTTTCTTCGTGGCCGCATAAAAGCTCATCGGCCAGTCAGTCTTGTCGGTCTCAACAAACGGCATCTTGGTATTGCCGCCATAAACAGATGAGGTTGACGCCATCAACATATGACGCGGCGGATAGGCACGCGCCGCCTCCAGCATTTCAAAGGTGCCCGCCAGATTAGCATCAAGATACGAACGCGGCGCGTCAATCGAATAGCGCACGCCCGCCTGTGCTGCCAAATGCACCACAACATCAGGCCGCACATCCGCCATCACAGCGCTCAGCCGGCCCGGCTCTTCCAACATCGCTTCTACCGCTGTAAAGGCTGCGTTTTGGTTCAAAATCGCATGACGTCGCTGCTTTAGCGCAATGTCATAATAGGGGGTGATCCCATCAAACCCCACCACCCGCCAACCATCCGCCAGCAAGCGCGCGACCAAATGAAATCCAATAAATCCGGCCGACCCTGTCACCAATGCCGTGCCAACTGTCATAAGATCACTACCTTTATCAGAACCGGTTCACCCGAAACGGCGTTACATCCAAACCAGGCTCCCGCCCCGCCACCATATCCGCAATGATCTGGGCTGTCAGCGGGGCCAAGGTCAACCCGATATGCCCGTGGCCATACGCATGCAAGACATCACCGCCCCCCTGCGACGGCCCAATCACTGGCAGACTGTCCGGCATTGAGGGGCGAAACCCCAACCAAGATCGGCGCGGCGCGGGCAAATCAGGAAAAATCGCACGCGCACCTCGCTCCAACATCTCCAGTCGATGCGGCGAGGGCCGCGGATCCAGCCCCCCCAATTCAACCGTACCCGCCACACGCAACCGCCCCGCCATCGGGCAAAGATAAAAGCCGCGCGTCGTCGGACAAACCGGCCGATGCAACAGCGGCGTATCCATCTCAAATTCCAAATGATAGCCGCGCTCGGTCTCAAGCGGCACCCGGTCGCCTGCCATCCGCGCCAAGCCCCGGCCATGCGCCCCCGCTGCAATCACAACCCGCTTTGCCCGCACCCGGCTTTGCGCACCTTCCAACACAACGCCGCCAACTTCACGGCGCAATTCCAACACTTTTTGGGGAACATGGCGCACCCCGACAGCCGCCACCGCTGCCGCCAAACGTGCCATCAACTGCCCCGGATCACTAAAAAACCGCGCATTCGGGAAATAGGCCGCCCCTGCCGCCGCCGGTAAATTCGGCTCCATCTGCGACAACTCATCCGCCGATATTAAATCGACAGGGATGCCAAACTGCCGCCGATACGCCATGTCATCTTTGGCCGCAGCAAAGGCCGTGGCTGTTTCATAATAATACAAACACCCCCGCGCCTGCAACAAATCCTGCGCGCCCAACGCCGTGGCCAAATCAGCCCACCGTGCCCCCGCATCGGCAATCAATGTACCAATCGCCGCCGCATTACGTGCGGTGGCCCCTGGCAGCGATTGGCGCAAAAACCGTAACAACCACGGGGCCAAACTCAAAATCGCCGCCCGCCGAATGGCCAGGGGCGAGTCACGATCAAACAGCAATGACGGCAGATCACGCAAAACACCCGGCGAGCCAACAGGCATCACAGCATAATCAGCAATCGTGCCCGCATTCCCATAAGACGCCCCCATCCCGGGCACACCAGGATCGAGCATCACCACCTCATGCCCCTCGTGCGCCAGGCGATGGGCCACACACATCCCCACCACACCCGCACCAATCACGGCAATCTCACATGTCGCCAGACCAGCCATCTCGTCCCCAAATCAAAATATCACCGGGTCCGACCCGACGCGCACGCTCTTTCGTTTTCAAATATCCCCGCCGGAGGCACCCGGCAGGGACAAACACGCACTCCACCAAAGATATCAGCCCGGTTTAAAGGCACGCCTGAAACAAGGCCCGCGTATTTTCCAACGTCATCGGCACCGGGTTCCCACCACAGCTTGGATCCTCAATCGCCATCGCACTCAACATATCCAGCCGAGATTGCTCAACCCCCATCGCACTCAGATTGGCCGGAATGGCCAAGGTTTCGCGCAGCGTCATAATCTGGTCACGAAATCCATCAAACCCGCCAGAAATACCCAGGTAATCTGACGCCCGTACCAGCCGCTCCTCGATCATTCCACGATTGAAATCCAGCACCATAGGCATCACCACCGCATTGGTCGTACCATGGTGCGTGCCGTAAACAGCCCCCACCGGGTGGCTTAGCGCATGAATGGCCCCCAGCCCTTTTTGAAACGCCACAGCCCCCATTGCGGCCGCGCTCATCATATGGGCGCGTGCTTCAATATCAGTACCATCGGCATAAACCCGCGGCAGGTTTTCCAGCACCAAGCGCATTCCTTCCAACGCAATCCCTTGGCTCATCGGATGATAAAACGGGCTGCAATAGGCCTCAAGACAATGGGCAAGTGCGTCCATGCCAGTGCCTGCGGTGATAAAGCGCGGCATACCAACGGTCAGTTCGGGGTCGCAAATCGTGATCGCAGGCAACAACTTAGGATGAAAGATGATTTTTTTGACATGCGTGACCGAATTGGTCAGCACACCGGCACGCCCCACCTCAGATCCGGTGCCTGCGGTGGTTGGCACGGCGATGATCGAGGCCACTTTGCTGGCATCAACACGCGTCCACCAATCCCCAACATCTTCGAAATCCCACACAGGCCGGGTTTGGCCAACCATCAGCGCGATCATCTTACCCAGATCCAGCGCCGAGCCACCACCAAAGCAGATCACGCCATCGTGGTTCCCCGCACGATAAACGGCCAGCCCCGCTTCCATGTTGATTTCATTGGGATTGGGATCCACTTCGGAAAAGACAGCCCGGCCTAAACCTGCCGCCTCTAAAATATCCAAAGCAGCCACGGTGATGGGCAGCACAGCCAAAGCTTTGTCCGTGACCAACAGCGGCCGCGCCATACCAACACTGCGGGCATGCTCGGCCAGTTCGGAAATGCGGCCAGGGCCAAATTTGATCGCGGTAGGATAAGACCAGTTCATTGAAGGAACGTTCATAATCATGCCTTTTTCAAGTGAAAGGATTTCGGACGCGTGACAGAGTGATAGCCCAGCACAGACAAACCACCGCCCCGGCCAGTGTCTTTGCAACCGGTCCAGCACAGTGCCGGGTCAAGATAGTCGCAGCGGTTCATGAAGATCGTACCAGTTTCAACCTGTGCGCCCACCGCCGCCGCCCGCGCAGGATCACGCGTCCAAAGCGAGGCCGTCAAACCATAGGGGCTGTCATTCATCAGTGCGATCGCCTGTGCGTCATCGGACACCTTCATGATACCGACCACCGGGCCAAAGCTTTCTTCGCGCATCACCCGCATCGAATGATCAACATTCACCAAAATCTGCGGCGCCAGATATGCCCCACCATCATCAGCAAAGCCGCTGGGATCAATCAGCGGGTGCGCACCTGCGGCCACTGCCTCAGCGATTTGTGCGCGCACAGTGTGCGCAAATCGTTTGTGCGCCATCGGGCCCAGCGTGGTCGCCGGATCAAACGGATCGCCCAGTCGCAATCCCTGCACCCAAGCCACTGCTTTTTCGACAAAGGCATCAAACAGGCTTTCATGGACATAAATGCGTTCAATCCCGCAGCAGCATTGGCCCGCATTGAACATCGCGCCATCCATCAGGCTGTCGACGGCCGCATCTAAATCTGCGTCCTCCATGACATAACCCGGATCTTTGCCGCCCAGTTCCAACCCCATCGCAGTAAAGGTGCCTGCGGCAGCGCGTTCCATCGCACGCCCCCCAGCAACCGAGCCCGTAAAGTTCACAAAATCAAAGGCCCGCGCAGCAATCAGCGCCTCAGTGACCGCATGATCGAGGAACAAGTTTTGAAAGACATCCGCCGGCACTCCACCCGCATGAAAGGCTTGGGCCAAACGCTCGCCCGCCAACAAGGTCTGGCTGGCATGTTTCAGCACCACCGCGTTTCCAGCAATCAGCGCCGGCACAATCGTGTTGATCGCAGTTAAAAACGGGTAATTCCAAGGGGCCACGACAAACACAACGCCATGCGGCACGCGTTCAATGCGCCGTTCAAATTTGTCCGAGCTTTCGATCACCATCGGGGCAAGCGCAGTCTGGGCAATGTCAGCCATATAATTGGCGCGTTCATTAACACCGCCAAATTCACCGCCATAGCGCACCGGACGGCCCATTTGCCATGCTGTTTCCTGAACAATTTCATCTTTCATGTCATTCAGGGCGGCCAATCCGGCACGCACCAGCGCAATGCGTTCTGCCAGCGGGCGGGCGGCCCATGCAGGCTGGGCTGTGCGGGCAGCGGCCACCGCTGTTTGTGCCGCCACCAGTGTCAAAGCTGGGCGTTCGGCATAAATGCGCCCATCCACGGGCGAGATACATTGGATCATTGCGGTCATGTCATCCTCATTGCGGCCCATCCGGGGCCTGCGGCGATACTGGGATCAAATTCCGGTTCGGCCAACCCCTAGGATCGGCCCGCACGCCTTGCGTGACGCGCGAAACCAAAAAAGGCAAGGGGGGCAGAGCGGGCCGGGCATAATTGGAGCGAATAGATAGCGCGCGATCAGGCCCGCTCTAACCCACGGCGCAATTCCCAATCGGTCACAACACGGCACTGTTCTTCCAATTCCCACTGGGCCGCGCGGTGATAGTGCGCCACGACATCATCGCCCAGCGCACCGCGCAAAAACACCGAATTTTGCAACAAATCTGCAGCGTCACGCAGGGTTTTCGGGATCTCACGCGCCCCTTTTGCTTGGTAAAGGTCACCAGAAAAAACCGGCTCAAGCTCCAGTTTCTTTTCGATGCCATCCAACCCTGCCGCCAAAAGCGCCGCCATCGCCAGATAAGGGTTCAGGTCAGCACCGCCAATCCGGCATTCCACCCGCACGGCTTTGCTGTGCTCACCGCACACCCGAAAACCAGCAGTGCGGTTGTCCAAGCTCCACACCGATTTGGTCGGCGCGAACATCCCGACAACAAACCGCTTATAGCTGTTGACATAGGGCGCCAGAAAATAAGTCATGTCGGCCGCATGCGCCAAAAGCCCAGCCATGTAATGGCGCATCATCTGTGACATGCCGTGCTCGGCCTCAGGGTCGTAAAAGGCGGGTTTGCCATCCAGTGTCCAAAGCGATTGGTGAACGTGGCTTGAGGATCCAGCCCTGTCATGGTGATATTTCGCCATGAAAGTCACGGCCCGCCCCTGCGCATGGGCCATTTCCTTGATGCCATTTTTGGTGATGGCATGCATGTCGGCCGTATCAAGCGCATCTGAATAGCGGATATTGATTTCCTCTTGCCCGGCCTCGGCCTCGCCTTTTGAGTTTTCAACCGGAATGCCCGCACCATAGAGCCCATTACGCACAGCCCGCATCAGCGCTTCTTCTTTCGAAGTGCCATAAATTGCGTAGTCGACGTTAAAGCGCCCCAGCGTCTGCAGGCCCTGATAATTCGTATCCCAAAGCTGATCAAAGCCCTGCTCAAAGATAAAAAACTCAAGCTCAGTCGCCATGAAGGGACGCAGGCCATGTGCCTCGGCCCGTGCAATCTGACGTTTCAAAATGGCGCGCGGCGAATGCGGAATTTCAGCATGGGTGTGATGATCCAACAGATCACACATCACAAGGGCTGTCGCCTCAAGCCAAGGGGTGCGGCGCAATGTGCTGAGGTCAGGTTTCATGACATAATCGCCATAACCCGCTTCCCATCCCGTGGCGGCATAGCCCTGCACGGTCTGCATTTCCATATCGGTGGCCAGCAAATAGTTGCAACAATGCGTTTCTTCATAACCGCCATCAATAAAATGGCGGGCGTGAAAGCGCTTGCCCATCAACCGACCCTGCATGTCAACAATACAAGCAAGAACGGTGTCAATCTCGCCTTGGTCGACGGCGGCTTTAAGGGTGTCAAAGGTCAAATTGGCGGGCATGGGTTGGTCCTGTTGCGTTGACCGCCCGGTTTTGCCCGGGCGGGCAGCCACCTTTGCGCCCCGCTCAGGCGGCACGCAGGCGGCCAATGTTTCTGGTGCCAGCCACATCAAGGGCCGGATTGGTCATGGATGCACCATGCCACCGAGAAACACATTCGGCAACGCCCCTTGCACAGCCCGTGCAAACCCAATTTGGGGTGTGGTGCGGATTACGCCACTTTTTGCAGATCCACCTCGGCGGTCACCCCCAGCGCATGGCACACTTGGCGGGTTTGAGAGGCACGGTTCATCGTGTAAAAATGCAGATGCTCTGCCCCACCGGCCAGCAAAGCGTCACAAAGTTCCGTACAAAGAACAGTCGCAAGCAAATCTGTCCGGCCATTTCCCTGCCCGGTGTCATCGCGGGCAGCGGCGGCAAAAGCGGCATCAAATTCTGGGGGAACATGTGCGCCGCAGCGCACAGCCATCCGCCGCACACCGGCCCAATTTTCAATCGGCAAAATCCCCGGCACAATCGGTTGGGTGATCCCCGCACGCACACAGGCATCACGGAACCGGAAAAATGTACCAGGCTCAAAGAAAAACTGGGTGATGGCACGGGTGGCCCCCGCATCAAACTTGGCCTTGAGATGGTCAATATCAGCCGCCTGTCCCCGGCTTTCGGGGTGCGGTTCAGGATAGGCGCCGACATGAATGCGAAACCCACCCCGTTTGGCGAGGGCTGCCACCAGCGCGCAGCTGTCCGCAAAACCGTCAGGTGTTGCCGCAAAAGCCCCCCCACCCGGCATATCGCCACGCAGCGCGACAATATCTGATACGCCAAGGGCGGCATAATTCTCAACAATTTGCATCGTTTCCGCACGGCTGGCGGCCACGCAGGTCAGATGTGCCGCAACCCGCAGCGGCGTTTGCGCGGCAATTGCTGCAACTGCGTCGCGCGTCAACGCCCGTATAGCCCCCCCAGCGCCATAGGTAACCGACACAAATTCAGGCGCCATCGGCGCCAAGGTCTGCACAGTCTCCCAAAGCTGAAAGCTGGCGGCGATGGATTTCGGTGGAAAAAATTCAAAGCTGACTGTCGGTTTCGATTGGGTCATGATGATCTCCTGCTATGGCCCTTGTGTCAGATTGCCATTCGTGAAACAAATTCATAATATTCAAAATAAACATGAGCATCACAGCATGATTAATCTTGAGTTTCGCCACCTGCGCACCATCCATGCAATCCAGCAAACCGGTGGGCTGGGGCGCGCAGCAGAGGTCTTGAACATTACCCAATCCGCGCTGTCCCATCAGGTCAAAGGTTTAGAAGATCAGTTGGGTGTGCCGCTCTTTGTGCGGCGCTCAAAACCACTGAAACTGTCTGCCGCAGGGCAAAAGCTGCTGCGTCTGGCCGAACGTGTTTTGCCCGAGGTTGAGGCGTTAGAGCAGGATTTCAAAGGTTTGATTTCAGGAAAATCGGGGCGACTGCATATCGCCATTGAATGCCACGCTTGTTTTGATTGGCTGTTTCCCGTGCTGGAACAATTTCGCCACGCATGGCCCGAGGTAGATGTTGATATCCGCCCGGGTCTGGCCTTCGATGCACTGCCTGCGCTCACCCGCGAGGCCGTTGATCTGGTGATTTCCTCTGACCCCGAAGATCGCCCAGGCATCATGTTCCAGCCACTTTTTGATTATGCCCCAATGTTTGTGGCCTCATCCCAGAACCCACTGGCGCAAAAACCCTTTGTTGAGGCAGAAGATTTCCGTGACCAAACCCTGATCACCTATCCCGTTGATCGGGCGCGGTTGGATATTTTCACTGAATTGCTCAGCCCAGCCAAGGTTGAGCCACGCGCCCTGCGCCAAGTGGAACTGACCGCGGTGATCTTATTGTTGGTGGCCTCAAACCGCGGCGTGTCCGTTCTGCCAGATTGGGTGCTGCGCGAGGTACGCTATCATTCTGATTACGTCACCCGGCCGCTGACCGCCCAAGGCCGCACCCGCAGGCTTTATGGCGCTGTGCGCAGCGAAGATGCCGCACGGCCCTTTATGGCGCATTTTCTGCGCCTGGCACGCACCGAACCGGTCAAGCTGCAACGCGGATAACCACCCCGCCCCCTTGGCATCAGCCCAACCCCCGCGTAAAGGGGGCACAAGCGACAGGAGTATCCGATGCAGGGCAGCGCCAATCTAAACGTCATGATCAAAGCCGCGCGCAAAGCTGGCCGCAGTCTGGTCAAGGACTTCCGCGAGGTTGAGAACCTCCAGGTTTCGATGAAAGGTGCGGGTGATTTTGTCAGCCGGGCCGATATCGCCGCCGAAAAGATCATCCACGAAGAACTGATGACCGCCCGCCCAAGCTATGGCTGGGTTGGCGAAGAATCTGCCGCCGTGGCCGGCGAAGACCCGACCCGCCGCTGGATCGTCGATCCGCTGGATGGCACCACCAATTTCCTGCACGGCCACCCGCATTGGGCGGTGTCTATTGCGCTGGAACACAAGCGTGAAATTATTGCAGCGGTGGTCTTTGACCCGGCAAAAGATGAAATGTTTGTGGCCGAAAAGGGCGCAGGCGCATGGATGAACGAGCAGCGCATTCGTGTCTCAGGCCGGCGAAGTATGATGGAGGCCATTTTTGCCACCGGCATACCCTTTGGTGGGCGGCGCGAATTGCCCGCGATGCTGGGCGATCAGGCGCGGTTGCTGCCTGCCTGCGCCGGCGTGCGCAGCTGGGGTTCGGCCGCACTCAATCTGGCCTATGTCGCGGCCGGCCGCTATGAGGGCTATTGGGAACGCGGACTGAGTGCATGGGACATTGCTGCCGGTATCCTTCTTGTGCGCGAGGCGGGCGGTTTCATCGAACCGCTGACACCAGGCGAGGATGAACTGGCATCCGGCGAGATCATCGCCGCCAATGGCGAAGTTTTTGACGGCTTTGCCCGTATTATCCGCAACGTTTAAGCCGGCGCTTTTCTTTGCGCGCCGCCCGCGCTAGGTCTGGGCTATGAGCACGATACTCGAAAAGATCAAAACCTATAAACTGGCCGAAGTGGCGGCGCGCAAAGCCGCCACCCCACTGGCCGATGTGCAAGCTGCCGCAGCCGCGGCCCCTGCCCCCCGCGGCTTTGCCACAGCCCTGCACGCGGCCAGCCAAACCGGCTATGGGTTGATTGCAGAAATCAAAAAGGCCAGCCCCTCACGTGGGCTGATCCGGCCTGACTTTGATCCCCCCGCCCTTGCGCAAGCCTACGCCCAAGGTGGGGCCACCTGTCTGTCAGTTTTGACCGATGGGCCCTCATTTCAGGGCGATGACAGCTTTTTGCTGGCCGCCAGCGCTGCCTGTGCCCTGCCCTGCCTGCGCAAGGACTTTCTTTATGATCCTTGGCAAGTGATTGAGGCGCGCGGACTGCATGCTGATTGCATTTTGATCATCATGGCATCCGTTTCCGACACCCAAGCCGCGGAATTAGAGGCCACGGCCTTTGAATTGGGAATGGATGCCCTGATTGAGGTGCATGACGCAGCTGAGCTAACGCGCGCATTGGCGCTGAAATCCAGCCTGATTGGGATCAATAACCGCAATCTGCACAGCTTTGACGTGACGCTTGATACAACCCGGACACTGGCGGCCATGGTGCCCAGTGACCGTCTGCTGGTGTCAGAAAGCGGCATCTATACCCCTGCTGATCTGGCTGATCTGGCCAGCTATGGCGCGCGGTCGTTTTTGGTTGGCGAAAGCCTGATGCGCCAAACCGATGTTGCCGCCGCCACCCGCGCACTGTTGGCCCGCCCTTAAAGGAATCCGCAATGACATCGCCTCTGACCCATTTTGACGACGCCGGACACGCGCACATGGTCGATGTGTCAGAGAAGGCTGTGACATCACGCATCGCTGTGGCCAGTGGATCTGTGATCATGGCACCGCAAACGCTGGCGCTCGTAACCGAAGGTCGTGCGGCCAAGGGCGATGTGCTGGGTGTTGCGCGCATTGCCGGTATTATGGCGGCCAAGCGCACCTCAGATCTGATCCCCCTCTGTCATCCGCTGCCCATCACACGGGTTGCCCTTGATCTGACGGCAGATGCCAGCCTGCCCGGCGTGCGTATTCACGCCACGGTCAAAACAACCGGGCAAACCGGGGTCGAAATGGAAGCGCTGACCGCTGTTAGCGTCGCGGCACTGACTGTCTATGACATGTTAAAAGCCGCCGAAAAATCAATGCGGATCACCGATATCCAGGTCGATCTGAAAGAGGGCGGCAAATCTGGCCGCTATGAGGCGCAGGGATGATTTCCGTCGCCGAGGCGCTGGCGCATATTTTGGCGCTCATGCCGCGGCTTGACGCGGAAACCGTGCCTTTGGCCCAAGCCGCCCACCGCGTTCTGGCTGAACCTGCGATCGCCCGAAGGGATCAGCCGCCCTTTGATGCCTCGGCCATGGATGGCTATGCGGTGCAATCCGCCGAGGCATTGCCGGGTGCTACGTTTCGTGTGGTGGGCGAATCTGCGGCCGGTCACGGCTTTGCGGGCCAACTGCAACCCGGCCAAGCGGTGCGAATTTTCACCGGAGCGCCTGTGCCGATGGGGGCCGAATGCGTTTTGTTGCAAGAAGACATGACGCGCGATGGCGATTTGGTGACCCTGACCGGCAACCATGACGGCAGCCGCAACATCCGCGCCAAAGGTGCCGACTTTCGTGCTGGTGATCAGTTTGACGCCCCGCGCCTGATCCATCCGCATGACGTGGCCCTGATGGCTGCGATGAACATTGCTGAGCTGCGCGTGACGCGCCGCCCCGTTGTTGCGCTGATTGCCACCGGTGATGAGCTGGTGATGCCAGGCGAGGCGCCACGGCCAGATCAAATTGTGGCCTCAAACACCTTTGCCTTGGCCGCACTTTTGCGCGCCGAAGGGGCAGAGGCCCGCATGCTGCCGATCGCCCCAGACACCCGCGCGGGTCTGGCAGCCGTGTTTGGCATGGCCCAAGACGCAGATCTGATTGTCACCATTGGCGGGGCCTCGGTGGGCGATCATGATTTGGTTGCCGACGTCGCAACCGAATTGGGATTGCAGCGCGCATTTTACAAAGTCGCAATGCGCCCCGGAAAGCCCTTGATGGCGGGCCGCATGGGGCGCGCAGCCATGCTGGGGCTGCCCGGAAATCCAGTTTCTGCAATCGTTTGCGGGCATCTTTTTGTGTTGCCCGCGGTGCGCGCCATGCTGGGGCTGCCAGATCCCGCTCCTCGGCTGCGCCGAGCCGTTTTGGCCGAACCCGTCGGCGCCAACGGGCCACGCGCCCACTACATGCGCGCCCTTGTGAGCGACGATGACAGCGCAGGGCTGCCCAATATCCAACCCTTCGCGCAGCAAGATTCTGCACTGCTCGGGCTTTTATCACGCGCCAACGCCCTGATGCTGCGCCCCCCCCACGATGCGGCGCAACCCAAAGGCGCCGAGGTGCGCTATCTTTCGCTGTGAACCAGCGTTGACAAAATAGCGGAACAAGACTAGAACATCGCCCATATCCCTTGGCATTTTGATATGCCCCACACGGAAAGATGGGCCCATGCTGACGCGTAAACAACTGGCACTGCTTGATTTTATCCGCGAATATATGGCGAAAGAGGGGATCGGCCCATCGTTTGATGAAATGCGCGATGCGTTGGATCTGAAATCAAAATCAGGGGTACATCGGCTGGTCAGCGGGCTTGAAGAGCGTGGGTATCTGCGCCGCTTGCCGCACCGCGCCCGTGCCATGGAAATTTGTAAACTGCCCGAGGCAATGGAACGCGCTGAATTCAAACCCCGCGTCATTGCAGGTGGCAAACCCGAACAGCCCCGCACCGCCCGCCCGGTTGACACCGGGGGCGCGATTGAGGTGGCCGTGATGGGCCGTATTGCCGCAGGCACCCCGATTGAGGCGATCAGCACCCTGTCACACCACGTCAGCGTGCCCGGATCCATGCTCAGCGTCAACGGCCAGCACTACGCGCTTGAGGTCAAGGGTGATTCGATGATTGAATTGGGGATTAATGATGGTGATATCGTCGTGATCCGTGAACAAATCACCGCCGAGAATGGCGATATCGTCGTGGCTTTGGTCGAAGACCAAGAAGCCACGCTGAAACGCTTTCGTCGCCGCAATGGTATGATTGCACTTGAAGCGGCAAACCCAGCCTATGAAACGCGGGTGCTGCGCGATGATCAGGTTAAAGTTCAGGGCCGTTTGGTTGGCCTGATCCGCAGCTACTAGGCCCAGATCATGTCGCATGGTTTTTTAAATGCGTGCGGCTGGCGCTGACACGCCAGCCCTTCTTGCCAAAGTCATTTTTTAGACGCTGCGGTATTGCTTGGGAAAGTAATCTTCGCAGTTTCCTTCGCGGTAAACGTCGGCGGTGCAGCAATGCAGACCACCGCCAAAGGCATAGGCGTCGCGCAGCTCGACCTCGACAACGTTCATGCCCAGCTTGTCCATCTGTTCGGCCTGATAGACTTCTGATTTCTCAACACAAACGGTTTTGGGGTCAAGCACCAGCACGTTCATGCTGAGCCATGTTGATGAATAACACAGCGGCGGCGGCGCATTGTGGGCGGGTTGGGCCGAATCAACAATTTCCCAACCATTATCGTGAAACATCTTGCGCTGTTCTTCGGGCAGTCGGCGCTGCGGATTGTTCAAGATCAGCCCCGGACGCAACGGGGTAAAGGTAGCATCGATATGTATCGGATAGGGATCACCGGGAAAGTTTACGGCGTGAACACGGTGATCGGGGAAATGACGACGCAACCATTCGATGCCCTTAAGGTTCGTGGTAAAGCCATGCTGCACAACCAAATCGCGACCAAATCGCAGCACATCAGCGGCGTCAAACAGCGGCTCTTCTTCGGTGGTGACAAAAAATTTCTCGGCCGCCCATTTCAGCCGCTTTTCCACACCGATCTTGTCGGAAAGGTAATCGGGGTGATAATCTTCGTTGGTCAAACGCGGCTTTGGCGCGGCCTCATGACGAAAATTCCGATCTTCTTCCCAATATTGCTGCATCAAGGGCCGATAACACAGGTATTCAAACCAGCGGCAGCGATACGACATCGTAGCTTCCAGAATTTCAGATCCCACTGTCAGCAACACATCCCGCGGCGGCATGCAGCCAAACTGGCTGTCGGTGTGAAAATCGGGGGTCGTGACAGGTTTGGAAAAATCAACAGGCGTCGGCCGGTCCACCCGCACACCGCGCCCGCGCAGCATATTGGCGAAATTGTCCAAAAGCTCATTGGCGCGGTCAATTGTTTCCTGCGGCCGCCGGCCCCATTGCCCACGCATATCGCTGTCTTCTGGAACTTTCGCATCCAGCGCAGGCTCGGCCGGGGGGATATGGCAATCATCGGCGCACCCGACAATCACGTGGCGCAACGGATCCCATTCGTTCCAGCTGTTGACGATTGTTTTGTCAGCGCTCCACGTCATTGGCGGTCTCTCCCTTTTTTAGGGGCGCGCAGCGGCCAGAGCCGCGTGCCCATTCATACGTTCTGCATAGGGGGGTGATTTCTAACGTCAAGAGGGCAGAAACGGCGCAAAGCCTTAGGGCCGCCCGCTCCACAATCTATCACCGCGTGTTTGATAATCAGTTTGCACACGCAGGCCTTGGGTGGCTTGGGTGATGGCTATGGCACCGCTCATGGCCAAAGTACGTGTGTCGATGACTGTACAGCCCGCAGTGCCCCGCACCGTGGTCATGGCACGTTCAAGATCAATCTGAAGATCGGCGCCGCCGCCAAATGATGGCGATATGGGGCTGGGGCCGTTCATCACAATCAGTTGCACGTCTTTGCACAGCTGCGCCAAGCCGGGGCCATCTAAATCGCGCACCACACGCCCAGTCAGGTGTAAAATTTGCCCAATCCCCGCCACATCAGACAGGCGCAGGCTTACCCCCTGCCCCACGGGTTCAACCCACCAATTCGCCCGGGCCTGCGTCTCTGCCTGCTTGGCGCCATCCCCATCATTTTCCAGCCAACTCCGCGCAGCAAATCCATCCCCCCGCTGCCGCGACAGGCTGCGGCCCTCAGGGGTCATAACCCCAACCAAGCCACCCGATGGGCTAATCAACACGGACGGGCGCGGGTGGGCGGCCCAAAGCGCAAAGGCCAGCGCTAGTCCCACACCACCGCCCCAGCGCGCAGGGCCCACGATCAGCATCCCCCACAGGCATGACAGCGCCAGCAAAGGCAGCACGGCAGCCGGCGGGGCTGGCACTGCATAAACAGCCCCCTGCCAACTGGCCACCATAGCCCCCACCCCCAAAATCCAAGATGCCCCCTGCGCCATCACCCAAAGCGCGGGCCCCGCCCAACCAAAAGGCGCCAGCACTGCCGCCACAACAGCAGCTGGCATGATCACCGTTCCCATCACCGGCACGCAAAGCAGGTTGGCCAACAACCCATAGCCCGACACCTGGTTAAAATGGGCCGCCCCAATGGGTGCAGTGGCCAGCCCAGCCACAAAAGACGAAAGAAGCAACCCACCAACAGGGCGCAGCACACGCATCAGCTGCGGGCGGGCCGCCCATCCAACCAACGGGCCAGCAGGCGCATGACGCAGTGTCTCAAACACCCAAACCAACGCAATCGTTGCCGCGAATGACATCTGAAACCCAGCCTGTGTCAGGCTTTCTGGCCGCAAAACCAACAACACCACCCCCGCCCAAGCCACTGAGCGCAGCGACAGCGCCCGGCGGTTAACCAACACCCCAATCAGCAAGATCGCCACCATCACAAACGACCGCGTCGTGGCCACCGCCCCCCCCGACAGCCCCAAATAAAGCGCAGCCACCCCCAGCGCGACGCAAGCTGCGATTTTCTTTGATGACACCCGCAACGCAACATAGGGACAAAGCGCAATAACCCCGCGCAGGGCGGCAAAAACAAACCCAGTCAACAGCGCCATATGCAGCCCCGAAATTGCCAACAGATGCGCCAGATTGGCCGCACGTAAATTTTGCAAGCCCTCGCGGCTGATACCTGATTTGTCGTTCGTGGTAATGGCGGTGATAAAGCCCCCAACATCCCCCGGCAGTCCCGCCCGCAATGCGTCTGAAATCCGTTGCCGCAAACCTGCCAGCGCGACACTTGGGCTGCGCGGCGCGTGCTCAAGCAGCATCACCGGGCTGCGCGAAAACCCAACGCCCCCCAGTTGGGCAAACCAAGCCATGCGCTGAAAATCAAAACCGCCCGGCTCAACAGGGCCTTGGGGCGCGGATAAAAACGCGGTCAGCATCACCCGTTGGCCCGGTGCCAAGGTCAGATGTGCGGGCATCTCGGTGATGGTCAGCCGCACGCGCGCAGGTGTCCGAAGCGGTGATACGCGCTCTAACACCACATCCCGCAAGGTCAGGCGCGGCTGATCTGAGCTGGATCGGTCGATCAGAACCAGACGCCCCTCAACCGGGCCATAGTAGCGAAAATCCAACACCGGCGCGGCCAACCAGTGCGCGCGCGCCGCCGCCAACACGCCCCCCAGCAAAATCAGCGCCAACCCAATCATAAGCGGTCGCAGACGGCGCGGGCCTAAAAAACCACCAAAAAGCGCCAAGCCCAGCAGCAAGGCCACTGCCCAAGCAGCCCCAACGCCCGGCTCAAAGCGCAGGCTGAAATATCCCCCCACCCCCAGAGCCAGACATACCGGCACCCAGCCAAACAGCCGCCCATGCTGCGTTTCCAGCCATTCTGACAAATCAGGAAAGCGCGCCACCCTTGTTCTCTTTCGCCCGATTGCCTAAGGATACGGCCAACCTCGCGCAGCGTGGTTTCGAAATCATTAACACCCCCCAAAGGGTGTCACTGCAAAGGCCCCACCCAATGTCTGATCGCCCGATTGTCACGCGTTTTGCGCCCTCGCCCACCGGATATCTGCACATTGGCGGCGCGCGGACGGCACTGTTTAACTGGCTGTTTGCCCGTGGCAGGGGCGGGAAATTTCTGCTGCGCATCGAAGATACCGACCGCGAACGTTCAACCCCCGAAGCGACAGATGCGATTTTGCGTGGGCTAACTTGGCTGGGTTTGGATTGGGATGGCGATGTGGTCAGCCAATTTGATCGCAAGGACCGCCATGCCGAAGTGGCGCATGAAATGCTGGCGCGCGGTGCGGCCTATAAGTGTTTCTGCACGCAAACTGAAATTGACACCGCCCGAGAAGTCGCACGCGCCCAAGGCCGGTCAACCCTGTTTCAAAGCCCTTGGCGCGATGCTGAACCCAGCACCCACCCAGATCTGCCCTTTGTGATCCGCATGAAGGCACCGCGCGATGGCGCCACGGTGATTGACGATCAGGTGCAAGGTTCGGTGCGCATCGGCAATGACCAGCTTGACGATATGGTCTGCCTGCGCTCAGATGGCACGCCCACTTATATGCTGGCAGTGGTGGTCGATGACCATGACATGGGGGTCACGCATGTGATCCGTGGCGACGACCATTTGAACAATGCCGCGCGCCAAGCGATGGTCTATGCCGCGATGGATTGGCCCGAGCCGGTTTGGGCACATATTCCGCTGATCCATGGGGCTGATGGCAAAAAGCTTTCAAAGCGGCACGGCGCGGTCGGACTGGAAGAATATCAGGTCATGGGCTACCCGGCCGCGGGCGTTCGTAACTATCTGACCCGTCTGGGCTGGAGCCATGGCGATGATGAGTTTTTCACCAGCGCGCAAGCCACCGAGTGGTTCACGCTTGAGGCTATCGGCCGCGCCCCAGCCCGGCTTGATTTCAAAAAACTGGAAAACCTCTGCGGTCAGCACATCGCACATTCCGACGATGCTGCGCTGCTGCATGAACTGCAGGCGTTCTTGACTGTGACCGAGCGCCCTGCCCTGACAAACACGCAATCTGATGGTCTGATGACCGCGCTTTATTGCCTGAAAGACCGGGCCAAGACGCTGCCCGAACTGATTGAAAAGGCACATTTCATTCTGACATCACGCCCGATCTCTATGGATGAGCGGGCCGAGGCTGCACTCGATTCAGTATCCCGCGGTATACTGATCGAATTGACGCCGCACCTGCAAAATGTTATCTGGGCGCGAGACTCGCTGGAGTCTGCCGTGGCCGAGATTGGCGCCGCGCATGGCTTGGGGATGGGCAAGATGGCCGCCCCCTTGCGCGCAGCACTTTCTGGCCGTTCGGTGACGCCAAGCGTCTTTGATATGATGCTGATTCTGGGGCGCGATGAGACATGTGCCCGCCTGTCAGAAGCAGCGGCCTATTCCTAGGGCCTGGCGGGGGTTCCGCCTTGACCGATTGCGCAACACGTGACCGGCCATCCAATGTGGGGCCGCGATCAGGAGAGGGAACGACATGGCTGAAAAGAATATGAATGCGACGCTGACCTTTGGCGACAAGACCATAACCATGCCTATGTACTCTCCGGTACGGGGGCCGGATGTCATCGACATTCGCAAGCTATACGCAGAAGGTGACGTGTTCACCTATGATCCGGGCTTTACGTCAACCGCGGCCTGTGATTCGAAAATCACCTATATCGATGGCGATAAGGGCGAGCTGCTTTATCGCGGCTATCCGATCGAACAACTGGCTGAAAAATCGCATTTCCTGGAAAGCTGCTTTTTGCTGCTGTATGGCAACCTGCCCAGTGCCGCAGAAATGGCCGATTTTAACGCTCGCGTTACCCGCCACACGATGGTGCATGAGCAGATGCATTATTTCTTTCGTGGTTTCCGGCGCGATGCGCACCCGATGGCGACGATGGTGGGCGTTATGGGGGCAATGTCGGCCTTTTATCATGACAGCACCGACATTACCGACCCTTGGCAGCGCGAGGTCGCATCGATCCGCATGATCGCAAAGCTGCCAACGATTGCGGCGATGGCCTATAAATATTCGGTGGGTCAGCCCTTTGTTTATCCTAAGAATGATCTCGATTATGCGGCGAATTTCTTGCACATGTGCTTTGCCGTGCCTTGCGAAGATTATGTGGTGAACCCGATCTTAAGCCGGGCGATGGACCGCATCATGATGCTGCACGCCGATCATGAACAAAATGCCTCAACCAGCACCGTGCGGTTGGCTGGGTCTTCGGGCGCCAACCCGTTTGCCTGTATTGCCGCCGGCATCGCCTGCCTTTGGGGCCCAGCGCATGGTGGCGCAAACGAGGCGTGTTTGCAGATGCTGCGCGAAATTGGAACCGTTGACCGGATCCCCGAATTTATAAAACGCGCCAAAGACAAGAATGATCCGTTCCGCCTGATGGGCTTTGGCCATCGCGTTTACAAAAACTTTGACCCACGCGCGACGGTGATGAAACAATCCGCCGCCGAGGTTCTGGATCTGCTGGGTGTGCACAACAACCCCACCCTGCAAGTCGCCAAAGAGCTTGAGCGGATTGCGCTTGAGGATGAATACTTCATCGAGAAAAAACTGTATCCAAACGTCGATTTCTACTCCGGCATCATTCTTGATGCGATGGGTTTCCCAACATCGATGTTCACCCCAATCTTTGCAGTCAGCCGCACCGTGGGTTGGATTTCACAGTGGAAAGAAATGGTCGAAGATCCGACCCAGCGCATCGGTCGGCCGCGTCAGCTCTATGTCGGCGAACCGGCGCGCGACTATATTGATATCGAAAAACGCTAAGTGCGCCCAGCGCGCCTAGCCCTGATCTTGCAAGAGGTCGCGCAAACGCGCGGCCTCTTCTTTCGTCAGGGGCATGGCTTGTGGTTCAGCGCGGCGGCGGCGGCGCACAAAGGCCCCTGCCACAATCAACCCACCCACAAACATCGCAGGACCCGCCCACCACAAGATCAGGTTGGCCCCGCGCATCTGCGGCTTTAGCAAAACATATTCACCGTAACGATCTACCAAAAACGCAACCGCTTCGGTGTCAGTGTCACCCTCAGCCAGGCGTTCACGCAGCAAAATTCGCAGGTCACGCGCAAGGCTTGCGTGCGATTCATCAATAGATTCGTTGCGACAAACCAAACAGCGCAGATTGGTCGACAACGCACGGGCGCGGGCCTCAAGCTCTGGGTCTTTTAGCATTTCATCAGGTTGTACAGCCCACACCGGCAGCGCCAGCAGGCCAAAGAAAAGCACCCAACGCGCTATCATTCCGCAGGCACCGCAAGGTTGGGTTTGGGCGACTTGGCCGCCCCCGCTGCCAAACGCATCCGCCGATCTGACAGGCTTAGCCCACCGCCAATGGCCATCATCAGCGCCCCCAACCAAATCCAATTGGCAAGCGGCTTAACATAGACCCGAACCGCCCAGCCACCATCGGCCTGCCGATCACCAATCACCGCGTAAAGGTCGCGCCAGATCCCATTGTCAATCGCAGCCTCGGTCGTGGGCATCGCAGCCACCGGGTAAAACCGCTTTTCTGGCAGCAGCGTGATGGGCGCATAACCGGGGCGCTCAAACCGCATCTGCGCCATCGTCGTGCGGTAATTTGGCCCATCAAGGTCGGCCACACGTTCAAGCGTGATGGTATAACCCGCCACCTCATAGGGGGCATCAATCGTTGTCACACGAATGTCTTCGGTCTGCCACGCGGTCATCGCGGCGATACCGATCATTGTCACACCAAAACCACCATGCGCCACCGCCCGGCCCAGATCAGCACGCGGCAAGCGCACCATGCGCCCCAGACGCGCAAACGGCCCACCACGCGCAGCACGCTGCCACAAATCAACAAACGCCCCCGCCAGCAACCACACCCCAAGCGCCAGCCCCACCGGGCCCAGTGCAGAACGGCCCGTTTGCAACGCAAAGGCCAATGACCCAACGGCAACGGCCAGAACCAAGGCCGGCGCCAAAAGCCCCCACATCCGGCCAGCTTGCGGCGCACGTTTCCACGGGATCAAAGCACCCAGCGGCAGCACGATCGCCAAAACCAGCATGAATGGCGTGAACGCCATATTGAAAAACGGTGCCCCCACCGACAGCTTCTGCCCCCACAGCATTTCCGCAACCAGCGGCCAAACCGTGCCAACAAACACCACAAAGGCTGAAACCGCCAAGATAACATTGTTTAAAATCAGCGCAGATTCCCGGCTAAGCGATGAAAAAACACCACGCGCCTGCATCACCGCCCCCGCCCGCGCCGCATAAAGCGTCAGAGCGCCGCCCATGAATGCCGCCAAGATAAACAGGATAAACACGCCGCGTTCAGGGTCATTGGCAAAGGCATGCACCGATGTCAGCACGCCCGAGCGCACAATAAACGCGCCAATCAGCGAAAAGCCAAAGGCCAAAATTGCCAAAAGAATTGTCCAGCTTTTCAAAGCCTCACGTTTTTCAACCACGATCGCTGAATGCAGCAACGCACACGCAAAAAGCCATGGCATGAAACTGGCGTTTTCCACCGGATCCCAAAACCAAAATCCGCCCCAACCCAGTTCGTAATAGGCCCACCATGACCCCAGCGCGATCCCGATTGTCAAAAACACCCAAGCCGCCAATGTCCAAGGCCGCACCCAGCGCCCCCAGGCCGCATCCACGCGACCCTCAATCAATGCTGCGACAGCAAAGCTAAACGCCATCGAAAGCCCGACATAGCCGAGATAAAGAAACGGCGGGTGAAAGGCCAAACCGGGGTCTTGCAACAACGGGTTTAAATCTTGCCCATTCATCGGCGGCACAGCCAGCCGTTCAAACGGGTTCGACGTAAACAGGATAAAGGCGAAAAAAGCAGCGCCAATCGCCGATTGCACAGCCAAAACACGGGCGCGCAGCGCGTCAGGCAGCCCCCCTCCAAAAACGGACGCCGCAGCCCCAAAGAGCGTGATAATCAACACCCAAAGCAACATTGAGCCTTCGTGGTTACCCCAGACCCCTGCTACTTTGTAAAGCATAGGCTTGGCTGTGTGCGAATTGGCCACCACCACGCTCAGCGAAAAATCAGAAACAACAAAGCCATAGGTCAGGGCCCCGAACGCCACTGCCGTTAGCAAAAACTGTATCTTGGCCAAAGGATTGGCGATATCCATCCACGGGCGCCAGCCTTTGTGCGCACCAATCATGGGAACGACCATTTGCACCAGCGAAAGTGCAAAGGCGAGAATCAAAGCAAGATGGCCCAGTTCAATAATCATGTAGGTAATCTAGGCGCTTGACCGCCAAAGGCCAAGAGGGCGGAAGGTCACAGATGTGTCAAAGCTGCCGCGCTTGCTCACGCAGCACAAATTTTTGAATTTTGCCGGTGGATGTTTTGGGCAATTCGCAAAAAACTACCAATTTTGGGCTTTTAAATCCTGCCAATTGGCCACGGCAAAACACCATGATCTCATCAGGGCTGGGGCTGTGGCCCATCCGCAGTTCAACAAAGGCGCAGGGCACCTCGCCCCAACGCGGATCTGGGCGGGCGACAACTGCTGCGGCCTGCACCGCGGGGTGGCGATGCAGAACTGCCTCAATCTCAACCGATGAGATATTTTCACCCCCCGAAATAATCACATCCTTCAACCGATCACGGATCTGGATATAGCCGTTTTCATGCACCACTGCTGCATCCCCAGACCAGAACCACCCCCCGGCAAACGCATCTTGGGTGGCTTTGGGATCTTTGAAATAGCCACTCATGACCGTGTTGCCCCGAACCGCAATTTCGCCTTGGGTGACACCATCATGGGGGACCTCGCGGCCAGTTTCGCGGTCAAACACCTGTACGGCTTCCACCATTGGCATTGCCACGCCCTGCATGGCCTGCATTTCAGCCTGTTCGGCCGGCGTCAAATCTTGCCATTCATCACGCCAAATACATTCAGAAATATGGCCATAGGTTTCGGTCAGCCCATAAACTTGGGTGATTTTAAAGCCCAATTTTTTCGACTTTTCCAGCACGGCAGGCGGCGGCGGTGCACCGGCAGTAAAGACATTGACCATTGGTGAAAAGGGCTGTGCGGGCGCGTCAGGGCTGTCAGCCAACATCGCCAAAATAACCGGTGCCCCCCCGAAATATTCAACCCCCTCATCCGCGATGGCCTTTAGAATGCGGGCGGGTGCCGGGTCACGCGTAAAAACCAACCGCGCCCCAATCAGCGCCATCGCCCAAGGATGGTTCCAGCCATTGCAATGAAACATCGGCACCACCGACAAATAGGTGGCACCCACTGGCACATTCCACGACACGAGCGTGCCCATGCTCATCAAATATGCACCACGATGATGATAAACCACGCCCTTGGGCCGCCCAGATGTGCCAGATGTGTAATTCAGCGCCAGCGGTGCCCATTCATCCGCGGGCCATATGGGGCGGAAATCTGGCGCACCGGCTATGATCTCAGCCTCATAATCGGCTTGGCCAAAGCCTGCGGCCCCACCGGCCTGATCGTCGCAAATATCAATCACCGGCAAGCTGCGCCCCATCAGCGCAAAGGCCGCCTGCACAAGATCAGCATAAGCCGTGTCTGCAATCAGCAGCTTTGCCCCCGAGTGATCAAGGATATAGGCGACCGTTTCAGGTTCAAGCCGGGTGTTGATGGCATTCAGCACAGCCCCCGCCATCGGCACCGAATGATGCAGTTCAAACATCTGCGGGATATTGGGCGCAAGCACCGACACCGTATCACCGGGTACGATGCCATGGGCCACCAAACGCGATGCAAACGCCCCACAGCGTGCAGCAACCTCGGCCCAGGTGCGGCGATGTGTGCCATAAACCGTGGCCTCAGCCGGGCCAAAAGTCTGAGCCGCGCGCGCCATGAAAGACAGCGGCGTCAGCGCCACATAATTGGCCGCGTTTGGCCCCAGCACATCGAAATGTTGCGACATTTTCTGCCATCCTCCCTTGGTCGTTGCGGCGTGGCACATCGGCACAAGCCTTCGGCTTTTGGTGGCCGATTTCGGCTAGGATAGGGCGGCAGGTTCAGGGGGGCAAAAGATTTTTTTGGGGTCTCAGCCCCCGTTTAACTTTATCAAAACAGCCAAATCTAACAAACCACACAGCCAGGCTTAGCGCAGGCGAAACGACGCGCTTTTGCCCGTGCCCTTTTCAGCAGTAAACCGCAGGGTTTTGCCCTGCCGGGCTTCGACCAATTGGCAATCAGGCCCAATTTCATACCCCGACCAATCCATATTGCGGCAAAAATAGCCATCTTGCCAATCCCACGTGCCAGTGATGCCCCAGCCCAATGCCTGCCCATGGATTTTCCCATCGGGTGTGACATGCAGCGTCAGATTATACAGCCCAACGCGCAGTTGTTTTTCTTGTATCAGGTTTAAAAACTCAGACCGATCGCGCACAGGCATAAAATCATTGGCCAGCGCTGGGTTTGCCAAAAAACCACAAAAAACAGCCACCAAGCATCGCACCATAGCCCCACCACCGCGTTCTATTTCTACATTGGAAAGATAGGGGCTCGCAACGGTTGGTCAAACCCCCGCCAACAAATTTTGCGGCGGGGGCAGCGATATCTTAGGCTGTCACCTGCCCCGCTTGCGAGGCGGCGGGCACCTCAACCAACAATCCCGTCTTGCAATCATAGATGTAGCCATAGATCGGAATATATGCGGGGACCAAAGGATGGGTGCGAATGCGCACAACGTCCTCTAAAACCGACTGCGCATTGTCTTTGAATGTCAGCCAGTTGATGTATTTCCCTGCAACCGATCCACCCTCAGTCGTTTGATTTTTCCAACCATCGGCGTCGATTGTTGCGGTTTTCAGGCTGGTTTCCAGCAAATCCCCGATGATCTCTGACGTGAACAGTTCCATACCACAGTCGGTATGGTGAATGACAAACCATTCCTGCGTGCCCAGCAATTTGTGTGAAATGACAAGCGATCTGATCGCATCATCGCTGGCGCGCCCACCCGCATTCCGAATGACATGGGCATCCCCCTCGGCCAGTCCTGCGTATTTGGCAGGATCAAGCCGGGCATCCATGCAGGTCAAAATTGCAAAGCCCCGTGCTGGCGGCAGCCCAAGTTCTGATTTCTCACCAAAATCAGCCGCATATTTTTTGTTGGCCGCAACGACCTCTTGTACGATCTTGCTCATATCAGGGAACCTTTTTGATGTGCCATATAAGAGAAAGCCACAGGAACGTTTTCCAGCAGCGATCAAGACCCCAAAGATATTCTATTTTTTCGTCCGTCAAATGCCAAAGGTGGGATAACGTCCTTGGCTGGGCACGAAACGCGATGCCTTGTCCTGATATTTGCAAAAAATCAGAAGAGAAACCCAAACCCCTGCACACAGTTGGGGCGTTGGTCTTTTGTGCAAGGGAGCATGATTTTTTATACCAAGCACAAACGGCCCGTCGCACCCAGCAACACGCCCAAAGCGTCAGCCGAAGCATTGCAAAAAACATATTTTCCAAGGAATGGAGCGGGCGGCGGGAATCGAACCCGCGTCTTTAGCTTGGAAGGCTAAGGTCTTACCATTACACAACGCCCGCGCTGAGTTTTTGATACCACCGCCATGGGGCAGAGTTCAAGCGCGATTACACCCCCCCACCGAAATGGCAGGGGGCTGCGATCAATCCACGCTTAGCGGGTGAATTTTTTATAGAGAACCCGCTTGGGCTGCAACGAATCTGGTCCAAGACGGCGGGCCTTGTCTTCTTCATAGGCCTCAAAGTTGCCCTCGAACCACTCGACATGGGCATTGCCCTCAAAGGCCAGAATGTGCGTACAAAGACGGTCCAAAAAGAAACGGTCGTGGCTGATGACAACGGCACAACCGGCAAAATCTTCGATCGCATCTTCCAGAGCACGCAGGGTTTCAACATCAAGATCGTTGGTCGGCTCATCGAGCAGCAGCACGTTGCCGCCAGATCGCAGCAATTTCGCCATATGAACACGGTTGCGCTCACCACCTGACAACAGGCCCACCTTTTTCTGCTGGTCAGTGCCTTTAAAGTTGAACGCCCCACAATAGGCCCGGCTGGACACTTCTGCATCGCCCAAAATCACAATATCAAGCCCGTCTGAAATTTCCTCCCAAACGGTTTTATTGGCATCTAGACTGTCGCGCGACTGATCGACATAGCTCAGCTGCACCGTGTCACCAAAGCTGATCTCGCCCGAGTCAGGCTGTTCTTGGCCGGTGATCATACGAAACAGCGTCGATTTACCCGCGCCGTTTGGCCCAATCACCCCCACAATCGCACCCGGCGGGATTGAGAATGACAGGTTTTCAATCAGAACCTTATCGCCCATGCGTTTGGAGATATCATCAACCTCAATCACCTTACCGCCCAAACGTTCGCCATTGGGAATGATGATCTGTGCGGTCGAAATCCGTTCACGCACCGATTGACCAGCCATTTCATTATATTTCGAAATACGCGCTTTTTGCTTGGCTTGGCGCGCCTTGGCACCGGCGCGAATCCAGTTAAGTTCTTTTTCAAGTGTTTTCTGGCGGGCTTTGTCTTCGCGGGCTTCGTGCAACAGACGCTTGGCCTTTTGTTCCAACCAATTGGAATAGTTGCCCTCATAGGGAATGCCGCGGCCACGATCGAGTTCAAGGATCCAGCTGGTGATGTCATCCAAGAAATAGCGGTCATGGGTCACGATCAGGATCGTGCCTTGGTAATCAATCAGGTGCTTTTGCAGCCATGCAATTGATTCAGCATCAAGGTGGTTGGTCGGTTCATCCAACAGCAGCATATCAGGCGCTGACAACAACAATTGGCACAGCGCCACACGGCGCTTTTCACCACCCGACAACGTGCTGACCTCAGCACCATCATCGGGGCAGCGCAGCGCCTCCATCGCGATGTCAACCTGACTGTCCAAATCCCAAAGATTGCCAGCGTCAATCTGGTCTTGCAAATCAGCCATTTCATCTGCGGTTTCATCAGAATAGTTCATCGCTAATTCGTTATAACGATCAAGAATGGCCTTTTTTGTGGCCACACCCAGCATCACATTGCCGCGCACATCTAGGTTGGCATCCAACTCAGGTTCCTGCGGCAAATAGCCCACACGCGCGCCTTTGGCCGACCACGCTTCGCCCTGAAAATCCTTATCGATTCCACCCATGATCCGCATCAGGGTCGATTTACCCGACCCGTTGACACCGACCACCCCGATTTTGACGCCCGGTAAAAAATTCAAATGGATATTTTCAAAGCATTTCTTGCCACCCGGATAGGTTTTGGACACACCTTCCATGTGATAGACGTATTGATAGGATGCCATGTGTTCATTCTCCGAAGTGCCGCACGCGGGATTTTGTTTTCTGTCATGTAGCGACGATGACAGCAAAGGGCAATTGGCAGGGTGTTAATCTCTGGGTCGCAGGTCATGATTAAAACTGGGAAAAACAGCAGAAAGCGCAACACCATGCCCCCCCAACCAAAGTTCAGCGTGCTGATGGCCGTTTACGCCAAAGACACGCCCGCCCATCTGGGCTGCGCCTTGGACAGTATCTGGGCAAATCAAAGCGTGCGCCCAGATCAAATCGTGGTGGTGGGCGATGGCCCAATCACAGATGAAACAGCCGCCGTTCTGGCGACGTGGCAAGGTATGCTTGGTGCACGGTTTGAGGTTTTGATGCTGCCGCAAAACCGTGGCTTGGGCGGGGCACTGAACGAAGGCCTGCCGCTTTGCCAACACGAATTGGTCGCCCGGATGGATGCAGATGATCGCAGCACCCCGGACCGATTTTCCCGCCAAATTGCTTTTATGCAGGCCCACCCCTATCTTGCTGCAAGCAGCGCATGGATTGCCGAATGTGATGCAAAATTGACAAAAATTTTGGGGCATCGATGCCCTCCCACAACCCCCGATGCCCTGCAGCGCTATGCCCGGCTGCGCAACCCGTTGAACCATCCAGCAGCAATTTTTCGTAAGTCAGCAGTCATGGCTTTGGGTGGCTATCCCGAAATCGCCTGCGAAGATTACGCGCTGTGGTCACTGATGCTGCGCCGGGGGGGGCGGATCGCCATCCAGCCCGAGGTGTTGTTGCACATGCGCACGGGCACCGAACATTTGCACCGACGGGGCCCTGCATTCTTTCGCGGTGAGCTGGCGCTGCTGAAATACCAGCGCCAGATCGGTTTTTTGTCCCGATTTGAAACCATCCGCAATGCCCTGTTGCGCGGCGCCGCCCGCCTGTCACCCGTTTTTCTGCGGCGTCTGGCCTATTGGACAGTTCGGCAATTCAGCCGCGCCACCGTAGAGCATTCACCACCATCCGGGCCGCTATAAAACACCGTGTTCGGCAAAGAGTGTGCGCAGGTTGGATTCGGGCCGTGCACCGATATGGCTGATCACCTCTGATGCGGCGATGCAGCCCATATGGCCACATAGATCAGGCGCGGCCTCATTTACCAATCCCCACATAAATGCCCCTGCGAACAGGTCGCCAGCCCCCGTTGCATCAACAACGTTCGTAGGCACGGCTGGCACTTGAAAATGCTGGCCCGCTGTTAAGATATGCGCGCCATCGGCACTGTCCGTGCAGGCCACAATCGCAACATCATCTGCCGCCATCCGCAAGGCGGCGGCAAAATCTTGGGTTTGGTACAGCGACAACAGTTCTGCGCGGTTGGCGAACAACAAATCAACGTCGGCGCGGATCAGCGCCCGAAACGCATCGCGGTGACGATCGACGCAGAACGGATCACTCAGCGTGATGGCCACGCGCCCCCCCGCGCCCTTGCACGCCGCAATCGCCTTGGCAAACGCTTCATGGCTGGCAGCGCCGTCAAAGCGATAGCCTTCAAGATAAATCCAATCCGTTTGCGCCATCTGATCGGAGTCGATGTCATCGGGGCCCAGAAATTCGGTGGCCCCCAAATAAGTGCTCATCGTGCGCTCACCATCCGGGGTGACCAAAACGATACAGCGCCCTGTTTCGGTTGGATGGCTGGCCGGCGCCGCAATGGTTGCATAATCTGCCCCCTGCGCACGCAGATCATGGGCAAAAATAGCCCCCAGCTGATCATCGCGAACCTTACCAATATAGCCACACCGTCCGCTCAAATGGGCAAAGCCTGCAATGGTATTGGCAGCCGAGCCACCAGACACTTCTCGTGCGGGGCCGATTTGGCCATAAAGCGCAACCGCGCGATCCATATCGATCAGCTGCATCACACCTTTTTGCACGTCAATTTGGTCCAAAAACGCATCTGACGCCGGGGCAATCACATCCACCAGCGCGTTGCCAATACCAATCACCTGATAGGGTTTCATTGGGTCTTCTCCTCATAGGGGCACAGATCTGATATTAAGCAGGTGCTGCATTTGGGTTTACGCGCGGTGCAGACATAGCGCCCATGTAAAATAAGCCAATGATGGGCGTGGTGTTGAAACGGAGCGGGCACTTGATCTTCGACAGCACGCTCTACCGCTTCAACGGTTTTGCCGGGTGCTATGCCGATACGGTTGGCCAGACGAAAAATATGCGTATCCACCGCCTGCGCGGGCAAATGCCACCACATGCTAAGCACCACATTGGCGGTTTTGCGCCCCACACCGGGCAGGCTTTGCAGCGCCGCCCGTGAGCTGGGCACGACACCTGCGTAATCTTCGACCAAGATTCGGCTCATCGCCATGACATTTCGGGCTTTGTTGCGAAAAAGCCCAATGGTACGGATATGTTCAACCAAAGCTTCCTCGCCCAGATCAAGCATCTTTTGCGGCGTATCAACCTTGGCAAACAGCGCCTTGGTGGCACGGTTCACGCCAACATCGGTGGCCTGCGCCGACAGCGCCACAGCGACCAGCAGCGTGTACGCGTTCACATGGTCCAGCTCACCTTTGGGTTCGGGCGCAGCGGCCTGAAACCGGGTAAAAATCTGGTAGATCGTTGGGTAGTCAAGCTGTCTGGTCATACTTGTTTCTATGGCCCGCAGGCCCGGCCAAGGCAAGAAACCATTGGGCCTATTTGCGCATAATCCGGGTCGAAATATCGGCCAACCTGCCCTATCACCAAGATCAGAGGACCCCGCCATGCAGCAAACAGACAGCGACCCCATGCCCAACGCCTATCATTACGCCGTAATCGCGCGCGCGATTGCGGTGATTGATGCCGCCCCCCAACCGCTGGCCTTGCCCGATCTGGCCACCCAAATGGGGATGAGCGTGGCCCATTTTCAGCGCGTGTTCACGCAATGGGTGGGGGTGTCGCCCAAGCGCTATCAACAATATCTGACGCTCGGCCACGCCAAAGCGCTGCTCGCGACCCGCAATACGGTGCTCGATACCGCCGTTGGTACCGGCCTGTCTGGCACCAGCCGGTTGCATGATCTGTTCGTTCGCTGGGAGGCAATGAGCCCAGGGGATTACGCGCGCGGCGGCGCCGATCTGACATTGGGGTATGGAGTTTTTGACACCATCTTTGGCCCTGCCTTGGCGGTGCAAACAGAGCGTGGGCTGTGCGGGTTGGGCTTTTTAGGCGATGCGGACCTCTTGGAAGCGCTGAACGATATGCAGGCGCGATGGCCCGCGGCGCAAATGCTGCCCGATGACAGCGCCGCCCAACGCGGTGCCGCTGCATTTGCGGCATCAACGACCCAGCCCCAAAATCGCCCGACCCTTCACCTGATCGGCGCGCCATTTCAGATCAAGGTGTGGGAGGCGCTGCTGGCCATCCCCCCGGGCCAAGTCACCACCTATGGCCAGATCGCTGCTGCCATCGGCAGCCCAAAGGCGGTGCGGGCTGTCGGCACAGCGGTCGGGCGCAACCCGATTGGCTGGGTGATCCCATGTCACAGGGCGTTGCGAAAATCGGGCGCTTTGGGTGGCTATCACTGGGGTCTGCCAATCAAACGCGCGATGCTGGCATGGGAGGCCGTCCGTGCAGACCACGCAGCGCCACCACCGACAGGCACCACAATCGCCGCGATCGCGCAAGCGTGACCCCACGAAACCTGCGCGGGCTGGCAAATTGGTGGGCTCGATGCTATGCTGATGGTTGTGTGCTGCGTTAATGCAGCCCTTTCCTGTTTCCTATTTTCAAAGGTAACCCCATGAAATTGCGTGCCCTGACCCTTTGCCTGCCCATCGCCGCACTAGGCTTGAGCGGTTGCGTTGACCCCTACGCCGCGCCAAACCAAAACACCAAGTCTGGGGCCATGACCGGCGCAATGATCGGTGGGCTTTATGGCGCCACACGCAAGGGCGATGACAAATTGCTAAAATCCGTGGTGGGTGCCGGATTTGGTGCCGCCATTGGTGGGGCGATCGGGCAGACGCTCGATGCCCAAGCGGCTGATCTGCGCCGCCAGATTGGTAACCCCAATGTGGGCATTGAAAACACGGGCAGTCAGCTGATCGTGACCATGCCACAAGACATTCTGTTTGCCACCGACAGCGCGGCACTGCGCCCAGACCTGTCGCGCGATTTAGAGGCCGTGGCCACAAACCTGCAACGCTACCCCAGCAGCACAGTTCAGGTGCTAGGGCACACTGACAACACTGGGTCCGCCAGCTATAACCGTGATTTGTCGCAGCGCCGCGCCGCCTCGGTTGCAGCAATTTTGGTTCGAAACGGTGTGCAGCCAAACCGCGTGGTGACCTATGGCATGGGCGAAGATCAGCCCGTCGCATCAAACCTGACTGTGGATGGGCGGGCAATGAACCGTCGGGTTGAAATTATCATCCGCCCCACTAACTGATCTGATCCGACAGGTTGGACACACCAGCCTTGAAACATTTAAAATAAAAAAAGGCCCGGCGAGATCGCCGGGCCTTTTTAGATTAAGGGCACAAGACCCTAGTGCAGACGGTCTTCGACTTCGGCAATGGATGCCGCAATCAATGCATCGCCGGCCTTGGCAGTCATGCCCGCAGCCAGCAGATCACCGGCCGCAGCGATCGCTACACTGACCGCACGGTCGCGTACTTCACGCACTGCACTGGCTTCGGCGGATGCGATCTGTTCTTCTGCCGCATGCACACGGCGTGCAATCGATTGTTTCAGATCTTCTTTTGCTTTGGCAGCAGCGGCCATCGCCTCATCCCGGGCGTTTGCCACGATGCGCTCAGATTGCTCCTGCACCTCACGCTGGCGCTTTTCGTAAGACGCCAGCAGCGCATGCGCTTCATCACGCAAGGCTTTGGCTTCTTCCAGTTCGGCGCGGATGCCTGCGGCGCGCTTGTCCAAAATGGCGCCAAGGGTGGCCGGCACTTTGAAATAGACCACAACCGCAACGAACAGCAAAATCGCCAGTGTCACTACGAAATCAGTATTGTGAAGCGAAAAGAACGGCCCCGATGCCGCAAGCGCAGGGCTTGCAGACAGGGCAGCCGTCACCGCGATAAGAATACGTGTCATCGTGTCAGCCTTTCAACCGAGTGGCCACGGCCGTTTCCACAGCTTTTGCATCGACAGCACCACCAAAGGCCGCCACAACCGCTTCGGCTGTGTCACGTGCAACCAAGGTTACGCTTTCCAGGGCCGACGCACGAATGGCGCTGATACGCTTTTCGGCCTCGGCTGCTTTTACGGCCAATTCCTCATCTGCGCGGGCAGTGGCCTGCTGCAAGTCCTTGGCAATTTCAGCTTTGGCTTCTGCAATGATCCGGGCCGCTTCGTTGCGCGCATCTGCCAGCGCTTTTTGATAGGCTTGCTCTGCTTCGGAAGCCTTTTCTTTCAGCTCCTCAGCAGCCGCAATATCGCTGGTGATCATGCCACGACGTTCGGCCAAAACCGACCCGATCCGCGGCAGAGCCACACGCGACAGCAGCATGTAAATTAAGACAAGTGTGACCACCAGCCAGAAAATCTGGTTGGAAAAGGTCGAAATATCCAGCTGTGGCATGCCAACGTTTGCAGCCACATGTCCGGCCGCGTCAGCGCCGTGCGCCACGGCTTCTTGCGTTTGTGTCGCCATGTCTTTCCCCTTTGCCCCCAATGCGTCGGGCGGGCCTGTCAGCCCACCCGAACGTTAGATGCAGCGAGTTCTTAGACGGCGAACATCAGCAAAAGCGCGATGAGGAACGAGAAGATCCCCAGCGCTTCAGCGAATGCGATGCCGATGAACAGCATCGCGGTCTGGCCAGCAGCGGCTGACGGGTTGCGCAGCGCCCCAGCAAGGAAGCTGCTGGCAACATTGCCCACACCCATCGCAGCGCCGCCCATGCCGATCGTGGCCAGGCCAGCACCGATGTATTTTCCCAAAAGAGCGAGTTCGCCTTCCATAGTAGTCTCCTGTTTCTTGATTGGCTGAAGATTTGGTTGAACCTTAGTGGTGGGCATCGCCCACAGCGTCTTTCAGATAGACGCAGGTTAGAATGGTAAAGACATAGGCCTGAATGAAGCAGACCAAGATTTCCAACCCATACATCGCAGTGATCGCAAGGATCGACAGCGGTGAAATCGCGGCAATGGCGCCAAAGGCTGCAAAGACTTTAATCACCGCGTGCCCCGCCATCATGTTGCCTGCAAGACGGATAGAGTGGCTGACCGGCCGAACAAAGTATGAGATTACCTCAATCAGGGCCAAAATCGGGCGCAGCGCTAAAGGCGCCGACGACACCCAAAACAGCCCCAAAAACCCCACGCCTTTTTTCGCAAATCCCAAAAGGGTTACGGCAGCAAAGACCGAAACAGCCAGAACAGCTGTCACAGCGATGTGGGATGTGGTCGTAAAGCTTTTGGGCAACAGGCCAACGAAATTGGCAAACACGATGAAACAAAACAGCGTCATGACATAGGGGAAATACTTCAACCCTTCTTTGCCAGTGACATCTTCGATCATCTTATAGACAAAGCCATAGCCCATTTCCGCGACCGACTGCATCCGGGTTGGCACAACCGCGCGCCCCCGGGTGCCGATGACAAAAAGCAGCGCCACGGCCAATACCGTCAGCCCCATCCACAGCGTGACATTGGTGGGTGTGTACCAATAGATCGCATCGCCACCAAACAGCGGCTTTACAATGAACTGGTCCATCGGGTGGAACACCAGACCGGTTTGTGCTTCCTCGGCCGCCACGTTTATTCCCCTTTGTCTTTGACAGATATGTCTGCCAGCGTTTCGTCTTGCAGTTCCTTTGACGTGCGGATCATTGTTTTGACCCCCGCGGCAAAGCCTGCCAATGTCATCACCACCAAGAAAATCGGCATCGTGCCCAACAGCACATCCAACCCATATCCCAGGCAGAAGCCGATACCCAAACCCGATACCAGCTCTATCACCATACGCCAGCCCTGCTGAGCCATTGCGTGATGGTCTTGTCCATTCTTCTTCGAAGCCGGGCCTGCCTTGACCTGAGCGATCCGTTTCTCGAGCGCTTTTAGCGCATCGCCATCAGGATCATCAGCCATGGCTGCCTCCGCTTCCAGACCAACAAAAATTGCCAACCTGCTGCGTTGCTTTCCTAGTGAGCCGCGCGCCCGGAGTCAACTGGCCTTTGCCACTGCAGAAATTTGATTATCTTATTGTTTTTACGCTGTAAAAACTGCAGGTGCGCAGATGTCGCAGCCCCACCACACCCGTTGATGGGGTAAAATTGGTCTTTGCGGTTATTCAACCAAATGGTTGACGATTGGGGCTGGGTGCGGGCAGATGTGTCGCATGAGCACCGTGTTGGATCTTGTCTTTTCGGCCCTGTCAGACCCCACACGCCGGGCGATTTTGACGATGTTGCTGGAAGATGACATGGCCGTCACCGATGTGGCTGCACCATTTGAGATGTCGCTTGCGGCCATTTCAAAGCATCTGATGATACTGGCTGATGCCGGACTTATCGTGCAAGAACGTCGTGGCCGGGTAAAATGGTGCCAATTGCAGCCCGATGCGCTGCGCGCGGCAACGGTGTGGATGCAGGGCTTTGGACAGTTTGAACCCATAGACCTTGATGCGTTTGAGGCGTTTTTGGCCCAAGAACTGTGCCAAGATCACACGGATGACAGGCCCACATAAGCTGCGCAGTTTAGATCGCTAGCCACTGGCAGTGTCAGGTTTAAGCAGCAACACCAACGCAAGGGTGGTCAGGCCAACCCCCACCGCAACCATCAGCGGCGGTGCCCCCCGACCCAAGCCGATTTGCCACAAAATCACCCAACTGGGCACCAGATAGGTATAGGCCATCACTTTGGCCGCAGGCAGCCGCATTGAGCCGATTTGCAGCAAAAGCATGCTGGCGGCGGTGGCAAAAATCACCAAATAGCTCAGCACGCCCCAAACCCGTGTCGGCAAACGCACCCAATCCGTGGCCCAGATATCCCCCCACCCCCAGATTAAAAGTGAAACACAGGCCGCGCACATGATGCCAAAACCAAAAACAATCGTAGGCTCGCCCCGGTTAAATCGCCGCACCAGCGGCGTGTAGGCGGCATGGGCAACACAGCCCCAGAAATAAATCACCTCGCCCTCGCCCACCTCAAACGCGCGCAAAGCGGCCAGATCAGCGCGAAAAATCACCCAAAGCGCCCCCGCAACGCCAATCGCCAGCGCCAGCGCCATGCGGCCGGTCATGGTTTGGCGCAAAAATATCCAGCCAAATGCAGCCGACATGACAGGGGTCAGGGTAAAGACGGCCGCAGTTGCCACAGGGGCTGCGGTTCTCAGCCCATAAAACATCAACACAAAATAGCCCGCAAAGATGCCCCCTAAAATAGCATAGCGCCACGGCGCCACCCATGCGCGGCGCGGCAGTCCGGTGGTCACCAACGCCAGTCCGCCAATCACCACCGCCGCCAGAAAAAATCGTAGCGCGTTCAGCGCACTTGGGCTGATATCATTGGCCACCATCCCACCCAGACTGAACGATCCCGCCACCAGCGCCGAAAATGCCAGCATCGCCAAATGCCCGCCCAAATGCCCAGCCATGACACGCTTCACCGCGGGTCACCGATGCGGGCGGCAGCCTTTAAATAGCCAAGCAAGGCCTGCACCTTGGGCGTTCGGTGCAGATCCACATGGGTCACCAGCCAAAGCTGCACCCGCCACTCATCCCGCGGCGCCATGACCTGAACCAAGTCTGACTGATCTGCCGCATCTGCAACTGGCAAAAACCCGATGCCCGCCCCCGCCAAGATCGCCGCATGCAGCGCGGCGGTTTCAGTTGCGCGAAAGGTGATCGCTTGGGGTGGCACTTGCGCGTGCAGCCATTGCAAAAACGGCGCGCGGCTTGTGGCATCATCTTGGGCCACAAAGCGATGGCTTGCCAAGTCTGCCTCAGACTTTGGCTGCCCATGGGCGGCGCAATACGCACGGCTGGCATAAAGGGCGACGCTATGCTGCATAAAGGGCTGAACAACATTGTCTGGCTGATCGGGCATGGCGCCGGCACGAATCGCAACATGCGCCTCGCCATATTCCAGCCGAAACAGCCGCATATTACTGAGATATCGCAGGCGCAACGCGGGATTTTGGTGCTGAAACCCCACCAAAAGCGGCGTTAACACTCCCGCCAGACCATCAACAGACGTCACAACCAATTCACCCGCCATTTGGGCATCTTGGCCACTTAACCGGCCAGACAACTGGGCCAACTGTGCGTCAGTGGCCTGCGCCACCCGCAGTAGGTCTTGCCCAGCCTCAGTCGCCGTATAGCCACGCGCATGACGTTGAAACAGTTTGACACCCAGTCGGGCTTCAAGTGCGTCAATATGGCGTATCACCGTGGCATGATGCACGCCCAAAACCTCGGCCGCGCCCGAAACCGTGCCCAGCCGCGCCACATGATAGGCAGTGCAGATTTCATCCCAACTTTCAAAAGACATCAACACCACCACCTGGCAAAACGCACATCATGCATATGATCTGCCCGATCTGGCAGAGGTGCAAGGGGCTGGTTCAAAGACGCATAGCCACCTAGCGCAGCTGCGCCCGCGCAAACCGCAGGCTTGGGTCCTCATCAGCCGGGCAATCTGCAGCGCGCAGGTTAACTGCCGCCCATTCTTGCTGCAGCGCCACCCGCTCTAACGCCAGAACCCCGGCCAAATCACGCACCCTTTCGGCCCCCTGAACCCGCAGGTGATCCAACAGACGGTGACTGTGCACAATGGTCGGGCGGGCATCCAGCGGTTCCCAAGCATCTAGCAGCGTCACACGGCGCAAATTAAATTCAGGCGGCAGCACATAAAATGGCACATCGCTGGCCCATAGCAAATCTTTCAAGGTCACCTGATCGCGTTCGAACCCTGCGGCGGCATAGCGCTGCGCCCATTGCGCAAAAAACTCTGCGGTCTGTGAACCGGACCGATACAAGATCACCCCGCCATTCATCTGCGGAAACGCATAAGGGGTGGCTTCCAAATGCCCCTGCCGGATCAGATCTGACGCACGACGCACGTCATGACAAAGCGCCAGTGCAAAGCGCCGCAAAATGTCAAATAAATCACCAAAGGGCTGCAGAACAAGCGTATCACAATCAAGATAAAGCGTCCGGTCAAACCGTGACAGCGGCAGGCATTCTATTTTTGCGCGTATCAGTCCCTGCGGAATGGGATGCACCCGGTCAAACAGACCACATGGCGGAGTGCCATCGGTAAAGATGTCGATGTTCAGATCGGGCATAACTGCGCGCGCGCTCTGCGCCGATGCCACCGCCAGCGTTAAATAGTCGGGCCCCTCGGCCACATAAAGCACCCCGTCTTGCACGTCTGCTCACCTGATGGCTGATTGGTTTAAACTGGTTTTAGCACCCCCAACCCATCTGACCAGCCCACCATCACCAGAAAATGCCCACCCGGCAGATGCCTTGACTTGCGCGGCCCGATCCCCTATCGCATGCCCCATCCCCGGAGGTGCAAGCTTCCGGTCCCGTCGCATTTTGCGGGGATCGCCATCCGTCAGCGCGTTGCGCCCACGGGTGCCTTTGGGCTTTGAGCCGTCGGGTATGCCCGGCATATTGCAACCGGTCATGGAGGGCCGCTGATGTTCGAGAACCTGTCCGAACGCCTTGGTGGCGTGTTTGACCGGCTGACCAAGCAGGGCGCCCTGTCCGATGCCGATGTCGCAACCGCTCTGCGCGAAGTGCGTGTGGCCCTGCTTGAAGCCGATGTGTCACTGCCGGTTGCGCGCGATTTTGTGGCCACAGTGCAAACAAAAGCCACCGGTCAAGCGGTCACCCGCTCGGTCACACCCGGCCAACAGGTCGTCAAAATCGTGCATGATGCATTGATTGAGATGCTGCGCGGCACGGACGCCCCCGAGGCGATGAAAATCGACAACCCGCCTGCGCCAATTTTGATGGTGGGTCTGCAAGGTTCGGGTAAGACCACGACCACTGCCAAATTAGCCAAACGCATGAAAGAGCGCGACGGCAAACGCGTTCTGATGGCAAGCCTTGATACCAACCGCCCCGCAGCCATGGAACAGCTGCAAATTTTGGGTGCGCAGATTGGCGTTGACACGCTGCCGATCATCAAAGGCGAATCTGCCCCCCAAATCGCCCGCCGCGCCAAGGCGCAGGCCACGATGGGCGGCTATGACATCTATTTGCTTGATACAGCTGGGCGTCTGCACATTGATGACGTGCTGATGGACGAAGTTCAGGCTGTGCGCGACATCGCCAACCCGCGCGAAACGCTGCTGGTGGTCGACGGGCTGACCGGCCAAGACGCGGTGAATGTTGCAACCGAATTTGACGGCAAGCTGGGCATCAGCGGCGTTGTGTTGACCCGGATGGATGGCGATGGGCGCGGCGGTGCAGCGCTATCGATGCGCGCGGTCACGGGTAAGCCGATCCGCTTTGTCGGTTTGGGCGAGAAGCTCGACGCGCTGGAAACCTTTGAAGCCGAACGGATCGCAGGCCGTATTCTGGGCATGGGCGATATCGTGGCCTTGGTCGAAAAGGCACAAGAAAGCTTTGAGGCCGAACAGGCCGAGCGGATGATGAAGCGGTTTCAAAAAGGTCTGTTCAATATGAACGACCTGAAAAGCCAGCTGGATCAGATGATGAAAATGGGTGGCATGCAGGGCGTGATGGGCATGTTGCCCGGCATGGGCAAAATGCAAAAAGCCGCCGCCGAAGCCGGATTTGATGACAAAATGCTGCGCCGGCAGATTGCGCTGATCAATTCGATGACCAAACGCGAGCGTGCAAACCCTGATCTGCTGCAAGCCAGCCGTAAACGCCGGATCGCCACAGGCGCCGGGCTGGAAGTGTCCGAGTTGAACCGTCTTTTGAAACAGCACCGCCAGATGGCGGATATGATGAAAAAGATGGGCAAGGGCGGCATGATGAAACAAGCCATGAAGTCCATGATGGGCGGCGGGGCTGGGGCTGGGGCCAAGGGAGGGATGCCGGATATGGCCAACATGGACCCCGAGGCGCTGAAAGCCGCCGCTCAAGCCATGCAGGGCAAGATGGGTGGTGGCCTGGGTGGGCTTGCTGGTTTGGGGGGGATGGGCAAGGGGCTTCAATTGCCGTCCGGCCTGTCAGGCCTCGGCTTTGGAAAGAAAAAATGATGACAGACGCAACCGCCCTGGCCCAGGCTCTTTTGAAAGAGCACCGCGAGAGTATCGACCGGCTGGATGCCATTTTGGTTTACACGCTGGCCGAACGGTTTAAACAAACCCAAGCGGTGGGCGAGCTGAAAGCAAGCCACGCCCTGCCCCCCTCAGATCCCGATCGGGAATCCCGACAGATCGCCCGGCTAGAGCAATTGGCCCGCGACGCCGATCTTGACCCCGAATTCGCCAAGCAATTCCTGAACTTCATCATATCCGAAGTGATCAGGCATCACGAGAAACTGCAAAAATAGGTGGCACTGCCACCCTTAATAAACCCTAAGGAGACTGACACATGTCCATGAAAATCCGTCTGGCCCGCGGCGGCTCGAACAAGCGCCCGTTTTACGCCATCGTCGCATCCGATTCGCGCATGCCGCGCGATGGCCGTTTCATCGAAAAGCTGGGCACCTATAACCCGCTTCTGGCTAAAGACAGCCCTGAGCGCGTCAAGATGAACCTTGATCGTGTCAAACATTGGCTGTCGCATGGCGCCCAGCCGACCGAGCGCGTCGCGCGCATGCTGGAAGCAGCAGACGTGCTGCCCAAAACCGTACGTAACAACCCCAAAGCCGCCGTGCCGGGCAAAAAAGCCAAAGCCCGTGCTGACGAAAAGGCAAAAAAGGCTGAAGCCGCAGCCGCAGCTGCCGCAGCACCGGTCGAAGCAGCCGCTGAAGCTTCGGAATAAGATTACAGCGGCGGGGGCAACGTTTGCCCCCGCCTGCATTTGCCGACACGCGCCGCGGAACAGGCAAACAGACCGCCGAAAGGGGCAGGCATGGCAGAAGACCGCATTTGCGTGGGCGCCATCTCGGGCGCTTTTGGTGTTCAAGGTGAGGTGCGGCTTAAAAGCTTTTGCGCTGAGCCCGAAGCCATTGCCAGCTATGGCCCACTTTACAGCGAAGATGGCAAACAAAGCTTTACGCTGCGCCTGACGCGCACAATCCCTAATGGCTTTTCCGCCCGGATGAGCGGTATCGCCACCCGCGAACAAGCTGATGCGATGAAGGGGCTGCGGCTTTTTGCCGATCGGGCGCGCCTGCCCTCGCTGCCAGATGATGAATTTTATCATGCTGATCTTATCGGCATGGAGGTGCGCGATACGGGTGGGGCCCTGCTGGGGCGTGTCAGCGCCGTGCACAATCATGGAGCCACCGACCTGCTTGAGGTCAGTGGCCCACCCCCTGGTGGTGGGCCCAACCGCTCTGTTTTGCTGCCCTTTACCCAAGCAATCGTGCCGACCGTTGATCTGGCCAGTCGCCGCATCGTGGCCGACCCGCCCGAGGGGCTTTTTGCATGACCCCTCCCCCCAACCGCGCGGCCGGTCGGCTAAGTATCTCGGCCTCGCTCAAGCCACGCGAACTGATGACAGATACGCCCCGACTGAAAGACGCGTGGAGCGTGCGGGTGCTTACGCTTTTTCCCGAGGCCTTCCCCGGAACCCTTGGCCTAAGCCTGACCGGCAAGGCGTTGGAACAGGGCATATGGGCACTGGAAACCATTGATCTTCGCCCCTTTGGCCAAGGCCGTCACAAAAATGTTGATGACACCCCTGCAGGTGGCGGAGCCGGCATGGTGTTGCGCGCCGATGTGTTGGGGCAAGCGCTGGATATGGCGGCGATTGGCACCCCAGCGGATCGGGCGCGCTGGCCCGTGATCTATCTGTCACCACGCGGAAAACCGTTTGATCAATCGATGGCGCAAGACTGGGCCAAAGCCGATGGCTTAACCCTGCTTTGTGGCCGTTTTGAAGGCGTTGACCAACGTGTAATCGACCATTACGCGGTGCAAGAGGTCAGCTTGGGCGATTTCGTCTTGACCGGCGGCGAGATCGCCGCACAGGCCTTGATTGATGCGACTGTGCGCCTTATACCCCGCGTGCTCGGGAATCATCAGTCAACGCAAGAGGAATCATTTTCCGAAGGCTTGCTGGAGCACCCGCAGTATACAAAACCCGCCGTCTGGGAGGGTCACGATATCCCCGAAGTTCTTCTCTCCGGGCATCATGGCCAGATATCTTCTTGGCGAAAGGCTATGGCCGAAAGGCTAACAAAGGAACGTCGACCTGATCTCTGGCGGGCTTATTGTGCAGCGCACAATAGGGACCCGGATGAAGACCAAGAGCTCTGAGGCCGCGCATATCAGCGGGAAAACCGCCGTAAGGAAAGGAATTGCGATGGATTTGATCGCACAACTCGAAGCCGAGCAGATCGCTGCGCTTGGCAAAACCATCCCTGATTTCAAATCAGGTGACACCATCCGTGTCGGCTTTAAAGTGACCGAGGGCACCCGCTCGCGCGTTCAGAACTACGAAGGCGTTTGCATCAGCCGCAAGGGCGGCGGCATCAGCGCATCATTCACCGTGCGCAAAATCTCGTTTGGCGAAGGTGTGGAACGGGTTTTCCCGCTGTATTCCACCAACATCGACAGCATTGAGGTTGTGCGTCGTGGCCGTGTGCGTCGCGCCAAGCTTTATTATCTGCGCGCGCGTCGTGGCAAATCTGCCCGGATCGCCGAAGATACCACCTATAAACCCCTGGCCGGATAAGGGTTGCGTCATGAAAAAAGATATTCATCCCGACTATCATCTGATCACCGCCAAGATGACCGACGGTTCGATCATCCAGATGAAATCAACTTGGGGCAAAGAAGGCGACCAGATGTCGCTGGATATTGATCCGCTGTCGCACCCGGCTTGGACCGGTGGTTCGGCCAAGCTGATGGATACCGGCGGCCGCGTGTCGAAGTTCAAAAACAAGTACGCAGGCCTTGGCTTTTAAGCTTTGGCTTTAACCGACCTCGGGTCGGAAAAAGTTCCAAGGCGCGCCATCTTGGCGCGCCTTTTGCGTAAAAGAGCCGGGGGCGAGCATGGCGCATATTATCGTTGTCGGAAATGAAAAAGGCGGGTCGGGCAAATCGACCAGCGCGATGCATATTGCAACGGCGCTGGCGCGGCTGGGCCATAGGGTCGGCACGCTTGATCTGGATTTGCGTCAGAAAAGCTTGGCGCGCTATCTGGAAAACCGTGCAGCCTTTTGCGCGCAGGCTGGGCTGACCCTGCCAACCCCCAGCTCTATCGACCTGCCAGAGATCGACCCAAGATCCCTGCCCGAGGGCGAACATTTGGCCGACGCCCGGCTGGATGCGGCGGTGGCAATTTTGCGCCCACAAAACGACTTTGTCATCATTGATTGCCCCGGCGCACACACCCGTTTCAGCGTGTCAGCCCATGCACTGGCCGATACGCTTGTCACCCCAATGAACGATAGTTTCGTTGATTTCGATCTGTTGGCCCGGATTGATGCCGATAGCGGAAAGGTGCTTGGCCCCTCTATTTATTCCGAAATGGTTTGGAATGCCCGCCAACTGCGCGCACGCGCAGGGCTTAAGCCGCTGGATTGGATTGTACTGCGCAACCGTTTGGGCAGCCAAGAGATGCACAACAAGCGCAAGGTGGGCGAGGCCCTCGAAGATCTATCACATCGCATCGGTTTCCGCCCACTGGCGGGGTTTGCCGAACGTGTGATTTTTCGCGAACTGTTTCCACGCGGCCTGACCCTGTTGGATATGAAAGAGGCGGGCGTGGAAAAGGTCAGCCTGTCCAACATAGCCGCGCGTCAAGAACTGCGCGATCTGCTGCGTGAATTACGTCTGCCCGGTGTGACAATCAATTTCTAACCCGAAATGAATGAGGCCAGTGTGACACAGACAATTCTTTTAACAGGTGGTGCTGGCTACATCGGATCGCATACCTATGTTGCCCTGATTAAGTCAGGCTATAACGTTGTTATATATGATAACTTTTCAAATGCGCGCGCAGATGTGCCCGCACGGCTGGAACTGATAACCGGCGCGCCCGTCACCGTCTGGCGGGGGGATCTGTTGGATGGGCATTCCCTAAACGCGGTATTTGCAGCGCATAAAATTGATGCGGTTATCCATTTTGCGGCCAAAAAGGCGGTGGGGGAATCTGTGCGCCTGCCAATTGACTATTTTCAAACCAATATCACCGGCCTTTTGGCATTGCTGGAGGCCATGAATACCGCAGGCGTACACAATCTGGTCTATTCCTCCAGCGCAACAGTTTATGCAGAAACAGAAACCCTGCCAATTGATGAAGATGCACCGCTTGGTTTTGCCAGCCCCTATGCTTTCACCAAATTGGCAGGCGAGCAGATCATGGCGCAAGTCGCTGCTTCCAATCCTGCTTGGGCCTTTGGTATTTTGCGTTATTTTAACCCAGCCGGGGCGCATGAATCTGGGCTGATCGGCGAAGACCCGAACGGCATTCCCAACAATCTTCTGCCCTATATTGCCAAAGTGGCCACCGGCGATTTGCCCGCACTGAACATCTTTGGCAATGATTACCCCACCCCTGATGGCACGGGAATGCGCGATTATATCCATGTCGAGGATCTGGCACAGGGGCATGTATTGTCACTGGCAGCGCTGTTGGCGGGCAAGGGCGGGCATTTGCTAAACCTTGGTACGGGCATCGGATTTTCAGTGATGGATATGTTGCAGACCTATTCGCGGGCCTGTGGACGCGATTTGCCCTATGTGATCGCCCCAAGGCGTGATGGCGATTTGGCCGCCTATTGGGCCGATCCTGCACGCGCACAGGCCGTTTTAGGCTTTACTGCCACCCGCGGATTAGAAGATATTTGCACATCTAGCTGGAATTGGGTGAAGCGGCGCGGCAATATGGGCACATCCTAACGGACGCACCCTAGGCTGCTACTTTTCTCAAAACCCGGATAGATCTGATGCCAAACCCGCTTTATGACACGCTTTTTGCCCCCCTGACGGACAGGGACAGCCCGTTTTTGCTGCTGGCCGATGGTGCGCAAATAACAGGTGCGGAATTTGCCCGGATGGTGGCACAGTTTGGCAACGCCCTGCGAGCCTTGGGGCTGATGCCTGGTGACCGATTGGCAGCCCAAATTGAAAAATCGCCCCAAGCCTTGGCGCTTTATGGGGCGGCGGTGGCAGTGGGGGTTGTCTATCTGCCGCTAAATCCAGCCTATACTGCGGATGAGATCGGGTATTTTACCCAAGACTCCGGCGCACGCGTTTTACTGGCAGACCCGATCCGCGCCGATGCACTGGCCCCTGTGGCCAAGCAGACCGGCGCACAGCTTTTGACGCTGGATGCGGCTGGTCAGGGCAGTTTTGCCACGCTGGCCGCTGACCAACCAACCCAGCTCATCCCCGCATCCCGCAGCGATGATGATCTGGCAGCACTGCTTTACACCTCGGGCACCACGGGGCGGTCCAAAGGTGCGATGCTCACCCAGAAAAACCTGCTGTCAAACGCCCAAGTGTTGGCACGCGAATGGCAGTTCAACGCCGATGATGTATTGCTGCATATGCTGCCCATTTTTCATACGCATGGATTGTTTGTCGCCTCAAACACAGTGCTGCTGACCGGCGGCGCAATGCTGTTTTTGCCCTCATTTAGCCCAGCCGAAGCGCTGCGTTTGATGCCGCTGGCCACAACCATGATGGGGGTGCCAACCTTTTACACCCGTTTGCTGGATGACGCCCAACTGACGCGCGACGCGGTCGCACATATGCGTCTTTTTGTGTCAGGCTCTGCCCCACTGCTGGCCGAAACCCATACGGCCTTTGAAACGCGCACAGGCCACCGCGTCTTAGAGCGCTACGGCATGACAGAAACCAACATGAACAGCTCAAACCCCTATGCTGGGGCGCGGCGTGCGGGCACTGTGGGTCTGCCGCTGGCCGGTGTTGAAATCATCATCACAGACCCCAACTCGGGTGAAAAATTACCCCAAGGCACCCCCGGCATGATCGAGGTGCGTGGGCCCAACGTCTTTCAAGGGTATTGGCAGATGCCCGATAAAACTGCAGCCGAGCTGCGCGACAACGGGTTTTTCATTACGGGTGATATCGGTGTGATTGACGACCAAGGATATCTGAGCATCGTCGGGCGACAAAAAGACCTGGTGATCACCGGTGGCCTGAACGTCTACCCCAAAGAGGTCGAAGAGCTGCTGGACGCCCTGCCCGGTGTGCGCGAAACGGCCGTAATTGGCGTGCCACATCCTGATTTCGGCGAGGCTGTTGTGGCCATCGTCGTGCCAGAACCCACGCAAGGCCCTGCCCTTGATCCCGATGCGATGATGGCCCAGATCCGCGATAAAATCGCCCGCTTCAAACAGCCAAAGGCCATTTTGTTGCGCGAGGCCTTGCCCCGCAACACGATGGGCAAGGTGCAAAAAGCCGCTCTGCGTGCCGAGCTTGGTGCGCTGTTCACCCCAAACTGAGGCAAAACCCTTAAAAGCCGCTTGCGCTTGTCAAATGGCGGTCAAGGGGTGGCGTGCAGGCGATTAAATTGCCGCCTCAATTGCGGCGACAATTTCGGCCACAACATCAGCCATCAGCGCATCATCTTCGCATTCCACCATGACACGGATCAGCGGCTCAGTTCCCGATTTACGGATTAACAGCCGCCCGGTACCAACCAAACGCGCCTCGCCCGCGCGGATTGCAGCCTGAACCGGCAGAGCCGCAAGAGGCTCTTGGCCCACGCGATAGCGGATATTTTTCAGAACCTGTGGCACCGTTTCAAAGCTGCGCACCAGCGCGCTTGCCGGTTGGCCAGTCCGCACCATCTCGGCCAGAAACTGCAACCCTGCAATGGTGCCATCGCCAGTGGTGGCATAATCGCTCATGACGATATGGCCAGATTGCTCACCCCCAAGGTTCCACCCACCCCGGCGCATTGCTTCAACCACATAGCGGTCCCCCACGGGCGTGCGCTCAAGCCGAATGCCTCGGGCTGTCAAAAACCGCTCAAGTCCCAGATTGGACATGACGGTTGCGACCAGAACATTGTCGTTCAGCCGCGCCTCTTGTGACCAGCGCGCGGCAAACAGCGCCATGATCTGGTCACCATCGGCCACCTGACCCGTTTCATCGATCACCATGACCCGGTCGGCATCACCATCGAGACAAATACCCACATCTGCGCCATGCTCACGCACCGCCGCCACCGCCGCCGCCGTCTGGGTCGATCCACAGCCATCATTGATATTGAACCCGTTTGGCGCCACACCAACGGCAATAACCTCGGCACCCAGTTCCCACAAGACCTCAGGCGCGGCCTTATAGGCAGCACCATTGGCACAATCGAGCACCACCTTTAGCCCGTCCAAACGCCCACGACCGGGAAAGGTGGTTTTGGCATATTCGACATAACGCCCCCGGCCATCATCAATCCGGCGCGCACGCCCGATATCACGCGGCAAGGCAAGGGCCGCCGGACGTTCCAACATTGCTTCTATTTCCAGCTCGGCGTCATCTGACAGTTTAAACCCGTCAGGGCCAAAAAACTTAATGCCGTTGTCATGATGTGGGTTGTGGCTGGCTGAAATCATGATGCCCAGATCGGCTCGCATTGAGCGGGTCAAAAAACCCACAGCCGGTGTCGGCACCGGGCCCAGCAACAGCACATTCATCCCCGTGCTGGTCAACCCGGCAGTCAGCGCATTTTCCAGCATATAGCCCGACAGGCGTGTATCTTTGCCGATCACAACCCGGTGACCATTACGCTCATCCGTGCGAAAGAACTGCCCAGCCGCCGCACCCAGACGCAATGCAATTTCTGCGGTCATCGGATAGGTATTGGCCGTTCCACGCACGCCATCGGTGCCAAAAAGCTTCCGGCTCATGCTGCCCCCATGTCTTTATTGTCTGTCAACGCTTGCCACAAAGTCAGCGATTGCCGCGTCTCGGCCACATCATGCACCCGCACAATCTGCACACCTTGCGCCACACCGGCCAACGCCACCGCGACCGAACCGGGCATGCGCCCTGCCCCATCACGGCTATCTGCCGCCAGCATCGCGATAAAGCGCTTGCGCGAGGCGCCAAGCAGAACCGGGCAGCCAAGCCCATGAAAAATGGAAAGATTGCGCAGCAGTGCCAGATTATGCGCCACCGTTTTGCCAAAACCAATGCCGGGATCAACCACGATTTTGTCCCGCGCAATTCCAAACGATTGCGCCCAAGCTACGCGTTCGGCCAGAAAATCATAAACATCTAGCACCACATTGTCATATCGTGGTGCAATCTGCATGTCGGCGGGCGTGCCCTGGGCATGCATCAAACACACGGGCAAGCCACTTTGCACAACGATATCGGCCAGCTTTGGGTCAAACCCAAGGGCGGACACATCATTGATCATCCCCGCCCCAGCTGTCACCGCAGCCGCTGCAACATCTGCCTTGCGGGTATCAATTGATATCGGCAGGCTTTGGCCCGCCTGACGCAGCGCGGCAATGATGGGGGCCGTGCGCGCAATTTCCGCCACCCCATCGACCACTGCCGCACCGGGGCGCGTCGACTCGCCACCAATATCCAAAATATCGGCCCCGAAAGCCACCAAATCTTGTGCTTGCTGCAACGCGGCCTGAGGGGCAAAAAACTGTCCACCATCAGAAAAACTGTCCGGCGTCACATTCAAAATGCCCATCAGGCGCGGGGCTGAAAGCGTTAGCCCAGCAATGGGCGCGCGCGGGGCTGTCAGCCTGTCTAAAACATCGCCCGGAATATCACCCAGCCCCACCAAACCCAAGCTGCCCGACCGGCTGATCCGCTCTGCGTGCGAAAACCATGCCCACCCCCCTGCCAGCGGCAACGCATCCGCAGGGCGCAGCGCATCATATTGCGCAATAGGGCGAAAGTAATCTGTCATCGGCGTGATGTGCCCGGACAGGCCCAATTTGGCAAGGGCTCAAAGCGGATGTATTTCAATCGGCACGCGACTTCCCGCCGGTGCGTGATCGTCAGCCGGGTCTTGTGCGCCACCCAAAAGCAGCAACCGATCCGCCGCCAAGGTTTCAGCCAGCCACAGCGACAACGCCACCGCCTTGCGGGGTGGTGTGCTGGGGCCGTCAACGGCATCCAGCACCAACTTGGCCGGCGCCCAAACGATCATCTGGCCATGGCGCAGCGCCCAGTCAATTTCGGTTCGGCTTTGCACCACGACACATCGGCTGTCACGTCCTGCCAAAACCCAAGCGTTTTGTTCAATCGCCAACAGATCAATCCGGCGCTGCACCGCAGCCGATTGCGCTACGGGTGGCAGCGTTTCGCCAATGCCAACGCACAAGATAATTGGCCGCCCCCTTGCGTTTAGCGCATCAAGCCGCGCGGCCAGATCGGGTGCGCAAATCACGGCATTGGACAGATGCACCACAATTGGATGCAGCGCCGCCTCAGACCCATCCGCCTGCAGGGCGCGCAACGGCACCTCAGCGCGGCTGCGCACGATTTCCACCCCCAACGCATAAGGGCCACGATCAAGCTTTTCCACCCGCACAAAAACACGCATCGCCTGCGGTTCCATTAAAATGCGGTCAGCAATGCGTTCAGCCAGCGTTTCCAGCAGGTTCAGCCGTTCCGCCGCCAATTCGCTTTCAATCGCCTGAGTCACCTTGTCATAAGACAAGATGCGATCAACATCGTCCTCAATCGGGCCAGTGTAGGGGCGCAATTCAACGACCACATTGAACCGCAGCCGCTGACTGGTGCCACGTTCTTGCTGAAACGCGCCAATCTCGGCCGACAGCACCAAATCGCGCAGGCTCAACCTGTCGCGCGGGTCGGCGCTGGCCGTAGCCTCGGCGCGTTCTTCTGGGTGCGCAAAGGCAAGGCGAATGTCGCTGGTCATGGCGGTCTCCGGGTCGGTCTGTTCACAGTCAGTTTAGGGCGATGACATAGCTGCGTCATGACAGGATCGGTCATCTTGACGCACATTCACGACGCGAGTGGTTCTGGAAAATGGCTCTAAGCGCCGGTCTAGTTGCTGGCAAGCCGCAGCGGGGCACGATAAAATTTATGCACCCCAATGCTGGCGGTCAAATCAAACACCTGTGCCCAATGCGGCTTAACCGCCACTGTGTGAAAATGCGTGGCGCCATCGGTGAGATCGCGCGGCGCGCCAGCCAGCATCAGCGCCGCAATCTTACCCGCACGCTCATAGGCGGCAGGTTCTGCAATGGTTTCAGGATGGCCATCACAATAAAACGAAAACTGACAGGACGCACCAGACCCTTGGCGCACCACACCACAGATCGTCGCGGGGTAATCATTGGCCTCAACCCTGTTTAAAATAACTTCGGCCACGGCGAACTGACCAGCGGGCGGCTCACCCCGCGATTCGAAATAAAGTGCTTCGGTCAGACAGGCCCATTGCTGATCCCCACGGGCCTTTGGCTGACTGGCCAACCATTCATTCGCGTAAAGCTCTTCGGTCGGGATCGCGGCAACCTCAACCGGGCGTTTGCCAGAAAACAGGCTGAGCCCCGCACGCCAATTTGAAAAATCACGCTTTGGGCGCGGTTGTGGCAACGGCAAGGCAGCAGGTTCGGCATCCAAGGCCAGGCTGACAGAAACCGGCATGATTGAGGCAACATAGCCCGGGTCCAAATCTTGCAAAGCAGCACGTTCCTGATCAAGAAGGGCAGCAAGCTGGGTAGAAAAGGCCACGGGCGCCACGTCATCCGCCCGCACAGCCGCCGCGCTCAGACAAAGCCCCAGCGCAAAAGATACCCAAAGACAGATTTGCCTTGGCTTGATCAGCCATTCCTGCATCCGAACGCGTCCTGTCTTGTTTCATCGCCCCGGCGGGCACCCACGGGGCCCAATCGGAACGCCCGAGTCCTAGCCCAAAGGCCACATTGAATCCACCCTTGAGAATCCACAGGCCATTTTGTGCCGATCACGCACAGAACTTACACGCAAAAATTGCAGATCGAATCCAACCGACAGGCTGTCAACCATCTGTTTTTAAATTTAATTTATGAAATACGAGGAGACCGCAAGGCAAGCTGGGCGGCGGCCAGTCGCGCCACCGGAACGCGAAATGGCGAACAGGAAACATAGTCAAATCCGGCCTGTCGGCAGAACTCTATCGATTCGGTATTTCCCCCATGCTCACCACAAATTGACAGGGTCAGATCAGGCTGCGCCCGGCGTCCACGCTCGGCCCCAATCAACAAAAGCTCACCCACACCATCAACATCAAGCATATAAAACGGATCTTCGGGAAAGACGCCAAGTTGGACATAAGTGTTCATGAACCGCCCCGCATCATCACGGGACAGGCCATAGGTCATCTGGGTCAAGTCATTGGTGCCAAAACTGAGAAAAGACGTATACTGCGCAATCTCACCTGCCCGCAGCGCAGCACGCGGCGTTTCGACCATCACCCCCAGCCGATAATCAAACCCTGCCCCACGTTCATTGCGCACAGCCGCCGCAACAGATTCGATCCGGGTTTTCACCAACTCAACCTCGCGTTTGGCCGAGACCAGCGGGATCATAATTTCCGGCACGACAGCGGCCCCTTTGATACCCGCATCAACCGTGGCCTCAAAGATTGCACGGGCCTGCATGTCGTAAATTTCGGGCAGTACAATGCCCAGCCGCACACCACGCATCCCCAGCATAGGGTTGAATTCTGACAGGGCTTCGACCCGGCGGATCACATCTGACAGAGGGCGATCCAGCGCCTCGGCCAATTCGCGCATCCCATCACGATCATGGGGCAAAAATTCGTGCAACGGCGGATCAAACAGCCGAATACACACAGGCAAACCTTGCATGATTTCAAACATACCTGTGAAATCTGCCCGCTGCATCGGCAACAAGCGATCCAGCGCAATTTTGCGATCGCTGACCGTGTTTGCAAAAATCATCTCGCGCATTACGGTCAGGCGGTCGGCATCAAAAAACATATGCTCGCTGCGGCACAGCCCGATGCCTTCGGCGGCAAAACCGTGGGCCATCCTTGCGTCTGCAGGCGTATCGGCATTGGCCCGAATGCCAATGTCGCGCACATCATCAGCCCAGGCCAGCAGCGTGCGAAAATTTTCATCTTGGGCCGGCGGCAGCAAATCGACAGCGCCCGCCAGCACGGTGCCTTCGGTGCCATCGACCGTGATCATATCACCCTCACGAAACACGCGACCATCCGCAGCGGTGACGGTCATGTCTTTCAGATTCACTTTGACATCGGCCATCCCGACAACGCAGGGCAGCCCCAAGCCCCGCGCGATGACGGCCGCGTGGCTGGTGATGCCTCCGCGTTCCGTCACCACGCCTGAGGCCGCATGCATCCCACGTATATCTTCGGGCGCGGTTTCGCGGCGCACCAAAATACACGCCTCGCCACGTGCATCCGAGGCTTGTGCCGCACGTGATGAAAAAACAATCCGGCCTTGTGCCGCACCCGGGCTTGCGGCGATGCCCCGCCCGATCCGGTCACGGCTGCCACGCGGATCAATTTGTTGGTGCAAAAGCTCTGACAGCGCGCGTGGCTCAACCCGCAACAGCGCGTCTGGTCGGGTAATGATACCCTCTTGCGCCAGTGTCACTGCAATGCGTACCGCCGCGCGCGACGAGCGCGGCGCCCGCACCGCATCCAGCACCCGCAACGCGCCATCTTCGACGGCAAAGCTGATCTGCATCTCTTCACGCAGTTTGACACGGCTCGCCTCGGCTGCCGCAATCAGCTGGGCAAAAAGGTGCGGGTTGCGTTCTTGCAGCGATGGCCCCCGTGGATCTTCTGTCAAGAACAAAACACCCGTCTCAAGCGGTGCGCCGCCGTGGCTTTTGCTTTGATAACGGCCCGTGACCTGTGCGCTGCCAGTGACCGGATCAACCAGCTGCATCATACCCCAGCCACAGTCACCCGGCCCCAGTGTCAGCACCATTTCCTGCACCATCAAGCCCAATCCGGCCTCCATCGGTGCACCTTTGGCCTGACGCAACAGCCGGGCCGATGTGCCCTCCCATGCGCGGGCCATTGAGCGCAGCACCTCGGCCAATTGCCGGGCAGGATCTTGGGGAAATGGGGTCTCCATCTCTTGTTCATAGGCACGCAGGGCCGCGCGCAGGGTTTCGGCGCTGCCATCGCTGGCCTCAAACAAATCCGGGTCAAGACGGGCAACGTGAATGGCGTAAGATTGGATAAAGTTCAAATAAAGCGTATTGGCGATCTCGGCACCATGGCTGGCGGCGAAAGCCGCGTGTCGTGCCCATGTCATACCAATATTTAACAGCGTGCCCGGCCCCCCCCAATCGGGGTTTTCCGAACTTGCCCGCACAGATACCAGCGCATCCGTGCCAAACAACGCCAAAATCGCAGCCGTATCCACCATCTGCCCGTCCGCAATCGCGCGCACCGTGGCAAAGGGCAAGGCCACCGTTTGTGGCACTGGCAAACCAATGCGGATCAACCGTTGCAGGCACTTCGCCCGCCACCCATGGGTCAGCGCAGCAATCGACGCCGAAGGCGTCAGTGCGGCATAATCGAGACGTTCAAGGGATTTGGGCATAAATCAAGGCTCACGCAGGAATTCTGTTCTGCCGTGCAGCATACGCCGAAGACGCGCCTGTGCAAGCGCGGCAATTTTATCCTTCGAGACGTGCCAAATCTGCCACCCGCAAACATGTGGCCCGAATGCGGTGCAACAGGTTCAAGCGGTTTCGGCGCACCATAGCGTTATCGGCATTGACCTGCACCGCAGTGAAAAATGCATCAATCGGGCCACGCAGCGCCGCCATCGCCTGCATTGCAGCCACAAAATCCTGTGTCTCCATCGCGGGCGTGATGGTCGCCTCGGCCAAATCTAACGCGTCAAAGAGCGCCAGCTCTTCAGGGCCTTCGGCAAATTTTGCATCTGGGCCGTAAGAATATTCAACACCGTCTTTGGCCTCGGCTTGGGTCAAAATGTTATTGGCGCGTTTGAACCCTTGCAGCAGGTTGGTACCATCGTCAGTCTTCAACAGCCCCGCCAAAGCTTGGGCGCGGTTCACCAACAACGTCAGATCGTCATTGCCAGGCATAGCCAAACAGGCATCAATCACATCATATGGAATACCCTGATCCCGCAGATAGACCTTTAGACGGTCATGAAAGAACGCCAACAGATCCGCCGCATCAGTGCCCCTGTTGGCGCGCACAAACAAATCCGACAATCCTGCACGCACAGCGTTTGACAAGATCAACCGGATAACGCCCAGCGCTGCGCGCCGCAGGGCAAAGGGATCTTTGCTGCCGGTGGGCTTTTCATCAATCGCCCAAAAACAGGTGAGCGTGTCGATTTTGTCTGCCAGCGCCACAGCCACCGAAACCGACGCACTTGGCACATCATCTGAGGGCCCAAGCGGCTGGTAATGCGCGCGGCAGGCATCAGCCACAGCATCAGGCAGCCCCACAGCACGGGCATAATAGCCGCCCATCGTGCCCTGCAGTTCCGGAAATTCGCCCACCATCGCCGATTGCAGATCAGCCTTGGCCACGCGCGCGGCTTGGGCCGCCATATCGCCATCGGCCCCCACCAATGGGGCAATTTCGCGCGCCAAAGCGGCGATGCGGGAAATCCGGTCGGCCTGACTGCCCAATTTGTTGTGAAATGTCACGCCCGCAAGCCCCGCGCCCATACCCTCGAGCCCTTCAGATGTGACACGACGCAGATCGTTTTCCCAAAAGAACCGCGCATCCGACAGCCGGGCCGACAGCACCTTTTGGTTGCCACGCAAAATCGTCTGACCACCATCAGGGGCAAGAATATTTGCCACGGTCACAAAGCCCTCAATCCGGGCCGTTTTCGGGTTACGCAACGAAAAGAATTTCTGATGTTCGCGCATCGATGTCTGCAACACCTCGGGTGGCAAGCCCAAAAACGCTTCATCAATCCGCCCCATCAGCACCACAGGCCATTCGACAAGGCCCGCAACTTCCGACAAAAGTCCCGCATCTTCGACCAATTCCAACCCTTGGGCAAAGGCCAAATTTTGTGCATCAGCCCAAATCTGCGCCGCGCGATCTGCGCCATCCAACAAAACATACGCAGCTTTCAACTTGGCGCGGTAATCATCAAACCCATGCACGCCAAAGCGCCCCGGCGCCATAAAGCGGTGGCCTTGGGTCGTGTTGCTGGCGGTGATGTGATCAACCTGCAACGGCACAACCTCAGTGCCAGTCTCATCTTCAAAAATGCACAAGATCGCGTGCAGGGGCCGCACCCAACGCAGGCTGCCCGCCCCCCAACGCATGGCCTTGGGCCACGGAAAATCGCGAATAACCCCGGCCAGAACATCAGCAATGATCGCAGAGGCATCCCGGCCCGGTGTTTCAATCACTGCAAAATAAAGAGCGCCCTTGGGCGTGTCGCGTAAGAACAGCTGATCTTTGTTCAGACCTGTTGAGCGCAAAAACCCATCAATCGCGGCAGCGGGCGCATCGGCGCGCGGGCCTTTGCGTTCTTCACGCTGCGCCGGGCTTGCGCCCAGCAAGCCCTCAACCGCCAAAACCAAACGCCGAGGCGTGGCAAAAGCTGCCGCCCCACCATAGGTCAGCCCAGCCTGCACCAGACCTTCGGTCACCAACCGTTTGAGGTCTTCGGCCGCACGTTTTTGCATGCGGGCGGGAATTTCCTCAGAAAAGAGTTCGATCAAAAGGTTAGGCATGGTGGGTTCCAACGGGTTTGGATGGGCAAAAGTTCAGCGTGCGAAAATGGATCAGTCTTTCATCGTCTCATTCAACTGGTGCCAAGCAAAGCCCCGCCCATCGTCAAAGACAGCAACAACTCGGTCAACACCGGGGAAAATGTCGCGTTGCCCCAAATAGGCGTGGGCGGTGCCTGCCTGCAACGCAAGGGCGATGGTTTCGGCCTCAAAGCAGTCAAACCAGCCGGGCGGCAACAGCGGCTCGGGCGTCGCATAGGGTTGGGCGGTGCGCACAACATCGGCCTTGGGCGTCAAAACCTGAAAACAGGCCCGAAAGCGCAGGGGCGAGCTGGTGGCATCAATCCCTTGAAAATCTGTCAGATCAAGCACCAGATCAGCGGCTTGATCGGGGCCGGGGGCCAGCGTGATCGCGTAGCGCCCCTGAGGCTGGACAGGGGCATAAAACGCATACACTTGCAGCCAATACATAAAGCCACCGGCAATCAAGGCCGTAGCCACGATCGCCCCCGCCACAAACTTGCCCGTTGTCAGGCCACGCGGTGCCATTATGCGCTGCCCCCAGCCGGGGTTTGCACAAACGCATCAGCGCAGCGCTTGGCCAGCGCCCGCACCCGACCAATATAGGCTTGGCGTTCGGTCACCGAAATCACACCGCGGGCATCCAAAAGGTTGAACAAATGACTGGCCTTGATGCATTGATCATAAGCGGGATGGGCCATGATGATCTCACGTCCAGCCGCATCTTGCAGGGGCGCGGTTAAAATTCGGTCACATTCGGCCTCGGCGTCTTCGAAATGCGTCAACAGCATTGCGGTGTCGGCCTGATCAAAATTCCAGCGGCTGTATTCTTGTTCTGTTTGACGAAAGATATCGCCATAGCGCAGCGCGATTGGGGATTGCGGGTCATTAAACGGCATATCCATCACATGATCGACGCCCAGCACATACATCGCCAAACGCTCCAAACCGTATGTCAGCTCACCCGACACCGGCTTGCAATCATGGCCACCCACTTGCTGGAAATACGTGAACTGAGACACTTCCATACCATCACACCACACCTCCCAGCCCAGTCCCCAAGCGCCCAAGGTGGGGCTTTCCCAATCATCTTCGACAAAGCGGATATCATGCAGCGCCAAATCAATGCCAATTGCCGCAAGACTGCCCAGATAAAGCGCCTGCATTTCTGGCGGTGAGGGTTTGATGATGACCTGATATTGATAGTAATGCTGCAAGCGGTTTGGGTTTTCGCCATAACGCCCATCGGTCGGCCTGCGGGATGGCTGCACATAGGCTGCGGCCCAGGGCTTGTTGCCCAAACTGCGCAACGTCGTCGCCGGATGAAAGGTGCCCGCCCCCACTTCCATGTCATAGGGCTGCAAGATCGCGCAACCCTGCGCAGCCCAATAGGCCTGCAGCCGCAAAATGATCTCTTGAAAGCTGCGGGGGGGATCACTGGGTATGGCTGACATTGGGGCCTCCGCTCGGGTTGCGCACTCTCTAGGCAAGGTGGGGCCGATAGGCAAGACACCGCTGCGCCACAGTTAAGCATAAAGACAGCAAAATACCCCAAAACTGCTTGCCCTTGGGGTCACACGCGCGCATGCAAGACGTGTGTTTTATTAAGATTGGTATCGAATATGGCTGGCTTTGCTACACGGCTTTTGGCCGCAATAATCGGGGTTTGGCTTGCTGTGGCCAGCGCATCGGCCCAAGACAGCGCTTGGCTACAAATTGAGGCGCAGCCAGATCTGCCCAGTGCCACAGCACAGGCAACAGCCTACAGCGGACAATTCCGCGATGTTTCAGGCTTTCGTTCAAGCACCGGGTGGTATCTGATCGTTTTGGGCCCAATGTCGGCCGATGGGGCAGCCGCCCGTTTGGCGGATCTGCGCGGATCACGCCAAATTCCAAACGACAGTTTTATTTCCGACGGATCAGTGTTTGAAACCCAATTTTGGCCCCCCACTTCACCAACAGCCGACACCATGCCCCCCCCCCAAGGCAGATCAAAGCCAAACGGCGGCCCTTCAAACGGTCGTGTCAGAACCCATCGTGTCACGCCCACAGCCGCAGCCCGAATTTTCTAACCAGCCCGTGGCCATGACCGACAGGCGTGATCTTGACGCAACACAAACCCGGTTTGAAATTCAAAAAGCCCTGAAATGGCTGGGGTTTTATTATGGCCCGATTGATGGCGTGTTGGGCACAGGCAGCCGCGGTGCAATTGCGCAATGGCAGCAAATGGCCGGCTATTTGGCTGATGGTCAGCTCGATAATGGGCAAACCGAAACGCTGTTTCAAAGCTATCACGACGATCTGGCCCGCAAGGGGCTGCAAATTGTGCAAGATAGCGAAAGCGGGATTGAAATTGCGCTGCCCACCAATCTTGTCCGCTTTGACCGCTATGATCCGCCATTCGCCCATTTTGTCGCGCGCAACACCCCGCAAAGCCCATTCCAAGTTTTGCTGATCAGCCAAACAGGCGATGCCACCAGACTGCGCGCGCTTTACAAGGCGATGCAAACACTTGAAATCGTGCCCACGCAAGGTCAGCGCAATTTGACCGATGAGGGCTTTTTGCTGACAGGGCAAAAGCCCGGCCTGAGATCTTACACCGAAGTCCAGTTGTCCAATGGCACGATCAAGGGCTTTACGCTTGTGTGGGACCCCAGCGAACAACGCGACACCACGCATATTCTTGCCGCAATGCGGGCAAGCTTTGCCCCCTTTGGCACGCAGGCGATGTCGGATGGGGTGCAACAGATGTCTGACGATCAAGCCCGCGATATGCTGTCAGGCTTGGCCTTGCGGCGGCCACGCTCTATGCAATCTGGGGTCTATTTAACCCAAACTGGCGTCGTTTTGACCGCCAATGCCGGTCTGGGCAGCTGTGCGCGGCTGACGCTGGGCCTTAATATCAACACCCAAGCCCTTTTTTCAGATGACACGCTGGGCATTGCCGTTTTGGCACCGCAAAGCCTTTTGGCCCCCCGCGCCATCGCAACGTGGCAACTCAATCCCCCGCGCATCCGCGATGAAATTGCAACGGCCGGGTTTTCTTGGGGCGATGCGCTGCAAAGCGCCAGCCTGACCTTTGGCACGCTGCAAGACCTGCGCGGCCTGAAGGGCCAAGAGGGGCTGCGGCGTCTTAGCCTGTTGGCTTTGCCCGGCGATGCGGGTGGGCCAGTGTTAGACGCGCAGGGCCGCGTCTTGGGTATCTTGATGCCACGCACCAACGACCCGGTGCGGCTTTTGCCCGATGATGTGCAGTTTGCCCTTGCCGCCCCACAAATCTTGGATGCGCTGGCCCAAGCGGGCCTTTGGCAAAACCCGCCCGTCGATGTGCCCACCCAAACGGCTCTTGCGCCCGAAGTCTTGGCCCGAATGGGCGCAGATATGACGGTTTTGGTAGCCTGCTGGGATTAAACGTATCAACTGCGCCAAAATCGGGGCAGCAAGATCACCAAAACTGACAAAATGCCCAACCGCCCCAGCATCATGGCAATAATCATCACCCATTTGGCCAAATCGGGGAAATCTAGCATTGTATAGCTGGGCATCACCCCCGGACCGATCGCGGCACCGATATTGGCAAGCGATGTCCAGCTGGCAAAAACAGCCGTTTCAAAATCAAGTCCACTGAGCGCCAGAACCACAGTCGCCAAGATAATCAGGCCAAAATACCACGAAAAAAATGCGATCACGGGATAGATCACATCATCTTCCAAAATCCGGTCACCATAGCGCAGCTTGACCAAGCGATGCGGCGCATGAATTTGGCGAATTTGCGCACCAATCGCCAAAAAAAGCACCTGAAACCGAAACACCGATGCCCCAGCCGAACTTGATCCCGTGCAGCCCCCAACAAACCCCAACACAAAGACAATCAACACCGCAAAAGGTCCCCAATCGGGGATATAGGCGCTGGCAAAGCCAGTGCCTGTCATCATTGAGGTGACGTTGAAGAGCGTTGTGCGAAAAATCGTTTCGGCAGAGTCGGGGCTGGTGGCCAAGCGATAGACCAAGATCAAAGCCACCATATAAAACAAATAACGGGCAAACCCGCGCACCTGCGGATCATGCCACATCGGCGTCACACTGCCACCGTAAAGCTGCACAAACCGGATAAACGGCAGGCTGCTGGCAAACATGAACACTGTGGCCACATATTCAAGCGGGCCAGAAAACTTGCTAAATGAGGAATCCGAGGTGGAAAATCCGCCCGTGGAAACTGTCGTAAGCGCATGCGCCACTGCATCAAAACCAGACATGCCAAACCCGGCATAGGCCATAACGCAGGCGACCGTAATCAGCGTATAAACCCCCAAAACCGCCTGGGCGATATCTAGCGCCCGCGGCATCACCTTGCCCAGCGTGTCAAAGCCCTCAGTTTTGAAAAACTGCATACCCCCGACTTTCATCACGGGCAAAAAAATCATGGCCAAGATCAAAATACCCAAGCCACCCAACCATTGCAAAATCGCGCGCCAGATCAGCAGGCCCTTTGACAGCCCATCCAACCCCACCAAAACGCTAGCCCCTGTCGTGGTCAACCCCGAGGTCGCTTCGAAAATGGCATCGGTAAATGACATACCATCGACCACCAGCAAAAACGGCAAAGCCCCCACCAGCACGGCCACAGCCCAAATCGCGTTGGTCAGCACAAAGGTCTGCTGCAAATCCAGCCCCTGCCCGCGCCGATTTGCACAGGCCAGTGCGGTCAGCCCACCACAAAACCCGGCCAGCGCCGCACTTTGCAAAAACCCCCGCCCCGCGGTGCCGCCCAGCGCCAGCTCTATTGCCAGCGGCACAAGCATGATCGCGCCCATCACGGCCACGATCAAACCTACGATATATCCAATGGGGCGCAGATCAATCATGCGCGCAGGCTTGGCGTTGGGCGCGCAGCAAGTCAAGCATGCATGCGCAAGACCTAAGCGGCGTCACGACACGCCCCCCGACTAGCCGCGATGGATCAGGGTGCCAAACAGCTGCGGGTCAAGGCTTTCGCCTGCAAAGGTCGGCCCTTCTGTCAACAGGCTGACCGCATCATGGCTGTGCAGGCTTTCTTGATGGCTGGCCACCACGCGAAAATCACCGATGCGCGGGTCGCGTTTCAATTGGTCATAAAAAAGCCGGGCCGCGTCTTCGACAAAGATCGGGTTGGCGGCATTCATCTCGGCAAAGGCTTGTTCATCTTCGCGTTTGACCATCACTTGGGTCTCAGTTGGGACAGCCGCACGGCACAGATCAATCAGATCCTCAAACCAAAGCAGCCCCCCCATAATTTCCACAGACACCCGCGCCACAGATCTTTGCGAATGGGGTGTGGCAAGCTGACCGCGATATTGCCGGGCATGTTCCGACAGCTCTAACGAACAGGGGCAGGTTGAGCTGTAGACATAATCCAGATGCATGATCTTTTTGCGCGCACCCGCCTGTTCAACCAGTTCCAGCGCGATGGCATAATACTGCCACCCCTCAAGCCCAGAGCGAAGCGATGACACCTTCATCGGAAAGGAAAAACCCATCATGATCCGGGCATCAAAACTTTCCAGATCGGCTTTGTAATCCTCTAACGCGTTTTCCATCACCTCATAGCTGAATGTTCGTTCGGCATGGCCGTAGAACGTGCGCATGATGCGGCTCATGTTGATGCCTTTTTTATCGGCTTCAAGGCTGACAGTCCCGGTCACCGATGTTTCCAGCCGCACATCACCATTGTCGCGGGTGTGAAAGCGGATCGGCAGGCGAAAATTTGAAATGCCAACATGTTGGATTGTTTGCCGCGCCCCAGCGATCAACGAAGCCGGGCCATTTTGCAAATCGGGCAAGCTGCGCAGATAGGCGGCATCTGCCGTAAAATCGGCGGGATAGGTGCGGGAAAACTGCGGATAATTGGGCTGGGGTTGGGGCGCCAAAATTGGAGCAATGGCACGACTAAGGTCAGGGCCGAGATCGGCGATATCAGCCGCTGACGCCTGTGCAGCCCATGCGCGCACCAGCGTCAGCGCCGTTTCCAGATCCTTACGATCCGGCATCGGCGCGATATCCGGTTTGTGTAAGGTCATCCCTCAGCCCCCGTTTTGACATATCTTGTCCCACAAGCACCTTGGCAGCCCAAGACCAGATTGCCAACCGCCTGTATGCCCCCCGCAACATAGCGCAGGCTATATCATGTCAAGCGCCTGACCGATATCGGCGATCAAATCCCCGGCATCCTCCAGCCCAACTGACAAGCGGATCAGCCCCGGCGTGATGCCCAGAAGTTGCTTTTGATCATCGGGCAGACGCTGATGGGTGGTTGTGGCAGGATGGGTGGCAATGCTGCGCGCATCGCCCAAATTGTTTGAGATTTTGATGATTTGCAGCGCGTTCATAAACCGAAACGCCGCCGCTTTACCTGCGGCAATGTCAAAGCTGACCAACGTGCCACCAGACTCCATCTGTTGCAACGCCAGCGCATGCTGGGGATGATTGGCCAAATGCGGGTAAATGACCCGGCTAAGCCGCGCATCGCCCGCCAAAGCATCCGCAATCTTGCCCGCAGTCGCCGCCATCGCACGGCAGCGCAGATCCAGCGTCACCAGTCCATTCAACATCACCCAAGCAGTGAACGGGCTCATGGCGCCACCCGTGTGTTTCATATAGGTTTCGATCGGTCCACGAACCAAATCGCGCGTACCACAGATCACCCCCCCCAGCGCCCGGCCCTGACCATCAATGTGTTTTGTCGAGGAATAGATCACAACATCCGCCCCCAGCGCGACTGCGCGCGAAAAGGTCGGTGTGGAAAAGACATTATCCACCAACACCAACGCCCCCACCGCATGTGCCACCTGGCAAACGGCGGCAATATCAATCACCTCAAGCGTCGGGTTAGAAATGGTTTCAAAAAACACCAACCGCGTATCGGGACGAATCGCGGACTGCCAGGCCAAGATATCCGTGCCATCCACCAACGTAATCTCTACGCCAAACCGCGCCAGCACGTTTTCCAGCACATATAGACACGATCCAAACAGTGCACGCGCAGCCACCACATGATCGCCAGCCTTAACCAAGGCCATCAGCGCCCCACTGACCGCCGCCATTCCAGACGCGGTGGCAAAAGCATCTTGCGTGCCCTCAACCGCGGCAATGCGATCTTCGAACATCCGAACAGTCGGGTTGCCATAGCGGGCATAAATAAACTCATCAGGCCCAGCACCAACAAAGCGCGCCTCGGCCGCTTCTGCGCTTTCATAGGCGAAACCTTGGGTCAGAAAAATAGCCTCAGACATTTCGCCATATTGGCTGCGCCGGGCCCCGGCATGCACCAGTTGGGTTGCCTGTTTCCAGTCGCCTGTCATCTGATTGCCCCTATATCACTAAGACCGCAGCCTATCTGCATCCTCGCGATAGGCCGCGCCGGACCAAAGGTCAACAATCTGCAGCAGGCCATGCCGCTTTCCGCTTGCCCTTGCGGGGGAATAGGCCATTTTATGGCACCAAGCGTTGTGCAACTGCACAGCCCCCCACCTGAGGATATCAATATGTCAAACGCGCTTGAGCTTTATTTTTGGCCCACCCCAAATGGGCATAAAATCACCATCGCTTTGGAAGAACTGGCCCTGCCCTACAACGTGCATCTGATTAATATTGGCGCAGGCGATCAGTTTAAACCTGATTTTCTCAAACTGTCGCCCAACAATCGTATGCCCGCCATCACTGACCCAAATGGCCCTGACGGCGCACCAATTTCGTTGTTTGAATCAGGCGCGATCTTGCAATATTTAGCCCGCAAAACGGGCCAACTGATCGGACAAGGCGCGCGTGATCAGGCCCAAGTAGAGCAATGGTTGATGTGGCAAATGGGTGGGCTGGGGCCAATGGCGGGACAGGCGCATAACTTTCTGAAATATGCCCCCGCGATGGAACCCCCACATGATCTGCCCTATGCCAAAGACCGCTATCGTCGTGAGGTCGCGCGGCTTTATGGCGTGTTAGATCGGCAGTTGGCAGACAACGAATTTGTAGCTGGTGATTTTCTGTCTGTCGCCGATATTGCCATTTGGCCTTGGGCCCGGCTTTGGGACGGTCAGCAACAGACGCTTAATGACAAACCGCATATGGCGCGCTGGCTGGCGGCTTTGGGTCAACGGCCCGCTTTTATCGCGGGGCTTGCCGTCAAGGCCGAGGCCCGCGCCGATCTGCAATCCGATCGGGCCGCCCAAGATCTGTTGTTTCGGCGCTAAGCCGAACAGGCAGCCCCAATACCCCCAGTCTCTTGCGGCCCAAGAGCGCATGGCGCGTCAGTCTGTGTCTTTTTCGATGGCATGACGCGCCATTAGACGCCCCTGCCCCATGAAAAACCCAAACAGCGCCAACGGCAGCACAAATGTTTTGAACCGCACCCAGTCATCCGTGGTCATCATCCGCCAAACCAGTTCATTTGTGACGGCAAGACCGGCAAAAAACAACGCCAGACGACGGGTCAAGATGGTCCAGCCCTCTGGCTCCATCGGCAGCATCTCACCCATCAGGCTGGCCAGATAATTGCGCCCGCGCAACAGGCCAAACCCCAAAGCACCCGCAAAAAGCGCATAAATCGCGGTGGGCTTCATCTTAAAAAAACGCTCATCATGCAGCCAAAGTGACAGCCCACCAAAAGCCACAACCAACACCAACGTCACCAGTTGCATTTTCGACAACGTGCCGCTGAGCCACCACAACAAACCCGTTGAGACGATGATCAACGGAATAAACGCAGCCGTTGCCACCAAAAACCCATCATAGCTGCTGCCCGCAATCACGACTGTTTCAGTTTTTAGCCGACTATAAATCACGAAAAACAGGACGATTGGCCCCAGTTCCAGCACCAGTTTGACGATTGGATTTATCTTTTTCATCACGCTCTCCCTCAGGCGGCAATTTGCACGATCACAGCGCCCAAGGCAATCAACACCACCGCAGCCATCCGCGCAGGTCCGACCGTATCCCCCAAGAACGCCCAACCAATCAGCGCGGCAAAAACGCTTGAGGTTTCGCGCAACACCGCCGCTTGGCCAACCGGCACCAATCGACACGCGAGCATAACCCCACCAAAACTGGCAAATGCCAGCAAAGCCCCCGCAAGCCCGCGTAGCGCCAACGGCATCACGGGTGGCAAACCGCCACGCCAAGCCCGCACCGCAAGCACCAGCGGCATGTCCAGCGCCGTCATCACGAAAAACCAAACAAGATAGGTAAAAGGATTGGCCGTTTGTCGGATACCCCAAGCACTATAGGTGGTGTAAACCGCCACCAAAATTCCAGCCGCAACCGCCCAGATCAACCCATGGCGCACCGCGCGCGGCGCCAGCCGTTCGGCGCGCAAGTTAAGCGCCGACAACCCTAAAATGGCCCCTGAAAGCATCATAACACCAACCCATTGCCACAGATTGAAATGCTCGGCCAAAAACAGCCCGGCAAACACTCCTGTGGCCAGTGGCCCCATCCCCCGCGTCACCGGATAGACCACGCTGAACGCCGCCCGACTATAGGCCAACGCCATCGCCACCTTATAAATCAGCTGAATTCCTGCCGCACCGATCAAAATCAGCCACTCGGCCCCCTGCGGATGCGGCACCGCCCACAGCCCCACTGGCAGCGCAATCAGCAAAATGCACAAATCGATTGCACCACGGCTTAGCCACGGATCATGCCGGCCCTTTTGCAGCGCGCCAAAGATTGCGTGCATCAACGCCGACATCAGCGCCAGCGCCATAGCCACCTGCGCCCCGGTTGATGTCCCGGCAAGCGCGACGATCAGCCCGCCCAAATCGTTCAATCGACGGCACCTGTCAGCGCGCGGGCGAACTCTTCAGGATCAAACGGTTGCAAATCATCAATCTGTTCGCCCACCCCAATCGCATGAATGGGCAGCCCAAACCGATCAGCCAGCGCCACCAGCACGCCCCCCTTGGCGGTGCCATCCAACTTGGTCATCACAAGCCCACTGACATCGGCCAGTTTGCGAAAAATCTCGACCTGCCCCACTGCGTTCTGCCCCGTTGTGGCATCTAGAACCAACAGGGTGTTATGTGGGGCGGTGGGGTCTTTTTTACGGATCACACGTACGATTTTCGACAGCTCTTCCATCAGATCAGCGCGATTTTGCAGCCGACCGGCAGTATCGATCATCAGCAAATCAACGCCCTCAGCTTGGGCGCGGGTGATGGCATCAAAGGCAAGGCTGGCCGGGTCAGAGCCTTCGGGGGCCGTCATCACTGGCACCCCAGCGCGCGCGCCCCAAACCTGCAACTGCTCAACCGCTGCAGCACGAAATGTGTCGCCTGCAGCAATCATCACAGTTTTTCCTGCAGCGCGAAATTGGCTGGCCAATTTGCCAATCGTGGTCGTTTTGCCCGATCCATTCACCCCCACGACCAAAACCACCTGCGGCTTTTGCGGATAGAGTGGCAACGGGCGGGCGACGGGTTCCATGATGCGGGTAATTTCTGCTGCCAGCGCCGATTTTACCTCGGGCACCGACATGCGCTGGCCCATCCGACCCTCTGCCAAATTGGCGACAACGCGCAAGGCGGTATCAACCCCCATATCGGCGGAAATCAGCAGCTCTTCCAACTGCTCAAGCATCTGATCGTCCAGCGCACGACGTGGCGCGGCAGGAGGGTTGCCCAAAATTCGGCCAAAAATTCCAGAACCTGCTGCAGGTGGTAGCGCCGCCACAGTGGTATCCACCGCCACAAGATCTGGCGCAGCGTCCACAACAGCCTCTAATCCTTCCTCAAGCCTTGAGGAAGATTTGAACATCCGATCTTTCAGCTTTTTGAAAAACGACATCTGCGCGCCCCCGTTTCCCCCACCTAGTCAATTTGACACGCTGAGAAAAGAGCCAAGCGACACAGTCGGGCCTAAACCCCCAATTGCGGCATTTGCAAAACCTGCACGGCGTTGATCTGCCAGCCCATATCAGTTTGCAGCATCTGGTATTCCAACAGATGCAGCTTGCCCGCCAGATCGGTCAAAATAACGCCCTGATACAGCTGCCCCGCGACCTCGCGCAATTCGGCAAAGCGCACATCAGAATGGCGCCACACCATCGGATAGCCCCGCTGCACCATCGCGCCAAACGTCTCGGCCGTGCCAAAAATGCCTTTGATCGTGGGCGAGGCATGACCAAAGGCCGCCACAACATCACCCGCCATAAACGCATCCAACTGGCTTCGTATCACGGATTCGATCGCCATTTGTGCGCCTTGCTGCGCGCGCAATGGCTGGGCCTGCCACGCAGCAGGCGCGCAAAGCAAAATAATCACAATCAACCGGGCCAAAATGCGGCGCATGGCGAAACCCCGAGGCTTTGATAGCCCTCGGTTACGCTAGCGCAGCTGGAGCAAGCGTCAAGCCCCAGCAACCAAACTGTCACGCCGGCAGAAATTCCGCAGCCAGTGCCCGCTCAATCAAATCGATGGTTTCCGCCACGCCATAAAGCGCAATGAACCCCCCAAAACGCGGCCCCTCGCTGGCGCCCAACAGCACTTCATAAAGCGCCTTAAACCATGCCCGCAAAGGCTCGAACCCATGATCTTTGCCAACAGCAAAACACAAGCTCTGCAAAGCCTCGGCATCTAGCCCACCTTGCCAATCGCGCAAACGCGCGGCCAAATCGGCCATCGCTGCGGCTTCTTGTGGATCGGCAGCCCGGAAAACCCGCGAAGGCGCGACAAAATCGCGGAAATAGCGCACGGCAAACGCGGCGGCCTGATCCAGATCGGGGTGGGTTTCGGGGCTGGCATCAGGGGCATAGCGCTTGATAAAACCCCAAAGCCCCGATTTGTCTTTGGCCGCCGCAACCGAGGCCAAATTCAGCAACATTGAAAAAGGCACCACCATGTGCGAGGTCGGCGGCGTACCGCCATGGATGTGCCACACTGGGTTCGCCAATTGGGCAGCCATATCTTGGGTTGGATAGGCGCGCAGCTGTTGGTGGTATTCATCGACTGCGCGTGGGATCACATCAAAAAACATCCGCTTGGCGGTTTTTGGCTTTTGATACATGAAATACGAAAGACTTTCGGTGGCCGCATAGGTCAGCCATTCGTCAATCGTCAGTCCATTGCCCTTTGATTTACTGATTTTTTCACCGTTTTCATCCAAAAACAGCTCATAAGTGAAATGCTCTGGCGCACGCCCACCCAAAATCTGGCAAATGCCGTCATAGATTGGTGTATTGGTGGAATGGTCCTTGCCATACATTTCAAAGTCAACATCAAGCGCCGCCCAACGCGCGCCAAAATCAGGTTTCCATTGCAACTTTACATGACCGCCGGTGACTGGCAGCGTGCAATCTTGGCCATCCTCGCCCTCAAAGGTGATGGTGCCCGCTTTGGCGTCAACCTCTTTCATTGGCACATAAAGCACCCGCCCCGAAATCGGTGAAATCGGCAGGAAACAAGAATAGGTCTGTTGGCGTTCTTCACGCAGGCTGGCAAGCATCAGCTTCATGATCGCATCATAGCGTTCGGCCGCACGCAGCAAGATCGCATCCATCTTGCCTGATTTGTAATAATCAGTTGCGCTGGCAAATTCATAATCAAAGCCAAACGTATCCAGAAATCGGCGCAACATGGCGTTGTTGTGATCACCAAAACTGGGATACCGCTCAAACGGATCGGGCACTGAGGTCAGCGGGCGTTGCAAATGTTCGCGCAGCATGTCGGGCTGGGGGACGTTTTCAGGCACTTTACGCATGCCATCCAAATCATCGGAAAAGCACAAAAGCCGGGTCGGAATTTCTGACATCATTTCGAACGCGCGGCGCACCATCGTGGTGCGCGCCACCTCACCAAAAGTGCCGATATGTGGCAAACCCGATGGCCCATACCCGGTTTCAAACAGCACATGTCCCTTGGCAGGCGGTGCCTTTTCATAGCGTTTCAAAACCCGGCGCGCTTCTTCAAAGGGCCAGGCTTTTGAGGCAAGGGCAGCGTCGCGCAGGTTGGTCATATCAAACAAGTCCCTCAGATCGGGGCGGTCTGCCCCAGATGCCGCGGCAAAACGCCCGGCAAGCCTTGGTTCCTATTGCCAAAGCCCCCTGCGCGTCAATATTCTATCCCCCCAACATAAACCAAAGGACACCCCACCGTGGATACCGATGAAACACCCCCGCTGTCGCCCCAAGACAGCTTGGTTGCCCTGATGATCGCGGTTTCAGTGTCAGATCAGCCTATCCGCACATCTGAGCTTTTGACAATTCAACAGCTGGTCAACCATTTGCCAGTATTTGCCGGATATGATGCAGATCGGTTGCGGCAAGTGGCGCAGATTGTGCTTGATCTGTTCGAGGTTGAGGAAGGTCTGGATGCCTTGTTTGGGTTGGTGCGGGAAACGCTGCCCGAAAAGCTGAATGAAACCGCCTATGCGCTGGCCTGTGATGTCGCCGCAGCCGATGGTAAACTGGGTGAGACCGAGCTGCGCTTGTTGGAAGAAATTCGTGAAGAATTGAACCTTGACCGGTTGCACGCCGCAGCCATTGAGCGGGGCGCACGTGCGCGCCACATGAAGCTTTAGGCGGAAAAGCGCACAACCCAACGCGCCAGCATCTGACGTTGCAGATGGCGTGCGGCATTGGCCCACTGCCGCCCCCCTGCTGGCCGCTCGCGCGCCTCAGGGGGCAAGGCTTTGCGACGGGGCACATCGGCCAGCATGATGGCAAAGATCATTGGCCGCCCACCGTCTGGCAACAGATATCCGGCCAAAGCAGAGACAAAGTTCAGCGTGCCGGTTTTGGCCAATACCTTGGTTTTGTCCATTTTCTTTTCCAGACGAAACTCATGTAACAGCGGCTGCAATACCTCGGCCACACCTGGGTTTGCCAAAACCTGCACCAAACCCGCCGGGCTAATCGCACTGTCTTCCCCCAAACCTGAATGGTCAACAAAGCGCGCACCTTGCAGACCGTGGCGGGTTTGCAGCCATTGGGCCATGCGTTGGCCAGAGCGCTGCAGATCAATACTTTCCGGCCTGTCGCCCCCCTGCATCAGGGTGGTTTTCAGCCCAAGCGTCTCGGCGGTCAGATTGGTTGAATGACGCAACATGGCGCGCAACATCTGGGGCAGCGGCGCGCTTTGATGCCGGGCCAATAGCAGCGCCTCGGGGGGCAGCGCCTCAAGCAGACGGGGGGCAGGCAGCGCAAGCCCCCGCGCGCTTGCCAAAGCTTGAAAGGCTTGGCCGGTATAAAGTGCAGGCTGGCGCACAGGCAGCCAGCGGGTACCGCCCTTGCCTAAAGCGCTTGCCGCCACACTCCAAACATCGCGCCCCCCTTCAGAGACATAGCTGTAAAGCGGCGCGGCCCTCTCGACCAAACGCATTTGCGCCATGTCAACCACGGGGCGGTGATGCACAGCGCGGGCATCAAGGCTGATCTGATAGCCACCCGCACCGTTGGGCTGCCATTCAAAACACACCCGATTGAAATTCAGGTTCAACCCCGAAATTGCTGGGTTATAGGCGACGTGATCAGGCTGCGCCGCATCAATCGCGCGGATGCGCGGCAGCGCGCCATCATAAAGAAAAAACCCGCCCGCAACCCCACCAACCGGCTGGCCGCCTGCAGCCAGCAGCGCCGCCAAATCATCCGAATCCAAGGTGGGATCACCCTCACCCGATAAGATCAGATCGCCCTGCAAGCGGCCCGCCACCAGTTTTCCTGCCGCCAAAATCTGGGTGGCAAAGCGAAACTGGGGCCCCAGCCCCTCATGGGCGTAAAGCGTTGTGATTGCTTTTGCGACGCTTGCGGGGGGCAAGGGCTGGGTGGCCCCCCCGGCGTCGAGCACCTGCCCACTGGCTGCATCAACCACAAGCCACGCAGCCACACCCCCCAGACCGGCCCCCGCCACCAGATCAGTTACAGCCGATTTATCGCGCACGCCCAAAGCTGGTCGGGGCGGCGGTGGGGCCGCCCGTGGCACCGCAACCGCCCATGCCGATCCGCCCCCAGCCACAGACAAACCCGCCGTAGCCGACAACAATCCCCCCAGAAATTTACGCCGCGCCACCCTGGGGTTTGGCACATCAAAAACGGGGGGACGATCGCACCCACTCATCCCCAGCCTCCCTCTGCACGCAACGCGGTTGAAGAAACGGCCAGCATCGGAATATTAACAAAACACCAAGCGGGCGCAGCCATATCTGGCAAGCAGCGCGCCATATGCGGCGGCACACGGTTGGCCGAAAATGCGCGTGCCACAGGCGATACCCGCGCATCAATCCCACAACCGGGCCGCGCCAACACCCCCAGCGGCACACTGCGCATGATCTGCGACCAGCGGTCCCATTTGTGAAACCCAGCCAGATTATCGGCCCCCATCAGCCAAACAAACCGAACGCCCGGATAAAGCGGCAACAGTTTGCCCAGCAGGGCGGCCGTGTGGCGCGTGCCAAGACGGGCCTCAAGATCAGTAATTTCAACGCGCGGATGCGACATTACCCGCCGCGCCATATCCAGCCGTCGCACCATCGGGGCGGGGCCATGGGGTTTGAGGGGGTTACCGGGGCTGACCAACCACCAAACACGGTCCAACCCAAAGCGGCGCAGCGCTTCACGGGTAATATGGGCGTGGCCCGCATGCGCCGGATCAAACGACCCACCCAGCAAGCCCACACGCATGCCGGGCAATGCCATCGGAAATCCTTGTCGCACCGCTGCCTGCCCCATGTTGTGTTCAAAGCCCTTAGCTAGGCGGGCAAACCTGTCGATGTCCAGCGAGAATCATGCCAATGATGCGTGGCCAATTTCACAAAGTCCCAAAATGCAAAACGCCCGCGACAGTGCGCGGGCGTTTCGTTTTTGTGGCAACACGGCAGAGGCTAACCCCTGCCCTGCATGCAATCAGGCCAGAGCCAGATTGGTTGCCGACTGGCGGCCATCACGGCTGGTTTCCAGATCAAAGGTCACTTTCTGACCATCGTCCAGACCACGCAGGCCAGCGCGCTCAAGAGCGGTGATGTGCACGAACACATCCTTTGAACCGCCATCGGGCTGAATGAAGCCAAAACCTTTGGTTGCGTTAAACCACTTCACGGTGCCATTAGCCATCGTGATATCTCCTCAAAAAACTGCCCGCGGAAGTGCGGCAGGTCGGCTCTGTCAGTTCATAATCGAAAAACTGCGGCCTGTAAGGGAGACAGTGGGTCGATAGAGTAACGTCGCAGAGTGCTATATGGAACATTTCTATCCACAATGCAAGGGCTTCCCCACTGCCCCAAGGGCTGGCGCACGGCATTGCGTGCAGGCTAGGCCCCACCCACCTGCAAGGCGCGCAGATATTCGGCAAGGTTGAGCAAACGCTCAGGCGTGGGGGTGGGAATGCCATCACCTGTGTCAACCAACACAACTGGGCTATCGAGCAAATCGCCAAATTCTGGCATCATCGTGCCCGCAGTATCGCGCAAGATATAGCCGTTGATCTTGGTCATCACTTGGGCCAGCGGAAAGATCTGCGACTGGCGGCGCGCCGCTATTGTCGTCAGATCTGCCGGGGGGTTGGGCAACCCCACTGCATTGGGGCCGTCTCCGCGTCCCCCCACACCATGACATGCAGCGCAATATTGTGCAAAGTCCTGCGCCCCCGTGGGCTGTGGTGCAGCCTGAGGTTTGGGCAGCACCGAAAGACACCCGGCCAAGGTGAATATTGCCAATCCCGTCAAGATATAAACCCGCATCGTCATCCTTTCACTCGGCCACACCTGCATCAGATCCGTCTTCAACCAACTGCCCAGAAACCAAGGTAACCCGGCGATCCATCCGGGCGGCAAGCGCCATGTTATGGGTTGCAATCAACGCCGCCAAACCAGTTGCACGCACAGTATCAATCAGCGCCGTAAAAACCCGCTCTGATGTCTCTGGGTCAAGATTTCCGGTGGGCTCATCAGCCAGGAGCAGCGCCGGCCGATTGGCCAAAGCCCGACACAGCGCCACGCGTTGCGCCTCGCCCCCCGACATCGCGCCGGGGCGGTGATCAGCCCGCGCAGACAGGCCCACCTGCGCCAAAAGCGCCTGTGCCCGTGCCAAGGCCACAGGGCGCGCAGTACCGTTGGCCCATTGCGGCAACATGATGTTTTCCAATGCGCTGAATTCGGGCAACAAATGGTGAAATTGATAGACAAACCCCAGTTGGTCGCAGCGTGCGTGCGTGCGCCGGGCCTCTGTCTGGCCCGCCATATCTTGCCCCATCAACACCACCCGCCCCGAATCGGGCTGATCCAGCAGGCCCGCAATATGTAACAGTGTGGATTTCCCCGCGCCCGACGGCGCCACAAGCGCGACAATCTCGCCTGCCCGCAACTGTAAGGATGCGCCGCGCAACACCGCCACCGCATTCGGCGCACCGGGGTTATAGCTTTTGGTAATCCCATCCAGCTGCAACACGAATTCGGGGGGGCTGCCCTTTGGGTCATCATTCATGGCGCAGCGCCTCGACCGGGTTCATGCGCGCTGCGCGCCGCGCCGGAAAAATCGTAACCACAGCCGATAAAAACAGGGAAAGCCCAGCAGCCTTGGCAACATCTGGCCATTCCAACTTGGCCGGCAGCGCATAAATCCCTCGAATCGCCGGATCCCACACCCCCCCACCCGAGATATAATTGACCAGCGAGAACACAGGGTCGATGTAGAGCGCAAACAGACAGCCCAAAATCAACCCCAACACTGTACCCGTCACCCCCGTCGCCGCCCCACAGATCAAAAACACCCGCAGCACAGCCCCCTCAGACAGGCCAATCGTGCGCAAAATACCAATATCGCGGCCCTTATTTTTCACCAGCATGATCAAACCCGACACAATGTTCATCGTGGCAATCAAAACCAAAATGGCCAAGATGACGAACATCACATTGTCTTCCACCTGCAAGGCACGCAAAAATGCCCCCGATGCGTCGCGCCAAGTCCACACAACCGCCCGCGCGCCCGCAGCCTGCTGCAACAGCAACGCCAATTCATCAGCCTGCTCTGGGTTGGCCAGCATGACCTCAATCTCATCGGCAACACCTTCGCGGTTAAAAAACGATTGTGCGGCATCTATGGGCATATAAATCCGTGTGCGATCAATATCATAGCGCCCAGCTGAAAAAACATACCCGATGACATAACTGGCCACACGCGGGCTGGTGCCAAAGGCCGTTTTAACACCATCGGGCGCAATCAGCCGCACCGCATCGCCAACCCCAACCCCCAAGATCTGCGCCACACCACTGCCAATCGCCACACCCGGGGCAAAGCCTGACAAATCGCCCCAAGCCCCCGCGGGCCCCTGCCCGTTTGCGAGCGCCGGAATGGCGGCAAGATCAACTGCGGCAATACCAAACACCTCGACACCGGCATTCTGACCATTGCTGGTGGCCAGAACCTGCCCCCGCACCAAGGGGGCCGCACGTGTCACACCGGGCACCGTTACCAAGCGCGCGGCCATGGCACTGGGGTCTTCAATCACACGGCCAAAGCGGCCCTGCGCATCATAGCCGGGCGCGTTATAAACGGTTACGTGGGCATTTGCGCCCAAAATGGTGCCCACAAATTCAGCGCGAAAGCCGCTGCGCACCGCCAAAGTCGCCACCAAGGCGAACACTGCCAATGTAATGCCAATCAGGCTGATCCAGGTCATCGCACTGACCCCACCATCCGCGCGACGCGCCCGCAAATACCGCCAAGCAATCAACCATTCAAAATGTGAAAACGGGGCGGGGACGTGGGACATAAATTCCTCGGCTTAACTTGGCCAAACCTTGGGGGCAACCGCGCCCAAGGTCAAGGCACACAACCAAATGGCAGATTGCCAAACTTCATTATTTCGCATATTCGTGAAATATGGAAAAAATGATTCTTGATCAACTGACAACATTGGGTCACCCACAACGTCTGGCCATCTTTCGGCTGTTAATGCGTCGCTATCCTGATGCATTGGCGGCAGGTGAAATTGCAGCCGCGCTTGATCTGCGTGCCAGCACGCTGTCGGCCTATCTGTCACGTTTGATGCGGGCAGGGCTGATCACACAAGACCGGCATGCAACCTCGCTGCACTACCGCATCGACATGGCCGCGGTACAAGGGGCGTTTGATTATCTGTCGCATGATTGCTGCAATGATCGGCCAAACATCTGCCCCCCTCCACCTTTAACGGCCAGCAACGCCCTGCGGGTCTTGTTTTTATGCACTGGTAACGCCGCACGTTCGATCATAGCCGAGGCGATTTTGCGCAGCAAAGCCGGCAATCGGTTCACTGTGTTTTCCGCAGGTACCAAACCGCTGGGACAGATTGCACCCGCCGCCCGCACACTGCTGATGCAAAATGGCCACGACATCGCGGCGCTTGGCAGCAAAAGCCTTGCCACTCTCCAACACGCCAACACTATGCCGTTTGATTTCATCTTTACCGTCTGCGACCGCGCCGCCAACGAAGATGCCCCCCCCTGGCCCGGCCACCCTGTGCGCGCGCATTGGGGCCTGCCCGATCCGTTGGTCGAAAAAGCAGGCACAGCCGCACAAACCAAAGCCATTGAACACGTCTACAGTGCGCTGCAACAGCGCATCCACGCCTTTGTCGCTCTGCCGTTTGACACCCTGCCCCGCACCAGCCTGCAAGCGGCACTCGATGACATCGCCCACATCCTCCCCCCAACACGAAAGCCCACCCAATGACCACATACGCTTTGAACGGAATGGGCCGCATCGGCAAATTGGCCCTGCGCGCGCTGCTGGAACATGGCGCCAAAATTGCCTGGATCAATGACGCCGTGGGCGATGCCGCCACCCATGCGCATTTGCTAGAATTTGACAGCGTGCATGGCCGCTGGGCCGCCGATTTCGCAGCCAAACCCGGCGCAATAAGCATCAATGGCACCGACATTCCACTGCACAACGCCCGCCGAATTGAAGATCTGCCACTGAACGGGGTGGACGTGATGATTGACTGCACAGGCGCCTTCACTAGGGCGGCAGCACTTGAGCCGTATTTTCAGGCGGGCGTGGCCAAAGTCGTTGTCTCGGCTCCGGTCAAAGACGGGGATGCCGCGAATATTGTCTATGGCATCAACAACGACGCGTATAACCCAAAGCGCCACAGAATCGTCACAGCCGCCAGCTGCACGACCAATTGCCTGGCTCCCGTTGTGAAAGTGATCCACGACGGGCTCAAAATCCGCCACGGCTCTATCACCACCATTCACAACGTGACCAATACCCAAACCATGGTCGATCGACCCGCCAAAGATTTGCGCCGCGCCCGCTCAGCGCTGACCTCGCTGGTGCCCACCACCACTGGCAGCGCCACGGCAATTGCGCTGATCTATCCCGAACTGGCCGGGCGGCTGAATGGCCATGCCGTCCGCGTGCCGCTGCTAAACGCCTCACTCACCGATTGCGTCTTTGAAGTCGAGCGGCCAACAACCGTGGCCGAGGTAAACGACATGCTTCAAGCGGCAGCTCAAGGACCGCTGGCCGGGATATTAGGATATGAGACACGGCCGCTCGTATCGGCAGATTACGTCAATGATACCCGCTCAAGCATTATCGACGCACTCTCAACCATGGTCGTGAATGGCACCCAAGTGAAAATCTATGCCTGGTATGACAATGAAATGGGCTATGCGCACCGGCTGGTTGATGTGGCGCTCATGGTGGGCGCATCACGATGACCACAAAGCGTGAAAGCGCGCCACGGCGCGCAGACATTGCCGCTTATGGCGCGGTCACAGCCGCCTATTGGGCGTTTATGCTCAGCGATGGTGCGCTGCGCATGCTGGTGCTTTTGCACTTTCATACACTGGGCTTCAGCCCGCTTACCCTCGCCTATCTCTTTGTACTTTATGAAATAGCGGGCATTGTCACCAATTTGGGCGCGGGCTTTATCGCCGCTCGCCTTGGCCTCAGGTTCACGCTGTTTGCAGGCATCAGCGGCCAGGTTCTGGCGCTTATAGCTTTGGCCCAACTCGACCCCAACTGGGCAATTGGTGCCTCAGTCGCCTATGTCATGGCCGTCCAAGGCGCCAGCGGCGTTGCAAAAGATTTGGCAAAGATGTCAGCCAAATCAGCGGTCAAACTTCTGGCCCCCCAGGCTGGCGCCACGCTGTTTCGCTGGGTGGCTCTGCTCACTGGCTCAAAAAACGCGGTCAAAGGCCTCGGCTTTTTGATCGGCGCCGCTCTTTTATCAGCCGCAGGCTTTCAGGGTGCATTGCTCAGCATGGCAACAGCACTGGCACTGGTTTTGGGAACGGTTGCCACGCTGATGCCTGCGGGCCTGTCTGCCCGGCGCAAAGGCACAAAATTCTCGCAGGTCTTCTCAACATCGCACAACGTCAACTGGCTATCGCTCGCGCGTGTTTTTCTATTTGGCGCGCGCGATATCTGGTTCGTCGTGGGCGTGCCCATTTATTTCCAATCCGTGCTGTCTGATGGCAGCAGTGATGGCAATCGCACCGCTTTCTTCCTCGTCGGCGGGTTCATGGCAAGCTGGGTGATCTTTTATGGCATGGTCCAAGCGGCCGCCCCCAACCTGCTGGGGGCCACCCATCGATCAACAGCAAGCCTGATGGCTGGGGCCAAAACCTGGGCAATTGCCCTGTGCGCACTGCTCGCAGCCCTCACATTGGGCATCTATGTAATCCCAGCGTCCGACAGCCCCGCCCCAGCACTTTTCAGCACCCTTGGGCGCACTGAACTGCTGATCACAGGTCTTATGCTTTTTGCCGCGGTATTCGCACTGAACTCAGCCCTACATTCCTACCTGATCTTGGCTTTCTCTAAAGATGAACGGGTCACGATGGATGTGGGCTTTTATTACATGGCAAATGCCGCCGGCAGGCTTCTTGGAACGCTTCTATCTGGCCTCAGCTTCAGCATGGGCGGCCTTACGCTTTGCCTAGCAACCGCCACAGCCTTTACCGCGATCTCGGCTTGGGCCGCCGGAAAATTGCGCCCCTGATCCCGGCGGGCACAAATCTTTCGTTGCCAAATATCCCGGGGGGGCCGCCCGCTCAGGGCGGCGGGGGCAGAGCCCCCACCTTTTTTCTGTCACAACACTGAAAAAAACCGCCAAAGGCTCAGCGGTGCAAAGCGTAAATCTCTACCAACCGTGCAACCGCCGCCTCAGCCGTCATCTCAACGCTCACACCTGTGCGACGCTCTGTCAGTTCGACCACGCCATTGGCCAAACCACGCGGCCCGACAGTGATGCGCCAAGGCAAACCGATCAGATCCATCGTCGCAAATTTGGCGCCCGCGCGATCGTCGCGGTCATCATAGAGCGGCTCAAGCCCCGTGGCCTGCACAGCCGCATAAAGCCCCTCACAGGCCGCATCAGTGGCGCTGTCACCCTGTTTCAGATTAACAATTCCCACCGCAAACGGCGTCACGCCCTCAGGCCAGATGATCCCACGCTCATCATGGCTAGCCTCAATAATGGCCCCCAGCAGCCGGCTTACCCCAATCCCATGACTGCCCATGTGCACAGGCACCCGCGCACCTTGGTCATTGACAACATTGGCCTTCATTGGGTCAGAATATTTTGTTCCAAAATAAAAGATCTGCCCCACTTCGATCCCACGCCCGACGCGGCGCCGCTCTGGTGGAATGGCATCAAACAGGGCTGCATCGTGGGTTTCATCTGTGCGTGCGTAAAGCGTCGTAAACTCATCACACACCGCCTTGACCCCTGCGCGGTCCGCATAATCGATCTCACGATCTCCCAAATGCAGATCCGTCACCGCGGCATCATAAAACACTTCTGATTCGCCCGTGCTGGCCAACACCAAAAATTCATGCGTGTCATCACCACCAATCGGGCCAGAATCGGCACGCATAGGAATGGCGGTCAGGCCCATCCGTTCATAGGTGCGCAGATAACTGACCATATGGCGGTTATAGGCATGCAGCGCCGCGTCTTTGTCGATGTCAAAGGTATAGCCATCTTTCATCAAAAACTCGCGCCCCCGCATCACACCAAAGCGCGGTCGGACCTCATCACGAAATTTCCATTGAATGTGGTACAGCGTTAGGGGCAGCTGTTTGTAGCTTTCGACGTTTGACCGGAAGATATCTGTGATCATCTCTTCGTTGGTCGGACCATAGAGCATTTCACGTTTGTGGCGATCGGTGATGCGCAGCATTTCTTCGCCATAGTCATCATAGCGGCCGCTTTCGCGCCACAGATCAGCAGGCTGCAACGTTGGCATCAGCAACGCAATATGGCCAGCGCGCTCTTGTTCTTCATGCACGATCTGCTCGATGCGGCGCAGCACTTTCAGCCCCAGCGGCAACCATGAATAAATGCCAGCGGCCTGTTGCTTGATCATGCCAGCACGCAGCATCAGGCGATGGCTGACAATCTGCGCCTCGGCAGGGGTTTCTTTCAGCACGGGCAGAAAATAGCGGGTCAGGCGCATGGTGGGGTTCCTTAAAGACCGATTTTCCTCGGGTTACGCGATAAGCCCCCGCCAGACAAGACATCAGACATCAGACATCAGACAGCGGCCAAAGCCATTGCCCTTCATACCCCTCCAACAAGCCGCCGCCCCCCGGAAACCATCAATACCGCACCGTCTTGTTCACAAACCCCACCTTGGATCCCGCCTTGGATATTGGCGCACGCGCGTATTGCACGCTATAGAGGACAAAAGGGGACAGGCGCATGGCATTGCCGGTACAAAAACAAGTGATCTATTGGGGCATCGCGGCAGCGGTATTTTTGGCCATGCTTTGGTTCTTGGGCAATGTAATCTTACCCTTTATCGTCGGGGGCGCCATTGCCTATTTTCTCGATCCTTTGGCCGATCGGCTGGAACGTCTGGGCCTGTCGCGAACGGCCGCAACCGCCACGATTTCGGTCTCGGCTGCACTTATCTTTTTGGCGGCGGCACTGCTGCTGATACCGCTTTTGGTGCATCAAAGCATCGCACTGGCCAATGCAGCACCTGGAATTTTCCTGCGCCTGCAAACAAGCTTGGCTGAACTATTCCCCCATCAGTTCGAAGCCGACAGCCCATTGCGCCAAACCCTGCCCGCGATTGGCCGGATCATCCAAGAACGCGGTGGCACACTGTTAAATGGGGTGCTTTCATCGGCAATGAATGTGCTGAATGCGCTGGTTTTCATGATCGTAGCACCTGTGGTGGCGTTTTATCTGCTGCTCGACTGGGACAGGATGGTGGCCCAAATTGATACCCTTTTGCCGCGCGACCACGCTGAAACCATCCGCACCCTCATGCGTGATATTGACACGGTTTTGGCAGGTTTTGTGCGCGGTCAGCTGTCGGTCTGCGGGGTATTGGCCATCTATTATGCGGGTGGGCTGATGCTGGTGGGCATGCAGTTTGGCATGGTGGTGGGGGCGGTCACCGGTATGATTTCGTTTATTCCCTATATCGGGGCGATTGTCGGTGGTGTTTTGGCCATTGGGCTTGCCCTGTTTCAATTTTGGAATGATCCAATCTGGATTGCGGTGGTGATTGGGCTGTTTTTTCTGGGCCAAATGCTTGAAGGCAACGTGCTGGTGCCAAAGCTGGTTGGTGGCTCTGTCGGGCTGCATCCGGTGTGGTTGCTGTTCGCACTGTCGGCATTTGGCTCAATTTTCGGGTTTGTTGGTATGATGGTGGCGGTGCCGGTGGCCGCAGCCATTGGGGTTTTGTCACGCTTTGGCATTGCACAATATAAAACGGGCCGCCTGTATCGCGGACTGGCCCCTGATGACGATTAACGCCATGCCCCCCCGCCAAATGACATTTGATCTGCCAATCGCCCAAGCCCTGCGGCGCCAGGATTTTTTGACCGCACCATCAAACGCGCAGGCATTGGCTGTGGTCGAGGCCCCACACAGTTGGCCCACCGGGAAAATGGTGCTGATTGGGCCGCCTGGTTCTGGTAAAACCCATATTGCTCATATTTGGGCCACAGAACAGCGGGGCCAGATTTGGCACGCCCAAGATCTGACGGCCAACGCTTCAAAAGATTTGCCAGCTGCGTTGGTCGTCGAAAACGCCGATGAAATCGCCGGTGATCCTGCAGGGGAACATGCACTGTTTCATCTGCACAATCTGCAAACTGCGGCGGGTGGGCGGCTGCTGATCACCGCGCGCACCGCCCCAAATCGCTGGCCCATCACCCTTCCCGATCTGGCCAGCCGCCTGCAGGCACTGCCGCTGGCCACGCTGGCCACCCCCGATGATGCCCTGTTGGCCGGAATTTTGGTCAAACACTTCGCCGATCGCCAACTCACCGTCCCACCCGAGGTGGTGACTTATGTGCTGCGCCGGATGGAACGGTCTGCCCATGCCGCGCGCGATTTGGCCGCGCGGCTTGATGCCCAAGCCCTGACAGAGCAGCGCGCCATCACCCGCATATTGGCGGCCCAAGTGTTGGATCAGGCCGAACGCATCCCCTTACACAGTCAAAATTCATTGCTATGATCGCGGTATGACAAACGCCGATTTTCTCAACAGCCCGATTCCACCCGCCGTTCGCCTGCCCGAGGCAGAAATGACCGGCCCAAGGCGGTTTTTTAACCGTGAAATGTCTTGGCTGGCATTTAACTGGCGCGTGGTCGAAGAGGCCTGCAACATCAATGTGCCGCTTTTGGAACGGCTGCGGTTTTTGTCGATTTCAGCCACCAATTTGGACGAATTCTATACCGTGCGCGTGGCAGGGCTGCGTGAATTGGCCCGATCGGGCAATGCGATGTCGGCCTCTGAGGGTTATACCCCCGCCCAGCAACTGACCCTGATCAATGAAGACGCGCGCAAACTGCTGCAAACCCAGCAAACCGTCTGGAACG
>CALAXT010000031.1 GCA_937895435.1 uncultured Paracoccaceae bacterium | reverse complement strand
GTATGGCGCCATGTTCTGGCCGGAAAAAGCGTTCCAAGCGTTCATCTCCGGACGCCCGAGATTGTCATCCTCCGAAAAAACCACGCTTAGGCGCAGCTTTTTTGGTTTTCGCCATGGGCTTACAGGATCGTTTTTCTGTCCAAAAACGGTTGCGCGGGCTTATGCGTTTCCAGCGCAGCAGACGGACTGTAAGGCATGATTTTCATTTATTTTGTTTCGATTCGAAACGACGGTTGGACGCGGTGCGCACAGTTAGGGTGTGTCTTGGTTTCCCCCAATCCGATGCCACCAGCCTAATTTCGCGATTAACGAACTGTAAAATGAGTTGGGACGCCCGCAAATGGGGCGCCCCAACTGTTTTTTTTCAGCATAATTTGTTCCGCGCGGCCTGCTAGGCATGGGCTGGGGGCCATGCGGCGGGGTTGACCATGTGGATGGGTGCGCCATTGGCATAAGCGTTGACCTGATCAAAAATATCCGAGAATTGCAGCTGAAATTCATCCTCGGTCACATAGCCGATATGGGGGGTTGCGAGCACGTTGGGGTGGGTCAGCAGTGGGTGGGTCACATCACGCAGTGGTTCTTGGCCAAACACGTCCACGGCGGCGTGCAAGGTGCCTTGGGCGATGATGGCCTCAAGCGCGCCGGGGGCAACCAGTTCCGCCCGCGACGTATTCACAAACAAAGCCCGTGGGGCCATCATGGCCAAGTCATTGGCCGTGATGATGCCACGCGTTGCCGGTTTCAGGCGCACATGCACACTGACAATATCCGAAGTGGCAAAAAACGCTTCGCGCGAGGGAGCAACGGTTTCTCCGTCAGCTTTGGCGCGGGCGCGGCCGTCCTCAGACGCCCACCACTGCACCTGCACGCCCAATGCGCGTGCATAATCGGCCAAGGTCTGGGCAATTCGGCCATACCCATACAGCCCCAAAACGCGTCCCCGCAACGTGCGCCCAACACCCGATTGCCAATGCCCCGCCTTTAGTGAGCCAACCTGTTGCGGGATCTGGCGATAGCTTGCCAAGATCAGCGCCAAGGTATGTTCCGCCGCCGCATAAGACGGCATGCCGGCATGCATGTTGGAAGAAACCACAACGCCGTGCGCCGTACAGGCGTCGACATCAATATGCGGATAAACACTGCGCTGTGAGATCAGCCGCAAATCGGGCAACCCTGCCAGTAATTCTGCGGTGATTTTGGTGCGCTCTCGAAACAACACAATGGCCTCTGCGCCCGTCATCCGTGCCGCAAGTGCGGCGGCGTCGGGTTGGTGATCTGTCCACACAGTGACCTCATGCCCGGCCAGTTTGGCAAAACATGGCAAGGTGCGCAGTGTGTCAAACCAATCATCCAGAATATGAACTTTCATCCCATACGCTCCTTTGGGCTCATACGCCCTATTGGGCAAAATGGGGGGTCATGCACGCCACGGGTGCAGATGCACATCGCGGCCAGAATGCCCTTTCATGATCTTGATCGCCAGATCCTCTTGCGCCTTATCCGCTACCCGAACCCAAAGCAAGATTCCCCCATGCGCACATCATAAAAGGCCCGCTGCAGGCTGTCGTATGTATCAAACACACCGACCGCATCGGGCATGTTGATAACGATGGTGCGATGCGCATTTTAATCAAACTGGGGCATTGATATCTCTTCTGTCACCGGCGTGGCAACGTGGCCAGACTATGCAGCAAACCCCACAGATGCCGTGCTTGATATCAACCACGGCACGCCAACGGCGTAGACAGGTTATGCTGCAATCACATACCCCACATAGCCCAGTAACATCAGCCCCCCAACGGCCCGACCGATCTGCGGGCGGGTCAACAAAAGCCCAACCAACACAAAGGACACCGCGATCATAATCGGCAAATCAAACGTCAAAAATCGTGGTGCAACCGAAATGGGCGAGATCATCGCCGTCAGCCCCAGAATGCCAAATATGTTGAAAATATTAGAGCCCAGGATATTCCCAATCGCAATTTCCGAATGCCGCCTAAACGCTGCGATCAACGAAGTAGCAAGTTCGGGAAGCGATGTTCCCATGGCAACAATGGTCAACCCGATAAACGCCTCTGACACCCCAAAATCACGCGCAACTGACACCGACCCCTCGACCAGAAATTTTGCACCAAACAAAAGCCCCAAGAGACCGCCACCAACCCACAGCAAAGACACCAATGGCGACTTTGGTGCCACTTCATGCTCAGGTTCATCAGCGTCATCAGCATCCCGCGACGTCAGGAAGGTCCACACCAAATAGAAAACAAGCGCCACAAAAAGCACAGCGCCTGCCCAGCGCCCAATTTCCCCCAAGGCAAACAAAGGCACCAGAAAAACTGTGCCCACCAGCATAAATGCCGCATCATTTCGTACTGCAGCGCCAGAAACACGGATAGGCCAGACCAAGGCAGTCATCCCCAAGATCAGCAACACATTGGCAATGTTTGACCCAACGATATTGCCAACAGCAATGTCCGGCGCGCCCCGCCACGCAGCTTGCAAAGACACCAACAACTCAGGGGCCGAGGTGCCAAAGGCCACAACCGTCAGTCCAATCACCAGCGGCGAAATTGACAGGCGGCGCGCAATATTCACACTGCCCCGAACAAGCGCCTCCCCCCCCACAAACAGACCGACCAAGCCGACCAAAATATAAACGTATTCCAAGAAATCCCCCGACTTCGCCGCGTTTTGCACTGCATCCCTATGTCAGACCTAAGGGGCCACATCACAAGGCGTGCTAGAAAATAAATTATAAGAAACGCTTTGGGCCGCATCTTTATTGTTACGGGGGCAAACAAGGTCATGTGCCTCATCGCCAGCCCAAAGAG
>CALAXT010000030.1 GCA_937895435.1 uncultured Paracoccaceae bacterium | reverse complement strand
CGCGGCAGCGTGGGCGTGGTGTCGCGCTCAGGCACTTTGACCTATGAGGCCGTGAAACAAACATCAGATCTGGGTCTGGGGCAATCCTCTGCCGTGGGCATTGGGGGCGACCCGATTAAGGGCACTGAGCATCTTGATGTGTTAGAAATGTTCTTGGCAGATCCAGAAACCCAATCGATCATCATGATTGGCGAAATTGGTGGTTCGGCCGAAGAAGAGGCCGCACAATTTCTGGCCGATGAGCGCAAGAAGGGCCGCTGGAAACCCACCGCAGGCTTTATCGCCGGGCGCACCGCCCCAGCGGGCCGCCGCATGGGCCATGCCGGCGCGATTGTCTCGGGCGGCAAAGGTGACGCAGAATCAAAGATTGAGGCGATGAAATCAGCCGGTATCATTGTGGCCGAAAGCCCCGCCCATTTGGGTCAGGCTGTCATGGCCGCAATCGGCAAATAATATCGGGTGACCTGCCATCCAAACGGGGTGGTGGGGTTCCAAATTCAGGATCAAGCATGAACGACCAATCCCCAAATGCCCAGCTGCAAGCCTCCAGTTTCATGGATGGCGCAAATGCCGATTACATCGACGCGCTTTATGCCCGTTATGCCAATGACCCCAGCGCGGTTGACGCGGCTTGGGCCGCGTTCTTTCAGGCATTGGATGAACCAGAAGCCGATGTGAAACGCGCGGCTGATGGCGCCAGCTGGGCGCGGGCTGACTGGCCCCCCTTGCCCACGGATGATCTGACAGCGGCCCTGACCGGCCAGTGGCCCACCGCCCCCGAGGGCAAGGCCGCCGGCCAAAAGATTGTGGCCAAAGCCACTGCGGATGGCGTCAGCCTGAATGATGCCCAAGTGCAGCGTGCCGTGCTTGACAGTATTCGCGCTTTGATGATCATCCGCGCGTACCGGATCCGTGGCCACCTGGTGGCCGATCTGGATCCACTGGGGATGACGGCGCCAAAACTGCACCCCGAGCTTGATCCCAAAACCTATGGTTTCAACGAGATCGATATGGATCGTCCGATCTTTATCGACAATGTTTTGGGGCTGCAGCTGGCCAGCATGCGCCAAATCCTCGACATCGTGAAACGCACCTATTGTGGCACGTTTGCCCTGCAATACATGCATATTTCCGACCCCGAGCAGGCCAGCTGGCTGAAAGAGCGCATTGAGGGTTACGGCAAAGAAATCAGCTTTACCCGTGAAGGCCGCCGCGCGATTCTCAATAAACTGGTTGAGGCCGAGGGTTTTGAAAAATTTTGCCATGTGAAATTCATGGGCACCAAACGCTTTGGTTTGGATGGCGGCGAAAGCCTGATCCCCGCGATGGAACAAATCATCAAACGCGGTGGCGCACTTGGCGTGCAAGAAATTGCAATCGGGATGCCCCACCGCGGCCGTCTGTCGGTTTTGGCCAATGTTTTGGGCAAGCCTTACCGCGCTATTTTCAACGAATTTCAGGGTGGCAGCTCGAAACCCGAAGATGTTGGTGGGTCGGGCGACGTAAAATACCACCTTGGTGCATCCTCTGACCGCAGCTTTGATGACAACACCGTCCACCTGTCGTTGGCCGCCAACCCCAGCCATCTTGAGGCCGTAAACCCGGTCGTTTTGGGCAAGGTGCGCGCCAAACAAGAACAGCGTGGCGACCATGCGCGCAAATCGGTTTTGCCTGTGTTGCTTCATGGCGATGCGGCTTTTGCCGGTCAGGGCGTTGTGGCTGAATGTTTTGGTCTGTCGGGTCTGGTGGGCCACCGCGCAGGGGGCACAATTCACATCGTGGTGAACAACCAGATCGGTTTTACCACGGCACCGCATTTCTCACGTTCGAGCCCCTATCCAACAGATATTGCACTGATGGTTGAAGCTCCGATTTTCCACGTGAACGGCGATGATCCCGAAGCAGTGGTGCATGCCGCACGTGTGGCCACGGAATATCGCCAAAAATTTTCACGAGACGTGGTTATCGACATCTTTTGTTATCGCCGCTTTGGCCATAACGAAGGCGATGAGCCGATGTTTACCAACCCAGCAATGTATGCCCGGATCAAAAAACAAAAAACGACGCTGCAGCTTTACACGGAACGTCTGGTCAAAGACGGGTTGATCCCCGAGGGCGAGATTGAGGATATGAAAGCCGCGTTTCAGGCCCTTTTGAACGCTGAATTCGAAGCCAGCAAAGATTTCAAACCTAACAAAGCTGATTGGCTGGATGGCCGTTGGAGCCACATCAACAGCGAGGGTGCGGAATATCAGCGCGGACAAACTGCCATCAACCCCCAAACACTGGCCGAGGTGGGGGCCGCATTGTGCCGTGCGCCTGCAGATTTTGATCTGCACAAAACCGTGGCGCGCCAGCTGGACGCCAAGGCCGAAATGCTGCGCAGTGGCACCGGTTTTGATTGGGCAACAGCCGAAGCCCTGGCCTTTGGCAGTCTGCTAACCGAGGGTTTTCCCGTCCGCCTGTCGGGCCAAGACAGCACACGCGGCACCTTTAGCCAGCGCCACTCTGCGTTTATCGACCAATCGACCGAAGAACGGCATTACCCGCTCAACCACATCCGCCAGGGTCAATCTCGCTATGAGGTGATCGATTCTATGCTGTCGGAATACGCCGTGTTGGGGTTTGAATATGGCTACAGCTTGGCCGAACCGAATGCACTGGTGATGTGGGAAGCGCAGTTTGGCGATTTTGCCAATGGCGCGCAGATCATGTTTGATCAGTTTGTCTGCTCAGGTGAGGCCAAGTGGCTCCGGATGTCCGGCTTGGTAATGCTGCTGCCACATGGCTATGAAGGTCAGGGCCCCGAACATTCCTCGGCCCGTCTGGAACGCTGTTTGCAGCTCTCGGCCAACGAAAACTGGATTGTCGCCAATGTTTCAACGCCAGCCAACTATTTCCATATCTTGCGCCGTCAGTTGCATCGTGGGTTTCGCAAACCATTGGTTTTAATGACCCCCAAAAGCCTGCTGCGCCACAAACTCTGCGTCTCGGATGCGGCAGATTTCACCACCGGCTCATCGTTCCACCGCGTGCTCTGCGATGATGCTGAACGCGGCCACTCAGCGACAAGTCTATTGCCCGATGATCAGATCCGGCGGGTCGTGATGTGCTCGGGCAAGGTCTATTATGATCTTTTGGAAGAACGTGATGCCCGCGGCCTGCGTGATGTCTATTTGTTGCGGGTAGAACAGTTCTATCCATTCCCAGCAATTTCTATCGTCAAAGAACTTGAACGGTTCAAAAATGCCGAGATGATCTGGGCACAAGAAGAACCGAAAAACCAAGGCGCCTGGAGCTTTATTGAACCCAATCTGGAATGGGCTTTGGGCCGGGTCGGCGCCAAATTCGGCCGCGCCCGCTATGTGGGCCGCGCGGCCTCCGCATCACCTGCCACGGGGCTTGCCTCGCAGCATAAGGCACAACAGACAGCGCTCGTAAACGAAGCGCTGAGCATTGAGGATAAGTAACATGGCCATGGAATTGCGTGTCCCGACGTTGGGCGAAAGCGTAAGCGAAGCAACAGTTGCGACCTGGTTCAAAAAGCCAGGTGACGCAGTTGCCCAAGATGAAATGCTGTGTGAACTGGAAACCGATAAGGTCACGGTCGAAGTCCCTGCCCCCGCTGCGGGCGTCCTCAGCGAAATCATCGCAGCCGAGGGGGAAACCGTGGGTGTCAACGCCCTGCTTGCCCTCATCTCCGAAGGCGCGGCCGCAGCTTCAAGCCCAGCGCCCAGCGCAGCCCCAAGCGCCGTGTCACCTCAATCGGTTCCAACGGCCGCAGCCGCTCAACCCCGCGCCCCCGAAGATGCCCCCTCAGCCAAACGCATGATGGCCGAAACCGGTATCAGCCGCGACGCGGTCATCGCCACAGGTCGTGATGGCCGCGTGATGAAAGAAGACGTCCAGCAAGCCGTCGCCCGTCAAATGGCACAACCCACCCCCACCAGCCCAACTCCGCTGCCGCGTGGGCCAGTGCTTGCCGATGACGCCGCCCGAGAAGAGCGGGTTAAAATGACGCGCCTGCGCCAAACGATCGCGCGCCGCCTGAAAGAGGCACAAAATACCGCCGCTATGCTCACGACCTACAATGAGGTCGACATGTCCGCCGTCATGGACCTGCGCAACACCTACAAAGACAGCTTTGAAAAGAAACATGGCACCAAATTGGGCTTCATGTCTTTCTTCGTGAAAGCCTGCTGCCACGCTTTGCAAGAAATCCCCGAGGTCAACGCCGAAATTGACGGCACAGATGTGGTCTATAAAAACTACGTCCACATGGGCGTAGCAGTTGGGACACCCTCGGGCCTTGTCGTGCCAGTGCTGCGCGATGCCGATCAGATGGGCTTTGCCGCAATCGAAAAAAAGATCGCCGAACTGGGCCTGCGCGCGCGCGATGGCAAACTCGGCATGGCCGAAATGCAGGGTGGCAGCTTCACCATCTCGAATGGTGGCGTCTATGGTTCGCTGATGTCTTCCCCCATCCTGAACCCTCCACAATCCGGCATCCTTGGTATGCATAAAATCCAAGATCGCCCCGTGGTGGTCGGTGGTCAAATCGTAATCCGGCCGATGATGTATCTGGCACTGTCTTATGATCACCGGATCGTAGACGGCAAAGGCGCCGTCACCTTTCTTGTGCGCGTCAAAGACGCATTGGAAGATCCACGCCGCCTGCTGATGGACCTGTAAACGAAAGGCGTGTCGCGTGTCCCCAGAACTGACAGCCCTCGCCCTTGCCTGCCTGCTGCAAGTGGGCCAGATCATGGCGATGTCTGCCGTGGTCACACGCAGCCTTGGCAGCGATTGGCCCGCAGGCCCACGCGACACACCACCACCCACCCCCCTCTCCCCCCTTGCGGGGCGACTTAGACGCGCGATGGAAAACCACTTTGAAGCACTGATCCTTTTTGGTGCCGCAGTGCTGGTTGTGACACTTGCGGGCAAAACGTCCCCCCTGACCGCGCTCTGCGCTTGGGCTTATCTAACCGCACGCGTGCTCTACGTGCCGGCCTATGCGCTGGGCCTCACCCCGGGCCGCTCGATCATATGGGGCCTGGGCCTCCTTGCCACGGTCGTCATGCTCTTGGCTGGGCTGCTCTAGCCAGTGACTCATTCGTTCTCAAATATCCTCGGGGGGCGTGGTGAGGGTCTTCCTCACCACCGGGGGGCAGAAAGCCCCCCGTCCACTTCTCCCGCCCCCTATTTTCCCTGCGAAAGGTAAGACCATGCCAAGTTTCGACCTCATCGTCATCGGTGCCGGCCCCGGCGGCTATGTCTGCGCCATCCGCGCAGCCCAGCTTGGGCTGAAAGTAGCCGTCGTCGAAGGCCGCGAGACACTCGGCGGCACCTGCCTGAATGTGGGCTGCATCCCCTCCAAAGCGCTGCTCCACGCCAGCCACGCCTTATACGAAGCGACAGAAACCTTTGCCAAAATGGGCCTCATCGGCCCTGCCCCCAGTGTTGATTGGGAAAAGATGCGCGTCTACAAAGATGACGTCATCGCTCAAAATACCAAAGGCATCGAATTTCTGTTCAAAAAGAACAAAATCACGTGGCTCAAAGGCTGGGCGCATATCCCTGCCGCAGGCCAAGTACAAATCGGCGATGCGATTCACAGCGCAACAAACATCGTCATCGCCACCGGCTCTGAATCCGCCACCCTTCCTGGGATCACAATCGACGAAACCACCGTTGTGACCTCAACCGGCGCGCTGTCACTTGGCAAAATTCCAGAAAATATGGTGGTGATTGGCGGCGGCGTGATCGGGCTGGAACTGGGCTCGGTTTATGCCCGTTTGGGCAGCCAGGTTACCGTTGTGGAATATCTCGATGGCCTCATCCCAGGGAATGATGCAGAAATCGCCAAAGCTTTCGAAAAAATCTTGAAAAAACAGGGTCTTACAATCATCACAGGCGCAGCCGTTCAAAAAGTGGCGCAAAGCGGTGCAAAAGCCGAGGTAATCTATACCCTGCGCAAGGATGACAGCACCCACAGCCTGCCTGCTGACGTCGTTCTGGTGGCCACAGGCCGCCGACCGTATACAACAGGTCTGGGGCTCGACACGCTCGGGGTTACCCTGACACCACGGGGCCAAATCGCCACCAACGCGCATTACGCCACCAATATCCCCGGCCTCTATGCAATTGGCGATGCCATCCCCGGCCCCATGCTGGCCCATAAAGCCGAAGATGAAGGTATGGCCGTGGCCGAGATCATCGCAGGACGCGCCGGTCACGTGAATTACGCAGTCATTCCAGGCGTGATTTACACCCATCCCGAGGTCGCCAGCGTCGGCCAAACCGAAGAGTCGCTGAAAGAGCAGAGCCATCCCTACAAAGTTGGTCGCTTTAGCTTCATGGGCAATGGCCGAGCCAAGGCGAATTTTGCCGCTGATGGCTTTGTCAAAATTCTGGCTGATGCAAAGACAGACCGTATCTTGGGCGCCCACATCATCGGTCCCTCCGCGGGTGACCTGATCCACGAAATATGCGTCGCAATGGAATTTGGCGCCGCTGCGGAAGATCTGGCCCGCACTTGCCACGCTCACCCCACCTATTCCGAAGCGGTGCGCGAAGCCGCGCTGGCCTGCGGTGATGGCCCCATTCACGCCTGACCAATCGAAAGACCGCCCCCCACACGACATATGGGGGGCGGTTACACCTGTGTCACAAGACCGCTCGGTTGATCCGAACGCACAGCACCCCACCCTTGGATCGGGGCAGAACCGTACCATATGTTCTCAACAGTGGCCCGCCGCACCCCCTGCATCAAAAGCCGCTCCATCAATCACACAATCGGCAAAACGCCCTCGCCAAGCATCTCACGCATATGTGACGGATCAGCCCCCGACGTATCCACCCTCAGGCTTCTTGCTGCGCCGTCCAGATATGCGCGCAAAAACCACCGTCCCGTCAAAAAACCATGCGCCTCTAATCATCCAATAAAACCATTGATCACGCATGCCTCATTTCTCCATGCCACCAAATCTGGTGACAATCAGCATTTTTGTATGCTGACGCCTCTTTCGTTAAAAAATATCCCCGGGGGGCCGCGGGCCAAAGGCCCGTAGGGGGGGCAGGCAGCCCCCCGCTGTGCCCACCCAAAATCCCTACATCAACAAATGCCGCAAACCTTGCGTCACATCCACGCGCACCGCCAACCGCAAACCTGGCTCATCGCCCGCGCGCAGCGCAGCCAAAATCAAGCGATGGTGGGGCGGCGCCTCACTTCGGCGCAGCCGACTATAGACCGCACGCATGGTTGGGCCCAATTGCAACCAAATTGTTTCAACCATCGCCAACATCGCAGGCGCCTGCGCGCGCAAATAAAGCGTGCGGTGAAATTCCAGATTGGTGCGGACATAGGCCACCGCGTCATGCTTGGCCACAGCCTCGGCATTTGCGGTGTTAATCACACTTAAACGGTCAATTAACGCAAAATGCGCCCTTGGCAGCGCACGGCTGGCCAATTCGGGTTCAAGAAGCGCGCGAATAGCGGCCAGTTCCTCGATTCGCTCATTGGCAAGCGCGGGGGTGGAAATGCGCCCCGATGCACTCAGCGTCAGCGCACCTTCAGCCACCAAACGTCGCACGGCTTCTCGTGCGGGCGTCATTGAAACATCAAATTTCGCTGCCAACCCACGCAACGTCAACGCCTGGCCAGGTGGCAACTCGCCGTGGATCACCTGCGTGCGCAAACTGCGGTAAAGCCGCTCATGGGCGGCAGGCGCCTCGGCGCTACGAGAGGGGGCTGGAACAAGGGTCATGCTGTGTTGTGATCTTAAACCCAAGATCGGTCAAGCAGGCGCAGAGCACACCGCACCACGGTCAATTCTCAGCATCATGCTTGGGCCCAAGCTTGCTGAATTGGATCTGGTGCAAACTGTGGCCATGGCTGCGCAACCATGCCCGCGGTTCGGCGTAACCGGGCATCAGCCGCGCCACTTCGGCCCAAAAGACCGGGGCATGATTCATCTGTGCCAAATGGGCGACCTCATGGGCAGCAACATAATCAAGCACCTTGGGTGGGGCCATGATCAAGCGCCATGAAAACATCAAATGCCCTTCGGCAGTGCAAGACCCCCAGCGCGACACGGGATCACGCAGCGTTACTCGGCCAAATGGCCGCCCCAGCCGCGCTGCATGTCGGGTGCAGGCGGCCATCAGATCAAGCCGGGCCGAATGTTTCAAGAATGTCTCAAGCCGCCGCACAGGGGCCTGACGCCCCTCGGGCAACACAATGCAATCATCTTGCAGTGCAACGCTGCGCACCTTAGCGGTCTCAAGCCGATAGGGTCTGCCCCGAAACAGAACTGTTCCGCCCAAGACCGCGCAAGATGCGGCTGAGGGCAATGCGGCTTGGGCTTTGCGAATCCAGGCCTCTTGCGCCTGCACAAACCGCCAAGCCTCTTGTTCTGGCGCCCAGGGCGGCAGGCTGAGACTGACCACACCCGTGCGCTGCGAGACCCGCAAAGAAAAGCGACGCGCCCTGGCATGGGCGCGCAAAATTACCTCAATAGGGGGATCACCAAAAATAAAGCTGGCCGCCATCTCAGATGCCCTTTTCGTGCACACGCCCCTCTTGCCGCAGCCCTTGCCCCGAGGCAAGTGTCCCGCATCCGCCACCAAACCGCACGCTTGGCAAAAAAGTCGCGCGAAAGCCTTTGACAGCCCCACAGAGTTGTGGCAACTGCCAGCCCTTGTGCACAGCCTGCAAAGAAGGGATCACCATGCCCAAAGAAGAATGGGGCGTAAAACGCATTTGCCCCACCACGGGAAAGCGCTTTTACGATCTTAACAAAAGCCCGATCGTCAGCCCGTATACTGGCGAGATCGTAGATCTGGAATCCGCGCGCCGCAAGGCAAGCTCGGTTGTGTCGGCACGTGTCGCACGCGAAAAGGATGAAGACGAAGTTCTCGTTGATGATCTGGACACCGACGAAGATTTGTTGGCAACAGAATCCACAGAAGACGTCGATCTGGAAGACGATCTGCTGGAAGAAGATGACGACGATACCGTATCGCTCGATGACCTGACAGATGTGGCAGGAAGCGACGACGAAGGATAATGAAAGGCGGGGGGGTTTTTCGCTTGAACTGCCCCTCGCCCTTGCCTAGAGAGACGACGCGGCGCCCATAGCCGCGCATCCGGTGGGGTCATAGCTCAGATGGGAGAGCGCTTGAATGGCATTCAAGAGGTCCGGGGTTCGATTCCCCGTGGCTCCACCAATTTCAAAAAACATGATTGTTTAAATGGCGTGAAAAATCTGTTTTCAAGCCGATGACAGTGCACATGTCTGTAAGCTGCACAATGTTACACGAAAACGACGGGGCCGACTGCAGCCACGTCAAATTCCAAAGCAACGCTGCCAATGTCGAAAAGGCACCAAACGCCTTTTTGATGCCGGAATATTATATGGGCAGTCACTCATTCGTGTAAAATTTGTCAAGCACGACCGTTATCAATCGGCAACCATCATACACTCTAAATCATTTTATTTTAGGAATGACACAGTGCTGCTGAAGCATTTGCGGTATCGAACACACACATACCATCCCACCATCACTTCCAGTAAATTGTTTGCAGCGTTTAATATTTTTCTTGATTTTAATCAGTAAGATGCACATATCAAAAACAGTTCTAAAATGTGGCAACAGAAATACAGTCATCTCATGAATTCTGAGAATTAATGACTGCGCCTGCAAAATGGAGAACAGTGAATGTTCGCAGAAAATAAACGTGCCTCTGTAAAAAAATCACTTACATTGGCTGGATCAACACTTGGGTTTTCCCTTGTGGCTGTCATGGCAACAGCACAACCGTCAGGCATTGCCACCGACCTTGCTAATGCCTTGGTCGAAGGCCAAGAAAATTTTGAATTGCAGCCCTTCGTTGAAAACAAGTCTGTTGATTATTCAATAGGTGCTGTGAACAGGTTTCTTAGTGATCAGTCTGGCAAAATGGTCGGTGGAAATTGGAAATATCTTGATCTTTCCATCGGAACTGAGGCTGGCGAGCCATCGTTTGATGCAAAATCTGTCTATGGCCTGAAAGAAACCAAGAACTGGTTTTTGTTCAATCAAACATCGCTGGGCCATTATAACAGCCGCACCACAGCAAATTTGGGCTTGGGCGCACGTCACATTAATGATGCAGAAACCGTGATCTTGGGTGTGAACGCATTTTACGACTATGAAATGAAATCAGGTCACAAGCGGGCAAGCATTGGTGGTGAGTTTCTGACATCTATTGGTCAGATCCGCGCAAACCAATACAAGGCCATATCAG
>CALAXT010000029.1 GCA_937895435.1 uncultured Paracoccaceae bacterium | reverse complement strand
CTTCTCATGCCGTTTCTTTACGGCATGGATGAGGTGTCGGCCCTGGCTATGTTGATTGGCTTGGTGGCGGTTATCCCAACATCTGATACGTTTTCATCGGTTTTGATGGGTATCCCCGGCTCATCTGCCAGTCAGGCGACTGTGCTTGATGGTTTTCCGCTGGCCCGTCAGGGGCAGGCGGCGCGTGCGCTTTCGGCGGCATTTATTTCATCTATGTTTGGGGGCGTTTTTGGCGCAGTGATCCTGACCGGATTTGTTGTGATTGCCCGGCCGTTGATTTTGGCCTTTGGGTCGGCTGAATTGTTCATGCTGGCGCTGTTTGGGCTGTCGATGGTGGCGGTTTTGGCAGGACGCAGTTTGGCCAAAGGGTTGGCGGCGTGTTGTTTGGGCCTTTGTATCGGTTCGATCGGTGGGGCGCCGGCCACGGGTGAATTTCGGATGATCTTTGGGTTTGACTATCTTTATGATGGCATCCCGTTGGTGGTCGTGGGTTTGGGCTTTTTTGCCATTCCGGAAATTGCCGATTTGCTGCGGCGCAATTCGTCTATTGCGCAAAGCAACGCGCTTGGCTCGGGCTGGGGGCGTGGTTTTGTGGATTGGTGGCAGAACGTGTGGCTGTCGCTGCGCTGCGGTGGTTTGGGCTGCATCATTGGTGCGATTCCGGGTTTGGGCGGGTCGGTTGTCGACTGGATCGCCTATGGCCATGCGGTGCAGACAAGCAAAAAAGACCCCAAGTTTGGCAATGGCGATATTCGTGGCGTGATTGCGCCCGAAAGCGCCAATAACGCCATGCAGGGTGGGGCGTTGCTGCCGACGATGCTCTTTGGCATTCCGGGCTCGGGATCGATGGCAGTGTTTTTGGGTGGCATGGTGCTTTTGGGGATTGAACCAGGCCCCTCAATGGTCGGGGCTGATCTTGATGTCACCTATTCTGTGATCTGGTCGTTGGCTCTGGCCAATGTGATGGGGGCCGGGATCTGTTTGCTGCTGGCCATTCCAATTTCGCGGCTGACGCAAATTCCGTTTCAGAAACTGGCGCCATTCATGATTGCGCTGATCTGCTTTGCGGCGTTTCAGGCCACCCGCGACTTGGCCGATCTGGTGGCCCTGTTGGTGCTGGGGGTTTTGGGCGTGTTGATGAAGCGGTTTGGCTGGCCGCGCCCTGCGTTGCTGATTGGCTTTGTGCTGGCCCCCCAAGCTGAAACCTATTTTTATCAGGCCGTGCAGTTTTATGGTTGGAGCATGACCCTGCGCCCGGGTGTTGTCATCATTGCGCTGATGACGTTGGTGTCAGTCTATTTTGGCTTGCGCAACCGTGTGGATGACACCGGTGACACCACCACCGCTGCCGCCAGCGGTGAGGTGATGGCCACGCGTGGTGCGCGGATGCCGCAGATTGGCTTTGCGCTGCTGGTCGTGCTGTTGCTGGCCTTTGCGTTAAATGATGCATTGCGCCACAGCTTTTTGGGTGCGGTGTTCCCGATGGCTGTTGCGGGGGTCGGTTTGTTGTTCTTGGCACCGCTGATGGTTCAGCTGTGGCAGGGCAGACCAGGACATCCGGCGCATTTTGATGCCGAAAAGACCGGTGATCATGTTGGCCAACCCGGTATCGGTGGGCTTTGGGGAGGGCTGATTTGGGTGGGCGGTTTGGTTGCCGCAACAGCGCTGATTGGCTTTTACGCCAGCATGATTGGCTTTTTTGTGTTTTTTCTGCGCAAGCGGGCAAAAACCAGCTGGATCGTGACCTTGCTTATGACCGTAATGGCCTCTGGTTTTATTTTGGGTCTTGCCTATGCACTTTCCCTGAATTTTCCGTATGGCTATATTCAGAATGTCTATGATCTTCCTTGGCCCTTCCGGTGACCCTATGAAAATTCTGCTTTTGCCCGGTGACGGGATCGGCCCAGAAATAGTGGCGGCAACCCATACGGTGCTGGCTGCGGCCGACGCGCGCTTCAACCTGTCGCTGCAGTTTTCGCAGGCCGATATTGGTTTTGCCGCGCTGAAAACCCACGGCACGACCATTCCAGACCCGGTGATTGCGGCAGCAAAATCTGTGGCGGGTGTTGTGCTGGGGCCGGTGTCGCACAATGCCTATCCGCCGGTTGCGCAAGGCGGGCGAAACCCATCGGGTGTTTTGCGCCGCGAGCTGGAGCTTTACGCCAATATCCGCCCCGCTCGCGGTCGGCCGGGCGTGCCGCGCCCGATTGCTGCGCCCTTGGATATGATTGTTGTGCGCGAAAATCTGGAAGGGTTTTATGCGGACCGTAATATGTTTGCGGGGGCTGGGGAATTCATGCCAGAGCCGGGCGTGGCGCTGGCCCTGCGTAAAGTCACCGCCAAAGCCAGCAAACGCATCGCCGAGGCTGCCTTTGACTTGGCCCAAGCCCGCCCCGCTTTGCGGGTGGCGGCGGTGCATAAGGCAAACGTGATGCGCATGTCAGACGGATTGTTTTTGGATGAAGTGCGCGCCGTGGCTGCGCGCTATCCCCAAATTCGATATGAAGAAGTGTTGGTTGATGCGGCCGCCGCGCTGATGGTGCGCGATCCAGCTCGGTTTGATGTGATTGTGACCACAAATATGTTTGGTGATATTTTGTCAGATTTGGCGGCCGAAATGGCGGGTGGTTTGGGGCTGGGTGCTTCGTTGAACTTGGGCCCTGACTTTGCCGTCGCCCAAGCACAGCACGGCTCTGCCCCCGATCTGGCCGACACCGACCGCGCCAACCCGACGGCCTTAATTGGTTCTGCGGCCATGCTGCTGCGTCATTTGGGCGCTGCAGATGCCGCAGCAGCGATTGAAACTGCAATTGATACTGCCCTGCTTTCCCCCAACACCCGCACGCCAGATTTGGGTGGGCAAATTGGCACACATGCCTTTGCCCACCACCTTGCGCGCCTGATCTCAGAGGTTTGATGATGCAACAGACACCGATCCCGTTTCTTTTCATGCGTGGCGGCACTTCGCGTGGGCCTTATTTCAACCGTGCGGATCTGCCCGAAGATCTGGATACACTGTCACAAGTTTTGCTGACGGTTCTGGGCTCGGGCCACCCGCTGAATATTGATGGTATTGGCGGCGGCGCTGCCGTGACGACCAAAGTGGCCATGCTGTCGCGGTCGGCGCATCCTGACGCTGATATTGATTATTTTTTTGCCCAAGTGTCCGTCGAAGAACGTCTGGTGGATTACAAACCCACCTGCGGCAATATGCTGTCATCTGTTGGCCCAGCGGCCATCGAAATGGGGCTGTTTCCCGCACAAGAGGGCCAGACGCGGGTGCGTATCCGTTCGGTCAACACCGAAGCGATGATTGAGGCGGTGGTCTGCACACCCGGTGGCCGGGTCGACTATGATGGTGAGGCCCAGATTGACGGTGTGCCGGGCAGTGCTGCACCGGTTTTCTTGAACTTTATGGATGTGGTTGGGTCGGTTTGTGGTGCGTTGCTGCCCAGCGGAAATCTGCGCGACGTGATTGACGGAATTGAGGTCACATGCATGGATGTTGCCATGCCGATTGCCATTGCGCGCGCGTCAGATTTTGGGCTGACAGGGGATGAAACCGCGGCGCAACTCGATGAGAACAGAGCGTTTTATGCAAGGATGGAGCCAATCCGCCTACAAGCTGGACGTCTGATGGGGTTGGGCGATGTATCAAAATCAGTCACGCCCAAATTTGCAATTTTGTCCAAGCCAAGCGCCGGTGGCACGATCCGTGCGCGCTATTTCATGCCGTGGAACTGCCACCCGACTATGGCTGTAACTGGGGCACAATGCTTGGCATCTTGCGTGCTGACACCGGGCACCGTGGCCGAGGGGCTTTTCGAAAAACCGGCTGGAAACCCGGCGTTGGTAAAAATTGAGCACCCCGGTGGTGATATCGATGTGACAGTTGATTACTCAGAGCAGGGGGGTGCGTTTCAACTAAACTCAGCTGGTCTGCTGCGCACGGCCCGGCTGTTGGCACAGGGCGTGGTGTTTGTGCCGCAAAGTGTCTGGGCTGGCCAAAAGTAAAAGATAGCTGCCACATGGCGGGCTGCCGCCTGAAGCGTTCTCGTGCGCGGCGGTGTGGTGCTCGTCTTTAGGCTTCAGACCCATTAATATGCGCACCCTGAAAGTTGCCCAAAGGTCTTCCTCTCAGCGATACCCCTCGCCACAACCGTCTTGTTTCGGCTGTGGCTGGGGATGTCGCCTGCGCCATCCGCATTTTTTGGGTATTCCTGAAACCAGTCCGCTTATCGATGGCCGCTGGATGTTGCTGTGGGTCGATACGGCTACTGGCTTTAAGTAAAGTGTGATCCCCCAGAACGTATTGGACAGCCTGCCATCGGTTGCCTTGGGTTTACTGGCACAGATGCTGCTTACAAAAAGTTAAAAAACCTGAGTGACGGGTTTGCGTTTGCAGGGTATACTTTAACAGTAACCAGCAGGGAGAATTCTGAATGCATGACCGTATCCCACAGCCCCGCCTTACCGCAGCCGATTTTGATCAGGAGCTTCTCGATCTCTACGATTACTATGCGCATGGAAAGATTTCGAAACGCGAGTTTCTGGATGGTGCAAGCAAATGGGCCGTGGGTGGGCTGACGGTGGCCGCGATTCTTGGCACACTAACGCCGAATTACGCATTGGCCCAGCAGGTTGCAGTGGACGACCCTGACATCGTGGGTCAGGACATCACTTACCGGAGCCCAGATGGCACTGGGGATATCACTGCTTATCTCGTGCGCCCAGCACGCATCGATGCCCAGAATCCGCCGGCAGCCGTGCTTGTTGTTCACGAAAACCGAGGCCTCAATCCCTATATACGTGATGTTGTCCGCCGTCTGGCCAAGGCAGGGTTTGTCGCCATGGGCCCCGACGGTCTGTCCTCACTCGGTGGTTATCCGGGCAGCGATGATGAGGGCCGTGAGATGCAGCGAACCCTTGATCAAAAGGCACTGCTAAACGACTTTTTCGCTGGTTTTGAATATCTTCGTGCCCTTGATGGCACCAATGGCAAGGTTGGCGCGACGGGATTTTGCTATGGTGGCGGCGTCGTAAACAAGCTTGCCGTGGCCTACCCTGAGATGGCTGCAGGCGTGCCATTCTACGGCTCAGCACCTGACAGCGCCCAAGTCGCCCGGATTGAAGCGCCACTGCTGATCCAACTTGCCGCACTTGATCAACGGATCAACGCCATGTGGCCAGACTTTCAGCAGGCGCTCAACGAAAGTGGTAAGCGCTATGAGGCGCACATCTACCCAGATGTGAACCATGGATTCCACAACGATACAACGCCACGGTATGACGAACCTGCAGCCCGTCTTGCCGAGGAACGCATGATTGCATGGT
>CALAXT010000028.1 GCA_937895435.1 uncultured Paracoccaceae bacterium | reverse complement strand
TGGGCAGCCGAATGGGCAGTCGAATGGGCAGTCGTGGGGCAAGACGCCGTGGGTTAGAAATTGCCGTGGGTTAGAATTTTCTGGGGTTAGAAATTGCTGGGGCGTGCAAACAGCCCCGCATCGGCCGCTGCCCGGCGCAGCGCGCGTGATTTGTTCACGGTTTCCTGCCATTCGGCCTCGGGGTCGCTGTCATAAACCACGCCGCCCCCGGCTTGGACATAAAGCTTTTCGTCCTTTAACACCGCAGTTCGCAGCGCGATGCACATATCCATCTCGCCATTTGCGGCGAAATAGCCAACACCACCACCATAGACGCCACGTTTCTCGGGCTCTAATTCATCAATGATTTCCATGGCGCGCACTTTGGGCGATCCTGAAACCGTGCCTGCAGGCAGGCCCGCCAGCAGGGCTGACAGTGCGTCTTCACCGTCTTTTAATTCGCCCACCACGTTCGACACAATGTGCATCACATGGCTATAGCGCTCAATGATGAACGTCTCTGTTGGGTGCACTGTGCCCACTTTTGACACTCGGCCCACATCATTGCGCCCCAAATCAAGCAACATCAGATGTTCGGCGCGTTCTTTTGCGTCGGCGAGCAAATCTGCCTCATGTGCGCGGTCTTCTTCGGGGGTTGCGCCACGGGGTCTTGTGCCAGCGATCGGGCGAATTGTTACCTCACCATCACGCAGGCGCACCAAAATTTCCGGGCTGGCGCCAATGACCTGAAAGCCGCCAAAATTGAAAAAGAACAAAAAAGGCGACGGGTTGGTGCGACGCAGGCTGCGATAAAGGGCAAAGGGGGGCAGCGGAAAATCTTGGGTCCAACGCTGGGCGGGGACCACCTGAAAGATGTCACCGGCCCGGATATAATCTTTGGCACGTTCCACGGCGGCCTTGTAGGCGTCTTTGGTGAAATTCGATACCGGCTCGGCGACTGGGGTGGCATCGCCCAGATCACGGGCCCGGCCTGGCACCTGACGATCCAGATCGCGCAGCGCATCCATCACCCGTTCGGCTGCTTGTGCATAGGCCGCCCGCGCCGACAGACCAGAACTGGCCCATGCGGGCGATACCAGCGTCACCTCGCCCTTAACACCATCAAGCACCGCCACCACCGAGGGGCGCAACATGACCGCATCGGGCAGGCCCAGCGGATCAGGGTTGACGTTGGGCAGATGTTCCACCAACCGGATCATATCATAGCCCAGATAGCCAAAAAGCCCGGCTGCAATCGGCGGCAGATCATCGGGCAAATCAATCCGGCTTTCGGCCAATAAGGCGCGCAGTGTTTCCAATGGGTGGCCGGGCAGTGGGGTAAAGGCGGCGGGATCAAAGCGCGCTTCGCGGTTGATGGCGCTTTGGGTGCCGTGACATTGCCAGATCAGGTCAGGCTTCATGCCCACCACCGAATAGCGGCCACGCACCTCGCCGCCGGTCACCGACTCGAGCATAAAGCTGTCTTTGCGCGCTTCGGCCAGTTTCAGCATCAACGAAACGGGCGTATCCAGATCGGCGGCAAGGCGCGTATAGACGACCTGATTTTCGCCGCGCGCCCAGCCTGCCTCAAAGGTTTCAAACGAAGGTGTCAGCACCACGGCGCGGTCTCCGATACGCAAAAATTACGGGAACTGGGCATGCACGGCATTGATCGCCGCTTGATCGAGCGAAATGCCCGCTTGGTTTTGCACCGCCGTCGAGAAAAGCCCAAAGACATCTTGGGCCACACCCTGTGCCATCTGGCTTTCAATGCGGCGGCGCAGGTCGGCGGCGGCGCTGCCCTCGGCCGGCGGCAGGGGCGCGGGCAGAATTGCGCCCAACCGCAGCACATGCACGCGCTGGCCGTCATCAATCACCTGAACCTCGCCCGTGTTCATACCAAAGCCCGCCTGCACCAGCATTTGGGGGATCTGGCCCGCACCTTCATCGCGGCGCACCGCAGGCAGGTTTTGCAGCGGTGGGGTCAGGCTGTCGGGGGCTGCACCTTGATCGAGCGCAGTTTTCATGGCTTGCGCTTGCGCCATCAGCGCGCTGGTGATTGCAGTCGCATCCCACGCGTCTTGCACTTGATCGCGCACATCATCAAAGGGGCGCAACTGCGCTGGCAGCGTTTCATCCAGCCGCATCGCGGCAATGCCGCCATCGTCGAGCGTAAGGATGGCTGGAAAATCGTCGGGTGTCAGCGCGTTCGCTGCTGCGCGAAACGCAGAATAGGCGGCCATTTCGTCGTCAGACCCATCATAGAAATCGATCTGTCCCAAAATCATCTCGGCCTCGGTCACCAGCTCTTCCAGTGTGGCCCCACCAGCCAACAGATCATCGATCCCGCTCATGCGATTTTCGATCAAACGGCGGGCTTGATCGCTGGAATATTCGCGCAGCAGTTCAGGCCTGGCCTCGTCAAAGCTGGTTTCCTGGGCGGCCAGAATGCCATTCACCCTGTAAAGCGCGGGCCCAAACGATGAGGGCGCAGGCCCTGCGATGCCCGGTGCGCTCAGCGCAAAGACCGCATCGGCTGCCGCGCCCAAATCTTGGGCTGAGACATCGCCAATATCTGTGTCGGCGCTGCTTAGATCGCGCTCGGCCACCAAATCATCAAAGCTGGCGGTACCGGCATCAACCCGGGCGCGCGCAGCCAAGGCATCGGCTTCGCTGGCAAAGGCCAGCCGTTCGACCAAGCGCCGCTCTGCCTGCACAAAGGTGTCAATTTGTGCATCATAAAGTTCTCGCAGCGCGTCTTCGTCGACGGTAACCTCATCTAGCAGCATGTCAGGCATCAGCTTGGCATAGGTGATCCGCTTGGCCTCGGGGCGGGTGAACAGGGCGGGGTTTTCGCTGTAAAAATTCTGCAGATCCGCGGGGGTTGCCATGGGCAGGCTGGCGGCTTGGGCGGCTGGGTCCAGCGTGACAAAAGACAACTCGCGCGTTTCGGCGGCGTTGGCGTAAAGCGTGTCCACCAGCGTGATCGGGGCAATCACCCCGCCCACAACCGCGCCCTGCAACAAGGTGCGCGCGGTTTCATCGCGCACGGTTGCTTCAAACTCTGCCTCAGCCAAGCCTTCGTTTTTCAGGGCAAAGGCATAGGCGTCACGGTCAAATTTGCCGTCAATACCGCGAAACTGCGCAATTCCAAGCAGCGTGTCGCGCACGCGGCTGTCGCCGATAGAAACCCCCAAGCGTTCGGTTTCGTTATCAAGTGCGGCCATCGTCACCAATTGGCTGCGCACCGACGCGTCAATTCCAACACTTTGGGCTTGTTGAAAGCTGATCTGCATGCCCACTTGTGCGCCAAAGGCGGCCATTTCCTGACGCAACGCATTGGCATAGCTGCGAATGGTAATGTCACGATCACCAACCGCACCAATCGCGCGTGCGCCGCCTGAAAAATTGGTAACCCCAAAACCGCCCAGCCCCAAGACCAACAACCCCATGACGCCCCACACAATCGGGCTATTCTTTTTGCGCATGTTCAGGTTCGACATAGAAGCTTCTTTCTTTCAAGATCGCCCGCAGTTCTATGCGCTGTGGCGCAGCGGGGCAAGGCTTTGGCGGTGCGGTCACACAGGGTGGGCGCGCTCAGGGGGCAAAACCCACCAAACGGTCAAACAGAGTGGCAATTTCCGTGCGGTCAATATTGGCAAAAGCGATCCGAATTTGGCGCGGCCCGGCAGTGTCGTTGCTGGGGGTGAACATCGTTCCTGGCAGCGTGAGCACATGGGCTTTTTGTACCAAAGCGCGCGACAGCACGTTTGAGGGCAGCACAAAGGGATGTTCAGCATAAGCAAAATAGGCCCCGCACCCCAGCAGTCGCCAACCCTCTAGCCGGGCAAAACCCTGACGCATTGCAGCACTGCGCGCCAGAATTTCCAACCGCTCTTCGGCCAGCCATGCGCCCAGATTTTGCATCCCCCACAGGGCTGCGCGTTGGCCAAGCTGGTTGGGGCAAATGGTGACAGTGTCTAGAAATTTTTCAATTTCAGCCATCCGCGCTTGGCCCGCGACCAAAGCACCAACTCGGTGCCCTGTCAGACGATAGGCTTTGGAAAAGCTGTACAGATGGATCAGGGTCTGTGGCCAGTCGGTGTCAGAAAACAGCGCATGCGGCGCGGCTGAACGGGTATCAAAATCGCGGTAGGTTTCATCAACAATCAGTGCCAGCCCGCGCGATTGCGCCAGGCGATAAAATGCGGCCAAGGTTTCGGCGGGGTATTCGACGCCGCCGGGGTTGTTGGGGCTGACCAGCACGATTGCGCGCGTCGCCTGGGTGATAAGCGCTGCTGCATGCTCAGCGTCTGGGATCAGGCTGGGGCCAGTGGGCAAGGCCACGGTTTCCACGCCCTGCATATCCAGCCACATCTTGTGATTGAAATACCATGGTGTCGGAACGATCACCTGATCACCAGTACCAGCCAGCGTGGCAATGGCGGCACAAAAGGCCTGATTGCATCCGGCGGTGATCGCGACCTGATCTGGATGAATTGTGCCCCCATACGCCGTTGACCATTGCTGCGCAAGTTCAGCGCGCAACGGGGCATACCCCAAAACAGGCCCATAAAGATGGGCGCTGTCATCGTTTAGTGCGGCCTCGGCCAGCGCTTGGCGCAGGGCCAAGGGGGGTGGCGCGATCGGGGCTGCTTGGCTGACATTGAGCAACGGACGCTCGGCTGGGAAATGCATACCCTCAAGCCAACGCCGGGCCTCCATCACTGGGGGGGCAAAGGTGCCGGCCATTTGGGCATTCAGTGGGTGGGCAGGGCGTTGTGCGATTGGGGCGATCATCCAAAGGGCCTCTTTATCCAAACGTTCGGCGTGCCTGTGTCAGTCGTAACGCGTCATTCGTCAGGCGTCAGTCGCGCCCGCGATAGGGTTCGACATATTGCAGCGCCATGTCCCAAGGGAAAAAGATCCAAGTGTCTTGGCTGACCTCGGTGATGAAGGTGTCGACCATCGGACGCCCAGATGGTTTGGCGTAAACGGTGGCAAAATGCGCCTTGGGGTAAAGTGAACGCACAATTTCAAGCGTTTTGCCGGTATCAACCAGATCATCAATGATCAAAATGCCGGTGCCATCACCCATGATCTCGGATTGTGGTGATTTGATCACCCGCGCCTCGGTCTGATTTTGGTGATTATAAGATTTCACCGAAATCGTATCGACAACGCGGATGTCCAACTCTCGGCTGACAATCATCGCAGGGGCCATGCCACCACGCGTGATCGCCACCACCGCCCGCCATGCACCCTCATCAGGCCCTTGGCCGTCCAGCCGCCAAGCCAGTGCGCGGGAATCGCGGTGAATTTGATCCCAACTGACGTGAAAGCCTTTTTCGTGGGGCAGACGATCATTCATGGCAGGCTCCTGCTTGCGGGCAATCGGAATTTTAGTCTTTGCGGCCGGTCACAACATCAATATCGGGCGCATCTACAGCCTTCATGCCGACGACATGATAGCCCGCATCGACATGATGCACTTCGCCGGTGACACCAGACCCCATGTCTGACAGAAGATAAAGTGCGGATTGGCCAACCTCATCTTGGTTGACGTTGCGCCGCAGCGGTGAATTCAGTTCATTCCATTTCAAAATATACCGGAAATCACCGATGCCGCTGGCGGCAAGCGTTTTGATCGGGCCCGCTGAAATGGCGTTGCACCGAATGCCATCTTTGCCAAGATCTTCGGCGATGTAACGCACCGATGCCTCTAGTGCGGCTTTTGCCACGCCCATCACGTTGTAATGTGGCATCACGCGCTCGGCGCCATAATATGTCAGCGTCAGCAGGCTGCCGCCATCGGGCATCATCGCGGCGGCGCGTTGGCATACAGCGGTAAAGGAATAGACGGAAATATCCATCGTCATGCGGAAATTTTCTGGGCCGGTGTCAACATAACGTCCGCGCAGTTCGCCCTTGTCGGAAAATCCGATGGCATGAACCACGAAATCCAGCTTGCCCCACACTTTTTGCAAGTGATCAAACAGACGATCCAATGACCCCGCATCTGCGACATCGCATTCAATCAGCTCGGTCACACCGATAGACTGCGCCAAGGGTTCCACCCGCTTTTTCAGCGTATCTCCCTGATAAGAAAAGGCCATTTCAGCACCTGCTTCGGCGCAGGCCTTTGCAATGCCCCAGGCGATGGATTTATCATTTGCCAGACCCATGATCAGGCCGCGTTTGCCGCTTAGCAATTTTGGTGACATCAGGACCCCATGTCTTTTGCGCAATCTTGATCGTTTAGGCGATTGCTTGGCTTGCATCAAGGGCGCTGGCGGGTCACAACGATGCGGGGCGCAGGGCGCCCGTTGACCAGCCGAACAGGAGGGCGCGCGGATGAGCGATCGTGGGGGTATTTTTGCGGGTGAAGATCCCTTTGTCATAGCCAGATCCTGGCTGGCCGAGGCCGAACCAAAAGAACCAAACGATCCAAACGCCATTGCGCTGGCGACAGTGGATGCGGATGGGTTACCAAATGTTCGGATGGTTTTGCTTAAAGAAATCGAGGCAGCGGCCTTTGTGTTTTACACCAATTACACCAGCCAAAAGGCACGCGAGATTGAACAGGCGGGCAAGGCGGCCTTTGTGTTGCACTGGAAATCTTTGCGCCGGCAAATTCGGGTGCGTGGCATAACCAGCCGTGAAGATGGGCCGCAGGCCGATGCCTATTACGCGTCGCGGTCACTGAAAAGCCGGCTGGGGGCTTGGGCATCGCAACAGTCAGCGCCACTGGACAGCCGCTTGACACTTATGGGTGAGGTGGCGCGGGTGACAGCGCGCGAAGGTCCGGCCCCCAAACGGCCTCCGTTTTGGGGAGGAATCCGCATCACACCGCTGGAAATTGAATTTTGGGCCGATGGTGAGTTTCGTCTGCACGATCGCTTTCAGTGGCGCCGTGCCAGCACTGCATCTGAGTGGCAAATTCGGCGCCTTAATCCCTGATACTCACGCTTCGTGAATGGCCATGCACGAAGGTGGCGAAAGTTTTTGCTTGAATTCAAACGGTTCTTCGCGCCAATACAGGGCTAACAGATGCAATGCAGGACGAATGACAGCTTATGACGCAATCGGATGATGGCCCCCGTGTTTTGCGTGGCCAGGTCAAGTGGTTTGATCCTGCCAAGGGCTTTGGCTTTATTGTGGCTGATATCGGGGGTGCCGATATTTTGTTGCATGGCAACGTGCTGCGCAACTATGGCCAAAACAGCGTGGCCGAAGGCACGGTAATTGAGGTCAGCGTGCAGGAAACTGCGCGCGGCCTGCAAGCCGTAGAAGTGATCGGGATTGAACTGCAGCAAGGAATTGCATTGCAATTGAACGACGATGTGGTTGAGCTGACAGCCGCCGACCTGGCAGCCTGTCCGTTAGAGCCTGCTCGGGTTAAATGGTTTGATAAGATCAAAGGCTTCGGCTTTGCCAATGTCTATGGCCGCAGTGAAGATGTGTTTATTCATATTGAGGTTCTGCGCCGCTCGGGTTTTGCCGATTTGCAGGCGGGTGAGGCTGTATGTTTGCGTATTTTTGAGGGCGAGCGCGGGCGGATGGCCGCGCAGGTTTGCGCTTGGGAATCAGCGCTGCGCAGCGTCAGTTCATGATGGGCTTTGGCCGCTTTGGTGCCACTTTTGCGGTTGGGTTGGCCGTTGGTGTGCTGGCCATGGTGGGGCCGGTTCTGGCGGCATGTTCGGCAAATAGGGTCGATCTGCGTGGGGCCTTTGGCACGGCGGGTTTTTCGGTGGAATTGGCGGCCACGCCCGCGGCCCGCGCCCAAGGTTTGATGAATCGCGACAGCCTGCCCAGTTCGGCTGGGATGCTGTTTGTTTATGATGCGCCGCAGCGCGCGACGTTTTGGATGAAAAACACCCGAATCCCGCTCGATATGATTTTCTTAGATGCCACAGGTCGGGTTTTGGGGATGCATGCCAATGCGCGGCCGATGGACACAAATATCATCGATGGTGGTTTGGATGTTTTGGCCGTGCTGGAAATCAATGGTGGATTGGCAGCCCGGCTGGGGATCACAACCGGTGACATGGTGCGACATCCAGCATTCGCCCCGGCGACGGCTGCTTGGCCGTGTGATTAGTCGATCATATTGCAAATTTGCAATTTGCAATATGATAGCGTGCAATGATTTGCAAATTTACTGGAAAGGGCTTGGCCAAGCGCCATGCCCCCGTTAGGTTGCACGCCACCAAGCCCGTTTAAAAAAGGCACAACCATGAAAGATATCTTGCAACAACTGGAAGATCGCCGGGCTATCGCGCGTTCGGGTGGCGGCGATGCCCGCATTGCCGCGCAGCATGCCAAAGGCAAGTTGACCGCACGCGAACGGATTGATCTGTTGCTGGATGAGGGCTCTTTTGAAGAGTTTGACATGTTCATGGCGCATCGCTGCACGGAATTCGGCATGCAAGAACACCGCCCGGCGGGCGATGGTGTGGTGACCGGTTGGGGCACGGTCAATGGCCGCATCATCTATGTCTTTTCACAAGATTTTACTGTGTTTGGTGGTTCACTTTCGGAAACGCATGCCGCCAAAATTGCAAAGATCATGGATATGGCGCTGCAAAATGGCGCGCCCGTGGTGGGCATCAACGATTCTGGTGGCGCGCGAATTCAAGAAGGTGTGGCCAGCCTTGCCGGCTATGCCGAGGTCTTTCAGCGCAACATCATGGGCTCGGGTGTTATTCCGCAGATCAGCATGATCATGGGGCCTTGCGCGGGGGGCGCGGTCTACAGCCCGGCCATGACGGATTTCATCTTTATGGTCAAAGACAGCTCTTACATGTTTGTCACGGGCCCTGATGTGGTGAAAACTGTGACAAATGAGGTGGTTACCGCAGAAGAACTGGGCGGCGCCTCAACCCACACCCGCAAATCTGCTGTTGCAGATGGTGCATTTGAAAATGACGTTGAGGCGCTGTCTGAAGTGCGCCGTTTGATTGATTTTCTGCCGCTGTCCAACCGCGAAAAGCCGCCGGTGCGACCATTTTTTGATGATCCTTCGCGGTTAGAGCCAAGCTTGGATACGCTGATCCCAGAAAATCCTAACCAGCCCTATGACATGAAAGAGCTGATTCATAAGCTGGCTGATGAGGGTGATTTTTTTGAGATTCAGGCGGAATATGCGAAAAATATCCTGATCGGCTTTATCCGGCTTGAGGGCAGCACCGTGGGCGTCGTGGCCAACCAGCCGATGGTGTTGGCGGGATGTCTGGATATCGACAGTTCGCGCAAGGCTGCACGGTTTGTGCGGTTTTGTGATGCGTTTGAAATACCGATTTTGACATTGGTCGATGTGCCGGGCTTTTTGCCGGGCACGACGCAGGAACACGGTGGCGTCATCAAGCATGGGGCCAAGCTGATCTTTGCTTATGGCGAGGCGACGGTGCCAAAGGTAACCGTGATCACCCGTAAGGCCTATGGGGGCGCTTATGATGTGATGTCTTCCAAACATCTGCGAGGAGATTTTAACTATGCATGGCCCACGGCGGAAATCGCGGTGATGGGGGCCAAGGGAGCGGTTGAGATTCTCTATCGGTCCGAACTGGGGGATGCCGATAAGATTGCCGCCCGCGTAAAAGATTATGAGACCCGCTTTGCCAACCCGTTTGTCGCGGCGGAAAAAGGGTTTATTGATGAGGTGATCATGCCCCATTCCACCCGGCGGCGCATCACGCGGGCTTTCGCCAGCCTGCGTGGCAAGCAGCAGACAAACCCTTGGAAAAAGCACGACAATATTCCGCTTTAGGCCCTGCGGGACCGAGGCCCCAACCCTTTGGAGACAGCCCCCGATGCTTAAGCACCGCGGATTTCCTGGCCGTTTGCGTGGCACAGACTTTCAGTTTGTGATCCGACGCGCCAATAAAAAGACTGGACCCACGCCACTTGTGGCGCGCGTGCGCTATCCTGATCGCCGCCCGCCAGACCGCGCGGCAGATACTGGCTTTATGGCGGCGCTTTGGCAGCAGTTTGGCGAAGAACCCTTTGAACGGGGCAATTTAGATGCAGGCCGGCTGTCATGGTTGTTTGGCCGCGAGGTGGTCGCAGCCGAAGACCCGTTTGACAAAGCCAGCTATGATGCGCTTTTGCGCATTGATCTGGCCAAGGCGCAGGCCAGCTTTCCCGACGTGTTTGCCAGCCCAGAAAAGTTCACATTTGATGATGATGATGGTTTTCCCACCGACTGGGAGGATGACGATTGATACAACCTATCAGGGACATGGCCAATGTTCGGATACAATCTTGGGGTGAGGCCCTGTGGGCTGTTCTGGCGCGTTTGTGTTTTGACAAATTGGGCAAAACCCCTGAAGGTTGGTGCGTAGACTTAGCAACGCAAGAGGTAACACGATGGCACAACAACAGGCTTGGGGGCTGCGGGTGGCAGCGTTTGCGGCTTTGGTCGTTTTGGGCGCCTGTTCGGGGCAATCCCAATCAGAACGTGCGCTTATGGGCGGGTTGGCCGGTGCGCTTGTGGGCGATGCCACCAGCAATAACGTCGGCACAACCGCCGCGCTTGGTGCGCTGGCAGGCATGGCAAGCTGCGGCGTCGCGGGCATGCCGCCCTGCCGCTAAGGCATTCGGCGCTGTTGCGCCTTATTTTTCAGCCGCACGGGCTTTGGCGTGTGCGGTGTTACATGTAACGACAGGCGCCACCGGGTTTGCCCAGGCAGGCGCCTTTGTTTTTGTGCAAACGGCCCCCTGCGCGGGCCTTCAGCAGACGGATATACCATGTTCAAAAAGATCCTGATCGCCAATCGGGGCGAGATTGCATGCCGTGTCATCAAGACAGCCCGCAAGATGGGCATTGCAACGGTTGCCGTTTATTCTGATGCAGACCGCAATGCGCTGCATGTTTCGATGGCAGATGAGGCGGTGCATATCGGCCCCGCACCCGCCAACCAATCTTATATCGTGATTGACAAGATCATGCAGGCCATTCGTCAAACGGGGGCCGAGGCGGTACATCCGGGCTATGGTTTTTTGTCGGAAAATCCGAAATTTGCTGCGGCGCTGGCCGCCGAAGGCGTGGCCTTTATTGGCCCGCCCACTGGCGCGATTGAGGCAATGGGGGACAAGATTACCTCTAAGAAACTGGCGTCTGAAGCGGGTGTTTCCACCGTGCCGGGCTATATGGGCCTGATCGCAGATGAGGCAGAGGCCGTGCGGATATCTGGGCAGATTGGTTATCCGGTCATGATCAAAGCCAGTGCGGGCGGCGGTGGCAAGGGCATGCGGATCGCGTGGGATGATGTGCAAGCGGCTGAGGGCTTTCTCAGTTCGAAAAACGAAGCGGCGGCCAGTTTTGGTGATGATCGGATTTTCATTGAAAAATTTGTGACCCAGCCGCGCCATATCGAAATTCAGGTGCTGGCCGACAGCCATGGCAATTGTGTCTATCTGCATGAACGGGAATGTTCGATCCAGCGCCGCAATCAAAAAGTCATCGAAGAGGCCCCAAGCCCCTTTCTTGATGAGGCCACGCGCCGCGCTATGGGCGAGCAGGCCTGCGCCCTGGCCCAATCTGTTGGATATACCAGTGCGGGCACGGTGGAATTTATCGTGGATTCTGCGCGCAATTTCTATTTTCTGGAAATGAACACCCGGCTGCAGGTGGAACATCCCGTGACCGAGCTGATTACCGGCGTTGATTTGGTCGAGCAGATGATCCGCGTTGCGGCGGGTGAGGCGCTGCCCTTTGCGCAATCAGATCTTAAGATTAACGGCTGGGCGGTCGAAAGCAGGCTTTATGCCGAAGATCCGTATCGCAACTTTTTGCCGTCGATCGGGCGGCTGACGCGCTATCGCCCACCTGCCGAAAGCACCACGCCCACACGCGCCGTGCGCAATGACACTGGCGTCTTTGAGGGCGGAGAAATCAGCATGTTTTATGACCCGATGATCGCCAAGCTATGCACATGGGCCCCCACCCGTGCGGCTGCGATTGATGAAATGCGCGTGGCTTTGGATGCGTTTGAGTTAGAGGGCATTGGGCATAACTTGCCGTTTTTGTCGGCGGTGATGGATCATCCGCGCTTTGTGTCAGGCGAGATTTCAACTGCTTTTATCGAAGAGGAATACCCCGACGGCTTTCAGGGCGCGACGCTGGATACAGCGTTGCTGCGCCGCGTGGCCGCCGCAGCCTGTGCCATGCACCGGGTGTCAGAGGTGCGGCGCAGCCGGATTTCTGGTCGGATAGACAATCACGAACGCAAAGTTGGCAACGATTGGGTTGTTAACCTGCAAGGCGAAAAATTCGCTGTGCAGATCGCGGCAGATGCCAGTGGTGCGGATGTTGGTTTTGATGATGGCACGCGCCTGCGCGTAACCGCTGATTGGAAGCCGGGCCAACCCTTGGCTTGCCTGATTGTTGATGGCAGCCCCCTTGTGATGAAGGTGGCAAAGATTCCCGGCGGGTTCCGCCTGCGGCTGCGCGGCGCTGATCTAAAAGTGCATGTGCGCACCCCGCGTCAGGCCGAGTTGGCCGCTTTGATGCCGGAAAAATTGCCGCCGGACACATCGCGCTTTTTGCTGTGCCCCATGCCCGGTCTGGTGGTGAAAATATCGGTTGCTGAGGGAGATGAGGTGCAAGAGGGTCAGGCGCTGGCCACGGTTGAGGCGATGAAGATGGAAAACATCTTGCGCGCTGAGCGGCGTGGCATCGTCAAACGCTTGGCCGCCAGCCCCGGCGCAAGCCTGCGGGTGGATGATGTGATCATGGAATTTGAGTGATCTGGGGATGGAGTTGATCGTGCATTTGGGGGTGCATCGCACGGGCTCCACCTCATTTCAGGCAAGCCTGGCCAGCAACAGGGGCATTTTGCGGGCCGAAGGCATCGCACTTTGGACGCCCCAAGTCGTGCGCCAGATGGCAGGATTTTCCAAGACGGTGATGATGGTGCGGGGCGGACAAGCGCCCGCCCTCAAGATGATGTTGGCCCGTGAGTGCGCACAGTTGCAGAGCGATGGAATGCGGCAGTTGTTGATCAGTGAAGAAAACATCATTGGCACGATGGAGGCCAATCTGCGCCGTGCCAGTCTTTACCCTGATGCTACTGAACGGCTGCAAGCTTACGCCCAAATCCTGCCCGTCGCACCCAAACGTATCGCGATTGGTGTGCGAAATTTGATAGATTACTGGGTGTCGGTTTATGGCTATGTGCTTGATACAGCCAAAGCCCTGCCACAGCCCTTTGATAAACTGGCACCGCGTTTGGCGCAGGCGGGTGGCTGGTTGCCGCTGATCGAAACGGTCCGCCACGTTTTTCCAAATGCCGAAATTGTTGTTTGGCCAATGGAAGAGCGGGCGCATCAGCCGCTGAAAAATGCTTGTGAGGTGTTGGGACGTGCAACCGGTCACACTGGCCTGCGTGGCAAAAAAATATTTCGTAACAAGGGGCTGCGGCCAGAGGTGTTCGGGATGGCCCACGCACTGCGCGCCCAGACCCCCGGCCTGACCCAAAAGGCTTTGCAAGATGCATTGACCAAAGCTTTGGACGCGCGCGACCCTGATGCCAACCTGCCGCAAATGGTATTTTTCAACCCGGCGCAGCGCGCCGCTTTGGGCGCGCAATATGCCGCTGATTTGGCGCAATTGGCCCAAGGCCATGCCGGGGCCGTGCTTTGGTCAGGAAGCTGCGCGTGATGGCTGCTTATCCTTTGCCCGAACCTGACCGGATTTCATCACGCCGGATTGGCATTCTATCAATGGCTTGTATGATTTCGCGCACGCTCCAAGGCAGCGGTTTGCGGATGACAACGGCACCGTCTTTATCCATCAAAACCAATGAAAACCCGCGTGGCCGCAGCTTTTCGCGCCAAACTGACATGGCGGCCGGGTTCGTATCGGTGATGATCACGACATCGCGCAACAAAAGTGGTTCGGGGTCTTCTGACAACAAACGCATTTGCTGGGCAAATTGTGGTTGCTGTGGGGTATCGGCAAAAACAACCACGGGGCGGGCCTGCCACATCAACGCATCGGGTGTCACGTCTTGGGCAGCCTGCACCGGCAACGGGCCTGGTGCTGTGCCCACCACTTGGGCCGATGCCGCGTATGGCATGCCAAGAACCAAAAGAAGAATAAGAAATGCTTTCATGGGGCCTCCTGTCAGGGTTTATATAGGAAGCAATTGTGAAAAAACACCGGCGCTGACGCTTTGCCGACAGATCAAATGCAGATGAAAGGGACACGAGCCATGACCGACAAGACAGATGCTTGGCAAGAGCTTGCGCGCAAAGAGCTTAAGGGCCGCGACCCCGACACGCTGGCATGGCAAACGCTGGAAGGCATTCGCGTGAAACCGCTTTACACCGCCGAAGATCTAGCGGGCATTGATGGGTTGGATACAGTGCCGGGGCAGGCGCCTTTTACCCGTGGTGTGCGGGCCACGATGTATGCGGGCAGGCCCTGGACCATCCGGCAATATGCGGGATTTTCCACTGCTGAGGAAAGCAACGCTTTTTATCGCAAGGCCCTGGCGGCGGGCCAACAGGGCGTGTCGGTTGCCTTTGATCTGGCGACACACCGTGGCTATGACAGCGATCATCCGCGTGTGGTGGGCGATGTCGGCAAGGCCGGTGTCGCGATTGATTCTGTCGAAGACATGAAGATTTTGTTTGATGGCATCCCACTTGATAAAATCAGCGTCTCGATGACGATGAACGGCGCCGTGATTCCAATTTTGGCCAATTTCATTGTGGCAGGCGAAGAACAGGGTGTGTCGCGCGCGGCGCTGTCGGGCACTATTCAAAATGATATTTTGAAAGAATTCATGGTGCGCAACACCTATATTTACCCACCCGAACCCAGCATGCGGATCATTGCAGACATCATCGAATATACTGCCGCCGAAATGCCCAAGTTCAATTCAATCTCAATCTCAGGCTATCATATGCAGGAAGCCGGGGCCAATCTGGTGCAAGAGCTGGCCTTTACGCTGGCAGATGGGCGCGAATATGTCCGCACGGCGATTGCGCGTGGCATGGACGTTGATGCCTTTGCTGGCCGGTTGTCGTTCTTTTTTGCGATTGGCATGAATTTCTTTATGGAGGCTGCAAAGCTGCGCGCCGCGCGTCAGCTTTGGCATCGTATCATGGACAGCTTTGGCGCGCAAAAACCGGGCAGCCTGATGTTGCGAACACATTGCCAGACCTCGGGCGTCAGCCTGCAAGAGCAAGACCCCTACAACAATGTCGTGCGCACTGCATATGAGGCGATGGCCGCCGTATTGGGCGGCACGCAATCGTTGCACACAAATGCGCTGGATGAGGCCATTGCCCTGCCCACCGAATTTGCCGCCCGTATCGCGCGCAATACCCAGCTGATTTTGCAGGAAGAAACCGGGGTGACCAAGGTCGTCGATCCGCTGGCGGGCAGCTATTATGTTGAAAGCCTGACCGCAGAGTTGGTCGAAAAGGCCTGGGCTTTGATGGAAGAGGTTGAGGCGATGGGGGGCATGACGGCTGCGGTGGCTGCAGGTATGCCCAAATTGCGCATCGAAGAATCTGCGGCCCGCAGGCAGGCCCTGATTGACCGTGGTCAAGAGGTGATTGTCGGCGTCAACAAATACCGCTTGGATAAAGAAGAGCCGATCGATTTTCTGTCGATTGACAATGATAAGGTGCGCATGTCGCAAGTGGCGCGTTTGGCCAGTATTCGCGACAGCCGTGATTCAGCTGCAGTTGCAGCGGCTTTGGCTGAATTGGCGCGGCGGGCACGCGATGGTGGCAACCTGTTGGATGCGGCGGTTGTTGCCGCGCGAGCGCGGGCCACTGTGGGCGAGATCAGTATGGCCATGGAAGATGTCTTCGGGCGCCACCGCGCCGAGGTCAAGACACTGGCTGGTGTGTATGGTGCCGCCTATGAGGGCGACGCTGAATTTGCGGCTATTCAAGCTGATGTTGAGGCCTTTGCCACAACCGAGGGCCGCCGCCCACGGATGCTGGTGGTTAAAATGGGGCAAGATGGCCATGATCGGGGCGCCAAGGTGATTGCCACCGCTTTTGCCGATATTGGCTTTGATGTTGATGTCGGGCCGCTTTTTCAAACACCCGAAGAAGCCGCGCAAGACGCGATCGACAATGACGTGCATGTGGTGGGCATTTCCAGTCAGGCCGCAGGCCATCGTACGCTTGCACCCAAGCTTATTGATGCGCTGCGCGCGGCCGGGGCTGGCGATATTTTGGTGATTTGTGGCGGGGTGATCCCGCAACAGGATTATGATTTTTTGAAGAAGTCTGGGGTTAAGGCGATTTTTGGGCCGGGCACCAACATCCCTGATGCCGCACGCGATATTCTGGCGATGATCCGCGCTGCGCGGGGCTAGGTGCGATGCTGCGGCTTGATCATCTGGCGCTCAGCTGTGAACGGCTGGCTGATGGCGTGGGGGCGCTTGAGATGGCGCTGGGCGTGCCGCTGGCACCGGGGGGCGTGCATCCGTTGATGGGAACGCACAATCGGTTGCTGTCGTTGGGGCCAGATGAGTACTTGGAATTGATCGCGGTTGACCCCAGCGCCAGCCCGCCGCCAATGCCGCGTTGGTTTGATCTTGATCGATTCACGGGGCCGGTGCGGCTGACGCATTGGATTTGCCGGACGGATGATTTGGCAGGGTCTTTGGCATGCGGCCCGGCCGGACTGGGCCAGGCCACTGATCTGGCGCGGGGTGATTTTCGTTGGCGCTTTGGCATTCCGCCGCAGGGGCGTTTGCCCTTTGATGATACCCACCCCGCGTTGATCGAATGGCAGGGTGACGCGCATCCTTGTGCATTTTTGCCCGATCAGGGGTGCCGGTTGCGCGCCCTGCATGTGACGCACCCTGATGCGGTGGGTCTGCGTTTGGCCCTTGGGGCGCAATTTTCCGATGACCGAGTGCATTTCCACACTGGCCCCGCCAAGACGCTTCTGGCAGAGATCGCGACACCCTCTGGCCTTAAGGTGATTTGATGATCCGCCCCATAACGCCCGCCGATACCCAAGCTGTGTTGGATATTTGGAATCCTGTCATACGTGACACAACGATCACATTTAGTAGTGAAGAAAAAGACCCCACCACGCTTTGGGAATACGTTAACACCCGCCGCGCTGCAGGGCATGATTTTTGGGTGGCTTGCGCGGGGGATGGCCAGGTTTTGGGTTTTGCCAGTTATGCGCAGTTTCGGGGCGGAAATGGCTATGCCACTGCGATGGAACATTCGATTGTTCTGGCACCAGCCGCGCATGGTCAGGGCTATGGCCGGGCGTTGATGGTCACGCTGGAAGATCACGCCCGGCGCGCCGGTCATCACACGATGTTTGCCGCTGTTTCTGCCGAAAACGCGGCGGGATTGGCCTTTCATGGGGCGATTGGCTATGCGCATGTTGCCCTGATCCGCGAAGCAGGACGCAAGTTTGACCGTTGGTTGGATGTTGTGTTGATGCAGAAATTCCTTTGATGGCTGACACGCCCCCGCGGTTGGGGTAGGGTTGCACTATGACAATTTGGTCCCGCATCTCTGAGGCGCTGGCCGCCCTGACCTTTGGCGAGGGATTGGGGGCGGTTTTTGGCCGTTTGCGCACGCCACCCGAACGGTCGGTGGGCTTTACCATTGCGGTGATCGCATTGGGGGCTAAGCTTGCAAAATCTGATGGCCAAGTGACCCGGGATGAGGTCACTGCCTTTCGGCGTGTGTTCATCATCCCGCCGGGGGAAGAGCCCGCCGCTGCGCGCGTGTTTAATCTGGCCCGGCAAGATGTCGCAGGCTTTGAACATTATGCCCGCCAAATCGCTGCGATGTTTCGTGGCGAAGAACAGGTTCTGTGTGATCTGATGGAGGGGCTATTTACCATTGCGTTGGCCGATGGTGTGCTGCGTGATGTTGAAGAGGCGTTTTTGTGGCAGGTGGCCACTATTTTTGGGCTGGATCGGCGCCGCTTTTTGGCGATCCGGGCCAGTTTTGGTGCAGAACTCAGCCCCGATCCTTATGCCGTTTTGGGGCTGGGGGCAGAGGCAAGCTTGGCAGATGCGCGTGCGGCTTGGCGCGCGGCGGTGTTTGAAAACCACCCTGACCGTATGACAGCGCGCGGCGTGCCACACGAAGCCTGCGCCTTGGCCGAGCAGCGCATTCGGGCGGTGAATGCCGCTTGGGCTGATATCAGCCAAGCGGCCATGATGGCGAACCCTGCCGGGCGCGCGCACTCACGCCCTGATGATGAACCGGAGCCGGTGCATGCGGCTGGCCAGTTATAATATCGAGTGGTTCAACGCGCTTTTTGATGAGCATGGCCACCCACTGGAAGATAATGCGCCCTCAAGCCGATATGAGATCAGCCGTGCTGATCAGTTGGCCGCGCTTGGAATTGTATTCACAGCGATCAATGCCGATGCGGTTTTGGTGATTGAAGCCCCCGATCAAAGCACCAGCCGCTCTTGTGTCAAAGCTTTGGAAAACTTTGCCCGGCTTTATGATTTGCGCACGCGCAAGGCGTTGATTGGGTTTTCGAACGAAACACAACAAGAAGTCGCCCTGCTTTATGACCCCGATGTGATCAGCGCCCGTCATGACCCAAAGGGGAATGCCAACGGTAAGACGGATGCGGTGGATGATCCGCGCTTTGATGGCACCTTGCGGATGGATCTGGATATAGATGGCAGTCTGGATACCGTGAATTTTGCCAAGCCACCGCTTGAAATCGCGCTGCGGGCCGGGGGGGCTGTGCTGCGGTTGATTGGCGTGCATATGAAATCAAAGGCGCCACATGGCGTGCGCAACCCCGCGCAGCGGTTACGGTTGTCGATTGAAAATCGACGCAAACATTTGGCCGAGTGTATCTGGCTGCGGCGGCGTGTGGTCAAACATCTTCGCGCTGGAGAGCCGTTGATTGTGTTGGGTGATTTTAACGATGGCCCGGGGCTTGATGATTACGAACAGCTGTTTGGCAGATCGGGTATTGAAATCGTTTTGGGTTTGGATGGGCCCGAAACCGAGCGTTTGTTTGATCCGCATGCGCAGTTGGTGATTGGCTCGAAACAAGGAGCGCGGCCAACCAGTGCGCGGTTTTATCTGTCAGACCCGCCGCGCTATTTTTCATCAATGCTTGATTACCTGATGGTCTCGCCTGATATCGCGGCCCTTGGGCCGCGCTGGCGAATTTGGCACCCCTTTGATGATCCGGGTTGTTTTCGTGTGCCAGATCTGCGCGATGCACTTTTGGCGGCATCTGACCACTTTCCCGTTAGCATTGATTTGTCAGATGCTGCCTTGCTTGCTTTGGGGCCACCCCACCGCGCCAAATCGCACAGGCGTGTATAGAGGGGGCCAGCCGCCAGTATGGCCTAAACAGACGCGAAGCAGACGCTTAGCTGCGCGCCACGCGCACTTTGGTTGTGACCTGCATCGCATTGGCCAATGCGTTGAAGCGTGCGGCGGCTACCTCACCAAACAGAGGTTCGTTTTTGGGATGCAGCACCAGTTCTAACACGCGTTTTTTAGGGAAATAATGCAGCGCGCCCGCCTCGGACGGAGCATTGATCGAAAACATCGCACCAAACCGCATGGCTTTGCCCAAAATTTCAGCCTGTTTCAGCTGCTCTGGGCTGAGCAGATCAAACAGTGGTGCAAAGCGTGAGCCTGCGCGGGAATTGCGATACCGATGCAACAGCGCCACCCCCAAAAACACCCGGCCCGGATGATCCAACCCACCGAGATTAGCCCGGGTGACGTTATCAAACGCGGCCTCGTCGCGGTAATCGGGATGTGCGCGCCAGCTGACATCATGCAGAAGACAGGCCGCTTTGATCAGCCGCAACCGCTCTGGCGGTGCAGATTTATAGATGGGGCGCAGAAAATCATACAGATGCCGTCCAAACCCTGGCAGCCTGGCTGATGAATGTTCGGCGTATCGACAAGCCTCAATCAGTGGGTCGCGTTTGCGCAGTGCATCGGGCATTTGCTCATAAAGCAGGCCCTCGCGGATCCCATAAGACGAAATGTCGATCTCTTTGGGTTTGAAGACTTTGACCAATTGACGCAGCACCGTGGCCGCCATTGGCACCACCTCCATCCGCTCGGCGCCAATACTGGTGCGCTTGCGCAATTCGGTCAGGTTGGCGCTGGCGATCCAATCGACCGTTTCCAACACCGCTGCGGGTGTCATGCGATATTCGTGCAAAACCGTCAGTGGATAGCCGCGCCGTTCCATATCCAGTCGGCCAATGGCGCGCCATGCGCCGCCCACCAGATAGATCTTGTCATGCCCAATGCCCATCTGGGATTTCAGCCCGGTCAGAATTGTGGTGATGTGACGGGTCAGCGCCTTGGGGCCGCCACTGATGTTTTGCAGCCGAAATGGCCCCAACGGCGAGGTCACACGCCGACCAACAGAGCCTGCGCCAATCTCAGCCAGTTCCATCGACGAGCCGCCCATATCGCAGACCAACCCCGATGCCTCGGGCCAGCCCAAAAGCACCCCCTGCGCTGACAGCCGCGCCTCTTCTGGGCCATCAATCACAAAGACCCGCAGGCCAGTTTCGCGCAGGATTTGTTCGCAAAATTCGGCGCCATCGCGGGCCTCGCGCATGGCGGCGGTGGCCACCACTGTCAGGGGTGCCATCTGCATGCCTTGGGCCAACAGTGCAAAGCGTTTCAGCGCCGCCAGTGCACGGGTGCGCCCCACTGGGTTCAAAAGCCCAGTTTCAGCAAGCCCCGCACCGAGTGCCGACATGATCTTTTCGTTGTAAAAATACGCAGGCGACCGTGCCGCGCCATCGAAAACCACCAAACGAACAGAGTTAGAGCCGACATCAACCACCCCCACGCGTGACAGCGCGCGGGCCTGCGGGTCATCAAACAGCGGATGGCCAAAGGGGCTTGCATCATCACTGGGCGTTTTCTGCCCGCGATCATCCGGTTCTGGCATGGAGATATCCTTTGGCTGGTCGGGTGGCGGGGCAGGCTGCGCGCCGATCGGTTTTCAGGGCTGCCCCCTTTTGGCGGTGCAGACCTGCAGCGTCAATCCTTGAGATGTGCCAGCTGCGCAACATCGCGCGCCCCCGCACTGCCACGCCCCGAAAGCGATGGGTTTTCCATGAAAAATGTATGACAGTTGAACAGCTTGCCATCGGCAGATTTCAGATTGCGCAGATAGCGCCCATCGGGGTGCAGAACCCAGCTTTGCGATTCATCCGCCATATTGGCCATCATAACCTGATCGACAATTTGCGCTTTGACGGTTGCGTTTTTGATTTCAACCAGCGTTTCCACGCGTCGGCTCAGGTTGCGATCCATCCAATCGGCCGACGACATAAACACCCGCGCCCTTTTTGACGGTAGGCCTGCGCCATTGCCAAAACACACAATGCGCGAATGTTCTAAAAATCGCCCCACAATCGATTTAACGCGGATGTTTTCAGACATGCCTTTCACACCCGGTCGAACGCCACAAATGCCACGGATCACCAGATCAATCCGCACCCCGGCCTGACTGGCGGCATAAAGCGCGTCGATCACATCGGGTTCGATCAGTGAATTCATCTTTGCCCAGATTGCTGCTGGGCGGCCACTCCGGGCGTGTTCGCTTTCTTGTGCGATGAATTCCAACAACCGTGCTTTCATGGAAATGGGCGAGATAGCCAGATTTTCCAGCCGTTCGGGTTGGGCATAGCCCGACAAATAGTTAAACACTTTGGTCGCATCGCGCCCCAAAGCGGGATCGCATGTGAAAAGTGACAGATCAGTATAGATCCGCGCTGTGATCGGATGATAATTTCCGGTGCCATAATGGGTATAGGTGACCAATTGGTCGCCTTCACGCCGCACAACCGTACTGATTTTGGCGTGGGTTTTATAATTGATAAAGCCGTAAACCACATGCGCGCCTGCGCGTTCCAGCCGCCGTGATTGGCGGATATTGGCGGCCTCATCAAAGCGGGCTTTCAGTTCAACCAGCGCGGTGACAGATTTTCCGGCCTCGGCGGCTTCGCAAAGTGCAGCGACAATCGGGCTGTCAGAGCTGGTGCGGTAAAGCGTTTGCTTGATGGCCAACACGTCAGGATCGTTGGCGGCCTGTTTCAAAAACCGGATCACCATATCAAAGGTTTCATAGGGGTGATGCAGCAACATGTCTTTTTGCCGAATGGCCGCAAACATATCGCCATTGTGGTCTTGTACGCGTTCCGGCACCCTTGGGGTAAAGCTGGGCCACAGCAAATCTGGCCGGCTGTCCAGTACCAATTCTTTTAGATCCGACAGGCCCAACAGGCCACGCACCTCGACCACCTCATCTGGCGTGACAGAGAGCTCATCCATAATCAGGGCGCGCAGGGCAGGGGGGGCATCGGCGCTTATTTTTAGCCGGATTACCTCACCGCGGCGGCGACGTTTCAGCGCCACCTCAAATTCGCGGACCAAATCTTCGGCTTCATCTTCCACTTCCAGATCGCTGTCGCGCAGCACGCGAAACGCACAATGCCCGATCGCGCGATAACCGGGGAAAAGCGCACCCAGATGCAAAAGCAGCAGATCCTCCAGCACCATAAACCGCGATTCACCCGGCTTTGCTGGCAGGGCGATAAAGCGCGCGACTTGCTGTGGAATGGGCAAAAGTGCCCGCAGCGCTCGTTGGTCTGATATCCGTTCTAACTCCAACGCCAGACAAAACCCGGTGTTGGGAATAAATGGAAAGGGGTGTGCGGGATCGATGGCCAAGGGTGACAACACTGGAAAGACTTTGTTCAAAAAATGGTCTTCCAACACCGCTTGATCGCGTCGGGTCAGCCGGGCGCGGGTGGGGATGGAAATGCCCGTGCGCGCCATATCGCGTTTCAGCCCGTTCCAGACGGTTTGCTGGGTTTGCAGCAGTTTGCGCGCGTCTTCATTGATCAG
>CALAXT010000027.1 GCA_937895435.1 uncultured Paracoccaceae bacterium | reverse complement strand
TCATCTCGGCGTCACTGTCAGCATCCGTATCTATATAAACCATCGTGTAATCGTTCGATTTTCCAGCAAGGTTAAATTTCTTAAAATAAATATCACCCTTATTCGACTGGCCAAATTCAGTTTTTCCGTCGAAGGTAAACCGGTTGTTGCCGTTCAAAATATCGCTCGCGTCGATCACCCTAAGATCAATTTTGTCACGACCACTCTTGAAGTCTTTGATAATGTCAGAATCTGCATAGCCAGCTCCACTATCGTTCGTGCTTTGAAAAACAAACCTGTCGCTGCCGGCACCACCCAACAATGTGTCAATGCCACGGCCACCCAACAAACGATCATTGCCCCCCTCACCCCGCAGAATATCGGCACCAACGCCACCATTCAGGTAATCTTTGCCAGCACCCCCATAAATCTTGTCGTCACCCGCATAACCGTAAATCGCATCGTCACCATCAAAGCCGTAGGCAGTATCATCTTGGTTTGACATACGAATTTCATCATCTGAAGATAGAACCAACGCAGTAAATGTGAAATCAGACATATGACTGGGATCGGTAAATGAGTCATACCAACCCTGTGAAAAAGACAGATTGATGCCAGTGGCATACATCAAGGTCTCCTCATAATCCTCCTCTTCCATATCTTGCTCAGCATCATCTAAGGTGACCGCAAAGGCCTGTAAGGTCCCTGCCGTGATAACACCACCATCAAGCTCTAGATCATCAATACCAATGTAATAGTTGATATATTCGGCATTTGAAAAACTTCCAAATGCCCACACATCACTCACTGTCTGGCCTTGAAAATCAATGTCAAAGTCCAACAATGTTACGCTGACATAAGCATCTTCAATGATCTGCGAAGCTGTAAAAAAACCATCATGTGAATAATAGTGCTTAAAGTATGCCATTGCTTTGTTCACTCCTGAGCTTTGAAAAAATACGCGTCAAAATAATCGTCTGCAGAGAACTGATACAATTAAGTATCTGGAAATTGAATTTATTCAACAACGATATCCCGAAACCAAGAAACAGGACTATTTCGCCTGATTGCCCCGGTGTGGGGGTGCAACACTTGTAAGGTTTAAGTTGGGATTTGGACAACCCGACAGCAACCTGAGCGACAGCAGGACCAAGACCTTGCATCTGCCCGGGTTGTTGTTCCGCTGGTCTTTATCAGCGTGATTGGGATTTGCAAAATGCAATGCAGAAGATTGATACAGCCTGCAGCTAAAATTTATGAATTGGATTCATGGCAACTTCGGGATTAGAGACCCAATATTGATTTGAGGACCTTGATCGAACGATTTCACCGTTGCCCCAAACCCAGTCTCGCCAATGCTGAAGATAGATGCGGCGGCTTGGGACAATATGATGTCTTGCACATTCCTCGATTCAGTTGCCTCCATCAAAGCTCTATAGGTTTTTATCGCAGTAGCACGGTGAAGGTTTGCGACAAGATTATGCCGCTCCGCACGATAGTTCTTCGAGCAAAATCCTGCTGCATAGGAAAGAGTTCCGAAAATAATGAGCTTAAGGCCAATCAGTTGTATTGCCTCCGTCGGCGTATCTGCGGCAAAATAAACTTCATCACGGAGCAGTATAAGCAACACCCCGAACACAAAAATTGATACAAGAATTATTGCAAGTCCCCATGACCAGCGTGTTGCAGATTTTCGGCTCTCTTCCGCAAGCCCCTCAAAAAAAATTGTATTTTTCTGTACTGCAGTCGCACCCAGTCCCTCGCGGAGCATTTGTAAGAGTTGGTCGGCCTCTTTAATATTTTTCGTTAATCCACCATCGTCTCGAAGCGCAGATGTTATAGTAATCAGTTTGATCAGCACAGGCATCATATTGTCTTGAATTGATAATACTTGACTAACGATATCACCAAACTGCGAAAATGAAATTTGATTTCCTGTTGTTTCAGGATATGACCCGCCCAACGCGTACAGCGTATCGGCGGATTTGTAGAATGCTTCCATAGATTTTATGTCAAGAAACTTGATGGCTTGGGTATCTATTCTATCCAGCAGCTGTTTTATCTCCTGCAAAGCCTCTCTGCATGCCTTGGCACCAGTTCCTTCATTATCATCAGCAAACCTAGAAAGTTCAAGAATTGGCCACGCCAGCTTTGTCTGCTTAAGTTTTTCAAATGTTGACCGAGCTTTTATTTGCAGCGCTTGATCGGCCTGACTGGCCGATTTGGATACGGGAGAATTTTCTCCAAGCAACCTTTCAGCAAAGGCCTTTTTTTGCTGCTCTAAGAATTCCTCTTCAGTCATAATCTACCTTTTGAAAAAATGAGACCGACATTCCCCAAGTGGTGCGTCCGCTGACGTGAACGTTGCCTGAATCTGCGTGCCGGACAAGCGTTTTTACCCCAAGCGGTACCCGCGGCCTTGCACGCTACAGGAAGTGGAAAAATCAGATTGCGAAAGCGCCGTTTTCTGCCCCATTGGTGGTATTTTTCAGCGCGGTGGGCAGACCTGTCCTGCGGCTTTCGTTCAGTTTGAGCGTGGATTGCGTTCATGCGCATAGCTGTGGCGCTCGCAATCGGCGGATGGCATTGAAGATGGCGGGCACCATCAGGCCGGTGACGGTCATCTGAGCCGGCTGTAAGGTGGTGGCGCTGGCGTGGCGCACGATACCCGCACAAATCTTGATTAGTTTGAGTTGAAGACTGGCCAGCGATCAGTCTGCCATGACCTCAGGCAGCTCAACACAGCGCAAGACGGTGGCCGATTGCAAGCAAGCCAACATCGTTGTGTAGGGCCTCCATCATGGCACCAAGTCAGGCGTTTCACTTTTTTCTAAACCAGTATAAACATAGGGTTCTTGTCTTTGGCGATCTTGCCCTGAAAGTTCCGCGTCACAATGAACAGCTACGCCCGCAGATCAGCGCTTGAAACACAGCTTTATTTTGCCTCAAAATTCTATTGGCGCTTGACCGGGCAGGTGCACCCTTCATTGATCACAGAACAATCTGTTGGCGGGCAGCGGGTTTATCTGGTGCATAATCCAAAATGTGGTGGCTCAACGCTCAAGGCGCTTTTTGCGGTGAGCGCAAAAAAGACCACCCATACGTTCCCAAGGTTGATGTTTCGAAATTCGGTCTGGTGCGACAATCTTTTTGTCGTATCGGTCAGAAATCCGTTCGATCGCTTTGTTTCCAGCTATATGTATCACGTCAAAAGCCGATATGGCGGCGCGCTGGTCAAACGCTATGGGCCATCGATCAAAGATCTGAGCCCTATGGAATATCTGAATTTTATTTCCCAGTTTCCTGAAAAGCTTTCAGCCCAAACCAATTGGACAGATTATCCGTCACGCGAAAAACCCAGCTGTGACGTGATTTTGCGGTTAGAAGACTCAAACACCTGGGTGCAAACGCTTGCGCGCCATTCTATCCTCTTGTCAGCGCAAGAGGTACCGAAACGCAACGCAACCCCCACCCAAAGCACAACGCACGGCCCACAAACGCCCTTGGCCGAGTTGCTATCACCGGATGAAATCACCGCCGTGCGCCGCCGGATAGAGGATATGTTTCGCCAAGACTATCTGCGCTTTGGCTACCCATTGATGGGCTGACCCAACACGCCACGGCTGCCTTTACGGCTGTGAAAAACCCGCCAGATTACTCTGACGGGTTTCACAATTCTTACAAAAAAACGGCTGGGCTAGATCAGTGCCGCCATAGCAACAGCCGTGTCTGACATACGGTTTGAGAAGCCCCATTCATTGTCATACCAGGTCAGAATGCGACACATCTGCCCCTCCATCACCTTGGTCTGATCCATGTGGAAGATTGATGAACGCGGATCATGATTAAAGTCACAGCTGACATTTGCCGTATCGGTATAGCCCAAAATACCTTTAAGTGGGCCATCAGCGGCCACGCGGATCGCTGCGTTGATTTCCTCAACCGAAGTCGGGCGCGCAGCTTCAAACACCAGATCGACCACTGAAACATTCGGGGTGGGCACACGAATGGCCACGCCATCCAGCTTGCCTTTCAGCTCGGGCAAAACCAGCCCCACCGCCTTGGCAGCCCCGGTTGAAGTAGGGATCATGCTCAGCGAGGCTGCGCGCGCCCGATAAAGATCGCCATGCATGGTATCCAGCGAGGGCTGGTCACCCGTGTAGCTGTGGATGGTGGTCATGAACCCACGGGTCATTCCGATTGTGTCATTCAAAACTTTGGCCACCGGTGACAAGCAGTTGGTGGTACACGATGCGTTCGACACAACGATGTCATCAGACGTCAGCGTGTTGTGATTCACACCAAACACAATCGTTTTATCCGCCCCATTCGATGGCGCCGATACCAGAACACGCTTGGCACCATTTTGCAGGTGAATCGCTGCCTTTTCACGGTCAGTGAAAATACCAGTGCATTCCATGACGATATCAATATGGCCCCAGGGCAATTCAGCAGGGTTACGAATGGCGCTGACGGTGATCGGGCCGCGGCCTGCATCAATCGTGTTGCCAGCAACCGTAACAGTGCCCGGAAACCGGCCATGCACCGAATCAAAGCGCAGAAGATGGGCATTGGTTTCCACCGGACCCAGATCGTTGATCGCCACCACTTCAATATCTGTGCGCCCAGATTCGATAATCGCGCGCAGCACATTGCGACCGATCCGCCCAAAGCCGTTGATTGCCACTTTTACTGACATCGCGTCTCTCCTGTTCTGGCACCCCAAAGGGGGCGCGGAAAATCCTTTGTCAAAAACGGGATTTCGATCAAAAGGTCAATCACCCAAAACCAACTGTTAGCGCCAGAACACAACCCAATCGAGCAACTTCATTGATTTTTGGGCCAGGGACAGACTGCCTTGCCCCCCCTGCCAATAGAAATCAGCGCCCAAAGCAACCGCCAAAATCAGCGCAAGGGTCAGGGCAAGGCGGTCGGTCATGACAGGCGATTCCGTGGGGCAAACAATCACAGGGCAGGCATCTGCACGGGCTGGGCAAGGCACAGATCAATCCAGATACGTCCGATCTATGGACTGACTGGGGTTAAGGATCAATCAACAAGTGGCAGGGCTTGCCCTTTGTGGGGTCGACGCTAGGGTGATGACTGGGTGGGCACAAATCAGACAGCCCCAATTGTCGCATGAAAGCAGGGCAAAATGAGTGGGCTTTTGGCATTGCTCGACGATGTGGCGGCACTTGCCAAAGTGGCTGCGGCCTCGGTCGATGATATCAGCGCCCAAGCCACCAAAGCCGGGGCCAAAGCTGCGGGGGCTGTCATTGACGATGCTGCCGTTACGCCAAAATATCTGCATGGGTTTTCAGCCAGCCGCGAATTGCCAATAGTTTGGCGCATTGCACGTGGGTCTTTGCGCAATAAATTGTTGATTTTGCTGCCCGTGGCCTTGGTGCTGTCAAGCTGGGCACCTTGGGCGATCACACCACTTTTAATGCTGGGGGGTGGGTATTTGTGCTTTGAGGGCGCCGAAAAAATTGCGCATATTTTAAGCCCCTCGCCCCATAGCCCGGCACATCAAGACAGCACATCTGTGAAAAGAGCGGCCAATGATCCGGCCCACCTTGAAGAGGCCCGCGTGGTGGGCGCAATCAAGACCGATTTCATTTTGTCTGCCGAAATCATGACAATCGCGCTGTCCGAACTGGGTCCGAACACATTGGGGGTTCAGGCCGCCTCATTGGCGGTGGTTGCAGTGGGGATCACAGCGCTGGTTTACGGCGGCGTAGCGCTGATCGTAAAGGCAGATGACGTTGGTTTACATCTGGCCCGCCACGCCCCCATCGCCGCCCTTCGGGCCTTGGGCCGCGGGTTGGTGCAGGCGATGCCGGGGGTTTTGTCGGGCCTGACCGCAGTGGGCACAGCCGCGATGCTGTGGGTGGGCGGCTCTATCGTGTTGCACGGCTTGGCCGCATTGGGGTTGGGCGCGCCTGCGCATCTGATCGAAGACTTGGCCGATCAGGCTGCTGCAGCCCTCGCGGCCAGTGATGGCCGCGTGATTTGGGCAGTGACTGCGCTTTTGGATGGGCTGGCCGGGGCGGCTTTGGGGCTGATCCTACTGCCAATGATGCGGGTTTTTGGCAAATAGTGGCAGGCTGTGTCAGCCATCAGCCGCTAACAGCACATCCATCAGCGCACTGCTGGGGTCACACAGTGCATCAATGACATCGAAATGGTGCCGCCCCTCGGCCACGCTCAGCGGACAGGCCCATGCATCAGACAACCAACGTGCTTGGTCTAAAAAGGCGGGCCGTTCAGCCCCACCAACCCAGACATGCGCGCCAATATCGGCCTGACGCTCAAGCAGCATCGGGCTTTCAGCGCGGGCCTCAGCCTCGGTCAGGCAAAAATCATCGTTCATCGTCGTCAGCATCATGGGCCGCAGATCAGACAATGGCGAAATCGGCACCACGCGGCGGATACGCCCAGAAACCGGCAACACCACATCCCGACAGGCCAATCGGGCAGACAGATGCCCCCCAGCCGAATGCCCCGTGGCCACAATCGGCAAATCGCCCCCCACAGCTTGGGCCGCCGCAACCACCGCAACCGCAATTTCACGGGTCATTTCGGAAATGCGCGCCACCGGGGCCAGCCGATAGCCCGGCATGGCAACAGCCCACCCCCGGGCCAGAGCCCCAGCCGCCAAATGTGACCAATCGCCCCGATCAAACGCCCGCCAAAACCCGCCATGAATGAAAACCATCATTCCCAGCGGCGCGCCCTGAGGCATAAACAGATCAAACGCCTGACGCGGATCAGCGCCATAACACAGCCCAATCCGCGCCCGTTCGCCCAAACGCGCCCGAAATTCCGCAGCCTCGGCCCGCCAGCGCGGCGGAAAGTCTGCCGCGCCGGGAATGTATTTGGCGTTTGTATACGCATCATTCCAATCCATTTGGCATCCTTTCCCCGTGGGCATGGATCTTTGATAACTGGACAAGCCGGGCTTGGCCATGCCATCCAAGATCATCACAAAGTCGGAGAGCGTCATGCTGGACAAAACAACAGATCTGCGGGCGCTTTTGCGCGACCCAAGCTTGCTAGAAACGCGTGCCTATGTTGCCGGTGAATGGATCACCGCCGATGATGGCAGCAGCTTTGCCGTCTCCAACCCCGCGCGCGGCGATGTTATCGGCACGGTGCCCAATCTTGGCCGGGCAGAAACCGCCCGCGCGATTGCCGCAGCCCAAAGTGCTATGAAGGCTTGGGCCGCGCGCACCGCCAAAGACCGCTCAAACATCCTGCGCACTTGGTTTAACCTGATGATGGAAAACCAAGATGATCTGGCCCGCATCTTGACCGCCGAAATGGGCAAACCGTTTTTGGAGGCCAAGGGCGAAATCGCTTATGGCGCCAGCTTTATCGAATGGTTCGCAGAAGAGGCCAAGCGCGTCTATGGCGAAACCATCCCCGGCCATCAGCCCGACAAACGCATCACCGTGATCAAACAACCCATCGGGGTGGTAGGGTCCATCACCCCGTGGAACTTCCCCAACGCGATGATCACCCGCAAATGTGGCCCAGCCTTGGCGGCAGGCTGTGGTTTTGTCGCGCGCCCCTCTGATGAAACACCCCTCTCAGCGCTGGCGCTTGCGGTGTTGGCAGAACGCGCAGGACTGCCCAAGGGCATCTTTTCGGTCGTCACCTCTACCCATGCCTCTGACATCGGCAAAGAGTTCTGCGAAAATCCAAGCGTGCGCAAACTGACCTTTACCGGGTCAACCGCCGTCGGGCGCACGCTGCTGCGCCAAGCTGCAGATCAGGTCATGAAATGTTCGATGGAATTGGGCGGAAACGCGCCTTTCATCGTTTTTGACGATGCCGATCTTGATGCCGCGGTTACAGGGGCGATGGCCTCAAAGTTTCGCAACAACGGCCAAACCTGCGTCTGCGCCAACCGCATCTATGTGCAGGCGGGCGTCTATGATGCCTTTGCCCAAAAACTGGGCGCGGCGGTGGCTAAACTTTCACTGGGCGATGGCTTGACCGAGGGCGTGGACACCGGCCCCCTGATCAACATGAAAGCGGTGGCCAAGGTCGAAAACCACATTGCCGACGCCTTGGCAAAGGGCGGTAAAATCGCCATGGGCGGCGAACGCCATGCCTTGGGTGGCACATTCTTTCAGCCCACCGTGATCACGGACATTACCCAAGATATGACCGTGTCGCACGAAGAAACCTTTGGCCCGCTGGCCCCCCTGTTCAAGTTCGAAACCGAGCAAGAGGTCATCAGCTATGCCAATGACACCATTTTTGGTCTGGCCTCATATTTCTACGCCCGCGACATCGGCCGTATCACCCGCGTACAAGAGGCGCTGGAATATGGCATCGTGGGGGTGAACACAGGCATCATCTCAACCGAAGTGGCCCCCTTTGGCGGGGTCAAACAATCTGGTTTGGGCCGCGAAGGATCCCACCATGGGATCGAAGAATATCTGGAAATGAAATATATCTGCCTGAGCGTCTGAGACTTAGGCGTTTGACTGCCCCCCCCACCCTTTGGCACCGCACAGGGTTGGGGGGGGGCGTTAAAAATATTGTGCGCCTTGGTCGTTTAAAAAACCAACACCGATCCTCAACAAACAGAGATCTGCAATGACCGAACTTCTCAGCGCAAATGTAAAACTGAAATCGGTCAACGCAGGGTTTTCTCATAAACTCTTGGGCCTGCGGTGGGGGTTGTTTATCACGGTCAAATATTTCCAACCAAAATCACAAACCTATGCGCAATCCGATATCACTTCCATCACCGTGCGCGGCGGCTATGGCGGCGAGCGCGATGCAACAGGGCAACAGGCCAAGGTGGGTGCCTATGCGATCAGCTTTAAAGATGGGGTCCAGATTGTACTGAAGGTCAGCGATGACGCGCTGATCACACGGTTTAAGAAAATCGCACGGGGCGGCTAAACCCGCCCCGCACCGGGAACATCAGAGTTTCTCAAGATCCCGAATTCGGGTCTCAAGCGCAAGATAGGCACTGAAAAGATCTGCCTCGGTTACGATCCCAACCAACCGCCCGGTCTCAGTATCCACAACCGGAATGCTTTCGCCCACAAAGCCACTGGCCTGCTCAATCGCCTGCAAAAGCGACGCGTCACTTTTGATCTGCAAGGGTGCAATTTCAATCACGTGATCTAACAGACCATCCCCTGATTGTGCCAGCAGCGCCAACAACGCGACCTTGCCGCGCAACCGCCCATCTGCATCCGTGCAATAGGCCTCGGTCACATGCGCGCGGCGCATCTCCGCCAATGCCCCTGTCACGCTGTCCCCCATACGCAGGGTCAGATAGCCATCATGGGCATGATCTGTCACCGGCTCTTGCATCATCCGCAAATGCCCACGCCCACGGCTGACGTCAATTTTACGGTCCAGCAACTGACGATCAAAATACGATTGTCCAAAAAAGAGCGATGACACAACCATGCTCACCACAACCGCAACCAAGGCCAACAGCGCAAATTCGTAAGATGCCGTCAACTCTAGCACAATCACAACCGTGGCCAGCGGTGCGCCAACAACAGCCGCCGCCACCGCCGCCATACCGGCCAAGGCCATGGCGGGCCCCGGCACCGTCACCCCCAGGGCGACCATCGCCTGGCCCAAAATCGCACCGCTAGCCGCGCCAATCAACAACGCGGGCGAAAACACACCACCAAAAAAGCCAAAACCCAAACAAAGCGCCGTGACCAACAGCTTGGCCAAAACCAACACAAACAGCCCTTCTGCCGCCCAACTGCCCTGAAAAATCTGCGCCACAACCTGTGTGCCCAATCCCATGGCATCGGGAAACACAGCCCCAATCATCCCAGCCAAAACAGTTGCCACCATAAGCGATTGCCAAGGCCGCAGCCCCAAAGTCTGATTGAACCGGGCACTGGCGCGCAACAGCGTCATGAACCCAATCGCCATCATCCCAAACAAAACACCCGCCAACACAAGCGGCACAATCAACCCATGCAGCGGCGGCGCCGCCTCAGAAAGGGTCAGCAAATGCACCGACGGAAACAGATATTTCATCGCAGCCGCCGCTAAAATCGCACTGATCGAAATAGGCGCAAGGGCCCGCAACGAAAAATGCCGCAGCACCGCCTCATGCGCAAAGATAATTCCAGCCAGCGGTGCATCAAACCCCGCCGAAATGGCGGCAGACACCCCACACCCAATGAACACATCCGCCGAAATCCGCGCACCCGTCCAGCGTTGAATAGCCGCCCCCATCGTCGCGCCAAAATGCACCAAAGGCCCGTATTGGCCAACTGACGCGCCACCACTCGCAGAAATAAACGCCGCCAAGGTTGATCCAAACCCAGCCCGCAGATCCAGCTCATTGTCTGCACGATGCGCAGCATAAATACTGTCCGCAGGCCCGTTCCAACGCGCAATCCCAAACACCCGCCGCACCACCAACAACAAAAGCGCCGCCACCAGCAATGTCACACCAAAGCGCGCGCTGACAAAATGCCCGCCAATCGTCCCCCCAAGCGTCAAAGATGCGTCAGACAGCCGTGCGATCCAGCCCACACCGCGCACAAACCCCCCAGCAATAAGCGCCGTCACCAGCCCAATCACCGCCCCGATGCTTACCCCCAGCACGATCTCACGCGCCCGCCCGACTGCCTGTGTTCCCACGATCACATCCCTTTTCTCGCGCCCAAGCGCTCACCCCGTCCTCTCATAACGACCACACCGCCACGACATATAAAATTCAACCATCAAACCCTGCTTGACAGCCCAAAAATACGCGGTACGTATCACGCATGATCCATAGTTTTGCAGACGAGTTGACACGCCGGTTCGCCCACAAAGAGCGGGTTCCTGAATTCCTGCCCTTTGAACGCCTGGCACTGCGCAAACTGGCCATACTTGAATCGGCCACCACACTTGACGACCTCCGCGCAGCCCCAATGTCTGGCCTACAAAAATTTTCCGAAGATGAGCGTATTTATTGGTCACTTGCGATCACCGCTCAGGTCAAGCTATGTTTTAGATGGGAGGGCGGCGATGCGCACGACGTTTCAATACGAAATTATAAATCAGCCTTGCATTGAACCGGTACACCCGGGCGAGATTTTGGCTCAGGAATTCATGGCCCCATTACGGCTCAGCGCCACTGCACTCGCGCGTCACATCGGCGTGCCCAGCAATCGCATCTCTGAAATCGTCGCAGGCCGCCGCGCCATCTCAGCTGATACGGCATTACGCCTTGCAGCAGCTTTTGGCACCAGCGCTGCCTTTTGGCTAAACCTGCAAAGCCATTTCGAATTGCTTGAGGCCCGCAAAGCCGCCAATGGCGTCGATTTCAACGCCATGCGGCTTGGCTAACGCAGGCTGCCTCTAAACGCCCGTCCCCTCTTTCGTTGCCAAATATCCCGGGGGTCCGGGGGCAGCGCCCCCGGCGTTGTCACAAAACAAATCGCCACAAACCGGGGCTTACGGCAGGGTTTTCAAAACATCAGCCAAAGTCCCGATCAACTGATCAATCTCCGTCTTTTCAATGATCAGTGGCGGCGACATCGCGATGATATCGCCAGTGGTCCGGATCAAAATGCCCTTATCATAGGCATTCAGAAACGCCTGAAATGCGCGTTTTGTGGGCTCGCCTGCAATCGGCTGCAATTCCACCGCCCCAATCAGCCCCATATTACGAATATCAATCACATGCGGCAAGCCACGCAGGCTGTGCAAGGCCTCTTCCCAATAAGGTGCCAGCGCCGCTGCGCGTTCAAACAGCCCCTCTTCCTTATATGTCTCCAGCGTGGCCAAACCCGCAGCACTCGCAATTGGGTTGCCCGAATACGTGTAGCCATGGAACAGCTCAATCATATGCTCTGGCCCCTGCATGAACGCATCATGCACGGCCGCAGTGCTCAAAACCGCCCCCATGGGGATCACACCATTGGTCAGCCCCTTGGCCGTGGTCATCAAATCGGGCATCACCCCGTAATGCTGCGCTGCAAATGCCGAACCCAAGCGGCCAAATCCAGTGATCACCTCATCAAAAATCAACAAGATGCCATGTTTTGCGGTGATGGCGCGCAACTTTTCCAAATAGCCTTTGGGCGGCATCAACACGCCAGTAGATCCTGCCATCGGCTCAACAATGACTGCGGCAATTGTATCTGCCCCGTGCAGCGCCACCATCCGCTCTAACTCATCGGCCAAATGCGCGCCATGTTCGGGCTGGCCCCGGCTAAAGGCGTTTTGCTCAAGCAGATGGGTATGGGGCAAATGGTCAACACCGGCCAACAGACTGCCAAACACCCTGCGGTTATTGACAATCCCGCCCACGGAAATACCGCCAAAATTTACCCCATGATACCCACGCTCACGCCCGATCAACCGGGTCCGCGTGCCCTCACCCCGGGCACGATGATAAGCAATGGCCAGTTTCAGTGCGGTTTCGACTGCCTCCGACCCGGAATTGGTGTAGAACACATGTTCCATCCCATCAGGCGCAATCTCGATAATCCGGTTGGCCAATTCAAATGCTTTGGGATGCCCCATCTGGAACGCAGGTGCATAATCCAATTCGGCCGCCTGTTTGGCGATCGCCTCGACAATTTTTGGCCGTCGATGCCCCGCGTTACAGCACCAAAGCCCCGCCGTTCCATCCAACACCTGCCGCCCGTCAGACGTAGTATAATACATCCCATCGGCGGCCACGAACATCCGCGGCGCCTTTTTAAACTGCCGATTCGCGGTAAACGGCATCCAAAACGCGTTCAAATCATTTGGAACTGAGTTGCGATCCAAGGCCATGTGGGCTTTCCTTTGATAAAAGATCGGGTAGAGCCCAACACAAGGGCGATGGGCGCAACCATCAGATCAATTTTCATTATGGTCAAGGGTGCGCCGAATATCCGTGCACAGCAATTCTGTGCCAGACGCAGAACGTCTTAGCCCAACGTTAATTTTTTTGTGCTAACAAGAACTTTAATTTGACGCACGCTAGGGATGAATACCATGCCTGACCTTATTGGACTTCTACGATTCGGGGCGCCTTTGCCGCCTGCGAACGTGACCGCCCCACCACCGGCCCCCGTCACATCTGACCGGGCTGTTGCCAGCATCACCGCATCAGCGGGCAGCAGTGTCACCAGCGACCGTAACATGGGTCAACGCCCAATGATGGGTGGCGCGAAGCCCACCAATGCCGATGCAGGCTCGAAAAACGCCACACTCGCGCCCCGTGCACCGATGGACCTTGATATCATCACAGGCCCCCCCCCGACCTTTCAGGCCAGCTTTCTGGAATTGCAGGCTGATTTGCAGCTGTCGTTGGCCCGGATTGACGCCGAGCGGACCGCCGCGCAGGGTGAGGCCAGCGGTGCAAAACAAACTGATGCAAAAACATCTGGCACTGACCGCGCCAAGCCCGCAGAGAACCGCGTCGCCGATAAAGTAGCGACAGAGGATGCGGCCCCCATCCCACAAGCTGCTGAAACAGCGCAATCCAAAACAACCGAAGTCTTGGCCCAGGTCGGCTGACACCAGAAGTCGGCTGACATAAGCAGTCGGATGACATACTGGCTTTAAGAGAAAAGCGTGTAAGCCGCGCGACCAAACAGGTGCCGTCAGGCCCCCGTTATCAAAGCCCAAAGCGCCCCCAGAACGGTGCCGCCAATCTGCCCAGATTTGGGAATGGCATAGGCCCAAGCCGTGCCCCCCACGATGTTAAACATCGCAAAGCGCCAGAATGGCATCGCCGACATTCCCGTCATCAAGAACATCACCGGGCGCAACGGCCCAACAAAATGTCCAATGATAATGGCAAATCCACCATATTTGGCAAAGCTTACCTGCCCTCGCGCCACAAATTCCGGGTGATCGCGCAACGGCCACATCTGCAAAATCTTGTCGCCATAACGCCACCCCAGCCACCACGAAAAGCTTGAGCCCGTCAGCGCCCCCAGTGATGCACCAATCCAGATGGGGCGAAAATCTAGCCCCCCGGCGGCCACCAAAGCCCCGACCCCAACCAAAATCGCCGTCGATGGAATAAGAATTGACAAAATCGCAGTTGTTTCAGCCGCGGCAAACACAAAAGCCAGCCACATCGCCCAATCCCGATGCTGGCCGACAAATTCAATCAATTGGCTGATGACCGATTCAATCATTTCTTTCGCCTAGCGCCCCACCTGCAAAGCTGCAAGGCCCGTTTTGGCGCCAATCTCCCCTCTCAACCCGGTCCAGACTGCAACTGGTGCTTTTCACCCCGCCGCGCGTGGCGTATAACACCCCCCACACAGGCCAGGCCCGCTGCAAATCGGGCAGAAAAAGGCAGAAAAGATCGATCGAGGACGGCATGACAAAACATCCCCATGAAACCGACGTAGCCTTTATTCAGGCCCTTGCAGAACTTCTGAACAACAATGACCTGACGGAATTGGCCGTTAAACGGGACTATGGCGAAAATGACACCCTGAATGTGCGCGTGTCACGCCAGACCCAAATGGTGGCCAATTACGCCCCCGCGCCCATGGCCGCAGCACCAGCCGCCACTGCAGCGCCCGTTGCCGCTGCCACCCCAACCGAGTCTGACCCCGCGCAAAACCCAAATGCACTGACATCACCGATGGTCGGCACGGTCTATTTGGCAGCCGAGCCGGGTGCCGCACCCTTTGCCAACGTTGGCAGCACTGTCAGCGCCGGACAAACCGTTTTGATCATTGAAGCCATGAAAACGATGAACCAGATCGCCGCACCAAAAGCAGGTACAATCAAGCGGATTCTTGTGACCGATGGAAGCCCGGTTGAATACGGCGCTCCGCTGATGATCATCGAATAAGGGCGCAAGATGTTTAACAAAATTCTGATCGCCAATCGTGGGGAAATTGCGCTGCGCGTCATTCGGGCCTGCCGCGAAATGGGGATCAAATCGGTTGCTGTGCATTCGACCGCCGATAGCGATGCCATGCATGTGCGCATGGCAGATGAGGCGATCTGTATCGGCCCAGCCTCGTCCACCGACAGCTATCTTTCAATCCCAGCGATTGTTTCCGCATGTGAGATCACTGGTGCTGAGGCTATTCATCCCGGCTACGGCTTTCTCAGTGAGAACGCGAATTTTGTGCGTATCTTGGAAGATCACGACATCACATTTATTGGCCCAACCTCAGAACATATCCGGGTGATGGGCGACAAAATCACGGCCAAGGAAACCATGCGGGCACTTGGTGTGCCCTGTGTACCCGGCTCTGAGGGGGGCGTGGCAGATTTCGCCACAGCACAATCCACCGCGCGCGACATCGGATTTCCAGTTATCATCAAAGCGACTGCTGGTGGTGGTGGGCGCGGCATGAAAGTCGCCCACAACGCCGCTGAACTTGAGGTGGCGTTTCGGTCAGCCCGGGCCGAGGCCAAGGCCGCGTTTGGCAATGATGAAGTCTATATTGAAAAATATCTGACCACGCCGCGGCATATCGAAATTCAGGTGTTTGGGGATGGCAAAGGCCGCGCCGTGCATTTGGGTGAGCGGGATTGTTCGTTGCAGCGCCGCCACCAAAAAGTTCTGGAAGAGGCCCCCGGCCCCACCATCGATGCCGAAACACGCGCCCGTATCGGCAAGATCTGCGCCGAAGCTGTCGCACGGATCAATTATATCGGCGCTGGCACCATCGAATTCCTTTATGAAAACAATGAATTCTACTTCATTGAAATGAACACAAGACTGCAAGTCGAACACCCCGTAACTGAGGCTATTTTTGGTGTCGATCTTGTGCGCGAGCAGATTCGTGTGGCCGCTGGTCTGCCGATGTCACTGGTGCAAGATGAGATGGAGGTGAATGGTCACGCCATTGAGGTGCGGATCAACGCCGAGAAGCTGCCAAACTTTTCACCCTGCCCCGGCAAGGTGCGTGTGTTTCACGCGCCAGGCGGATTGGGCGTGCGGATGGATTCGGCGCTGTATGGTGGCTATTCCATTCCGCCCTATTACGACAGTCTGATCGGTAAGCTGATCGTGCATGGCCGCGACCGCCCCGAGGCCTTGGCCCGTTTACGCCGCGCTTTGGGCGAGCTGATCGTGGATGGCGTCGATACCACAGTGCCGCTGTTTCACGCCCTGCTTGATGAACCCGATGTGCAATCGGGCAACTATAACATCCACTGGCTTGAACAATGGTTGGCGGATCGTTTTTCGTGACCTGCAGCCGCGCAGCAAAAACTGGGGGCGTCTCTGGGCCAAAATGTCTGGCGCACTGACACCACAGATTTTGCTGCGTGCCTATGCAGCTGGCATTTTTCCAATGGCACAATCGCGCGGCGATGACACGCTGCATTGGATTGACCCTCGAAAACGTGGGGTCTTTCCATTGGATGGCTTTCACGTGTCACGTTCGTTGGCCCGGCGGATCAGGCGCATGCCGTTTCGCGTGCAAATCAATGGCGCTTTTGATGCCGTGCTTGAACATTGTGCAGATCGGCCAGAAACATGGATAAACGCCCCCCTTGTAGCCCTCTATCGGGCACTGCACGATCAGGGCCATGCCCATTCACTTGAAATTTGGGAAAATGAGACTCTGATCGGCGGGGTTTTTGGCCTGAACCTTGGTGGGGCATTCTTTGGCGAAAGCATGTTCTCACGCCGCACGGATGGGTCGAAAATAGCACTGGCTGTTTTGATAGATCAGCTGCGGGCAGGTGGATTTCAGCTGTTTGATACGCAGTTTTTAACACCGCATCTGGCCTCACTTGGGGCGATTGAAATCAGCCGCACCGCCTATCATGCCCGATTGGCCGTGGCATTGAAAACCATTGCGCATTTTCCACCGCTAGGGCCTGCACCCAACCATGATCAGCTGGTGCAGCGCATCACCCAGACATCATAACGTGCATGATCCAGTGCATTCAGCGCGGGGCTTGATGCAATCATCCACCCAGAAAACGCCAACGATTGGCTTAGGGTGTCAACGATATCCACATGGGCAAACGCATCGCTGGCAGGATCTTCGCTGGGAAAGCGACAATCAGACAGTGTGATTTCCAACCGGCCAAATTGCACCGTTTCACCGCGCCAAATTTCCAGATCGGTTAAGCTGCCTGAAACCTTATCCAAGCCCCGTAGCACTGCGCCTGCGGCCTGTGTTGTAACAATCTGCTGTTCCGTTTGCTGGGGTGGCAGAAGTGGCTGTTCTGGTGCCAAATCCAAACCTGATTGCGCCGCAGCTGCACCTGCAAATATCATCAAAAGCCCGGCCAATGGCCACAGCCAAAGCCGTTTCACGGCTGGCCCGGCGCAGGTTGTGTGGCCGAGCTGCCAACAAATTTCATCAGCAATGAGACCAAGCTGACAGCCCCTTGGGTGTCCTCAATTTCATCACCTGATGCGAGGTTTTCTGGCGATCCACCTGGTAACAACTCCATGAAATTGCCACCCAACAGACCCTCAGATGAAATCAAAATGGCCGTATCGGCGGGCAACACCACCCCATCTTTGACCGAGATTGTTGCATCTGCAAAAAACGTATTGGGGTTTAGATTTAACGCCGTGACTGTGCCAACCTTAACACCGGCCAAGCGCACATCTGTGCCCAGCGCCACCCCCTCAACCGAGCGAAAGCTGGCGTGCAAATCATAGCTTTTTGCACCGGTTGAAAAACCTGTTGCTTGCCCCGCATAAAAAAGAAAACCAACCGCTGCTCCAAGAACAGCTGCGCCCACCAAAACCTCTGTCGTGCTTTCGGCCATGGGTGATTATTCCGGCTGCCAGGCTTCGTAATCGCGGCGGCTTACGGCGCCACCGGCTGCCCGCATCGCGCCCGCAGGTACATAGGCGGCATCTGTTCCAGTCAGGTTCGGCTGATGCGGCAATTCCCAAGATTTATGCGACAATGGCGCGGCACTGGGCGGCTGATCCCATGTGAAATGCAACCAACCATGCCAATCAGGGGATACGCGACTGGCTTCAACCTCGCCATTAAAGATCACCCAACGGCGGCTGCCATCTTTATTTTGGTAAAAAACATTGCCCTGATCATCTTGCCCCACGCGCAAACCTTTGCGCAGGGTAAAAATCTGCATGCCCAGCGTCTGATCGGTCCACCATGTTACCAAGCGTTTCAAAAACTGCATCTGTTCGTTCCTGCATGGCACGCCCCAAAGGGGCAGGGTTGGATTGGCCCAAAGCCGCAGCGGATCACCGCGCGGCAGCGGGCTCTTTTTTGGTATCTTTGTACACCAGCAACGGCTTTGCCCCGATGGTAACGGCGTCTTCATTGACAACAACTTCGTCAACGCCTTCCATACCGGGCAGTTCAAACATGGTTTCCAGCAAGATATCTTCCATGATCGAACGCAGGCCCCGCGCACCGGTCTTGCGCTTGATCGCACGTTTGGCAATCGCGCTGAGCGAATCATCGGTGAAGGTCAGCGTGACATCTTCAATTTCAAACAAACGCTGATATTGCTTGACCAAAGCATTTTTCGGCTGTGTCAAAATGATGATCAGCGCATCTTCGTCCAGATCGGTCAGCGTGGCAAGGACGGGCAGACGGCCGACAAATTCCGGGATCAATCCGAATTTCAGCAAATCTTCCGGTTCAAGCTCTTTGAACATTTCGCCGACACCGCGCCCGTCTGGGTCTTTGACATCAGCACCAAACCCAATGCCTGACCCTTTGCCGCGCTGCGCGATGATCTTTTCCAGCCCAGCGAACGCCCCACCACAGATGAATAGAATATTGGTGGTGTCAACTTGCAGGAATTCTTGCTGCGGATGTTTGCGCCCACCCTGTGGGGGTACGCTTGCAACCGTGCCTTCCATAATTTTCAACAACGCCTGCTGCACACCCTCACCCGACACGTCGCGCGTGATGGATGGGTTGTCAGATTTGCGCGTGATTTTGTCGACTTCATCGATATAGACGATGCCGCGCTGGGCGCGTTCGACGTTATATTCACTGGCCTGCAGCAGCTTTAGAATGATGTTTTCAACATCTTCTCCGACATAACCTGCCTCGGTCAACGTGGTAGCATCGGCCATTGTGAACGGCACATCGAGAATACGGGCCAATGTCTGGGCCAGCAGCGTCTTACCACAGCCTGTCGGCCCGATTAGCAAAATGTTTGATTTCGCAAGCTCAATATCGCCAGATTTTGCGGCATGTTTCAGACGCTTATAGTGGTTATGCACGGCAACAGACAAAACACGTTTGGCGTGTTCTTGGCCAATCACGTAATCATCCAAAACTGCACAGATATCGCGCGGGGTGGGCACACCATCGGTTGATTTCAACGATGACGTTTTGGTTTCTTCGCGGATGATGTCCATGCAAAGTTCAACACACTCATCACAGATGAACACAGTCGGACCGGCAATAAGTTTGCGCACCTCATGCTGGCTTTTGCCGCAAAAGGAACAATAGAGCGTGTTTTTACTGTCGCTGCTCGAATTGTTTGCCATGATCTACCCCTGCGGCCAAGTATCTGAAGAATGAGAGCGGCGCCCAAAAATTGCCCCATCGTTGGACAAGATTAGGACAGCCAAATATCCTTCACAATCCAAAAACGCCCCGCACGCACGCACGGCATTCTTGGTGTGATCAGCGCAACGCATCACGTCGCGGCATCTTCCGGGCGCGCCCGATTCTCTACGATTTCGTCAATCAGCCCCCAGTCACGGGCTTCTTCAGCTGACATGAAATTATCACGCTCTAGCGCTGCCTCAACCTTATCCAGCGGCTGGCCCGTATGTTTGACATAGATCTTGTTCAAACGGTCTTTGAGCTTCTGGGTTTCTTGCGCATGGATCATAATATCAGTGGCCTGGCCCTGAAAACCGCCCGACGGCTGGTGCACCATCACACGGCTGTTGGGCAGTGAGAACCGCATGCCCTTTTCACCGGCAGCCAACAAAAGCGAGCCCATCGAGGCCGCCTGACCGATCACAAGCGTCGAGACTTTTGGGCGGATGTATTGCATCGTGTCATAGATCGACAGGCCGGCCGTCACCACACCGCCGGGCGAGTTGATATACATCGAAATTTCTTTCGATGGGTTCTCAGCCTCAAGATGCAGCAGCTGCGCCACGATCAGCGATGCCATTTCGTCAAACACAGGGCCCGACATGAAAATGATGCGCTCTTTCAGAAGGCGCGAATAGATATCATAGGCACGCTCACCACGGCTGGTCTGTTCGACCACCATAGGGACCAAAGTGTTGACGAGGGTATTGACCGGATCTTTCATCTTTGCCTGCCTATTTTCTCGGGTGCCACGCGCACCATTACCGCAGCCACTTGTTTAAGTCGTCAGCCCGACACCTGCAAGGGCAGCGGGTCATTTCCCTGAACCCGATCGCAAAGCGCGGCCACAATCTGAGCAGGTGCGGAAAAAAGCGATAGACGGCAAAGGTTAAGCAAAGCACACTCACCGCGTACGTAACCCAGTGCATCCGATTAGAATCATAGCAAAGGGGTCAGCGCCATGTCGACGATAGCCGAATATGACGATTGGGATGCCACCCGAATGGCTGCACTGGTCGCCAAAAAGCAGGTATCCCCCCAAGAATTGCTGACCGAAGCGATGGCCCGCGCCGATGCCCGAAACCCCGCCATCAATGCCGTCGTCCTGCGCCAAGATGATACCGCACGCCAAATGATCACAGCAGGGCTGCCGCAGGGACCGCTGCACGGTGTTCCATTCTTGCTGAAAGATCTTGGGGCCGAGGCGGTGGCTTTCCCCTCGCACAACGGATCAAAGCTGCTGGCCAACACGCACTACCCCCGCAACAGCGCGATTTACGAACGCTTAGCGGCGGCCGGATTGGTTACATTTGGTCGCACCACATCACCCGAGGGCGGCATTGGCGCGGCGACCGAATCTGCGGTTTACGGCGGCCCAACCCGCAACCCTTGGCATTTTGATCACACGCCCGGCGGATCGTCGGGCGGGTCGGGGGCAGCGGTTGCCGCCGGAATCGTGCCTGCAGCGCATGGATCAGATGGCGGAGGATCAGTGCGCATCCCAGCATCCAGCTGCGGGCTCTTTGGGTTTAAACCCACGCGCGCCCGGCTGCCAGATGGCCCCTATGCAGGCGAAGGCTGGGCCGGGATGGCGATTGATGGGTTTTTAACCCGGTCTGTGCGCGACACTGCGCTGCTTTTGGATGTGACCGAAGGGGCCGACTTGGGTGCGCCCTATTACGCACCACCTTTGTCCGAAAGCTTCTGCGCCGCGCTCGAGCGTCCACCACTAAGGCTGCGCGTGGCAATGTGTGACACCACGCTAACCGGTGCGCCACTGCACCCCGATTGCCGCAGGGCCGTGCATGAAACGGCAGCATTGCTTGAACATATGGGCCACAGCGTCACACCGGCACTGCCGCGTGCCGATATAAATGGCATGATGCTGGCATGGACCAAAATTGTGGCCTGTGGCACGGCACTTTGGATTGAAAAGACACTGGCCGCACGCGGCACCGCGCTTGGTCAAGATGAGATTGAAGGGGTGGCCCGAGGGGCGATGGCCTATGCCGCTACGATCTCTGGGGCGGATTATCTGGATGCAGTGGGCAAGATCCACAGCTTTGGCCGCCAAATGGCACGCTTTTTTGATGGAGATTCGTCAAATGGCTTTGACATTTTGCTGACCGCCACGCTGGCAGAGCCTCCAGCCAAGATTGGCCGCTTTGCTCACACAACACAGGATTATGTGGCCTATCGTACCGGGCCTGATGGTATTTTTGCCTATTCGCCTTTTTGCGCGGCCTTTAATGCATCCGGTCAACCCGCAGCCTCGGTTCCGCTGCACTGGAATGACCACGGCCTGCCGGTCGGGGTGCATTTGGCCGCGCCATTTGGCCATGACACCCAGCTGATGGCACTTTGCAGCGCCTTGGAAACCGCCAAGCCGTGGTTTCACCGCCGCCCTGCGCTGGCCACAGCCCCCCTATAGCGCGCCAACCCATGGCGGTGCTTGCAAATTTCTAAACACGGCGTTTAACATTAACCCTAACAGTTAAAGGAGAGATCCGCGTGGCAGAAGGCACAGCCGTTGAGGCGATCGATATTGTCAAACAGTTTGGGCAAGGCGATCATGTGGTCCGCGCGCTTGATCACGTTTCCGTCGCAATCAAAACGGGTGAGTTTTTTACACTGCTTGGCCCCTCAGGGTGTGGTAAAACCACCCTGTTGCGCCTGATCGCAGGGTTTGAGGCGCCAAGTGCGGGCCAAATCGTGCTGGAAGGTGCTGATGTCACCGCCCTTGCGCCAAACCAACGGCCTGTGAACACAGTTTTTCAAAGCTATGCACTGTTTCCCCACCTTAGCGTGGCACAAAATGTATCTTTCGGGCTTGAAATGCTGGGCCGCCCCAGGGCGGAAATTACTGCAACCACCGAGCGTATGCTGGCCCTTGTGCGGATGGAAACGCTGGCCAATCGTAAAACCAGCCAACTTTCGGGCGGTCAACAACAGCGGGTGGCGCTGGCCCGCGCCTTGGCCCCCCAGCCCAAGGTTTTGTTGCTCGATGAGCCACTTTCTGCATTGGATTTACAACTGCGCAAAGAAATGCAGGGCGAATTAAAGCGCCTGCAACGCGAGACGGGCATCACCTTTATCTTTGTCACCCATGACCAAGAAGAGGCCCTGACCATGAGCGACCGCATCGCGGTGATGCGCGCAGGCCATATTTTGCAAGTGGGTAGCCCACGCGAAATTTACACAGAACCCACCAACCGTTTTGTTGCCAGCTTTATTGGTGAAACGAATTTTCTTAAAGGAACTATGGTTGACGATACCCAAGTAGCCTTGCCGGGCGGCGAGGTGCTGGCAGTGGCCGTTGGTGCGCAGGCCGCCGGTACGCAGGCGGCCGGTATGCACGCCGGTCAATCCGTTGATCTGGCCATTCGCCCCGAACAAATCCGAATCTTGCCCGCCAACAGCCCCGATACGATTGCAGGCATTGTATCGGGATCGGTCTATTTTGGCACAGATACCCATTGCAACATCACCCTGAATGGCACCGAGGGGGCACAAATCGTTGTGCGCTTGCAAAGCCCGGTGTCGGGCAGTGCAGGCTTGGATGTGGGCGCATCGGTGGGCGTTGCCTTTAACCCGGGCGCATTGCGCGTGATCGGCGCATGAGCCCGCAGCCCCTGCCCCTCTCTGCGGTCGAACAGGCCATCACCCGCGACACAGTGCGGCGCAACTGGCTGTTTTCAACGCCCGCACTTGTATTGTTAAGCTTGGCTGCAACCGGGCCACTGCTGATCGTTCTGGTTTATTCTTTTCTGACGCCCGGCAAATACGGCAATGTTGAATGGGCGTTTTCTCTGGATGGTTGGGTGGGTATTTTGTTCACCCGCGATATTTTTGATGGCACGCTCGGGCTAGCCGATGCGCATCTAAAGATATTTTGGCGCTCTGTCAGATTGTCACTTCTGACCACAATGATCACGTTTGGGGTGGGCTTTCCCACGGCCTGGTTCATTGCAACCCGCCCACCCAAGGCGCGCGCGCTGTGGCTTTTTCTGATTACCATTCCATTTTGGACCAATCTGCTGATCCGCACCTTTGCCATCAATGAGGTGATCCGAAACGAGGGCATCGTGAATTCGGCGCTGATTTGGGCTGGTGTCATTTCGCGCCCGATTCAGATTGTCTATACCGACACCGCTGTTCTGATCGGCATGGCTTACGTCTATCTTCCACTCATGGTGCTGCCACTTTTTGCTGCGATTGATCGCTTTGACATGCGCTTGGTTGAAGCGGGCTATGACCTTTACGCAAGCCGCTGGCAGGTGCTGCGCCGAGTGATATTGCCGATTGTCAAACCCGGCATAATCGCAGGCTCAATCCTGGTTTTTGTGCCCTCGCTTGGGGCCTACGTCACGCCGCGGGTGCTTGGTGGTGGGAAAAACATGATGATCGGCAATTTCATTGAATTGCAGTTTGGCCAAGGCCGCAATTGGCCGCTGGGCGCTGCGCTTTCAATTCTTTTGCTGGTGATTGTCATGGTGGCCCTGCTCTTTTACGTGCGTGCAGCCAATCGCGAGGTTGGGAAATGAGCAAACAGCGCAGCTTTAACGTGACCGACCTGCCCGGCTTCACCACGATTGCTATCTTAGCGTTTTTGGCACTTTACGCCCCCATCTTGACGCTTGTCGTCTACAGCTTCAACGATGCCAGCTCGATCACGGTCTGGGGTGGGTTTTCCTTGCGTTGGTATGAAATCGCTTGGCAAAACACCGCCGTAAAAGAGGCCACGCTACGATCGCTGATTATTGCAACGTCAGCATCGGTCATCGCAACCACGGTGGCCACCCTTGCCGCCCTTGGCACCACCCGCACCGCGCCGTTCAAGGGCCAGACCGCGATTTATGCCATGATCAACCAGCCGCTTATGGTGCCCGAAATTGTCACAGCGGTGGCGCTGTTGATATTTTTTGGAATCATCAAAAAGGCCACTGACTATCTGGGGTTGGGATATCTGATTGCAGCACATGCCGCCTTTTGTGTGCCCTTTGCCTATTTGCCCATTCGCGCCCGACTGGAAGGTATGGACCTGTCGCTGGAGACCGCGGCCGCAGATCTTTATGCCAACCGCTGGATGACGCTGCGCCGTATTACCCTCCCGCTGTTGGCACCGGGCATTGCCGCAGGCGCCATGCTGGCCTTTGTGATATCGCTTGATGATGTTGTGATCACTGAATTTGTCAAAACGGGCGGTCAGGAAACGCTGCCCACTTATATGCTGGGCCAAATGCGCCGTGCAATTTCACCAGAGGTAAATGCGATATCTACCGGCCTGCTGGCGCTGACGGTTTTGCTTTTGACTGCTTTTTTTCTGTTGACCCGAAGACGTGATTGATCTGCACTGAAACCACCAACCCAAGGGAGCTTGAAACAATGAAAAAACTTCTTCTGGCCACAACGCTGTGCCTGACAAGCGTGCAAATGGCGGCCGCCGATGGTTCGCTGAACCTCTTTAACTGGGGCAACTATACCAGCCCCGAACTGCTGGCAAAATTCGAGGCCGAAACCGGCATCAAGGTCACCGTCACAGATTATGACAGCAACGACACCGCCTTGGCCAAGATTGAGGCGGGCGGCCATGGCTTTGATCTGGTTGTCCCATCGCACAACTACATTCCAATTTTTGCCGAAAAGGGCCTTATTTCTGAACTTGATCTGACAAAGCTGCCAAACCACGGCAATATCGCGCCGGAATGGGTTGATGTACCATGGGATGCTGGGCGCAAATTCACTGTGCCTTGGCAGTGGGGATCGACCGGTGTTGCGGTCAACACCTCGGTCTATGGCGGGGATGTGAACACTTCGGCGGTGTTTTTGGAAGTGCCCGATGAACTCAAGGGCAAGATCAACGTCGTGCCGGAAATGAACGATGTCGTGAACTTGGCCATAATGTATGTTGGTGGTGAGCCCTGCACCGAAGACACGGCCGTGCTGAAAAAAGCTCGCGATGTGTTGTTAGCCGCCAAGCCCAATTGGATCAGCATGGATTACGGCGCGACCGAAAAGATGTCGAACAATGATTGGGCTTCTTCGGTCAACTGGAACGGATCAACCATGCGTATTCGTCTGGCCAATCCCGATGTCGTCTATGGCTACCCACGTGAGGGCTATCCACTGTTCATGGATTCGGTTGCTCTGCTGTCAGATGCCAAAAACGTCGATCAAGCGTATCAATTCCTTGATTTCATCATGGTGCCAGAAAACGCCGCGATGATCTCGGCTTATGCCCGCTATGCCAACGGCATTGCCGGATCTGACGCGTTCATGCCCGACGACATGAAGACTGCACCCGAAGTGGTCACACCGGCCGAACATAAGGCTGCGGGGCGGTTCCTGCCGACCTGTTCGCCCAAGGCACAAGAATATCTGGCCGCAATCTGGACCGAGTTGATGAAGTAACGCTTTGGGATATCCCTAAATTCGGACATCCCTGAACTCGGGCATCCCTAAACTCGGGCATCGCCAAAAATGGCGGTGCCCAACTCTTTGCAATAAAGGTCGGACATGGGTGATATTCTTGATCAAAGCGGCGAAGATATTCTGGCCGCACTGCGCACGCGACGCCTGAGCGCGCGGGATCTTATGCAAGAAACGCTATCGCGGATTTCCGCCGTGAACCCTGCGATCAACGCAATCGTATCACTGCGCCCGACAGATGTGCTGCTGGCCGAGGCCGAGGCCGCCGATGCCGCCCTAAATGCAGGCACAGCCGGGTCGCTGACAGGCTTACCCTTTGCCATTAAAGATCTTTGCGCCACTGCGGGCCTGCGCACCACATGGGGCTCACCGCTTTATGCGGATTTCATTCCGGCAAAAGATGATGCTTTGGCCGCGTGCTTGCGCAAAGCGGGTGCGATCATCATTGGCAAGACCAACACGCCCGAAATGGGGCTTGGCTCGCACACCTTTAACCCGGTGCATGGCGCAACCCAGAACCCCTATGCCACAGGCAAAACACCAGGCGGATCATCAGGTGGGGCAGCAGCAGCGTTGGCCACCCGCATGGTGGCTTTGGCGGATGGGTCAGATATGATGGGCAGTCTGCGCAACCCGGCTGCGTTTTGTAATGTCTATGGATTTCGACCGACATGGGATTTGATCGCAGGCGATGCGACGGGTGACACCTATTTGCATGTGATGTCGACAAATGGTCCCATGGCGCGCAGCCCCCGCGATCTGGCGCTTTTGTTGGATGTAATGGCCGGGGTTAACCCACGTCAGCCACATGGCCGCCCCCCAGCTGCATCTTATCTTGCCGGGTTGCCCACAGATGTGCGTGGGCGCCGGATTGGCTGGTTGGGCGATTGGGGGGGGGCCTTGCCGATGGAGCCGGGCATTTTGGCGCAATGCGAAACAGCTCTGACCGAATTTACGGAAATGGGCTGTACCGTCACACCAGTGGCAACGCCCTTTAGCGCTGATGACATGTGGGAAAGCTGGTGCCAACTGCGCCAATGGTCAAATGCCGCCAGCATGGCCGAAGATTGGGCAGACCCGGCACGCCAAGCCCTGATAAAGCCAGAGCTGGCATGGGAGATTCAACGCGGCCAAGCGTTAAGCGCACTGGATGTTCATCGGGCCAGCACGATCCGGTCGCAGTGGTATGCGACTTTGGCGGATCTTTTCACCCGATATGATGCGCTTGTACTGCCCTCGGCGCAGGTTTGGCCATTTTCAATCGATATACGCTATCCAGAAAGCATCAGTGGGCACAGCATGGATACCTATCACCGCTGGATGCAGGTTGTGGTGCCGGTCTCGTTGGCTGGTGTGCCCGCGCTGAACGTGCCGATAGGCTTTAGCCCAGCGCACGACGGCGCCCCCGCCCTGCCGATGGGCATGCAGATTTTTGGCGCCGCCGGACAAGATGCCCAAATCTTGCAGCTGGGCCATGCCTATCATCAGCGCACAGAATGGCCGCAACGGCATCCAGCCCTGTTATGACAGCGCCATGTCATCCAAATCAATTTAAGCCCGTTGCCAAATCTGACAAAAATTCCCGCTTCGCCACACTGGCGGTCTTGAAGTCATAGTTTCCCTTAGTGTTTTTGTAAGGTTCATAGATACGAATATCGAAAAAGCATTTTTGGCGGCCCTGACAGTCAATGGCAGCCGTGTCTGAAAACGTCACATGCACAGGCTGTTGCAAATCAGCAATCTTGACCGAAAGCCCAGAATTTCCTGTGACGCTCAAGTTTGCACTGTCCGTTTCAACCGTGCGATGAACCATAACGTAATAAACCGGTGCAGTCTGCGCATCGGGCGCATGGCTGGCAATGGCATCCTCCAAGCCCCAGTCAATCGCAACCGGCGGCCCCCCTGCATTGAGATAGGCGGCCATCTCGCCACGGGAATCGTTTGATTCCTCAATGCGCAGGTTTTCATACTGCAGCGTGACATTGCTCTCAGATTTTGCCTCAATCGCAGCGCGCTGCTGAGCTGTGGCCTTAAAATTGGTCGCAACTACAAAGCCGTTCGCGTTTGAACTCCTGTCGCGTGAGTCTTTGGCCACGTATATATCTTTGGGGGTCGCCGCCACCTGCGCAAGATCAATGGGCGGCTGGCCCGGCACCCATCGCAAAACACGGCCAACCGTGTATTTGGCGGCGTTATGCGTGCCAATGCCCGAGGTTGCATATTCCATGCTGACAGTGGCTTGCGGCGCGCAGCCCGTCATCGTCAGAAAAAGCACTGCGGCGGCGGCGATGCTTGGGATTTGAAGTTTGTCATACGGCATCGGCGATCCCTCAGCTTGTATCAAATCAACGAGCAGCTGCCCGCCCGTTTAACTTTGCCCGAACAGTCTCGCGAAACAACCCCTGATTGCGCATTTTCAACAGGGCTTGACCGCGCGCTTGCGCCGGATAACCGTGCTGCAAAGCAACCACAGGCCAGATATGATGATGACCGGATTTCCAATCTCGCTTAATTCCCCCATCGCACATGCCACCCCACTGCCAAAATCTGCAGATATTGTGATTATCGGCGGCGGGGTAATTGGGGTTATGTCGGCGTTTTACTTGGCACAAAGCGGTGCGCGCGTCGTTTTGTGCGAAAAGGGGCGAATTGCTGGCGAACAATCTTCGCGCAACTGGGGTTGGATCCGCCAGCAGGGGCGTGACCCGGCAGAATTGCCGATTATGGTGGAAAGCAATCGACTGTGGCAGGGCTTGGGACAACAGGCGGGCGAAGATTTGGGGTTTACCCAAACCGGCGTTCTGTATCTGGCCAAAACAGAAAAAGAGATGGCAGATTTTGAGGCATGGACGGAACATGCCCGTGCCCACCAAATCGACACGCGCCTGCTGACGGCCGCCGAAGTTCGGCAAAAAATCCCCTCAAATGCCGCGCAATGGCTGGGGGGGCTGTGGACCGCCAGCGATGGGCGGGCGGAACCCGCCAAGGCCGTGCCCGCCCTTGCCCGCATGGCCGAACGGGCCGGCGCGCAGATAGCCGAAGAGTGTGCGGTGCGTTTGCTGGATATTCAGGGCGGCCGGGTGGCGGGTGTGGTAACCGAACAGGGCCGAATTGCCTGTGATCAGGTTATTTTGGCAGGTGGCGCATGGTCAGCGCTTTTTGCACGCAACCATGGCGTAAACCTGCCGCAACTGTCGGTCCGCGCCACCGTCTTTGCCACCGAACCCCTGCCCGAGATTTTTGCAGGCAACGCCGCCGATGATGATTTCGCCTTTCGCAGACGCCAAGATGGTGGCTATACGCTTGCGCCCGGCGGTTGGCACGAATTCATGGTTGGGCCTGATGCGTTTCGCCATATCCTGAAATACCGCGCCCAATTGCAAAAAGCACCCTTTGCCGCACGTTTTTTGCCCAAAGCCCCAGCCAGCTACCCTGATGCTTGGGGCACGCCCCGCCATTGGGGCGGCGATAGGCCATCACCCTTTGAAAAGATCCGCATTCTCAACCCAGACCCAAGCCCCATTGCAATAGCCCGTATTCAAAAGTTTTTTGCCCGTGCGTTTCCGGAAATTGGCACGCCAAAGGTGCGCAAAGCTTGGGCTGGTATGATTGACACCATGCCCGATGTGGTGCCCGTCATCGATCACGCCGCCCAATTGCCGGGCCTGATCATCGCTACCGGCATGAGCGGGCATGGCTTTGGCATTGGGCCAGGGTTTGGCCGTGTTATCGCGGATCTTGCCTTGGGCCGCAGCACCGGCCATGATTTGGGCCGGTTCCGATTGTCGCGATTTTCCGATGGCTCGCCAATTACGCTTGGGCCAACGCTGTAGCCTCGGTCAAAGTGGTTTTTGTACAGGCTGGCTGATGTGCAATCGGGCTTGTGCCCAGATTAACTTGCGATGGGGCGGAATTTGCGCCACCCTGCCCCACCCAAACCACCCGGAGGTTCCCATGCCAATCAAAAACCGTTTTTCCGAGCTTTTGCCCGATATCACAGCTTGGCGGCATGATCTGCACATCCACCCAGAATTGATGTTTGACACCCATCGCACCGCAGCATTTGTGGCTGAAAAACTGCGGGAATTTGGCTGTGATGAAGTGGCGACTGGCATCGGCCGCACAGGCGTGGTGGGGGTTATTCATGGGCGCAGCAACACAAAGGGGCGCGTTGTAGGCTTGCGCGCCGATATGGATGCGCTGCCGATTTTTGAGACGACTGGCCTGCCCTATGCCTCTCAAACGCCCGGTGTGATGCATGCTTGTGGCCATGATGGCCACACCGCCATGCTGCTGGGGGCTGCGCAATATCTGGCGGAAACCCGCAATTTTGATGGTACAGCCGTCGTCATTTTCCAACCCGCAGAAGAGGGCGGTGGTGGCGGGCGTGAAATGGTCGAAGACGGCATGATGGAACGGTTTGGCATTCAGCAGGTCTTTGGCATGCACAACTGGCCGGGTCTGCCACTGGGCCAGTTTGCCATTCGTGCGGGTGGATTTTTTGCCGCAACCGATGAATTCACGATTTCGCTCAAGGGGCGGGGCGGGCATGCGGGTAAACCCCATGACACCATCGATACCACTTTGGTTGGGGCGCATTTGGTGGTGGCGTTGCAATCCATTGCATCGCGCAACACTGACCCCACACAATCAATCGTGGTCTCCGTCACATCGTTTCGCACCGAAAGCGATGCCTATAACGTCATCCCTGAACTTGTCGAATTGCGCGGCACGGTGCGCACACATGATGATGACCTGCGCATAATGGCCGAATCGCGGCTGCGTCAAATTGCCCATCACAGCGCCGAAACCTTTGGTGCTCAGGCCGATGTTGCCTGGAAAAAGGGCTATCCGGTCATGGCCAATTCCCCCGAAGAAACGGAATTTGCTGCCGCAGTTGCCGAACAGGTATCGGGCCGCCCCACAGAACAGTCAGCCCCAATTATGGCGGGCGAAGATTTCGCCTATATGCTGCAATCGCGCCCCGGCGCTTATATTCTCATTGGGAATGGCGACAGCGCATCTGTACACCACGCCGCCTATAACTTTAACGATGAAGCGATACCGGCAGGTTGCAGTTGGTGGGCAGGCATCATTGAAACCGCGATGCCTGCGGCCTGACCGCCCCTAGGTTTTTCGGCCAAATCAGACCAGAACGCCCTCTCAGACCAGAACGCCCTGCGCGCTTAGCATAGTTTTGCCCCCCAGATAGGGGTGCAAAACCTCGGGCAGCATCACAGCCCCCTCGGCAGTCTGGCCATTTTCCAGAACGGCAATCAATGTGCGACCAACCGCCAGCCCTGAGCCATTCAACGTGTGCACAAATTCGGGCTTTCCCCCACCCGCAGGCTTAAAGCGCGCATTCATCCGGCGGGCCTGAAAATCACCACAGACTGACACCGAACTGATTTCACGATACGTGTTTTGTCCAGGCAGCCACACCTCTAGGTCGTGGGTGCGCTGCGCACCAAAGCCCATATCACCGGTGCAAAGAACCAAGGTCCGATACGGCAGGCCAAGCTTTTCCAAAATAACTTCTGCACAGCGGGTCATGCGGGTATGTTCCGCCTGACTGGTTTCAGGCGTGCAGATGGTGACCATCTCAACCTTTTCAAACTGATGCTGGCGCAGCATTCCCGATGTATCGCGCCCCGCCGATCCGGCCTCAGATCGGAAACACTGGGTGTGGGCCACATAACGGCGCGGCAGGCTTTCCAGCGCAACGGTTTCATTGTTCACAATATTGGTCAGTGTCACCTCGGCCGTGGGCACCAGCCACCACCCGTTGGTGGTTTGATAGCTGTCTTCGCCAAATTTAGGCAACTGGCCCGTGCCCATCATCATTTCTTCGCGCACCAAGACAGGTGTCCAAGTCTCACGCAATTCATGTTCACTGACATGGGTATCCAGCATAAACTGCGCCAGCGCCCGGTGCAGCCGCGCCACGGCCCCTGTCAGCACAACGAACCGCGCACCCGATAATTTGGCTGCCGTTTCGAAATCCATTCCGGGTTTGACGCCCGCAATGTCAAAATGTTCCACGGGCTGGAATGCCAACGCGCGCGGCTGGCCCCAGCGGCGCATTTCCACATTGCCCGTCTCATCTGGCCCTTCCGGCACCGAGGCAAGCGGCAGGTTGGGCAAAAGCATCAACAGATCGCGCAGCGCAACGTCATCGGATTTTGCTGCATCATCCAACGCAGCAATTTCGGCCTTTTTGCTGGCAATCACAGTGCGCAGGCGTTCAAATTCAACATCATCACCACGGGCTTTGGCGGCCCCGACATCCTTGGATGCACGATTCTGTTCGGCTTGGCCGGTTTCTGCGGCCAGAATTTTACTGCGGCGCGCCTCATCCAACGCCAAAATCTCGGCCGAACGCGGCCCAAGCCCCCGCAGGGCAAGGCCCGCATCGAAGGCTTCAGGGTTTTCTCGGATGGCACGGATATCATGCATTTGGCAAATCCTTGGTTGATCACAGCCGCTTTGCCCCCATATGCCCCATCGCGGCCCGGTTTTGAACCGGGAAAAACAACCCTGTGATCTGGGGGATTGTGGGCCAGCTTGCCTTGCCAATCCCCCCTGTCCAGCGATAGGGTTCGCGCCAAACCAAAGGCTGTGCCCGGCGCACAGCTTCCCGCATTCTGCCCGCGCTTTGGGCCCAACAAGGACAGACCAATGTTTGCAACACCCGCTTTTGCTCAGGCCGCCACCGGTGGCGCAGCCGGCGCCCTGACCAGCTTTATGCCGCTGATCCTGATTTTTGGGATCATGTATTTTCTGATGATCCGCCCACAGCAGAAAAAGATGAAACAACACAAAGCCATGGTCGAGGCCCTGCGCAAGGGTGATCAGGTCGTCACCCAAGGCGGCATGTTGGGCAAGGTTTCCAAAACCATGGAGACCGAAGTTGAGGTTGAAATCGCCGAAGGCGTGCGTGTGCGCATTCTGCGGGCCAGCATTGCGCAGGTTCTCAGCAAAACTGAACCTGCCGCCTGATCGGAACGCGCTATGCTGCATCTCGACCTTTGGAAACGGCTGGTTATTTGGGGCGTGATGGCACTGGGGTTGCTGTTTGCAATGCCCAATGTCTTCTACAACCGGGTTGAGGGGCATAACGATGCCATAGCGGCGCTCGAAAAGGGCGCTGCTCCATCAGAGACGCTGGCCACAGCCCAAGCGGGCTGGCCAGAATTTTTGCCAAGTGCCTTGGTCAACCTGGGGCTTGATCTGCGCGGTGGCGCGCATTTGTTGGCTGAGGTTAAGCTGGCGGATGTCTATGCCGACCGCATGGACAATCTTTGGCCCGAGGTCCGCGATACGCTGCGGGCTCTTCGGGCTGATGTTGGCAATGTGCGCCGCCAGCAAAGCCCACCGGGCAGTCTGCGGGTGCAGATCTCAGATCCGGATGGGATACACAAAGCCCTGACAGCCCTGCGTGGCTTGGCAAGCCCGATTGTTTCTTTGAGCGGCGTCGGTCAAAATGATCTTGAAATAAATGCCCAAGGCCAAGATCTGATTATCACCCTGTCCGAGGCAGAACGCACCGCTACGGACACCCGCACCCTGCAACAAACGCTAGAAATCGTCCGCCGCCGTGTGGATGAGGTCGGCACCCGAGAGCCGACAATTCAGCGCCAGGGCGAAGATCGCGTTTTGATTCAGGTGCCAGGCATTGGGTCTGCCGCCGAACTTAAGGCGCTGATTGGCACCACGGCGCGGTTGACGTTTAACCCGGTTGTCGGGCGCGCCGCATCCGCAAGCGACGCTGCCGGGCCTGGCAATGTGATTTTCCCATCTGTTGATGAGCCTGGTGTTTTTTACAGATTAGAGAAAACAGCCGTTGTGACAGGCGAAGAACTGGTGGATGCCCAACCTGCATTTGACCAAAACGGCCGCCCAGCGGTGAACTTTCGCTTTAACCCGACCGGCGCGCGCAAATTTGGCGACTACACCGCCGAAAACATCGGCTCGCCCTTTGCGATCGTCTTGGACGACGAAGTGATTTCAGCGCCAGTTATTCAATCGCATATTCCCGGTGGCTCTGGAATTATCACCGGGCGGTTCAGTGTTGAAGAATCAACCAAACTGGCCGTTTTGCTGCGCGCAGGGGCCCTGCCTGCGGGGCTCAGTTTTTTGGAAGAGCGCACCATTGGCCCTGAACTGGGGGCAGACAGTATTGCTGCGGGTAAGATTGCTGCGATGATCGGCTTTGGGGCAGTGATGGCCTATATGATCGCCAGCTATGGCCTGTTTGGGCTGTTTGCCAATATCGCACTTTTGGTGAACGTAGCACTGATCTTTGCGTTGCTGTCGGCCATTGGTGCGACGCTGACGTTGCCCGGCATTGCCGGCATTGTGCTGACCATGGGCATGTCGGTTGACGCCAACGTTTTGATTTTTGAACGCATTCGAGAAGAATTGCGTGCTGGCCGCAACCCCGCCCGTGCAATTGAAATGGGCTATGAGAAAGCTTTGTCGGCGATTTTAGATGCCAACATCACCACGCTGATCATCGCTTTGATCATGTTTGCCATGGGTTCTGGTCCGATTCGGGGCTTTTCGGTCACATTAGGGATCGGGCTTTTTACCTCGGTCTTTACGGCCATTTACGTCACGCGAGTGTTTGTGTTGGCTTGGTTCAACATAAAGCGCCCCAAGAAAATTGCGGTCTGAGAGGGTAACATGTTTCGTCTCAAGCTGGTTCCCGACACCACAACAATCAATTTCTTCCGTTTTTGGCGGCTAACGTTTGGCGCTTCAGTTCTGGGGTTGATGATCACGATTGTCTCACTCTTCACGATGGGATTAAATTTTGGCATCGATTTCCGTGGCGGTACAACCATCCGCACCGAATCCAGCCAAGCCGTTGATGTTGGTGCTTACCGTCAGGCAATCGGCACGCTGGGCTTGGGCGATGTGACCATCACCGAGGTGTTTGACCCCGGATTTCGCGCTGACCAATTTGTCGCCATGGTCCGCATTCAAGCCCAAGATGGCCAAGAAGCGGTTTCCCCTGAAATGATTGCCGCGGTTGAGGCGGCACTGCACACTGTTGACCCTTCGGTGACCTTTCCGTCGGTCGAATCTGTTGGCCCCAAAGTGTCGCAAGAACTTATCAAGACTGCGCTAATCTCGGTGATCTTGGCCAATTTTGGCATGATGGCCTATATCTGGCTAAGATTTGAATGGCAGTTTGCCGTCGGCGCGGCTGTGGCGTTGGTGCATGATGCGCTGATGACTGTGGGGGTGTTTTCGCTGTTTCAGATCAAGTTTGATCTAACAACCATTGCCGCGTTGCTCACAATCATTGGCTATTCGGTAAACGACACGGTGGTTATTTTTGACCGTGTGCGCGAAAATCTGATAAAATTCAAACAGATGCCCCTAAAAGATGTCCTGAATCTAACTATTAATGAAACGCTGTCACGCACGTTGATGACCTCAATCACGACATTGCTCGCACTGATCGCACTGTTTGCCTTTGGGGGGGATGTGATCCGTGGCTTTGTCTTTGCGATGATCTTTGGCGTGTTTGTTGGCTGCTATTCAACGGTGTATGTGGCAACTGTGATCTTGTGGCGGCTGGGCGTGAAACGTGACTGGTCCAAAACGCAAGATGACACACCCGGCACGCAATTCACCACCAAGCCCAAGGCCTGACCGATGCAGCTCAGTGAAATGCACTTTGACAGCGCAACACCCGTTGATGGCTATGGCCCCGGTTTTTTCCGGGTGGGCGGCCAAGTCTGGCAAGGTGGCGTCGTGATCTGGGCGGGCGGTGTGACAAGTTGGGGTGGCTTTGACGATCAGGTGCCCCTGCTGGCACTGACCGATGAAATTGATGTGCTGTTTGTGGGCACTGGCCCTGAAATCGCCCCCCTGCCCACCGCCTTTCGCCAAACACTGGAAGCCGCGGGGATCGGGGTTGAACTGATGTCTTCGCCCACAGCGGCACGGACATTTAACGTGGTGTTGTCCGAGGGGCGGCGAATTGGCGCGGCCCTTCTGCCGGTCTGACCACCACGCTTTCACGCAACCAACCCTTTTCCTGCCCTGTGCCATCGGCTATCGAGTGGCTATGGGTTTGTTGACCGTATCAGATTTGCACTGCGCGCGCGGCGGAATTGCTGTGTTGCAAGGGCTGAGCCTAACGCTAGAGCCTGGCCAAGCGCTGGTGCTGCGCGGGCCAAATGGCTGTGGCAAAACCACACTTTTACGCACGCTTGCGGGGTTACAACCGCCACTGTCAGGCACGATCACCTGCCCGACCGACAGTATGGCCTATGCGGCCCATGCCGATGGCCTGAAGGCTACGCTGAGCGTTGTGGAAAATCTGACCTTTTGGGCTTCGATATTTGGGCAGACTGATATTGAACCAGCACTGGTGGCGATGGATCTGCACAGCTTGGCCAACCGTGCCGCGCAGAACCTGTCAGCGGGGCAAAAGCGCCGCCTTGGCCTTGCGCGCTTGATGGTGACGGGGCGGCCGTTGTGGCTGCTTGACGAGCCGACAGTGTCGCTGGACACGCACGCCTGTGATTTGTTCGTGGCCATGCTGGCGCGGCATCTGGAAATGGGTGGCGGTGCATTGCTGGCCACACATATTCCAATCGATCTGGCCACCGCTCAATTGCTTGATCTTACACCTTATCGTGCCGATCCAAATACACAGGCCCCTGATGGCTTTGATGAGGCCTTTCTATGACTGCACTTTTTTGGCGAGATTTGCGGCTGGCGCTGCGGGCTGGCGGCGGCTTTGGGTTGGGGCTTGCGTTCTTTTTTATCGTGGCGGTGCTGGTACCACTGGGGGTCGGGCCCGAGCCCACGACCCTGGCGCGTATTGCGCCCGGCATTTGTTGGGTGGCAGCCCTTTTGGCCAGCCTGCTCTCGCTTGACCGGCTGTTCGCATTGGACCAAGAGGACGGCTCACTTGATCTGCTGGCCACAGCGCCGCTGCCGCTGGAAAGCGTGGCCACAGCAAAAACTGCAGCACATTGGGTGACAACTGGCCTGCCATTGACGCTGGCGTCACCCGTTGTGGCGATGCTGCTGAACCTGCCCGCTGCGGGGTATCCATGGCTTGTTGCTGCCCTTTTTCTGGGCACGCCCGCGCTATCCGCCATTGGCACCTTTGGTGCAGCACTGACGGTGGGCTTAAAACGCGGCGGATTGTTGCTGTCGTTGCTGGTTTTGCCGCTTTACATCCCCACCCTGATTTTCGGCGCCGAAGTGGTGCGGCGCGGCGCGGTCGGCATGACAGCCACACCACCACTGATCCTTTTGGCCGGCATCACCGCCGGTGCCATTGGGCTGCTGCCCTTTGCCTCAGCGGCTGCGCTGCGCATGAACTTGCGCTAAGCGGTGGGCAGGGTTATGGCACTTTGCAAACCATTTCAGCCCAGCCAAAGGTAAATGCCGATGTCGCTTTGGGAATATGCGAACCCCAAGAAATTCATGGAAACCTCAGGGCGCATTTTGCCTTGGGCCTCGGGGCTGGCCGCAGTTGCGCTGTGTGTTGGTTTGGTTTGGGGGTTTTTCTTTACCCCCGATGATTACCGGCAGGGGTCTACCGTCAAAATCATCTATATCCATGTGCCATCCGCCATGATGGCCATCAACATTTGGGTGATGATGTTAGTGACATCGCTGATCTGGCTGGTGCGCCGGCATCATGTGTCAGCGCTGGCAGCCAAAGCGGCCGCACCGATTGGCCTTACAATGACCCTGATCGCGCTGGCCACCGGTGCGCTGTGGGGCCAGCCAATGTGGGGCACATGGTGGGCCTGGGATCCGCGGCTGACATCCTTTTTGATCCTGTGTTTGTTTTATTTGGGCTATATGGCGCTGTGGCAAGCAATCGATAACCCCGACACCGCAGCAGATTTGACGGCCGTTTTGTGTTTGGTGGGGTCGGTATTTGCATTGCTGTCACGCTATGCTGTCAATTTTTGGTCGCAGGGCCTCCACCAAGGGGCGTCCTTGTCGCTCGACAAAAAAGAAAACGTGTCGGACGTCTTTTATTTTCCACTTTTGGTATCAATTGCAGGGTTTGTGGCGCTGTTTGTGGCGCTGATGCTGCTGCGCACCCGCACAGAAATTCGCGGCCGCCGTCTGCGGGCGCTGATGGCGCGGCAAAGGGGGGCATGACTATGGTTGATCTGGGCAAATATGCGGTGCCAGTGATCGGGTCTTATGTGGCCAGCTTGGCTTTGCTGGCCGCACTGGTGGGGCTGACGGTCTGGCAAGGTGCCCGTATGGTGCGTGCGCTGCGCCAAGCCGAAGCAGATGCCGAGGCCGCGGCCCAAGCCACCGAGACAGATCATGCGCATTAGCCCACTCGCCCTGCTGCCACCGGTGCTTTTCGCGGGAATGGCAGTTCTTTTTTACACTGGTATGTTTCGTCAAAACCCTGATGAGCTGCCATCGACCTTTTTGGGCCAACCAGCCCCCCCACTTCCAGCCGAGGCGTTGCCTGGCCAGCCATTGCTGCAGGCGACAGATCTTACTGGCTCTGGGCTGACGGTGGTGAATTTCTGGGCCAGCTGGTGCCCACCATGCCGCGCCGAACATCCCACGCTGAAAGCTTTGGCCTCCGAAGGTCTGCGTGTGGCGGGCGTAAATTTCAAAGACAAAGCCAGCGATGCCAGCGCCTATCTTGCGCGTGAGGGCAATCCATTTTTTGCCACCGGCTATGACCCCAAGGGCCGCACCGCGATTGACTGGGGTGTGACCGCCCCACCTGAAACGTTTTTGGTTGATACCCAAGGGCGCGTGGTGTTTCGCTTTGTTGGCCCCATGGTCGGCAGTGATTACCAGCAGCGCTTTTTGCCCGCATTGCGCGCCGCGCAAGCGGCGAACCCCAACAACTAAAACGGGCCACCCTGTTCATAAGTGGGTTGTTTAACAAAAAGGGCGCAGCCAGATCGGCTGCGCCCTTTCTTTGCCATAAATGCCAAATCAGGCTGATTTGGCCAGATCACGCAGCACGTATTGCAGCACACCACCATGCTCAACATATTCAATCTCGATTTCGGTATCGATGCGGCATTTCAACTGTATCGTGCGCGCGGTGCCATCGGGCGATGTGATGGTGCAATCAACGATGCTCAGCGGCTTTAGATCGCCCGCAAGACCAGCAATATCAATCACCTCATCCCCGGTCAGACCCAAGGTCTTGCGCGTGTCACCGCCGGTGAATTCAAACGGGATAACCCCCATGCCCACCAAGTTTGACCGGTGAATACGCTCAAAGCTTTCAGCAATAACAGCCTTAACGCCCAAAAGTGCGGTGCCTTTGGCCGCCCAATCGCGGCTTGAGCCGGCGCCGTATTCCACACCACCAAAAATTACCAGCGGTGTGCCCTGTTCCACCCAAGCCATCGCCGCATCAAAAATAGCAGCCTGCGCGCCATCTGGGCCGGTGGTATAGCCACCTTCCACACCATCCAGCATTTCGTTCTTGATCCGGATATTGGCGAAAGTGCCGCGCATCATGATTTCATGGTTGCCACGCCGCGCGCCATAGCTATTGAATTCAGCCACCGGCACCTGACGGTCCAACAGATATTTTCCAGCAGGTGTCGTTCCTTTAAAAGAACCGGCCGGGCTGATGTGATCGGTCGTGATCATGTCACCTAAAAGCGCCAGAATACGCCCGCCTTTAAGATCAGAGATCACACCCGGCTCTGCCGTCATTCCACGGAAATAGGGCGGATTTTGCACATAAGTCGAGGTTGATGGCCAATGATAGGTCAAGCTGTCTGTGGTTTCGACCGATTGCCATTTGGCATCGCCCTCAAACACGTTGGCATAGCGTTTCTGGAACGCAGCGCGGGTCACGGTGGCCTCGACCGTATCGGAAATCTCACGGTTGCTGGGCCAAACATCTTTCAGATAAACCGGCTGTCCGTTCGAGCCAATGCCCAGCGGCTCGGTCGTCAGATCAATGCACATGTCACCAGCCAGCGCATAAGCCACAACCAGCGGCGGCGAGGCCAGATAGTTCGCACGGACATCGGGGCTGATCCGGCCCTCAAAGTTGCGATTGCCCGACAAAACAGAGGTCGCAACCAAATCACCCTCGGCGATGGCCGCCGAGATTTCGGGCTGCAACGGGCCTGAGTTTCCGATACAAGTGGTGCAGCCATAGCCCACCAAGTTGAACCCAATCGCGTCCAGATCGTCCTGCAGGCCTGCAGCCTCAAGATATTCTGACACTACCTGTGAGCCAGGCGCCAGCGTGGTTTTCACCCAAGGTTTGCGGGTCAGACCCAGTGCACGGGCCTTGCGCGCAACAAGCCCCGCCGCGATCATCACGTAAGGGTTAGAGGTGTTGGTGCAAGACGTTATCGCCGCAATCACCACCTTGCCCGAGGCCAGCGTGTAATCTTCGCCTTCAACGGCCACTTGCTTATCCATCGGGCGCTTGAACGTGTTGGCCATTTCTTTGGCAAAGCTGGCCTTTGAATCGGTCAGTGCCAAGAAATCCTGTGGACGCTTTGGCCCCGAAATGGCTGGCACAATCGTGCCCATGTCCAACTCCAGCGTCGAAGTATAAATCGGTGCATAATCTGCATCGCGCCACATGCCATTGGCCTTGGCATAGGCCTCAACCAAGGCAATCCGGTCTTCATCGCGTCCGGTTTGGCGCAAAAAGCGCAGGGTTTCAGCATCGATCGGAAAAAATCCGCACGTGGCGCCATATTCGGGCGCCATGTTGGCGATGGTTGCCCGGTCAGCCAGCGGCAAGTGGTCAAGACCCGCCCCATAGAATTCGACAAATTTGTTCACAACGCCATGCGCCCGCAGCATCTGAACGACTTTAAGCACCAAATCAGTCGCGGTGGTGCCCTCAACCATTTCACCGGTCAGCTTGAAACCCACAACTTCCGGGATCAGCATTGAAACCGGCTGGCCCAGCATTGCGGCCTCGGCCTCAATCCCACCAACGCCCCAGCCCAGAACCGCCAAGCCATTGACCATGGTTGTGTGGCTGTCAGTGCCCAGCAAGGTATCGGGATAGGCCACCTCGGCCCCAGATTGGTCTTTATCGGTCCAAACGGTCTGCGACAGATATTCCAGGTTTACCTGGTGGCAGATTCCGGTGCCGGGCGGCACAACGCGAAAGTTATCAAACGCGCCCTGCCCCCATTTCAGAAATTCATAGCGTTCGCCATTGCGCTGATATTCGCGATCAACGTTCATCTGAAAGGCGCGCGGGGTGCCAAACTCGTCGGCCATGACCGAGTGGTCAATGACCAAATCAACCGGGCTCAGCGGGTTGATCTTTTCCGGGTCGCCGCCCAGCGCCAAAATACCATCCCGCATCGCGGCCAGGTCAACCACAGCAGGAACACCGGTGAAATCTTGCAACAAAACGCGCGCCGGCCGATATGCGATTTCGCGGGGGTTTTGCCCACCTTTTGCGCCCCATTCGGCAAAAGCGCGAATGTCATCAACCGTCACGGTCTTGCCATCTTCAAACCGCAGCATGTTTTCCAGCACAACTTTCAGCGCGGCAGGCAGGCGAGAGAAATCGCCCAAGCCAGCGTCTTGCGCCGCCGGAATGGCGTAATAGGCAATTGTCTTGTCGCCAACACTTAGCGTGCGGCGGGTTTTGGCGCTGTCGTGCCCAACGAGAACGGTCATCTATGGCCTGCCTTTCGTGGTGCCCAAAATCGGGCGGGGTAAGGATGGAATTGCATGCGTGATGCCCCAATGTGGGCAGACGATCAAGGGGGGATCCACGTTTTTGTATACGATGGTGTACAGTTTTTTCAAAAACTGGGCCAGCACGTACCCAAGGCATGTATAGTGCGCAACGATCAATGCTCTCGCAAAACAGTGATTGGCCTTGACCCGTTTATGAATGTAGCCCTTTGTAACAGAAAACAGAATTGGGGCTGATAGATGCGCTCTGCAATCTTTCTTGCATTTGGTCTTTGGTTGGGCACGCTCTCTGCGGCCATTTCACAGGCGCGCCTGCCGGTTTTGGTTGAGCTTTTTACCGCACAGGGCTGTTCAAGCTGCCCCCCCGCCGACGCGCTTTTGGGCGAACTGGCCAAACGCGAAGGCGTGATTGCGCTGTCGTTGCATGTTGATTACTGGGATTATCTGGGCTGGCCCGATGTTTTTGCCAACCCGGCCTTTACAGAACGGCAAAAACGCTATGCGCGCGCCCACGGGGCCCGCGCGGTCTTTACCCCACATTTCATCATCGGTGGAATCGATACGGTTGAGGGCATGCGCAAACGCCAGATTGACATGCTGCTCAGGCGCCACAGCACCTTGCCAGCCCCAATTGATCTGCGCGTAAGTCGTCAAGGCACTCAGGTAACGATTAAGGCTGCATTTGTCGCAGGTGCCCAGCCAACCACAGGGACCGAGCTGCGCGAAGTGAATGTGGTGCAATATCTGCCCAAAGCACAGGCCCGGATTGGTGCGGGCGAAAACCATGGCAAGGAATTGGCTTACCAAAATGTGGTAACAAGCTGGCAACCACTGGCCACTTGGGCAGGCAATGGCCCTTATTCCGCGACAACCACGATTGCTACAGACCAGCCGCTTGTGGTCTTTATCCAAGAGGCCGGTATGGGGCGCGTGCTGGCGGCAAGCTTGCAATGACCCCAAACAGGACCTGACATATCGTGCGCCTAGGGCCGCCACCTGCGGTGTATCCAAAACCATTGGTCTGGATGATGACGCACTTGGGCCTCAAGGCTGGCGTTAAGCGCAAGTGTCATCTCTTGCGGGGTAGAGTGTGGGATTGGCGGTTCAATCACAATATCAAACGACAGCCCATCAGCACGACGAATCGCATAGGTTGGCACCAATAGCGCATCATAGCGCAATGCCAAATCAGCCGCCGAAAACGCTGTGCGCGCCGGTTGGCCCAAAAACGGCAACAGTGGCGCGCGGTGGATACGCTGATCCATCAACAGACCAAGCATGCCCCCCCCCCGCAAAAACCGCACCATTTCGCCCAGCCCACGCTTCCCCCGCGGAAACAGCGGCGTTCCAATTCTTGATATAGCGCGGACATAATGGCTGTTAAAAAACCGGTTCCCCATTGGGTTATAAAGCGCGCCCACCCGGAAACCACGCGCAATCAACCCAGCACGCGAGGCATCATAATTGCCAAAATGCCCCGTTACCAAAATAACGGGCCGCTTTGTCTTGTGCGCGGCCTCAAGCGCGGCGAGGCCTGGCCCTGTCAGCGGCGTTTGGGTGACCCGCTGCACAAATTGCGCGCCAGAATAAATTTCAATCACCGTGCGGCCGGTATTATTGGCCACCGCATCAATTAACCGCGTGACCTCAGCCACAGGCAAATCTGGAAAAATCAGGTTGAGATTGTCGCGAATACGCGTGGAGTAACCAGCAATTGGCGCCAAAACACGGGCAAACAGCCACCCCCCTGCCCGCACCCTGACACTGTAGGGCAGCAGCAGCGCGCCACCAATCATCACGCGCAATGCGCGATCTTGCAGCCAATCGCGGATCTTGTGCGACAGAGGGTTTTTTTTTGCCATCAAACCTTCGCTGTCATTGCGCACGCCCACGCTGCCGTGCCTCGCGGTGCCAAACATAAAGACCCGCCAGAACGATCACAAGTGCCCCCAAAAGCGTCCAACCATCGGGCCATTCGTCAAAAAACAGCCAGCCCCACACCAAAGCATACACAAGACCCAAATAGCTGAACGGCGCAACAACCGACGCCTCGGCCAGCATCAACGCCCGGATCAAGCATAGCTGCGCCACCGCCCCCAATGCCCCGACTGCGGCAAAACCCGGCAGATCGGCCAGCGCCATCGGCTGCCATACCCAAGGCAATAAGCCCGACAACATCACAGTGCCAAACAGGCCGGTGTAAAGCAGCGATGTCCAAACACTTTCGCGCGTGCCCACAGCCCGGGTCACCAAAGAATAGCCTGCATAGCAGACCCCACAGCCCAGCGCCAAAAACGCCCCCGGCGAAAAAACCCCCACCCCTGGGCGGATGATGATCATCGCCCCCAAAAGTGCCACAGCCACCCCCAAAAACCGGCGTAGCCCAATTTTTTCACCCAAAAAAAGCGCGGCCCCCAACGTGATCAACACAGGGTTCAAATCGACAATCGCCGTCGCTTCAGCCAACCCGATAAACGACAGACTGGAAAAAAACAAAAGTGTTGCTGTCAATTGAAAGCCTGATCGCAACAGCTGCAATCCCGGAAAGCGCGTGCGCAGCATAGGGCCCAACTGCCGTATTACCAGCACAGCCACCAAAATTGTCTGCCCGGCATAGCGCGCCCAGGCGACCTGGACCGCATTATAGTGACCCACCAAACCTTTGGCTTGGGCATCCAACAGCGTAAAACAAAAAATCGCAAAGATCATCAAACAGATCCCCTGCGACGTGGGCGACAGCCTGTTCCAAGCGTTCATTGACGCCCGCCCAATATTCGCATTGCGCCCTCATTTATGGCCCGGCGCAGGAACGCGCATCAGTGCGACACCTAGGTGTATTTCTAGGCTGGCGCAATGCGCCCAAGCAGCTTTCACAGGCTAGTCGTCTTCGCGAAGCAGCGTAATTTCAGCAGCAGACTCGCATTCCCGGATTGCGGCAATCACACCATTCATCGCCTCTTCGCCATCTTTCGCACGAATTGCCCCAACTTCTGCCATTTCTTCGCGCAGGGCGGTGGCCATGCGTTGCGACATATTCGTCAATAAAAACTCTGCGGCAGCCTGATCACCGGCGCTGCTTGGCGCAGCCAGCGCGGTGATCAAAATATTCTGCGCCAAGACGCGCAACACGCGCGGCACATCGCTCGGATGCAGCTTGGATGGGATGTCGGCAAAGGTGAACAGCTCTTTGCGCACACTTTCGGCGAAACTTGCATCGGCTTCCAACAGGCTTTGCAGAACATCTTCGCGCGTCATCGCCGCCGAATAATTCAAGATGGCACCGACGCGTTCAGCAGGGCTTTCTTCAAACGCGCGCAGGGGTTGGGCGTCCAGTTCAGAAATCAACGACTGGCCGATTCGCGCCACCGTATCAGGCGCAACAGATCCAGTCAGTGACATCGCATAGGCAATCCGGCGCGCACGTTCACCGGGCAGTTTGCTGAGCAATTCAGCAGATTGGGGCACAGGCAGCTTTGACAGCATCACCGCGCCCACCTCGATACTTTCTTGTTCCAGAACCCCCAGAAGCTTTGCCAGCTCAAGCCGGGACAACCGCTGCCACGGGTCAGCCCCCTCATCACGGCCCATTTGGCGGCGCAAACGATTGGCGGCCCCGTTCGAAATATAGCCATCCAACAGGCTTAAAGCGCCATCAATCCCACCGGGAAACGACAGGCCCAACCCCTCAAGTTCAGCAATAAAATCTTGGGCCACATCTTGCAGCGTATCCATATCGACGCGACGCATCCGCGCGATCTGTTCGGTCAAATCAGCCTGCATCTCATCAGGCAAGCGCGTGAGTTCCAGCGGCGCGCCCTCCGCCAGCAAAAGCCGCACAATCACCGCTGCTTTTTGTTTTTGGGTCAGCTTGGGGCGTGGACGCGGCACAGGCTGGGCAGCCGCATGGATGGTGCCAAGCACCTGACCTGATCGCTGCGAAGGCATCATCGTAGACACAGAACACCACCCCCTTAGCGCAAGGCCAAAATAGCCAGTGCTGTGCAACAGCGTTAGCGCCAAAGCGGTTAAGGGGATATTACGACAGAGCGTCCTTTTCTTGCGAAAAAACAAAACTCTGCAAAAACGCCGGGCCTGTTTTGGCCCGGCCAGACGTGTTTGGCCTAGGCTTCGCCAAATACGCGCGCAAAAATCGTATCAACATGTTTGGTATGATAGCCAATGTCAAAATTCGACTCAATCTCGGCCTCAGTCATGGCGGCGCGAACCTCGGGGTCTGCTTTGAGTTCGGTCATGAAATCCGCACCCTGCTCCCAAACCCGCATCGCATTGCGCTGCACCAAACGATAGCTGTCCTCACGGCTGACACCTTTTTGGGTCAGTGCAAGCAAAACGCGCTGTGAATGCACCAACCCACGGAATTTGTTCATATTTCTTTCCATGTTGTCGGGATAAACCAGCAACTTGTCGATTACCGATGTCAAACGGGCCAGCGCAAAATCTAGCGTGACAGTGGCGTCTGGGCCAATGTTGCGTTCCACGGATGAATGGGAAATATCGCGCTCATGCCACAGCGCCACATTTTCCATGGCAGGCATAGCCATACCGCGCACCAAACGCGCAAGGCCTGTCAGGTTTTCAGTCAAGACCGGGTTGCGCTTGTGCGGCATGGCGCTTGAGCCTTTTTGCCCGGGGCTGAAATATTCTTCGACCTCGAGCACTTCGGTGCGCTGCAAATGCCGAATTTCCGTCGCAATCCGTTCCAATGAGCTGGCTACCACACCCAATGTAGCAAAGAACATCGCATGGCGGTCACGCGGTATGACTTGGGTTGAAACCGGCTCGGGCGTCAGGCCCAATTTGGCGCAAACATGTTCTTCAACACGAGGATCGATATTGGCAAACGTACCAACCGCACCCGAAACAGCGCCTGTCGCCACTTCGGCGCGGGCGGCAATCATGCGGCTGCGCGCACGATCCATTTCGGCATAGGCTTGCGCCATTTTCAGCCCAAAGGTCACAGGTTCTGCGTGAATGCCGTGGCTGCGACCGATACAGACCGTAAATTTATGTTCCAGCGCCCGGCGCTTTAATGCGGCCAGCAACATATCCAGATCGGCGATCAGCAGATCAGCAGCACGCACCAGCTGGATGTTAAAACAAGTATCCAACACGTCGGAACTGGTCATGCCCTGATGCACAAAACGCGCCTGATCGGGGCCGATAATTTCGCCCAGATGGGTCAAAAAGGCGATGACATCATGCTTGGTCACAGCCTCAATTTCATCAATCCGCGCCACGTTGAAATCGGCTTTCGCCGCCGTCCACACGGCGTCGGCATTGGCCTGAGGGATGACGCCCAATTGGGCCATAGCATCACAAGCATGGGCCTCAATTTCAAACCAAATACGAAAGCGGGTTTCCGGCGACCAGATGGCGACCATTTCGGGACGGGAATAACGGGGGATCATCAGGGCCTCACGTGGTTGTGGGATGTTGCGGGCGTGATTAGTCTGCCGCCACGCCAATTACAACGGGCGATGGGCAAAGGGGGTGGCAATGGCACGGCAATTGGCCGATTTTTTGGGGCGTTGGGCGATAGACCGCAAGATTACCAACTCCATCGGCCCGGATGGCCGGCTGAACGGCTGGGCTGAATTTACAACCGATGATGTTGGGCTGGTCTGTACCGAACACGGCACGTTGCAGATGCAGGGCCAACCGCCCAGTGCCGCAAGCCGCCGAACTCTTTGGCGCACAGATGGGGCAGATATTGCAGTTTTCTTTGCTGATGGGCGCGCGTTTCACCACTTTGATCCCACGGCCCCACGCGCAAGCACCCATCACAATTGCCCGCCAGATCTTTATCTGGTGCAATATGATTTTTCAGATTGGACAGAGACCGCACCTGTTTGGCAGACCCAATGGCGGGTCAGCGGCCCTCGCAAAGATTACACAATGCAAACCCACTATCGCCGGCGGCACGATCCATGAAGGCTTGCACCATGGCGGCGCTTGAGGCAAATGTTGGGGCAGGTTTTAAAAAGGGGGCCGTTATGACGGTTATTGCGACAAAAGGCGTTCTGGCAGATCGGGTTCTGCCCACAGGTGGCACCGCGCTGCTGCTGGCACGTGTAGCAATGGTGGTTGCGGGCATTTTGGCACTGGCTGTTTGCGCCAAAATAAAAGTGCCGATGTGGCCCTCGCCCGTTCCTATTTCGTTGGGCACGTTTGCGGTGCTGACCATCGGGGCCAGCTATGGCGCACGTTTGGGCCTTACCACAATTTTGGGCTATATCATGCTCGGTGCGTTGGGCTTTGATGTGTTTGCCAGTTCATCAGCGACTTTGAGCGGGCTTGAATATATATTGGGTGGCACTGGTGGCTATTTGCTGGGCTATGTGCTGGCAACGGTTGCACTTGGCACATTGGCTGCCCGCGGCTGGGACCGTTCGATCATGAAAATGGCGGCAACTTTGCTGGTGGGCAATGCATTGATCTACGTGCCCGGCCTGCTGTGGCTGCACACAATGACCGATGGCTGGGCGCAAACGCTGGCTTGGGGGTTCACACCCTTTGTGGTTGGCGATGCGATCAAACTGGCGCTGGCTGCCCTTTTGGTGCCGGGACTGTGGACGCTGTTGGGCCGCGCACGCCGCTGACACGATGAGATTTTTATAAGAAAAACTGAAAAACGCGCCCGGATGGGCGCGTTTTTATTTGATATTCTGGTATGATGCGGGGCATCAGCCCACATCGAATTCCAACGCCTTGACCTGTTGAAACAGGCCCGAACCTTCCAAAACATCGACAACCTTGGGGTCAATCTTTTGATCCAGATACAAAATCGCTATTGCATCCTGCCCCACACCAGAGCGCCCAAGTGTAAAGTTTGCGATGTTGACGCCATTCTTACCCATTGTCATACCCAACAGCCCGATGATGCCTGGCACGTCTTCGTTGGTGGTGTAAAGCATATGCCGTCCGATCTCTGCATCAATATTGATGCCCTTGATCTGGATAAACCTTGGCTTGTCATCCGAAAAACACGTGCCCGCCACGGTGCGCTCACGCTTGTCCGTTACAACGGTCAGCTTGATATAGGCATCAAACACTCCGGTCTTTTCCTGCCGGGTGGTTGATACCTGAATGCCACGTTCGCGCGCCACAATCGGCGCTGAAACCATATTCACATCCGCACTGCTTTCCCGCATCAACCCGGCAATCACCGCACAATTGAGCGCCTGCAAGTTCATTTCGGCCACCACGCCATCGTACAGCACATTGACGGCCTTAATCGGCTCATCCGTCATTTGGCCGACAAAGCTGCCCAAATGCTGCGCAAGCTGCAACCATGGCCCCATCACCGCCGCTTCTTCAGCCGTGACAGACGGCATGTTCAGCGCATTTTGTACAGCACCCGTCAGCAGATAATCAGCCATCTGTTCAGCAACTTGCAGGGCTACGTTTTCCTGTGCCTCGGTCGTGGCAGCCCCAAGATGCGGGGTGACCACAACATTAGGATGATTGAAAAGCACATTTTCGGTGGCTGGCTCTTCGGCAAACACGTCAAGCGCCGCCCCCGCCACGTGGCCCGTATCTAACGCGGCAGCCAGCGCCGCCTCATCAATCAGCCCACCACGCGCACAATTGATCAACCGCACCCCCGGCTTCATCCGAGCAATTGCCTCAGCCGACAAAATATTGCGGGTCTTATCGGTCAGCGGCACGTGCAGGGTAATAAAATCGGCGCGCGCCAGCAGTTCATCCAGTTCCACCTTGGTCACACCCAGCGTTTTTGCGCGCTCTTCCGACAGAAACGGATCATAGGCCACGACCTTCATATGCAGCCCCAAAGCCCGATCACACACAATCGCACCAATATTACCCGCACCAATCACACCGAGGGTCTTGTTAAACAGCTCCACCCCCATAAAACGTGATTTCTCCCATTTGCCAGCATGGGTTGAGGCGTTCGCCTCGGGGATCTGACGGGCCACGGCAAACATCATGGCAATCGCATGTTCGGCAGTGGTGATAGAGTTGCCAAAGGGCGTGTTCATCACAATCACCCCACGACGTGATGCGGCGGGCAGATCAACGTTATCAACCCCAATGCCCGCACGACCAATCACCTTAAGCCGGGTTGCATGGGCCAGCAGCTTTTCCGTGACCTTTGTGGCAGACCGAATGGCCAGACCATCATATTGATCGATGACTGCCGCCAGTGCGTCTTTGTCTTTGCCAAGCTTCGGCAGATAATCCACTTCAATCCCGCGATCGCGGAAAATTTGTACAGCAGTTTCAGACAGCGCATCAGAAACGAGAACTTTGGGTGCCATGTTTGGCTCCTTTAAAAAAGAGAAAAAAGGGGGCCGCGCCCGTCAGATGACATGACGGTTCATACAGCCAATCATCAGATCAAAGCGCGGCGATTTCGGCCTGAAAAGCCCAATCGATCCACGGCATCAATGCGGAGACATCAGTGGTTTCCACCGTAGAACCACACCAAATCCGCAAGCCCGCCGGCGCATCACGGTACGCCCCGATATCATAGGCCACACCTTCTTTTTCCAACCGTTTCACCACAGCCTTGGCAAAAGCCGCCCCATCTGTGATACGGTCATCAACAAAGCGCAGACAAACCGAGGTGGTCGATGCTGTCGCCGGATCTGCCGCCAGATTTTCGATCCAGTCATGGCATGCGACGAAATCGGCCACGACGGCGGCATTGGCTGTGGCCCGCGCGATCAGCGCAGGCAGACCACCAATCCGCACGGCCCAATCGAGCGCCAGCAGATAATCCTCAACCGCCAACATCGAGGGCGTGTTGATCGTCTCGCCCTCAAAAATGCCTGCGATCAACTTACCCCCCTTGGTCAGCCGAAAAATCTTGGGAAGTGGCCACGCCGGTTTATAGCTTTCCAGCCGTTCCACTGCACGCGGGCCCAACACCAACATGCCATGCGCCCCTTCGCCACCCAAAACTTTTTGCCAGCTGAACGTCACCACATCCAGCTTGTCCCATGGCAGATCCATTGCAAACGCCGCGGATGTCGCATCACAGATCGTCAAACCCTGCCGATCAGCGGGAATGGCGGCACCATCGGGCAGACGCACCCCTGATGTTGTGCCATTCCAGGTGAAAACCACATCGTGGTCAAAATTAATCGTGGTGAAATCAACAATCTGGCCATAGTCTGCACGGTGGGCTGTGGCAGCGATTTTCAGTTCTTTGATGACATCTCCAACCCAGCCCTCACCAAAGCTTTCCCAAGCCAGCATTTCAGCCGGCCTTTCCCCCAACAATGACCACATCGCCATCTCAACCGCACCAGTGTCCGAGGCAGGAACAATGCCAATCACGTAATCATCCGGCACGCCCAAAATAGCGCGGGTTTGATCTATAGCAGCTTTCAGCTTTGCTTTGCCCACACCTGCGCGATGCGAACGCCCCATCGGACAATCGGATAACAGATCAATGCTGTAGCCAGGGAATTTGGCACAAGGGCCAGAGGAGAAACGCGGATTGGCCGGGCGCGCGCCCGGGGTCTGTAGTATCGACATAGTATCCTTCCAGATAAATGCCTCTCGGTGGGGAGAGGTGGCCCACCTGCGTTGATAGGGTGACATGGGCTCTGGCGCAAGGCGCTTTTTTCACCTAGAGCGCGGCAGGGGTAAACCCTGCCCTCACAAGACGATCCAGACCATTGGAGCCCGCGATGTTCATCGCCACCCTGCTCAGTCATCCGGCCAAGGCTGGGCTTGAAATTGCCACTGTCCAATCGCTACGCAACGCTTGGGGCGGCGGGGCAATCAGATGGCTCAACCCCGGCATCGCCGCCGAGTTTCCACTGGAAACCAAACCCTCAAATCCGTGGAAGGTCTGGGCCAATCTGCAAGAAATCAGCGTCGATCTGGCAGTGCAGCCTGCTGCTGGGCGAAAGCGCCAACTGTTGTTGGCCGACATGGACAGCACCATGATTGAGCAGGAATGTATTGACGAGCTGGCTGCCGTGGCAGGTGTCGGCGACAAAGTCGCTGCCATCACAGCACAGGCGATGGACGGCGGCTTGGAATTTGAACAATCACTTCGGGCCCGCGTGGCACTGCTGGCAGGACAGCCTGCCGATATCATCAAAAATGTGCTGACACGACAGATCAGCTATGCCCCCGGTGGCGGCATTCTCATTGCCACGTTGCGCGCGCATGGCTGTTACACCGCGCTTGTCTCGGGGGGATTCACAGCGTTCAGCGGCCCCGTCGCGCAGCACTTGGGCTTTGATGAACACCGCGCCAACATCCTGCTGCTGGAAAATGGCATGCTGACTGGGCAGGTGGCAGAACCCATTTTGGGCCGTGCGGCCAAAATCGACGCACTCAGCGACATCTGCACCCGGCTTGGGCTAAACCATGATGACGCAATGACCGTGGGCGATGGCGCCAATGATCTCGGCATGCTGGGTGCCGCCGGAGCCGGGGTCGCCCTGCATGCAAAATCCAGCGTTGCGCGCCAATGCTCCCTGCGCATAAATCACGGCGATTTAACCGCGCTTTTGTACCTGCAAGGCTACAGCGCAGATGAATTTCAGCACCCCTGCACCGGAATTCGCCCATGATCACACTCGGCCCTGAAACACTCGCCCTTTTGGCGGGCGCCGCATTTGTTGCGGGTTTTATTGATTCAATCGCAGGTGGCGGAGGTCTTATTACACTGCCCGCGCTGCTGTTGGCCGGCGCCAGCCCGATTGAAGCACTGGCAACCAACAAAATTCAGGGGCTTTTTGGTGCAGGTTCGGCCGCCATTTCCTACAGTCGTGCCGGATTGGTGGATCTGCGTGGCCAATTGCCATGGGCCGGCATGGCATTTGGTGCATCTTTGGCAGGTGCGGCTTTGATATCTCATGTGCCAACCGATGCGCTGCGAATGGTGCTGCCGGTCTTGCTTGTAGCAATTGCCCTCTTTTTCGCCTTAAAGCCCGGTCTCAGTGACCAAGATCGTACGCGTAAGATGGAACCCCTGGCCTTTGGCTTGGGCGTTGTTCCAATAGTCGCAGCCTATGACGGATTGGTGGGCCCCGGCGCCGGAGCGTTTTATATGCTGGCCTTTGTGATCCTTGCAGGTCAGGGCCTGTTACGCGCAACAGCCCACACAAAGTTTCTGAATTTTTCCTCCAATGTCGGTGGCCTTCTGGCTTTTACACTCTTCGCCAGCCCACTTTGGGGGGTCGGCATAATGATGGGTTTGGCACAAGTCGCGGGTGCTCAATTGGGCAGCCGCGTGGCCATGCGTATTGGCGCCCGCCTAATCCGCCCCCTACTCGTGACGACATCGGTCACGCTGGCTGCAAAGTTAATCTATGACGCCATGTCTGCAAGCTAATCCATCAAAACACTCTCATGAACAGCATGCCCAGGTATCACCCAGTTGCGCTAACCGTTTCATAGACAGAAAACCGGCAAATCTTTCGTTTCCAAATATCCCCGCCGGAGGCACCCTCCCATGCAGCAAAGCGCTGGCGGCATCGATATAGGCCTCCGGCGGGGATACTTAGAAACAGAAGAACGATGAAAGCTTTGATGACATTTTCATAAGATTCCATGATCAGACTTGACTTTGCTTTGTTGTAAGAGCATCGGTTGATCCGTCATATCCGCTGCCGCGTGAGCAGCCGCCTCTTGGGGCCAAAGATATGAACATAGCCCTCTTTTTGGGCTGAAAATGGTTCCCATTTCACGCAGGGGTCCGGCGGTCATGCGACCTTTGGGCAATCGGTCCTTGGGTTGGGCAAGGCCGCAACCTTTGCGGTTTTTTCAAACCTGCACCATTGGGGTGTGGGTTGCTGGAAAGACCTTTGTTTATGCGCTGCGGGTGCCAAGCACCCCAGCTCCTGAAAGGTTTTGAAATGTCGGAATTTGATACGCTTGGGTTAAACCCAACGCTTTTGAAAGCACTTGTTAAAGCGGGCTTTACCCAGCCCACACCAATTCAGGTCCGCGCGATCCCCGAGGTCATGGCCGGTCGTGATATCATGGGCTTGGCACAGACAGGCACAGGTAAGACGGCTGCATTTGGTTTGCCTGTTGTTCACCGCATCATGGAAATTGGCCGCGCACCGCAACCAAAGACTGTGCGCGCTTTGATTTTGGCGCCGACTCGCGAATTGGTAAACCAGATTGCAGACAATCTGTCTGCCTTTACGCGTGGCACGCATTTGAAGGTTGTCACCGTCGTGGGTGGTGCGTCGCTCTTTGCTCAAAGCACAAAACTTGCCCGCGGCACAGATATTTTGGTGGCGACACCTGGGCGTTTGATTGACCTGCTGGATCGGCGGGCGGTGACCTTGGAAGAGACGCAATATCTGGTTTTGGATGAGGCAGACCAGATGTTGGATCTGGGTTTTATCCACGCTTTGCGCAAAATCGCGCGGCTTTTGCCAGAAGAGCGGCAGACATTGCTGTTTTCCGCAACAATGCCCAAGCTGATGTCTGAGCTGGCAGAAAGCTATCTGAAAAACCCGATCCGCATTGAAGTGGCCCCCCCGGGCAAGCCTGCTGACAAGGTCACGCAGGCCGTACATTTCGTCAGCCAGGGTGACAAAGCCAATCTGTTGCGCCGCTATTTGGGCGAACATGAGAGTGAGATGGCGTTGGTGTTTTCGCGCACCAAACACGGGGCGGAAAAGCTTATGAAGCTGCTTGTTTCATGGGGGTTTTCGGCCGGATCGATCCATGGCAACAAAAGCCAGAGCCAACGGGAACGCACGTTGAAATCGTTTCGGGATGGCCAGTTGATGGTGTTGGTAGCCACCGATGTTGCGGCGCGTGGGATCGATATTCCGGGTGTGCGGCATGTCTACAACTTTGATCTGCCAAATGTTCCCGAAAACTATGTCCACCGGATTGGCCGCACGGCGCGGGCCGGGGCCGAGGGGCGCGCGGTCGCTTTTTGTGCGCCCGCTGAATATGGCGAATTGCGCGCCATTGAAAAGACACTGAAAATGTCGCTGCCCGTCATTGGTGGCGAGGCACCAGCCGAGGGATTTATTATCCCAAAAGCGCCAGGCGGGCGGGCGGGCCAAAAGCCTAGTGGTCGCGCGGGTGCCAAGCCCGCTGGTGGCTTTGCCGCAAAACCTGGTGGTGGCGCGGGTAAAAAGCCAAGCTTTGGCGGTAAGGGTGCCGGTGGCAGAGCCCCCGGTGGATCGTCTGCGGGTGGACGCTCGTCAGGCCAGCGGTCATCCAACGGGCGGGCCTCAAGTGGACGGGCGGCAGTCGCCTAAAATTTACCAACAATTTTATAAAATTTTTAGGTGCCGTTAGCTCTGCCGAAGGGATTACGGCACCATAAGAGCCCATACCCAGATCTTTCGGGATACCGGCGCACAGATCGCGCCGGTTAGGGTGGGGGCCCATATTAAATGTGGGGTTCAGGCTGAAGGGTAGCCACTTCGGTCAGGCGACAGAAAGCGCAGCGTTTTACAAGTATCCTAATCTGCAGAGCGTCACCGCCCGGCAGATGCAGGAGATGTATGTTCTGCAGCAATTTTTGTCCCCCCATTCCCTTTGAGGGCCCCACGCGAAACCCCGCGATATCTACCTGAGTTTACGCGGATTTCTTGGTGAATTCTGTCAAGATTACGATTCTCTGGCCATTCACACGGCCCTCAATCTGCGTCTCATTGTCTGGGACCAAGGCGATTCCACGCACGGAAGTGCCACGTTTGGCTGTGAACCCACCCCCCTTGACCACCAGATCTTTGATTAAAGTGACAGTATCACCCGCCGCAAGCACTGAACCATGGGCGTCTCGGTGGATGATTTCGGGCAGATCGCCGGGTTCGCTGCTGCGCTCGGCCCACGCCAGTACATCGGGTTCAAGATAAACAATTTCCAACGTGTCACGCGCCCAAGGCTCGGCCGCCAGACGCTGCAACAGCCGATAGCATGTGACTTGCACCGGGGCGTGTGGGCTCCAAACAGCCTCTGTCAGGCAGCGCCAATGCGGGTTATCCACCAACTCGCCCGTGATGCCCTTTAGGCATGTGCGACACACGAGAATGGCCGTATCAGCAGAGCCATCAGCACTGGGGGGCACATCACAGGCGGTGCGGGCGTTTTGCATGCCACACAACTCACACATTCCGCCACTGCGTCCGGTCAAGTCTGATTCAAGCGACATCGGCATTTCCTTTGGCGTGGCAGGCAAGATTGGCGCAGGCGCAGCGCACGATCTTATGCACCAAAGGCGCCACAAGGGCGCTTTTGGTGCATAACACAGCCAAATTAAGTGGTGAGCTCGACCGGGCTCGAACCGGTGACCCACTGATTAAAAGTCAGTTGCTCTACCAACTGAGCTACGAGCCCACTTGAGGGCTGCAATTAGAAACATCGCCCACCGGGGTCAAGGGCAAATCGCCCTGCGGGGTGCGATTAGATAGAAAAACCAATATCTGGCCAAAATCTGTGGCGTCAGCTAGAAGACATTCCATGAATATTTGGGATATCTCGCAGGGTCTCGCGTTTCGCAAGATGCATGGTTTGGGCAATGACTTTGTGGTCATCGATGCTCGCGATTTGTCATCAGCTGCGTGTGACGTGCTGAGTGGTTCGATGATCTGCGCCTTGGGTGATCGCCACCGTGGCGTTGGTTTTGATCAACTGGCGCTGGTGTCTGACGGCAGCGTGTCTGAGCATAGCACGCCTGAGGGCGCCAGCACTTGCGATTTGAGTATTTCGTTTTTCAACGCGGACGGGTCCGCTTCGGCTGCATGTGGTAATGCCACCCGCTGCATTGCCCGGACGGAAATGGATGCGACAGGCAAGACCCGTCTGCGCATTCGCACCGCTCGTGGCATTTTGTTGGCAGAGGATGCAGGCGGGGGCATGACGCGTGTCAATATGGGGGCACCACTGCTGGATTGGGCCGATGTGCCACTGGCCCACCCGATGAACACACTGCACCTGCCCATTGAGGGTGCGCCCACAGCCACTGGTATGGGCAACCCGCATTGCACGTTTTTTGTCGATGATATCGCACAGATCGCGCTTGAGGCAGATGGCGCAAAGATTGAACATCATCCATTGTTTCCTGAACGCACCAATGTTGAATTTGTCCAAATTCTTGACCGCCAAACCATCCGCCTGCGAATATGGGAACGCGGCACTGGTGTCACGTTGGCATCAGGGTCATGTTCTTGCGCCGCTGCGGTTGCAGCAGCGCGACGCGGGCTGACAGATCGGGCCGTTAGCGTTCATGTTGATGGTGGTCTTTTGCAAATTGACTGGCGCGAAGACGGTGTTTGGATGACCGGCCCAACCATGCATGTCTTTGATGGCGTGCTAAGCGCTACGTTTTTGCAGGCCCTTTTATGAACAGCGCAACGCCATCCGGTGCACCTATCTTTGCCACGCTTGGCTGCCGATTGAACGCCTATGAATCTGAGGCCATGCGGGAACTGGCTGCAGGTGCAGGCCTTGGCAATGCGGTAATCGTGAACACCTGTGCCGTCACTGCCGAAGCCGTGCGCAAAGCCAAGCAAGAAATTCGCAAGCTGCGCCATGCCCACCCCAATGCCACGCTGATCGTCACAGGTTGCGCAGCACAGACCGAACCCGACACCTTTGCCGCTATGCCCGAGGTAAGCCATGTTATTGGCAACACTGAAAAAATGCAGGCCGATACATGGGGCCGGCTGGCACGCCAGGCTGATTTTATTGGCCAAAGTGAACGGGTGCAGGTCGACGATATCATGTCGGTGCGTGAAACTGCGGGCCATTTGATCGATGGCTTTGGCCGCCACCGCGCCTACGTCCAAATTCAAAACGGCTGCGATCACCGCTGCACCTTTTGCATCATTCCCTACGGGCGGGGCAATTCGCGATCTGTCCCGGCGGGGGTTGTGGTAGATCAGATCAAGCGGCTGGTAGACCGTGGATTTCTTGAGGTCGTGCTGACCGGCGTTGATCTGACCAGTTGGGGGGCAGATCTGCCCGCCGCGCCCCGTTTGGGTGATCTTGTCGCGCGGATCTTGCGGCTGGTGCCCGATTTGGCGCGGCTGCGTCTGTCTTCCATCGATTCGATTGAGGCCGACGACGCCCTGATGGAGGCCATTGCAACCCAACCCCGGCTTATGCCCCATCTTCATCTCAGTTTGCAGGCTGGGGACGACCTGATTTTGAAACGTATGAAGCGTCGGCATTTGCGCGATGATGCCATCGCCTTTTGCGAAGAGGTGCGCCGTCTGCGGCCAGATATGGTGTTTGGCGCCGATATCATTGCAGGATTTCCAACTGAAACAGAACAGATGTTCGAAAATTCACTGCGGCTGGTCCAAGAATGTGGGCTGACATGGCTGCATGTCTTTCCCTATTCCGCGCGCAAAGGCACGCCTGCCGCCCGTATGCCTGCCGTGCCTGGCGGGGAAATCCGCGCCCGTGCCGCGCGCCTGCGCGCCCTGGGCCAAGAGCGGCTGACCCAACATTTGCAAAGCCAAATTGGGCAAAGCCACTCGATTTTGATGGAAGGTGCCCGGCGTGGGCGCACCGAACAATTTACCGAAGTGCTGTTTGACAGCGACCAACCCGAGGGCCAGATCGTCACAGCCCAGATCCTTGGGCATGGGCTGACCGCCCTGCAGGCCTGAACGGCAGATGGCGGCACGGCACGTTCTTTTGATGGGGGCAACAGGACGGGTGGGCAAAATGCTGCGCCGTTATTGGCAGGCATATCCCCCCAATCGCCTTAAGATGCAGTTTCAGGCCCGGCCCAGCCACCCGGATGCGGCGCCAGATTGGGTGGAATGGCAACTGTCCGACGGCGCGCAAAGCTTGGCGCACCAGCTGAATACCCAACCACAGGATGGACGCATTGATACCATCTTGTTGATGGCCGGGGCCACCCAAGGGGCAGAGTTGGCACAAAATTCCGCACTTGCCCTGGCCACGCTTAACGCCGCCGCTGCATCCGGGGTGCAACAGGTCTTTATTGCCTCTTCATCCGCAATATATGGGGCTTGCACCGGTTTAACGTATGAGGAAACGCCTGCGGCCCCCATAACTGATTACGGCCATGCCAAATGGGCAATGGAAGAGGCCTGCAGCGCGTGGGCGCGCTGCAACCCTGCCACCCAGATTTGCCAAATGCGGATTGGCAACGTGGTCGGGGCAGGACAGTTCTTTGACAATATGCACGGCGCAAGCAGCGCCAATCCGTTAAGGCTGGATCTTTTTATCGGCCCAGATGGCCAGACACACGGGCCACGGCGCAACCACATTGGCCCAGCCACGCTGGCCCAAGTTTTAGAAACGCTTTGCACCCAGCAAACCGCATTGCCCCCGGTCATCAACATTGCAAGCCCCGGCGAACCGCAAGATATGGCGGCCTTTTTGCCCGCTTTGGCCCAGCACGGACAGAATGTGCCCGTCGTGCGCACGCCAGCCCCCGCCCAAGCGCTGGCATCATTGTCACTTGATACTGCGCGCCTGCAAGCCATGCATCGTTTTGCGCCAACAGAGTCAGACGCAGGCACGATGCTGGGGCAATGGTTAGCCCTGCGCGGGGACAGCGCATGACCTTTTCTAAACGTATGTTCGATATCTTATTTGCATTGGCCCTTTGTGTCGTATTGGGGCCGGTGATCCTTGGGTTGACGCTTGCACTCTTGGTGCTGCAAGGCAGGCCACTCTTTTACGCGGGTGAGCGCATGCGCAGCGTTGATCAGGGCTTTCGGCTGCTAAAATTTCGCACCATGCATGTCGCAGCGGACAGCGGCGGCGTATCTGGGGGTGACAAACAAACCCGGATCACACCAATGGGGCGGTTCTTGCGTCGCACCCGATTGGATGAGCTGCCGCAACTTTGGAACATTCTGCGCGGTGATATCAGCTTTGTTGGCCCCAGGCCACCGCTGCGCCGCTATGTGGACAGCCACCCTGATCTTTACGCCCGCGTTCTGGCCTGTCGCCCCGGCGTCACGGGTCTGGCGACCGTGATCTTTCACCGCACCGAAGAACGGCTGCTTGCGCCGTGCAAAACCCCACAAGAAACCGAACGCGTTTACGTCCAGCGCTGCATCCCGCGCAAAGCACGGCTGGATCTGATATATTGCCAGCGCCAGTCTTTGGCGCTGGATATGTGGTTGATCTGGCGCACAATCACTGGGATGTTTGCGCGATAGAGGATTTTATATCTTTGGCCATATGCTGCATTGCCGTTAAGCATTCGTCTGCATAATAAGGTTGGGATAAAAAAGGGTTGAAAATGGTGGATGTAACACGGGTTTGTGTGAAAATTGCAGCTTTTGGTGCGGCGGTTCTAACCCTAACAGCCGCGGCACGCGCACAAGAGTTTCCACGCCCCACGCTCAATCTTTATGGTGCAGCAGGGGGGATCGATATGCCATCGGGCCAACCGGCACCTGATGGCGAATACTCCACCACGCACTCGCGCTTTGCCGGTATCAGCCGCACCACGCTCAGCTTTCAGCTGGCCCCCCGGTTGTCGGGCAGTTTTCGCTACACTGGGATTTTAAATTGGAACTTTGGTGGGTTTGACACCTATTATGACCGCAGCTTTGATGCGCGCTATCAACTGCTAAAGGAAAGCGAAATCCTGCCATCAGTGACGATCGGCTTGCAGGATTTCCTGGGAACTGGTTTGTTTTCTGGCGAATATGTTGCAGCGACAAAGAACCTGACGCCCAAGTTTCGCGTGACAGGCGGGATTGGCTGGGGGCGGCTTGGGTCTTACAATTCTGTCGGATCACCTTTTGGCGAGCGCCCCACCAATAATATTGGCCTGGGGGGCAAGGCCAATTACGCACAATGGTTCCGCGGCCCAATGGCCCCCTTTGGCGGTGTCGAATGGCAAGCCACCGACAAAATATCGCTAAAAGCCGAATATTCGTCTGACGCCTATACGTCTGAGACTGGGCCACGCGATATCTTTATCCACAAAAGCCCTTGGAACTTTGGTGTGGGCTATCAACTATCAGAGAGATTTCGTTTTGGTGCCTATTATCTCTATGGATCAGAGGTGGGCGTCACCGGCCAATTGCTGATCGACCCAAGCCGCAGACCACGCAACATGGCCATTCAGGGCATGGCCCCCTTTCCCGTTGCCGTGCGCCCCAGCCGAACTGCACAACCCCAGATGTGGTCCCAAGATTGGGTGAATGTGCCCGGACTTGATGATAAAATCAAAGCTGCAGTGGCACCCTTGCTGGCCGCCGATGATATGATGTTAGAGCGTCTGACACTCAGTGCGACGCGGGCCGAGTTGCGTTTTCGCAACAAAACCTTTGGCGCCGAGGCGCAGGCAATCGGCCGTGCCGCCCGCGCCTTATCGCGCGTTTTGCCCGCATCGGTGGAAACATTTGATCTGATTCCTGTGGTCAAAGGCATGCCATTGACCCGTGTCACACTGCAACGTTCAGATCTTGAGGCGCTTGAATTCGCCCCACAGGGCGAGGCCGCTTTGCGGCTGCGCGTCAGCTATTCTGATGTTGGCGGTGTTGCTGAAATGGTATCCGACGACAATCGCCAACCGCTGACATGGGGGCTGCGGCCCTTTACCCGCTTTAGCTTTTTTGACCCCGGCAACCCAGTTCGGATGGATGTTGGCGTTCGGCTCAGCGGCAATTATGAAATCAGCCCGAATTTGATTTTGTCGGGTGCTTTTGCCCAAAAAGCAGGCGGCAACTTGGATCAGGCCCGTGCTTCAAACACAGTGGCCAGCGTGCAACGCGTCCGCTCTGAAGCCACAAAGTATAATGATAATGACACCCCTGTGATGGAATCGATGACACTGGCATGGTACCAGCACCCGGCACGCAACATCTATACCCGGCTCAGCGGCGGCTACTTAGAGCGGATGTTTGGTGGGATGTCGGGCGAGGTTCTGTGGCGCCCAATCGACAGCAAACTGGCCCTTGGGGCTGAACTGAACTATGTGGCGCAGCGCAACACCGATCAGCGGCTTGGCTTTGATGAATATGACTATCGCGTGCTGACAGGCCATGTTTCGGCATATTATGAATTTGGCGAGGGCTATCTGGCACAACTGGATGCTGGACGGTATCTGGCGGGGGATATCGGGGCCACATTTACATTGGCGCGCGAATTTGACAGCGGCTGGCGCATCGGTGCCTTTGCCACGCTGACTGACATGTCAGCCGAAGATTTTGGTGAAGGCTCATTTGACAAAGGGATCAATCTTACAATCCCGCTAAACTGGCTGACGGGCTATTCATCACGCAAAGTCTATTCGACGACAATCCGCCCTGTCACGCGGGATGGCGGCGCGCGACTGGCTGTGAACGGCCGGCTGAATGCACTGGTGCGGGATTACCACACCAAACGAATGGACGCGCAATGGGAAAGGGTGCTGCGATGAATTGGACAGCAGCAGCAGCCACAGCCGGTCTGTTGGCACTGGTGGGATGTGGATCAGATATTGATGCCACAGCTGATTCGCGCATCGTGCGCGACTATCTTTCAAAAGTGATGCAATCGCGCACCAACAGCGTGCCGCAAATCACCCGCGCCCGATTAGAGGCAGACGCCCTGCCCCGCATCAAGGTGGCCATCGACAGCCGGAAAATGACTGCAATTTTGGGCAAACTGGCGGTCAACGGCCCAGTAGTGACATGGGTCGCCGCCGATGGCGCCACAATCGCACTGCGTGATGGCGTTGCGATCGCAACACGGGGCTTGGGCGACGACCTGATGTCAAGCTATGCACCCACCGCGAATGTGCTCGCGCAAGCGGCAGGCACGCTGACCAGATCACATTATTATATTGATGGCCGTGACAAAGGTCTGGCACTGACCCTCAGATGTGAAGTGCGCGCCATGGGTGATGAAACCATCGAAATCGTCGAACGTAGCTATCGCACACGTCATATCAGCGAAAGCTGCACGGGCACGGATGTGGCGTTTGAAAACCACTATTGGTTCGAAAAAGGCGGGAGTATTCGCCGATCCACACAATGGATCAGCCCCGAGATCAAATCAGTGCAGATTGATGTTCTCTATCCATAAGTATACATTCTTTCGATAGTTTTTACTTTCCACCAATGCCACCATGTGCTACCAAAGGTTGTGATTTCTTTGGGAGCATCCGATATGACATCTTTTGTAAAAATTTTGGCAGCCGCAGCCATTGCATTGTCAACCAGCGCATCATTGGTTAGTGCCCAAGACGCTGGGACAGGCGGCGCGGCGGCTGGTACAGGAACTGGAACAGGCACGGCAACCACCGCAGCAGGCGTTGGCGGAACCACTACAGCTGCTGCAGCGACAACCACTGGCGTTCTGGGCACAGGCCTCACAGCTGGCGCAATTGCGGCTGGGGTTGCCGGCGTCGTGTTTGTGGGCGCTGTTATCGATAACGGCTCAAACAGCACAACCACAACGCCGAACTGATAGTTTCATACGCCCAAGCAGCGGTTCGGTCTTAGACCCATGTGCAAAACGATCAAACAAGATTAACACAAAAATAATATAAGGCCCTCACAGAATTGTGGGGGCCTTGTTTATTGCGCCAAAGCAAAAACAACCGTCACCACAAAAAGACAGCTAGCAGCCCTCATCTGCTGCAAAAACCAATTAAATTTTTTCAAATTCTCGCATCTATAAACCTAAAAATAAATCATTCGGTACATACTTAAGATACAAATCAGGTGGCCGTGACCGGTTTTATCAAGACGCTAATTTTGATAACCTGAAAAAGATTTGTATATGGAGTAACCAAAATGAAAAACATCACAACACTCGTTCTTGCTGCGTCATTGGCACTTGCACCCATGTCAGCGGCACTCGCTCAGGAAGCGTCTTCGACATCCACCTCAGGCACAACCGGTGCCACTTCAGGCACCACAGGTGCGACCTCTGGTGCTACAGGCGCAAGCGCGGGCGCCGGTGCGGGCGCCAGCGCCGGTGCTGCAGGCGCAGCAGGGGCCGGTGCCGCAGCGGCAGGTGCCGCAGCAGGAACCTTGGGCGCCATTGGTGGCCTGGGCTTGGCTGGTATCGCGGCAGGCATCGCTGCTGTTGCCGCTGTGGCTGCTGCGGTTTCCAACGACAGCTCATCAACCACGACATCCACGTCGAATTGATAACCGACAGGTCGGATCACGCCATCAACTAAGGTTGGCTGTGAGTTAGTTTGATTAGGTTCTAAAAGGCTCCTGCATGTCGTCAGGAGCCTTTTATATGGCAGGCGGTTATCAAATTTGTTTGCAACCACACTAAAAGATGAATTTTCCTGATCTGAACGAAAGCGCTAAAAAAGGGATGCAAAAAGCATCCCTTTTTTATTCATATTCAATTCACGACTTCATTTAGCGCAGAAAACCCAGACTCACCTGTTTCTGGATGCCGGGTTAACCTATGACAACGCGCGCAAAGTGACCGAAAAGGCGGCGGGCTTTGGGCTGGGCCTGTCGTACTATCACGACCGCTTTACGCTGTCGGGGGCAATTGGTGCGCCGTTGATACGCGATGACAGACTGCGGATCGGCAAGCCGGTGGCACAACTTCGTCTGGATATGAAAACGTGGTGATAGGCCAAAGGATGCAGTCTACTTATTATTGCCTAACCACATACCGAATGGGAACGATGGCGCATAAAAAAAGTCTTCAGTTCGGGAATAATCTTCAAACTCCCAATGAAAGTACCTTGCCAAATACAGTGCCAACTCATGCCATGTTGGACGATCAACTTCACTCACGACCCGCACCAAGTTCATTTTTATTGCTGTATTATCATACGCGTTCATGACGATGAGATTCCTGCAAAAAATGGGTTCTTTGCAGTTTTCGATAAGCCACTTGGGTGAACAAACTTGGACCGAGAAGAAATCTCCGCCTTTTTCTCCCTCTGGACCAATCGTCAAATCAATTCCGATCATGAACTTGTCTTCTTCAACGGGGCAATAATTCGCAATTTCTCCCCCAACCATAGAGATACTTTTGATTTCTGCTTTCATTGTGCTCTGATCCAAATGTGACCATTGGCGTATTGCCAATCGGTTTCTCCAGGCAATCGCTGATGGAGATTTGCTTGGTTTATGCCTAAAGCTGGTTTGTACGTAACGGGGCGATACAGTCTCAACCGACATTCCCCAAGTGACCTAGCGTCTGACGTGAAGATCGCCTGAATCCAACCGCTGGACAAGCAATTTCCGCACTGAGCGGCGTCTGGGGCCGGGCGGGCTGCTGGAAAAGAGCAGATCAGACCGCGAAGCCGCCGTGTTCTGGCTTGTCGGCGGTGTTTTTCGGCACAGCGGGCAGACCTGTCCTGCCGCTTTCGTTCAGTTTGGACCTGTATCGCGGTCATGCGCATGACGGAGGCGCTCGCAATCGGCGGATGGCGGCAAGGATGGCGCGCACCATCGGGCCGGTGACGGCGACCTCGGCCAACTGGAAGGTGATGGCACGGGCATGACGCACGGCACGCGCCCCAATCTTGATCAGCTTGAGCTGCAGGCTGGTCAACGACCAGTCCGCCATGGCCTCGGGCAACTCAATGGAGCGCAAGAAGGTGGCGAGGTTGTAGGCCAGCGCATGGAGGTGCAGCCGCACCTCGTTGTCGCGGAACTTCCGGCACGATAGCCGCGTCCAGCGAAAGGCATATTTGCCTTCCTTGATGTGCTGCTCGGCGGTGCCGCGCTGGTTATAGAACCGCACCACCCAGTCTGGCTCCATGGGCAGGTTGGTGACGATGAAGCCAACACGCGGGAACAGCTCGCCCGGATGCCATTCGATCTTGGCGATCACACGGCGCGGTTTGCCCCAGGATGCCGCCTGATACTCAAAGTCTTCGTAGAACCGCTTGACCTTGCTCAGCGACGGCCGCCCCACAGGGCGCGTCAGCCGGTGCGCGATCTTCTCTCGCAGGACTTTGTTGGCGGGCAGCCGGATGGCGTAGAAATAGCTCGCACCTTCAAGGCGTTTATACAGGTCTGGCATTGCATAGGCGGCATCGGCCCGGAAGAACCGCATGATGTTGAGCTTCGCATACCGGGCGATGACTGGATCGAGGACGTCGCGCCAGCCATCGGCGCTGTGGACGTTGCCATTGCGCAGGGCGCAGCGTTCCAGCATGCCGAACTGGTTGAACAGGAAGTTGGGATGATAACAGGTGCAGTCGAAATGCCCGTTCCAAGCGGACCCTTCCTGATCCCCATGGGTCGGGCTGACCGAGCTGTCCATGTCCAGCACGATATACTTCAACCCGTTACGGTCATGGAACCGGTCGATCCATTGCCCATTCAGATCGGCCAGCGCTTCCCGGTTCTCGGGCAGGGCCAGCGTCTCGGTCTCGAACCGCCCCATCTGCGAGGCCGAGGCCGCTTGTGCATCGACGGCGCGGCCACCCACGATCTGGCGCATGACAGGATCGAGGGCCAGCCGGTCGGCATCGTTGACATCTTCGTATCCAGCCAGCCGTCCGAACACCGACTGCCGAAACAGCCCGTCGAGCCGGTGGACCGTGTTCTTGCCGCGCCGGGTGTCGCGCAATGTTGCCGCCGCAAGATCGGACAGCCCGAGCGCGTCATCAAGTTCGCGCATCACCAGCAAGCCGCCGTCCGAACTGAGCTGCGTGCCTTTGAATTCCAACCGAACACGAGGGTCAAAATCCACCCGATCTGCCCGCTGCAAGCCCGCACCCTCTGGGTGATCCATGAAACACGCCCTTCACAGCTATCAACACCATGATTTATATGCGAAATACCAAGATCAGGACAGCGAAATCAGCGGACTACTTGGGGAATGCGGGTTTAGGCGCTTTGGCAAACCGCAGATATGGCAATTTGATATCCAGCTTGCCAAAT
>CALAXT010000026.1 GCA_937895435.1 uncultured Paracoccaceae bacterium | reverse complement strand
GGCGGCCGCACCGTCGGCGCAGGCGTCGTCTCAAAAATTATCGCTTAATTAGCGGTTTGAAATGGAAAGAGCGCGGGCCGTAACAGGCCCGCGCTTTTTTGTTGCGCCGCATACTTGGTGGCGTGTGCTGAAAAATTTTCCCATTGCGCCGCCGCTTGCCGGGTTGGCCCTTGATTTCAGCGCCGGGGTGCAATAGCACGCTGGGCAGGCACAGGAGTTTAGCTCAGTTGGTAGAGCATCGGTCTCCAAAACCGAGGGTCGTGGGTTCGAGTCCCCCAACTCCTGCCAAGCCTCGTTGGGCCAAGTGCCTTGAATTCAGCCAAGATTGGGCGTATCGGGCCCTAACAAAACGGCACAGATGCAGGGCACCATGACCAAGACCAATCCGCTTCAATTCATCCAGCAGGTCCGTTCTGAAGTAGGTCGGGTTGTTTGGCCGACCCGGCGTGAGGTGTTGCTGACCACCGTGATGGTGTTTGCAATGGCGGCGCTGACGGGGTTATTTTTCTTTTTGGTTGACCTGTTGATCCGCACCGGATTGGCCGCGATGTTGACCACATTCGGCTAGGGCTTGGCTCTTTGGGTGTTTGGCCCGTGCTGAATTCCGAGGGCAGGGCTTGAAAGCCAGTGCAATGCCTTGTAGAGCATCGTAAATTATTCGGAACCGGCGCGCAGCGATTCGGCCTGCGCGCTCTTTTTGTTCCGTTCTAAAGGATTGATTGCCCGGTCAACCCGGGACGCAAGGATGACGAGCAATATGGCCAAGCGTTGGTATTCGGTAAGCGTTCTGTCGAATTTCGAAAAGAAGATTGCCGAACAGATTAGGCAGTCTGTGATCGATGCTTCGTTGGAAGATGAGATCGACGAGGTTCTTGTTCCGACCGAAGAGGTGCTTGAGGTGCGTCGCGGCAAAAAGGTGACGTCTGAGCGCCGCTTTATGCCTGGATATGTGTTGGTTCACATGGAAATGTCGAACCGTGGCTATCACCTGATCAATTCGATCAATCGCGTCACCGGTTTCCTCGGCCCCCAAGGTAAGCCAATGCCGATGCGTGATTCGGAAGTGAACACCATCTTGAACCGTGTGGTTGAAGGCCAAGAGGCCCCACGCAATCTTATCCATTATGAGATTGGCGAAACCGTGCAGGTGGTTGATGGCCCGTTTGAGGGCTTTGCCGGGATGGTAGAAGAGGTCGATGAGGCCGCAAGCCGTCTGAAAGTGACCGTTTCGATTTTTGGCCGGGCTACCCCGGTTGAGCTGGAATTCACGCAGGTGTCCAAAGGCGCTTGACGTGTGTGTTGTGGGAGGCGCGCGGGGTGCATATGTGCCCGGCAGACCGCACCACTAAACCAAGGCCCGCGCAATTTTTGTTTGTGCGGCGGTGATAAAGGAGAGGCCAAATGGCCAAGAAAGTAATTGGGCAGCTGAAGCTGCAGGTAAAGGCCGGGCAGGCCAATCCCTCGCCCCCCGTTGGTCCCGCTCTGGGCCAGCGCGGCATTAACATCATGCAGTTCTGCAAAGAGTTTAATGCCCGCACGCAAGAGCTGGAAGCTGGTGCACCCACGCCGGTGATCATCACCTACTACCAGGATAAATCGTTCAGCCTGCAGATTAAGACGTCGCCGGCCTCGCATTACATCAAGAAGGCCGCTGGTCTGAAGTCTGGCTCGAAAAAGCCGGGCCGTGAAGTTGCGGGAACTGTGACTGTTGCGCAGGTCAAGCAGATCGCCGAAGCAAAGATGAAAGATTTGAACGCGAATTCGATCGAAGCCGCGATGCAGATCATTCTTGGTTCCGCCCGCTCGATGGGTGTCGAGGTTAAGGGGTAAATCATGGCAAAGCTTGGAAAACGGACGCGCAAAGCGCGGGAGGCTTTTGCCGACAAAGTGGATATGACGGTTGAAGCCGCCGTTGCGCTGGTAAAGTCGTCGGCCTCGGCTAAATTTGATGAAACCGTTGAAATCGCGATGAATCTGGGTGTTGACCCGCGTCACGCTGATCAGATGGTGCGCGGCGTTGTAACGCTGCCCAACGGCACTGGTAAAACAGTACGCGTGGCCGTGTTTGCGCGTGGCCCCAAGGCTGATGAGGCAAAAGCCGCTGGTGCTGACATCGTTGGCGCTGAAGACCTTATGGAAACCATCCAGTCGGGCAAGATTGAGTTTGACCGTTGCATTGCAACGCCGGACATGATGCCGCTGGTCGGTCGTCTGGGCAAAATCTTGGGCCCGCGCAACCTGATGCCGAACCCCAAAGTTGGGACCGTGACGATGGATGTTAAATCCGCTGTTGAGGCTGCCAAGGGTGGTGAAGTTCAGTTCAAGGTGGAAAAAGCCGGTGTTATTCATGCTGGTGTGGGCAAAGTATCGTTTGGTGAAGGCCAGTTGGCTGAAAACATTCGTGCGTTTGTAGATGCTGTGACGCGTGCGAAACCAGCTGGTGCCAAAGGCGCCTATGTCCAAAAAGTGTCTGTATCGTCGACCATGGGCCCAGGTGTGAACCTGGATCTGGCTTCGGCTGCCGGCAACTAAAAGAATTCTCTGGCCTGTGTGATGCAGGCTGGGTGAATGGCGGGGCGGTCAGCCGCCCTGTCCTGTCCGAGACGGTGGGTGCCCTCGTGGCTTAATTTCCTGCCTGAGATGGGGAACGAGACGGAACGTTCGGGGCAAGACCTCGGGTGATTTTGGCCTCGGGACCATCACGGACCCGAACGGCCTTGGGCGCTTTTGCTCAGGGTCAAAATGAGCCGGGGGGGCAACCCCCCAATCTTGGAGTGAACCTGTGGATAGAGCCCAGAAAGAGAAAGTGGTCGAGGAACTCGGCCAGATCTTCGAAAGCTCTGGCGTGGTTGTGGTAGCACACTACGAAGGTCTTACGGTTGCTGATATGCAGGGCCTGCGCGCGCAAATGCGTGAAGTTGGCGGGTCTGTACGCGTTGCCAAGAACAAGCTCGCCAAGATCGCCCTTGAAGGACAGCCCTGCGCAAGCATTGGTGCTTATCTCACGGGTATGACTGTGCTGGCCTATTCCGAAGATCCGGTTGCTGCGGCGAAGGTTTCGGAAGCATTTGCCAAGTCGAATGATAAATTTGTCATTCTTGGTGGTGCAATGGGCAGCGCAGCATTGGATCCGGCCGGGGTGAAAGCCGTGGCATCTATGCCTTCGCGCGAAGAGCTTATCGCTCAGGTCGTGTCGTGCATTGGTGCACCTGCTTCTGCCATTGCTGGGGCCATTGGCGCGCCTGGTTCGAACATCGCTGGCATTCTCTCCACCTTGGAGGAGCGGGAAGCCGCATAAGCAATCGCAAGACATGCGTAGGGTGAACCCTGTCATGTTGGAAACCAATTTTAGGAACGGAACAGAGAAATGGCTGATCTGAACAAACTCGCCGAAGAAATCGTGGGCCTCACGCTTCTTCAGGCACAAGAACTGAAAACCATCCTGAAAGACCAGTATGGTATCGAGCCCGCTGCTGGCGGTGCTGTGATGGTTGCAGGCCCAGCAGCTGCTGCTGGCCCAGCCGAAGAAGAAAAGACCGAATTTGACGTGGTTCTGGTTGATGCCGGCGCACAGAAGATCAACGTGATCAAAGAAGTGCGCGCCATCACCGGTCTTGGCCTGAAAGAAGCCAAGGACCTGGTTGAAGCCGGTGGCAAGGTCAAAGAAGGCGTTTCCAAGACCGAAGCCGAAGAAGTGAAAAAGAAGCTCGAAGAGGCCGGCGCCAAGGTTGAGCTGAAGTAATTTGGCTGGGGCTTAGCCCCAACCAGAAAAACATGGCCGGATCCAGAAACATCTGGGTCTGGCCGATCCTGTCTTGGCGTGTGTTTTTGGAAATGCAGTCCAAGGCGGGGTTGGGGTTCGGGAGCAGGCCGGTGGGACGGCCCGCATGAATAGAACCCGCCCTCCTTGTTTCGCAAGCGGCGACTGTCCGAGCCCAACGGTCAGCGCGCCCGCGAAAAACTTGAAAGGTGCTAACGAGCATGGCGCAGACCTACGCAGGCGAAAAGCGTATTCGCAGATATTTCGGAAACATTCGTGAAGTCTTGGAGATGCCGAACCTGATTGAGGTTCAGAAATCCTCCTATGATCTTTTCCTGCGCTCGGGCGAGGCTGACAAGCCCACCGATGGCGAAGGGATTCAGGGCGTTTTCCAATCGGTATTCCCGATCAAGGATTTCAACGAAACAGCGGTGCTGGAATTCGTGAAATATGATCTGGAAAAGCCTGTCTATGATGTTGATGAATGTCAGCAGCGCGATATGACCTATGCGGCACCGCTTAAGGTGACACTGCGCCTGATCGTGTTTGATGTCGATCCAGATACCGGCGCGCGTTCGGTCAAGGATATCAAAGAACAAGACGTGTTCATGGGCGATATGCCGCTGATGACCTCAAACGGGACGTTTGTTGTGAACGGTACCGAGCGGGTGATCGTCAGCCAGATGCACCGCAGCCCGGGCGTGTTCTTTGATCACGACAAGGGCAAAACCCATTCATCGGGCAAGCTGCTTTTCACCTGCCGCATCATTCCCTATCGCGGATCGTGGTTGGATTTTGAGTTTGACGCCAAAGACATCGTGTTTGCGCGGATCGACCGCCGCCGCAAGCTGCCTGTGACCACGCTGCTTTATGCATTGGGCATGGGTCAAGACCAGATCATGGACGCCTACTATGATAAGGTCAGCTATACATATGAAAAGGGCCGGGGTTGGGTTACCCGGTTCTTCCCAGAGCGTGTGCGCGGCACCCGGCCGACATTCGATCTGGTCGACGCAAACACAGGCGAGATCATCACCAAAGCGGGTGAAAAGGTCACCCCTCGTATGGTCAAGAAAATGATCGATGAGGGCTCGGTTTCAGAAATTCTGGTGCCGTTTGAACAGATTTTGGGCCGTTTTGTTGCGCAAGATATGATCAACGAAGAAACCGGTGAAATCTGGGCGGAAGCTGGCGATGAGCTGACGTGGGAACTGGACCGCGATGGCGAGGTCAAGGGCGGATCGCTTAAGGTTCTGCTTGACCAGGGCATCACCGATATTCCCGTGCTTGACATCGATGGTGTCAACGTTGGCCCCTACATCCGTAACACGATGGCGGCCGACAAAAACATGGGCCGTGATACGGCTTTGATGGATATCTACCGCGTCATGCGCCCGGGCGAGCCGCCCACCGTTGAGGCCGCATCGGCGCTGTTTGACACGCTGTTCTTTGATTCCGAGCGCTATGATCTTTCGGCCGTGGGTCGGGTTAAGATGAACATGCGTTTGGCATTGGATGCGCCAGACACACAGCGCACGCTGCGCCGCGAAGACATCATTGCCTGCATCAACGGTCTTGTTGAGCTGCGTGATGGCAAGGGCGAGATCGACGATATTGACCACTTGGGCAACCGTCGTGTGCGTTCCGTAGGCGAGCTGATGGAAAATCAGTATCGTGTTGGCCTGCTGCGGATGGAGCGTGCGATCAAAGAGCGGATGTCGTCGGTGGAAATCGATACGATTATGCCGCAAGATCTGATCAATGCGAAACCAGCTGCGGCTGCGGTGCGGGAATTCTTTGGTTCAAGCCAGCTGTCACAGTTTATGGACCAAACCAACCCGCTGTCCGAAGTTACCCACAAGCGCCGTCTGTCCGCGCTTGGGCCGGGCGGTTTGACCCGCGAGCGCGCAGGCTTTGAGGTGCGCGACGTTCACCCGACCCATTACGGCCGGATGTGCCCGATTGAAACGCCCGAAGGCCAGAACATCGGTCTGATCAATAGCTTGGCGACCTTTGCACGTGTCAACAAATATGGCTTTATCGAAACCCCGTATCGCCGGGTTGTCGATGGCTGTGTGACCGATGACGTAGTCTATATGTCGGCCACGGAAGAGATGCGCCACACCATCGCGCAGGCCAACGCAGCGCTGGACGCTGAGGGGCGTTTCGTGTCGGATCTGATTGAAACCCGTCAGTCGGGCGAATTCATGTTGAACCCGGCGGAAGCGGTCGATCTGATTGACGTCAGCCCGAAACAGCTGGTGTCTGTTGCCGCGTCGCTTATTCCGTTCTTGGAAAATGATGACGCGAACCGCGCCTTGATGGGGTCAAACATGCAGCGTCAGGCTGTGCCGTTGCTGCAATCCGAAGCGCCGTTTGTGGGCACAGGGATTGAGCGCGTCGTGGCCCGCGATTCAGGTGCGGCCATTATGGCGCGCCGCTCGGGTGTGATTGACCAGGTGGATGCAACCCGTATCGTTGTGCGTGCCACCGAAATGCTGGAACCGGGTGAGCCCGGCGTTGATATCTATCGTCTGCGCAAATTCAAACGGTCGAACCAGTCATCGTGCATCAATCAGCGCCCGCTGGTGAATGTTGGTGATCAGGTGACCCGTGGCGAGGTGATCGCCGATGGCCCCAGCACCGATATGGGCGAGCTTGCGCTTGGCCGGAACATCATCGTGGCCTTCATGCCGTGGAATGGCTACAACTATGAAGACTCGATCTTGATTTCTGAGCGGGTGCTCAAAGACGACGTGTTTACCTCGATCCATATCGATGAATACGAAGTTGCGGCCCGTGACACCAAGCTTGGGCCAGAGGATATCACCCGTGATATTCCCAACGTTGGTGAAGAAGCGCTGCGCAATCTGGACGAAGCTGGAATTGTCTATATCGGTGCAGAAGTGCAGCCGGGCGACATTCTGGTGGGCAAAATCACCCCCAAAGGTGAAAGCCCGATGACGCCAGAAGAAAAGCTGCTGCGCGCCATCTTTGGTGAAAAAGCATCTGACGTTCGCGATACCTCGTTGCGTCTGCCCCCCGGTGCCTATGGCACGATCGTTGAGGTCCGGGTGTTCAACCGTCATGGTGTTGATAAAGACGAACGTGCCTTGCAGATTGAGCGTGAAGAGATCGAAAGCCTGGCGCGAGACCGCGACGATGAGCTTGAAATTTTGGAACGCAACATCTTTGGCCGTCTGCGGACCATGCTGCTGGGTAAAACGGCTGTCAAAGGCCCCAAAGGCATCAAAGCTGGGTCTGAGATCACCGCCGATCTGCTTGGGTCGTTGACCCGTGGCCAGTGGTGGCAGCTGGCGCTGAGCGATGAGGCAGATGCCTCAAGCGTTGAGGCGCTGAACCAGCAATACGAATCGCAAAAGCGTGCTTTGGAGCACCGTTTCGAAGACAAGGTCGAAAAAGTGCGTCGTGGTGACGATCTGCCCCCGGGCGTGATGAAAATGGTCAAAGTGTTCGTGGCGGTAAAGCGCAAGCTGCAACCGGGCGACAAGATGGCCGGTCGTCACGGCAACAAGGGCGTCATTTCCAAGGTTGTGCCTGTCGAAGACATGCCATTCTTGGCCGATGGTACCGCGGTTGATTTCGTGTTGAACCCGTTGGGTGTGCCATCGCGGATGAACGTTGGGCAGATTTTGGAAACGCATATGGGCTGGGCCGCACGCGGTCTGGGCATCCAGATTGATGAGGCGCTGAAAAGCTATCGTCGTTCCGGTGACCTGACGCCTGTGCGTGAACAGATGCGCCATGCTTATGGCGATGACGTTTATGATGGTGTCATGGCCAGCATGGATGACGAAAAGCTGATTGAGGTGGCCTCAAATGTCACGCGGGGTGTGCCGATTGCCACACCGGTGTTTGATGGTGCCAAAGAAGCCGATGTGAACGATGCGCTGCGTCGGGCGGGCTTTGACCAATCAGGCCAATCGGTCGTCTTTGATGGGCGGACGGGTGAGCAGTTTGCGCGGCCGGTGACAGTAGGCGTGAAGTACATGCTTAAACTGCACCACTTGGTCGATGATAAGCTGCACGCACGTTCAACCGGACCCTACAGCCTTGTTACCCAGCAGCCGCTTGGCGGTAAGGCCCAGTTTGGTGGCCAGCGTCTGGGTGAGATGGAAGTTTGGGCGCTGGAAGCCTATGGTGCCGCCTATACGTTGCAAGAGATGCTTACCGTCAAGTCAGATGACGTGGCGGGGCGCACCAAGGTGTATGAGTCCATCGTCAAAGGCGAGGATAACTTTGAAGCCGGCGTGCCCGAGAGTTTCAACGTGCTGGTGAAAGAGGTCCGTGGCCTCGGCCTGAACATGGAACTCCTGGATGCGGAGGAAGAATGAGGGCGGCCCCCGCCCCATTCACCCACCCCTGACCGATAAGGACACGCAATGAACCAGGAACTGACAAACAACCCGTTCAACCCGGTTGCCCCGATCAAGACCTTTGACGAAATCAAGATTTCTTTGGCCTCGCCCGAGCGAATCTTGAGCTGGTCGTATGGCGAGATCAAGAAGCCGGAAACCATCAACTATCGTACGTTCAAACCTGAACGCGACGGCCTTTTTTGTGCCCGCATCTTTGGTCCAATCAAAGATTACGAATGCCTGTGCGGCAAATATAAGCGCATGAAATATCGCGGCGTTGTCTGCGAAAAATGCGGTGTAGAAGTCACGCTGCAAAAGGTCCGCCGCGAACGGATGGGCCATATCGAACTGGCCGCACCCGTCGCGCATATCTGGTTTTTGAAATCGTTGCCGTCCCGCATCGGTCTGATGTTGGATATGACGCTGCGCGATCTTGAGCGGATCTTGTATTTCGAAAACTACGTGGTGATCGAGCCGGGCCTGACCGATCTGACCTATGGTCAGTTGATGTCGGAAGACGATTATTTGGATGCGCAAGATCAGTATGGCGCGGATGCCTTTACCGCCAATATCGGCGCTGAGGCCATTCGTGAAATGCTGGCGGCCATTGATCTGGACGCCGTGGCCGAGCATCTGCGCGAAGAGCTGAAGGTTGCCACCGGAGAGCTTAAGCCGAAAAAGATCATCAAACGGCTTAAGATCGTTGAGCATTTTTTGGAATCTGGCAACCGGCCAGAATGGATGATCTTGACCGTTTTGCCGGTGATCCCGCCAGAGCTGCGCCCGCTGGTGCCGCTGGATGGTGGCCGTTTTGCGACATCGGATCTGAACGATCTGTATCGCCGCGTCATCAACCGTAACAACCGCTTGAAGCGTCTGATCGAGCTGCGCGCCCCCGATATTATCGTGCGCAACGAAAAGCGGATGTTGCAGGAAGCCGTGGATGCACTGTTTGACAACGGTCGCCGTGGCCGCGTGATCACGGGCACCAACAAGCGCCCACTGAAATCGCTGTCTGACATGCTAAAGGGCAAGCAGGGTCGTTTCCGTCAGAACCTTTTGGGCAAACGGGTCGATTTCTCTGGCCGTTCGGTTATTGTGACTGGGCCAGAGCTGAAGCTGCATCAGTGCGGCCTGCCGAAAAAGATGGCGTTGGAACTGTTCAAGCCGTTTATCTATTCGCGGCTCGAGGCCAAGGGCCTGTCGTCAACCGTTAAACAAGCCAAAAAGCTGGTTGAAAAAGAGCGCCCCGAGGTTTGGGATATTCTCGATGAGGTCATCCGCGAACACCCGGTACTGCTGAACCGTGCGCCAACGCTGCACCGTTTGGGCATTCAGGCGTTTGAGCCAATCTTGATTGAGGGTAAGGCCATCCAGCTGCACCCGCTGGTCTGTTCGGCCTTTAACGCTGACTTTGACGGTGACCAAATGGCCGTGCACGTTCCGCTGAGCCTTGAGGCCCAGTTGGAAGCGCGCGTCTTGATGATGTCGACCAACAACGTGCTGTCTCCCGCCAACGGTGCGCCGATTATCGTGCCGTCGCAGGATATGGTTCTGGGGCTTTACTATACCTCGATGGAGCGGACCGGAATGAAGGGCGAAGGCATGAAGTTTGCCGACGTTCAAGAGGTCGAACACGCTCTGGCCGCTGGTGTGGTGCATCTGCACTCTAAAATCACCGCTCGGGTCAAACAAATTGATGCCGAAGGCAATGAGGTCTGGAAGCGCTTTGAAACAACTCCGGGCCGCGTGCGGTTGGGGGCTTTGCTGCCGCTGAATGCCAAGGCACCGTTTGAGCTTATGAACCGCCTGCTGCGGAAAAAAGACGTTCAAAACGTCATCGATACCGTCTACCGCTACTGCGGCCAAAAGGAATCGGTGATTTTCTGTGACCAGATCATGGGCATGGGCTTTCGTGAAGCGTTCCGCGCCGGTATTTCGTTTGGCAAAGACGATATGCTGATCCCAGACAGCAAATGGGAAATCGTGAATGGCACACGCGATCACGTCAAAGAATACGAACAGCAATATATGGACGGCCTGATCACCCAGGGTGAGAAATACAACAAGGTCGTCGATGCTTGGTCAAAGTGTTCTGACGCCGTCGCTGCCGCGATGATGAGCGAAATTTCGGCCGTGCGTTATGATGACGCCGGTGCTGAAAAAGAGCCAAACTCGGTCTATATGATGTCGCATTCGGGTGCACGGGGCTCGCCCGCGCAGATGAAGCAGTTGGGTGGGATGCGTGGTCTGATGGCCAAGCCTTCGGGCGAGATCATCGAAACGCCGATCATCTCAAACTTCAAGGAAGGTCTGACCGTTCTTGAATACTTCAACTCGACCCACGGTGCGCGGAAAGGTTTGGCCGATACCGCGTTGAAAACCGCAAACTCGGGTTACCTGACACGTCGTCTGGTGGATGTTGCGCAAGATTGCATCGTGCGCAGTCATGATTGCGGCACCGACCGTTACATCACGGCTGTTGCGGCAGTGAATGATGGTGAAATCGTGTCGACCTTGGCCGAGCGTGTTCTGGGCCGGGTTGCAGCCGAGGACATTCTGCGCCCCGGCACCGATGAGGTGATCGTGTCGTCAGGTGAGCTGATCGACGAACGGCGCGCCGATATCATCGCGGTGGCCGGAGTGGCTGCTGTGCGGATCCGTTCGCCGCTGACCTGTGATGCCGAAGAAGGCGTTTGCGCCACCTGCTATGGTCGTGATCTGGCGCGTGGTACGATGGTCAACATCGGTGAAGCGGTGGGTATCATTGCGGCACAGTCGATCGGTGAGCCTGGCACCCAGCTGACCATGCGGACCTTCCACATTGGCGGGATTGCGCAGGGTGGCCAGCAGTCGTTCCTTGAGGCGAGCCAAGAGGGCACGATTGTGTTCCGGAACGCAAACTTGCTGACCAATGCGGCCGGCGAGCAGATCGTGATGGGGCGTAACATGCAAATCGCCATCATGGATGAAAACGCGCAAGAACGCGCCAGCCACAAGCTGTCGTATGGTTCCAAGGTTTTTGTCAAAGAGAATGAGGCGGTTAAACGCGGAGCCAAACTGTTTGAGTGGGATCCCTACACCCTGCCGATCATCGCCGAAAAGGGTGGTGTGGCGCGGTTTGTTGACCTGATCTCGGGCATTTCGGTGCGTGAAGACACGGATGAAGCGACGGGCATGACACAAAAGATCGTGTCTGATTGGCGTTCGGCACAAAAGGGTAATGATCTTAAGCCTGAGGTCATCATCATGGACCCGACGACAGGTGATCCAGTCCGAAATGAGGCTGGTAACCCCGTCACCTATCAGATGTCGGTTGATGCGATTTTGTCGATTGAAGATGGGCAAGACATCCGCCCCGGTGACGTTGTGGCGCGTATTCCGCGCGAAGGCGCCCGGACCAAGGACATCACCGGTGGTCTGCCGCGTGTGGCTGAACTGTTCGAAGCACGTCGCCCGAAAGACAACGCGATCATCGCTGAACATGATGGCTATGTCCGCTTTGGCAAAGACTACAAAAACAAGCGCCGCATCACGATCGAGCCGTCAGATGACAGCTTTAACTCGGTCGAGTACATGGTACCCAAGGGCAAGCATATCCCCGTGCAAGAAGGCGACTTTGTGCAAAAGGGTGACTACATCATGGATGGCAACCCAGCCCCACATGATATCTTGCGCATCATGGGGATTGAGGCGCTGGCCAACTATATGATCGACGAAGTGCAGGACGTGTATCGTCTGCAGGGCGTTAAGATCAACGATAAGCACATCGAAGTGATCGTGCGCCAGATGCTGCAAAAGTGGGAAATTCTCGACAGTGGCGAAACCACGCTGCTGAAAGGCGAGAATGTCGACAAGGAAGAGCTGGACGAGACCAACGCCAAAGCTTTGGCCCATGGTCTGCGCCCCGCTGTGGCCGAGCCGATCCTGCTGGGTATTACCAAGGCAAGCCTGCAAACGCGCAGCTTTATTTCGGCGGCGTCGTTCCAGGAGACAACGCGAGTTCTGACCGAGGCATCGGTGATGGGCAAGCGCGACAAGCTTGTGGGTCTGAAGGAAAACGTGATTGTTGGGCGTTTGATCCCAGCGGGCACGGGTGGGGCCACCAAGCGTGTGCGTCGCATTGCATCAGACCGCGATCAAAGCGTGCTTGAGGTGCGCCGTGCAGAAGCAGAGGCTGCTGCAGCTTTGGCGGCCCCGGTCGTTGCACCTGTTGCAGATGATTTCGTGGCCGATACGACTGGCCAAGAATAATCAGCTCGCCTTTGGGCGGCACGATATAAACGGCTTAAGCCCCGCCCAGATAATCTGGGCGGGGCTTTTCATTGGGGTGAATTCCGCTCTGGTGGGTGTGTTTGCGCTCTGCTAGCCACGCACCATGGCAGCGATGAGCGATAATGCCCGCGGGGCGCTTTTGATGATGGGGGGCATGGCCTCTTTCACCATTAACGATGCCTGCTTAAAGCTGCTGCTTGAAGATCTGCCACTTTTTCAGACGCTGTTTTTACGCGG
>CALAXT010000025.1 GCA_937895435.1 uncultured Paracoccaceae bacterium | reverse complement strand
CTTAAGTTTTCATTTTCGAAAAGGTTTTGCCACGGTCGCAATAATTGCGGCGTCCTATGTTTGGTACATGTTCATCGATGATTTCTGGGCATTCTGGATCGTGTTGGAACAATCACCCTCAATCATTGCAAAAATCTTGGTTATTTTGCGGCCAATTACGTTATTTTCGATCACTTGGATCGCCATCGAATACAACTTACGTCACGTGCGCACACGAGGATGATGAGTGACGAAAACTGATGTGCGTGGGACAGTTCATATTTTGAAAATCGGGCATCATGTTGTTACCAAAGGGCGTCACCGCATGAACGTAAAAAGCCATGCATGAAAAACTGACCGATGCAGAGCGGGTGGCGTTTGAAAATGCCATCTCTGTTCTGTCCAGCCCCCCAGTGCCACCACAACACAGGCTCAGCAATTATTCCCGTTTATTTCAGGCTTCAGTGATCTTTGGCTCTGCCTACGCAGTTTATGTAATGCTTGCAGGCGTTTTTTGGGGCGACAACATTCTTAACATTGCCAGCGATGGAAACGCATCACCCATTCTGTCTTATCTTTGGAACACCCGGTTGGTGTTTATCTTTTGTCTTTTGATTGGCTTTCACCTTAGTTTTAAATACCACCGTGGCTTCGGCGTTGTGGTGATCATTGTCGCGTCTCATGCGTGGTATCGCTTCACAAGCGATCTTTGGGTTTTTCCACTGATTTTAGAAAACTCGACATCGCTGACCGCTAAAATTCGAGTTTTTCTGCGCCCACTATTCTTGTTTTCAGCAACATGGGTCGCAATCGAATATCACTTGGTTCAATTTCGGACACGAGATTAAGGCCCATCAGGGCCGCCAGTTTACCGATGCGCAAGACCACTCACCGCCATTCAGCACCAATTCGGTAATCGACAGATTGTCGACGGTTTGGGCCAATGCTTGATAGGGGCTGATTGCGCGGGCACGCTGCACTTGGGTTAAGATCACGCCAAAATGGGCCACGGCAATGATATCGTGCCCTTGATGTTGGGCGCTGATGTCTGCCACGGCATGGGCCACGCGGGTGGCAACATCATCCCAGCTTTCGCCGCCCGGGGCTTTAATTGCACCCGGATTTTCCCAAAAAGCGCGCGACAGGTCGGGGTGAGATTCGGAAACCTCAGACCAATGGCGCCCCTCCCATTCCCCGAAATCAAATTCGCGCAAGCGCGCATCATGGGACAACCGGGTTCGTCCTGCCGCCAGCACATCCGCCGTGGCGGCCGCCCGGCTGAGGTCTGAGGATACCAGCACAGCAGTTTGGGGCAGCGCCGCGTTTAAACGGGCAATTTGCGCCGTATCACTAAGGTCTGCAGGCACATCAGATGCGCCAACAAAGGTCTTTTTGTGGGTGGGCGCATGACGCACCCACCACCACCGTGTCACAGTCATGTTGCAGCCTCAGGCAGCTGACCTTTAAGCGTAAGCGGCAGCCCAGCAGCCACCAACACCACCAAATCTGCCTGTGCGGCCAACCGCTGATTAAGTCGGCCATGGGCATCACGAAACCGCCGGGCCAACGCATTTTCTGGCACAATTCCCATGCCAAGTTCGTTGGAAACCACCACCACAGGCCCGGCACAGCGCGCAAGCGCGGCCAACAATATGTCTGTCTGGGCATCAATATCGGCCTCTGCCAGCATATGATTGCTTAGCCAAAGCGTGGCGCAATCAAACAACACGACCTCTGATTTGGATACAGACCCCAGCGGTGTGGCAACATCCAACGGGGCCTCAACCGTGCGCCAATCTGGGCCGCGCTGGCCCAAATGGCGGGCAATCTTAGCCGACATTTCGGCATCAAAGGCCTGCGCACTGGCCAAATAAACCCGCCCCCCACCGTGGCGCGTCACAAGTTCTTCCGCCAGCATCGATTTGCCCGATGCCGCGCCCCCAAACACCAATGTCAGCCGAGGCAGCATTTTCATTTACCTTAAATTGATCCAATCACGCCAACCGCGCGTAACGGCTTTTAAGGGATGGATTGCGTTAAAGACCATCATAAAACATCATGAATGGGGAAAAGCTTATGGGCGCTGGTGGACAACACGACCAATTCTTGACGCGCCGCGTGATGAAGGCTGAACTGCTGGATGCCGAGACAGAACTCGCCTTGGCCTATGCGTGGCGCGACCAGCGCGATGAGGCAGCGCTGCATCGCCTGATCACGGCCTATATGCGGCTGGCTGTATCAATGGCTGCGAAATTTCGCCGCTATGGTGCGCCGATGAATGATCTGATCCAAGAGGCCGGATTGGGTTTGATGAAAGCGGCAGACAAATTTGATCCTGATCGTGGCGTGCGTTTTTCCACCTATGCGGTTTGGTGGATCAAGGCCAGCATGCAAGATTATGTGATGCGCAATTGGTCGATGGTGCGCACCGGTTCAACCTCAAGCCAAAAGGCACTGTTTTTCAACATGAAACGCGTGCAGGCCAAGTTGGAACGCGAAGCCGCCGCCGAGGGCGAAACATTAGATGGCTTTCAACTGCGCCAGCGTATCGCCAGCGAAATTGGTGTGCCGTTGCACGATGTTGAAATGATGGAGGGCCGGCTGTCAGGGTCAGATTTCAGCCTGAACGCAACACAGTCCAGCGATGACGATGGCCGTGAATGGATGGACGCGCTGGAGGATGAGGGCGCACAAGCCGCCGATATCGTGGAATCGGCGCATGATGGTGCCCGCGTGCGCGACTGGCTGGCCAAAGCCTTGGCGGCTCTAAATGCGCGCGAGCGTTTTATCGTGTGCGAACGAAAACTGCGCGAAGAACCCCGCACTCTTGAATCTTTGGGAACCGAACTTGGCCTGTCCAAAGAGCGCGTGCGCCAATTGGAAGCGGCCGCATTCGCCAAAATGCGCAAATCTCTTGAAACCCAATCATCCGAGGTTCACTTTTTTCTGTAAACGGATTGGCATTAACCGAAGGGGGCATTGATGGCGCGGTTTTGGGCTGGTCTGGCCATGATATTTTTGGCCCATAACGCTGCAAAAGCTGCGCAAATCTTGCCAGATGTCTTGGACATGCTGCCCCCAGCAGATGTGGTGATTTTGGGCGAGGTTCACGATAATCCGACCCACCACAACCACCAGGCCCGTGCGGTCGCGGCCCTGCGCCCCGCCGCCCTCGTGTTTGAAATGCTCAGCCCCGAACAGGCCGGGCTTGCCATGGGCCTGCCGCGTGGTGATGCCCAAGCTTTGGGCCAAGCGCTGCAATGGCAAGACAGCGGCTGGCCCGATTTTGCGATGTATCACCCAATTTTCACCGCAGCCCCCTATGCCGCACTTTATGGCGCAGCCCTGCCGCGCGACCGTGTGCGCCGCGCAATCAGCGAGGGTGCCGCCAGCGTCTTTGGCGCTGAAGCTGCACAGTATGGCCTGACCACAGCACTTGATCCCGGGGATCAATCAAGGCGAGAGGCTGAACAGATGGCCGCGCATTGCAACGCGCTGCCCCCCGAAATGCTGCCCGGCATGGTGCAAGCACAGCGCCTGCGTGACGCGGGTTTGGCGCGTGCGGTGCTGCAAGCCATGGATGCAACCGGTGGGCCGGTGGCGGTCATCACAGGCACAGGCCATGCCCGTACCGACACAGGAATTCCCGCAGCCCTTGCCCAAGCAGCCCCCCAGTTGCAGGTTCTGTCGATCGGTCAGATTGAGGCCGCGCCCGACACGGCCATCGAAACTGCCCCCCCCTATGATCTTTGGATCATCACCACCCCCACCCCGCGCGCTGACCCTTGTGCGGTTTTTCGCAAAAACTAAGGCCTGCATCACCGCGCATTGGTCCGGGAAAGTGTTGAGTTTACCCCCCGCTCGGCCTAAGGATTACGCCACGCAAACGGCACGGGCGGGCCTGCCCCCCAGTTCAGGAAATGCACATGCTGTCGGGCAAGACCATTTTATTGATCATCGGCGGCGGCATCGCCGCCTATAAATCACTGGACCTGATCCGCCAGTTGCGCGGACAGGGTGCAGAAATCTTGACCGTACTGACCCGCGCAGGCGCGGAATTTGTGACACCGCTTTCAGTATCCGCGCTGGCAGGCACACGGGTTTTTCAAGATTTGTTTGACCTGACCGATGAGGCCGAGATGGGCCATATCAAATTGTCACGCCAGGCTGATCTGCTGGTGGTGGCCCCAGCCACTGCAGATTTGATGGCCAAAATGGCCGGGGGCCATGCCAATGATTTGGCAACAACACTGCTGCTGGCCACCGACACCCCTGTGTTGCTGGCCCCCGCGATGAATGTGCGCATGTGGCATCACCCCGCCACCCAGCGTAATATTGCAACCTTGCAGGGCGACGGGGTAACGATTGTTGGACCGAATGCGGGCGATATGGCCTGCGGCGAACAGGGCCTGGGCCGGATGGCAGAACCTGCCGAAATTTTGGCCGCAATCACAGGCTATCTTTATCCAAAAACTGCGCAGAGCAGCCCGCTGGCGGGACGGCATGTTATTGTGACCTCAGGCCCCACGCATGAACCCATTGACCCTGTGCGATACATCGCGAACCGCTCAAGCGGGGCCCAGGGCGCAGCGATTGCAGCCGCGCTGCGTGATCTGGGGGCGCGGGTAAGTTTTGTGACCGGCCCCGCCCATGTGCCATCGCCCACAGGTGTCGACGTCGTGCCTGTGGAAACGGCGCAACAAATGCTCGCCGCGGTTCAGGCCGCCCTGCCCGCCGATGCAGCCGTCATGGCCGCCGCCGTCGCTGATTGGCGCGTGGCAAACGCGGGCGCGCAAAAGATCAAGAAAGAAAGCAGCGGCGCCTTGCCAAATTTGGAATTTGCCGAAAACCCAGACATCCTTGCGTGGGTGTCGCACGCCGCCAATCGCCCACAACTGGTGGTGGGATTTGCTGCAGAAACTCAAGACGTGATTGCGCAGGCCACCGCCAAACGCGCACGCAAAGGCTGCGATTGGATCGTGGCCAATGATGTTTCACCCAACAGCGGTATAATGGGTGGTGATGAAAATCAGGTGACTGTGATCACCGCAACCGGGTCTGAAACATGGCCCCGCGCCCCCAAGGCCAAAGTGGCCCAACAACTGGCCGCCCGCATCGCCGCGCACCTGTCACATAGCGCGCAACCCCAGGGGCAGGCATGAGCGCGCCCGCAGCCAACACAGGCATCACTGTGCGCCTGCGCCGGGATCCAGCCGCTGACCCTCAGGTGCCGCTGCCCGGCTATGAAACCGCGGGTGCCGCCGGTGCTGATCTGCGCGCCAACCTGCCCCAAGACCAAAGGGCCAGCGGGTTGACCTTGGCACCGATGCAGCGCGTACTGGTGCCAACCGGCTTATTTATCGAAATTCCAAATGGGTATGAGGTTCAAATTCGCCCCCGATCAGGGTTGGCGTTAAAACACGGGCTGGGCCTTCCAAATGCGCCCGGCACGATCGACAGTGATTATCGCGGCCCGCTGGGGGTTTTGTTGATCAACTTTGGCACCGAACCCTTTGTGCTGCAGCATGGCGAAAGGATTGCACAGATGGTTTTGACCCCGGTGGTGCAGGCCCAGTTTGAACTGACCGACGTGCTGGGCGAGACAGTGCGCGGAATGGGCGGATTCGGCTCAACAGGGCGCGGCTGATGGCTTTGGTTTTGATGACAATGGCCGGGTTTTGGGCACTGGGGGCGGTGATGCGTGTGCCAAGCCGCATGCGCTGGGTCATGATCGGTTTTTTGTATCTGGCGGTGGTTTTGGCCCATCTGATTTTACCGCCCGGCACTGGATTGCGGGTGGCCACTGGCAACAGTGCGGCACCATGGCTGGTGCTTGGCGGTTTGGCGGCCTTGGGTTTGACGTATGGTCGTGGTTTGGCATGGCTGCGTGCGCGACACAGCGCCAAAACCACCCCACCCCCATCAGCCACGCCACCCACCCGCTTTCGTCCGGCTGAACTGGATCGCTATGCCCGCCATATTATGCTGCGTGAAATTGGGGGGCCCGGCCAACGTGCGTTAAAAGACGCACGCGTTTTGGTTATCGGCGCCGGAGGGCTGGGGGCACCGGTCTTGCTGTATTTGGCCGGGGCGGGGGTTGGCACGATTGGCGTCATCGATGGCGATGTGGTCGACAATTCCAACTTGCAACGCCAAGTTATCCATTCAGATGCCAGCATTGGCATGGCCAAGGTGTTTTCTGCCGCCCAAACCATGCGCGCGCTCAACCCCTTTATCGCAGTTGAGTGTTACAACCGCAGGCTAGAGCCAAATATGGCAGCTGCGCTTTTTGCAGACTATGATCTGATCATGGATGGATCCGATAATTTCGCGACCCGGTATCTGGTGAACCGCACCGCCGTTGCCTGTGGCAAACCCCTGATTTCAGCGGCCATCACCCAATGGGAAGGGCAAATCAGTCTTTATGATCCAGCCCGTGGTGGGCCATGCTATCAATGTCTTTTCCCACAAGAACCCGCCCCCGGAACCGTACCCACCTGCGCAGAAGCAGGCGTGGCAGCCCCCTTGCCCGGCGTGATTGGAGCAATGATGGCGCTGGAAGCTGTGAAACACCTGACCCAAGCCGGACAGGGGCTGCGTGGCAGGTTGATGCTTTATGACGGGCTTTACAGCGAAAGCCGAATGATCCGCACCACAGCACGCGCCGATTGCCCGGCCTGTCACGGGCAGGGACACGCGCCAGAAAACCGCCCAGCGCCAGACACAGCCGTCTAAGACCTTACCAATGTGGTGGACGTTGATCAGCCAGCGGGATGCTGCCGCCGCCCTCAACCTCGCGCTCTGCTTCACGCTGAATCAAAAGCCCCATCTGACGGGTCAGCCGATCAATCAGCCCCGCCTGACGCGCGACCTCGCCCGATAAATCATCAACTGTGCGACCCAGATGGGCGATGGCTTCCTCGCAGCGGTGCAAACGGTCGGTCATGGCGTTGGGTTCCCCTTGGTTGGATGGCGCTTTGATGGGCGCGGCGCTTGCCCCTCACCGCCCCATCTAGTATGGCACGCGCGATGAATTCCAGTGGGTGATGGGCAAATTATGGCAGACCAAAAGCAGATCCGGCGGCCAAAGGCCGAAACCCCCAAGGGCTTTCGCGACTATTTCGGGGCTGACGTAACGGACCGCAAAGCGATGTTGGATGCTATCGCAGACGTTTATCACCGCTATGGCTTTGATCCGTTGGAAACATCGGCGGTCGAAACAGTTGAGGCGTTGGGTAAATTTCTGCCCGATGTCGATCGTCCGAATGAGGGCGTGTTTGCGTGGCAAGAGGATGACGCCGATTGGCTGGCGCTGCGCTATGATCTTACCGCGCCACTGGCCCGTGTGGCCGCGCAATATCGCAACGATCTGCCCAGCCCCTATCGCCGCTATGCCATGGG
>CALAXT010000024.1 GCA_937895435.1 uncultured Paracoccaceae bacterium | reverse complement strand
TGGTTATTGGGGTTCTTGCGACCGCGTTTTTATTTTGGGTGCGCAAAGGCTTAAAGCCTACGCTGCGCAAAATGGGCGTCAGCGCTGGATTGGCCGATGTTGCAACCAAAGCTGGGCCGGTTGCGGCGGTGTTGGTGACAACTTTGGCTGTTTGGGGTTTTGATTTGGCCAATAAGGGCGTGCGCATCGTGGGCGACGTGCCACAAAGCCTGCCACCTTTGACGTTTCCCGCGCTGTCGCCCGAATTGTTGGGCCAGTTGTTTGTGCCGGCCCTGTTGATCTCGGTGATTGGGTTTGTGGAATCAATCTCGGTTGCCCAGACTTTGGCTGCGAAAAAACGCCAGCGGATTGACCCTGATCAGGAACTGATCGGGTTGGGCGCTGCCAATGTGGCAGCGTCATTGACAGGGGGCTTTCCGGTTACGGGAGGGTTTTCACGTTCGGTTGTGAATTTTGATGCGGGCGCAGAAACCCCGGCTGCGGGCATCTTTACGGCGATAGGCTTGGCAATTGCTGCGCTGGCGCTGACGCCTTTGGTCTATTTTTTGCCGCAGGCAACGCTTGCTGCCACCATTATTGTGGCTGTGATTTCGTTGGTGGATCTGGGTATTTTGAAACGGGCTTGGGCCTATTCGCGTGCTGATTTTGCCGCTGTCTTGACAACAATTGTGCTGACACTGGTGGCGGGCGTTGAAACGGGCGTGTCGGCGGGGGTGCTGCTGTCGGTGACCCTGTATTTGTTTAAAACATCGCGCCCGCACATCGCTGAGGTTGGTCTGGTGCCCGGCACCCAGCATTTTCGTAACATCAACCGTCATGCCGTCGAAACTGATCCCAGCCTGCTGACGATCCGGATCGACGAAAGCCTCTATTTTGCAAATGCCCGTTTTTTGGAAGATTATCTGCACAATCGCGTTGCCAGCGACAGCCCGATCCGCAACGTGGTGCTGATGTGTTCTGCGATCAATGAGGTGGATTTAAGCGCGCTGGAATCGCTTGAGGCGATCAATCTGCGTTTGTCAGGCATGGGGGTAAAGCTGCACCTGTCCGAAGTGAAAGGCCCGGTGATGGATCGTTTGAAACGCGGCCATTTCTTGCATGATCTAACAGGGCAGATCTTTTTGTCGCAGTATGAGGCATTTCAAACCCTCAGCATGGCCAAGGGCTGATTTGTTCCCACCCAGACCCTTCTTAATGTTCAAAGATGGGCATTTGCTTGCCCGTCTGCGGAACAATGGGCATGAAACCATTGCATAATCTGCCAAGCGCGCTCTATCTGCTGTGAAAGAACACTGTGGAGGACGCTATGACAAAGCTGCAACTGACAATTGCCACGACCGATTACGACCACTTTCGCGATTTCCGCACCGGTGCGGTTCAGGCCGAAGGCATTGACCACAATTGGCTTAATCTCGGTCATCACGAATGTTTCGCACGGTTCACAGCCAACCGTGAATTCGATGTCTCAGAAATTTCATTTGCGAAATTTTCGACCCAAGTTACCCGTGAAAACAGTGATATCATCGGCCTGCCCGTAGTGTGTTCGCGGCTGTTTCGCTTTAGCTCTTTTTACGTAAATAAAAAAAGCGGCATCAAATCAGTGGCCGATCTGAAGGGTAAAAAAGTAGGCTCTCCGGAATGGGCGCATTCGGCTGCAGTTTATATGCGTGGCTGGATGCACAATGAAATGGGCGTCAAGCTGACCGATGTGCATTGGGTGCAAGCCGGGGCCAATGCGCCGGGCCGCCAAGAAAAGGTTGAACTGAACCTGCCCGAGGGCGTTCAGTTGACCCGTATCAAAGATAAGTCGCTCAGTGAGCTGTTGGCCGCAGGCGAGATTGATTGCGCCATCATCGCCCGCCCGCCCACCTGCTTTTTGCAAGGGCATCCTGATGTTGTGCGACTCTTCCCTGATTATCTTGATATGGAAGATGAATATTACGCTCGCACCAAGGTTTGGCCGATCATGCATATCATTGCCATGAAGCGCCAGATTGTCGAGGATCATCCTTGGGTTGCGCGCAATCTGTTCAACGCGTTTCTAGAATCAAAGAACCGCAGTTTGGAACGGCTGCTGGACCCGGCGGTGTCACGCTATCCGCTGCCGTGGTTGGCCACCTATGCCCGCCAAATGCGCGACAAGTTCGGTGGTGATACTTTCCCCTATGGTATCGAACAAAACCGTGCCACATGGGAACAGATGGCGCTTTATACCTTTCAACAAGGTATCGCGCATCGGCAATTCACGCCCGAGGAAATTTTTCCTGCAGGCATCATGACCGAAGTGATCATCTGATCCATCAGGGGAACACCATGACAAAATCACCCGCATCCGCCGGCCCTGTTGCGCCCGAAGTTCTGGCTGATTTGGCGGCGGCCAGCCATATTTTGGCGGCCCAAGGCGTGGTGGATGCGATGGGGCATATCTCATTGCGTCACCCAGACGCGCAGGATCGGTTTTTGATGTCGCGCGCCATGCCACCGGCCCTGGTAACCCCGGCCGACCTTGTGGAATTTGATATGAATGGTGACGCTTGCGGCGGGGATACCCGCAGCGGGTTTTTGGAACGGTTCATTCATAGCGAAGTTTATACTGCGCGCGCGGATGTGATGTCTGTGGTTCACAGCCACTCGCCTTCGGTCATTCCATTCGGGCTTTGTGACAAGCCCATGCAGGCGATGTTTCACAACGCTGCCTTTGTGGCAGCGGGCGTGCCGGTCTTTGATATTCGTACAAAATTTGGCACAACCGACATGCTGATCTGCGATTGTGTGCGCGGTGGTGCCTTGGCCGAAACATTGGGTGATAAAAACGTGGCACTGTTGCGCGCGCATGGCTCAATTGCCGTGGGTGATACATTGCAAGCGGCGGTCTTTCGCGCTGTCTACACCGAGGTGAACGCGCGCATTCAACATTGGGCGCTTGCGTTGGCAAGTGGTGGCCCATTGGCCGCTCTGTCCCCCGAAGAAGGGTTGCTGGCGGATGAACCAAACCAAGGCGCCGCCGCGCGCGCTTGGCAGCTGTGGCGCAGCAATGTGCGCGCCAAAACAAACTGGTAAGTGACCACAAACGGGGGGGGCAGGATGGATAATCCGCAGCAATCCAAAGCAAAACTGGCGCAATGTATTCGCATGCTCGAGCAAATGGGCGTCATCGACTATAACGGCCATTGCAGTATTCGGGCGGGCGATGGGCATATGTTTATCAACATCGGATCTGCGCAGCGCAGCAAGCTGAGCGCCGATGACATCTGTACCATTGATTTTGAAGGCACGGTGATTGAGGGCGCGGGCAAACCGCCGTTGGAATTCCATTTGCACGCAGGCCTTTACCGTGCCCGTCCCGATATTGGGGCGATTGTCCATGCCCATCCGCGTTGGTCGACCTATCTCACGATGGTTGGGGCGCCCTATCAACCCGTGTTTGCCCAAGGTTCGTTGGTTTATCCGGTGCCGGTGCTCGATACCCCCAATTCGATCAACACGCCGGATATGGCGGCGCAACTGGCGCAAACGCTTGGCAATCAGCCCGCCGTTTTGATGAAATCGCATGGGGCAGCCACGGTGGGCGTCGATATCGTTGAGGCCTTTGTTCTGGCGGCCTATTTGGAAGAAAACGCCCAACGTCAGGTGATGGCGATGCAAATCGGCACTCCCTATGCCTTTGACGCTGATGAAATGGCGCTGTGTCGGAGCAAGCTGTGGAATGCTGGGCTGTTTCAACGCACATGGGATCATTTCAGCGCAAAGCTGGACGGTTAGGGGGCAGGGATGGCACAGGGGCAATCATTTCATTTGGCGGGCGTGATGGGCTGGCCAGTCATGCATTCCCGCTCGCCTTTGATGCACAATCATTGGTTTGCGCAGCAGGGGTTAAAGGGCAGCTATGTACCCTTAGCGATTGCGCCCGGCGGGTTAGAGCCAGCGTTGCGGGCATTGGCACCATTGGGGTTTTCGGGCTGCAATCTGACCATCCCACACAAACAAGACGCAATGCTTATCGTGGATGAGGTTGACGCGGTCGCGCGGGCGATTGGGGCGATCAGTTGCGTGGTTGTGCGACCAGATGGAACGCTTTTTGGCACAAACAATGACTGGCTTGGCTTTATGGCGAATTTGCGCAGCTCTCATCCTGACTGGCAGCCCAAAGCGGGGCCTGTGACGGTGATTGGCGCAGGTGGAGGGGCGCGGGCGGTCTGTTATGGTTTGGCGCAGGCGGGGGTGTCTGAAATCCGCTTGGTTAACCGCACCCGTGCCCGCGCCGAAGCGGTGGCCGGTGATCTTTCGGCCCCTATAACGGTCATGGATTGGCAAGACCGGGCGCAGGCGTTGGCGGGCGTCAGTTTGGTTGTAAATACCACAAGCCAAGGCATGGTTGGTATGGATCCGCTTGATTTGGTGCTGGATCAGCTGCCACCAACAGCAATTGTCGCTGATATCATCTATACCCCGCTGCAATCACCGTTGCTAGAACAGGCGGCGGTGCGTGGTAACCCAACCCTGAATGGGCTGGGGATGCTGCTGTATCAGGGGGTGCCAGCGTGGCAACTGTGGTTTGGGGTTGAGCCGCAAGTGACGGATACACTGCGCGACCTGATGGTGCAAAGTCTGGTGGGCAGCTGACGGGCTGTTGGTCGCCTAATATCTTTAATGTTTTTCTTTAGATTTCGGGCGCAATCTCATGATAAAAAATATAAATATGATTTCCAGAATGGAAGATCAGCGGTTGTTGCGCGGTGCAGGCTGCTTTGTTGCTGATGCGCTGCCAGCTGATGTTTTGCATGCTGTATTTCTGCGGGCCGAGGTTGCAAGCGGGCATCTTTCTGCGCTGGATGTTGCGCGCGCTCGCGCCATGCCGGGTGTTATCGAAGTCGTGACGGCCGTTGATTTGGCGGTGGCGGGCCTTGGCCCACTGCCACAATCGGATTTGCCGCGTGATGATGGAGGCCCGGCGATTTTTCGGCCGATCCCGTTGTTGGCAGGCGATGATATTGGCCATTTGGGTGCGCCAGTTGCGATGGTTATTGCGCAAAGTGACGCCATGGCTCGCGATGCGGCTGAGGCAATCGGCGTTGATATTGCAGAGGCCCCAGCAGCGGCAGGCATCGCGGCTGTGCGCTGTTTGGGTGAAATGGATCGTGCGCGCGCGGCTGTCGGTGGCGCTTGTCATCAGGTGCATCTGACATTTGAAGCCCCGCGGGGGCTGGCGCTGTCGCTTGAGCCGCGCGGTTGCTTGGCCATGCCAGACGCTGAGGGTGGGATGGTCTTTCGCAGCAGCACGCAAAACCCCTATGCCCTGCGCAAAGGTCTTGCGGCACTTTTGGGCTGCCCGATTGAGCGGCTGCGGGTTTTGTCTGGTGATGTGGGTGGATCGTTTGGATTAAAGGGCTTTGTCACGCGTGAAGAGGCGCTGGTGGCTTGGTCTGCGCAGCGATTGGGGCGGGCGGTTACCTGGCTGGAGACGCGATCTGAAAGCTTTTTGGCCGATCATCAGGCCCGTGGCGTCACGGCGCAGGTGTCGATGGGTTTGGATGCGGATTTGCGAATTCAGGCCATAGCGGCGGAATTTGACGTCGATATGGGCGCTTATCCCGATCGGCGCGCCTTGGGTATGCTGTCGAATGCGCCGGGGATCACTGGGCTTTATCATGTGCCGGTTGCTGGTGCTGTTATAAGGGGGCATCTGTCGGCCCGGATGCCGCTGGCGCCGATGCGGGGCAATGGGCGGCCTGAAGCCACGCTGGCGATTGAGCAGCTGCTGGATAGGGCTGCGCGCCAAATTGGCTGTGATCCGGTCGATCTGCGCCAACGCAATCTGATCCAACCAGATCAAATGCCCTATCGCACGCCTTTGGGGTTTGATCTCGACGTGGGCGACTTTCCTCGGTTGTTGGCGCAAGGTGTGGATTTGGCCGACAGGCCTGGGCTGATTAAGCGACGCCAAGCTGCCATGGCGCGCGGCAAAATACACGGGGCGGGGCTTGCGGCTTGTGTTGAATCTGCGGCGGGCCCTGTGCCCAAGCCACGGCCGGATCATGCGCGTATCACGGTTGATCGCTTGGGCCAGGTGCGGGTTGCAACGGGCGTGACCTCAACCGGGCAGGGGCATGAAACGGCGATGACGCGGATGGTTTGTGACCAGTTGGGTCTGCCTGCGGACCGCGTTTGTTATGTAAACGGCGATACCGATGCGACCAAAGATGGGCGTGGCAGTGGCGGGTCAGCGGGGATCGCGGTGGCGGGTGCTGCGCTTTGGCAGGCCTTGTCAGATTTGCGCACCGAGGGTGCAGAGATCGCGGCTGTGCATTTTGGCGTGGCCCCTGATGCCGTCCAGTTTGCCCAAGGTATTTTTACCACCGAAAGCCGGAACCTGTCGCTGGATATGGCCGAAATCGCAGCCCTGCGCGCGCCGGATGGACTGTGGCAGGTTGATGCCGTTTTTGCCCCGTCTGCGGCAGTTTTCCCAAACGGTGTGCACAGTTGCGAGGTTGAGATTGACCCTGAAACTGGCGTGGTTGAGGTAACGCGTTACCGTGCCATTGAAGATGTGGGTCATGTGTGGAATGCAGATCTTGTGGCTGGTCAGTTGCACGGTGGCATCGTCATGGGGCTTGCACAAGCCTTGGGCGAGGCGGTGCATTACGATGCTGATAACCAACTGATCTCTGGCAGTTTGATGGATCATTACCTGCCGCGCGCGGCAGATATGCCCAAGTTTGGGTTGGAGACGTTAGATATTGCCACGGGGCGCAATCCTTTGGGCGCCAAAGGTGTGGGTGAGGCAGGAACCGTGGGGGCGCTGGCGGCTGCGATTTCGGCCGTGGCAGATGCTTTGGCTGGGCAAGGGGTAACGCAAACGCCGCTGCCTGCAACACCGCTGCGGGTTTGGCAGGCCCTTTGTGAGGCGGCGGTGGGGCCAAGGGCATGAACACCACGATTCCATTTTTGGGCGAACTGCTGGCGCTTTTGTCGGCGATAGCGTTTTCGATCTCAAACGTTTGTATATCGCTCACTGGAAAATCGGGTGGTGATCGGGGGGTGATGTTTTCGGTGCTGGTCACGATGGTGCTGTCGGCGCTGTTGTGGCTGGGCTTGGAAGGGGGGGCGGTGCTTGATGGTGCCGGCTTTCGGGGGTTTGAGAGCGCGGCTGGGGTGACGTGGTTTGCGCTGGCTGGTGTTAGCGCAATGGTGTTTGGCCGCAGCCTTATTTACGAAAGCATCCGTCGCTTGGGTGTGGCGCGTGCCTCGGCCGTCAAACGCTTAAGCCCGTTTTTTTCGGTTATTCTGGCTGCGGCATTGTTAGGTGAACGGCTGTATCTGCCCGATGTGCTGGGGATGGCTGCGATTGGCTGTGCGTTTGCGCTGTTGATCCGTGAAAACTGGGTGGAACGGCAGGTGTCGGTTGGTGCGGTGCCCTTGATGTCGTATGGGTTCGGGGTGGGGGCGTCGTTAGCTTATGCCTCGGCCTATGTTATGCGCAAAATCGGGCTGGAAACTTTGCCATCGCCAGCGTTTGGCACGTTTGTCAGCGCGGTTGCCGGGTTTGCCGTTTTTGTGGTTCTGGCGGTTTTTTTGCCGCGCTACAGGTCAAACTTTGCCCAAATGTTTTCGAATTTAGATCGCTTTGTGGTGGGGGCTGCAGTGCTGGTGTCTTTGGGGCAGATTTTGATGTTTGCTGCCCTCTCCTATGCGCCGGTGTCGACGGTTGTGATGATTGCGTCGCTTGAGATTTTCATGTCGATGTTTCTGTCGGTTGTCGTTTTGCGGTCGGACCGACGGGTGGGGCCATTGGTTTTGGCTGCGGCAGGTTTGGCCAGCGTTGGTGTCATTTTGGTGGCGTTCTGATCTTGGCGTCGAGTGCAAGCGAAAAAATAGCTTGGTAAGCGCTAAATTTCGTTTGCTCGCGCCCCTGCAGGCCCATTGACCAATTGTGGCGTTCGAATAGGGTAGCTGTGCAGTTCTGAGGAGGAGAGGTGCGATTGGGGGCAGGGCGCTTTGCGCCGATCTGGTTTTGGCAGCGGGTAACCGTTGCTGACAATCAGAAACAATCGTTTCAAAAGTTCACCGGTCTTGGGTTATTTGCCGAAATGGCACGCCAAGATCGGCTGAGAGCTGAAAAGACGTAGAAAAACCGTTAGGGAGGAAACCACATGAGACGGACTTTTCTGAAAGGCGCTTTGGCAACATTGGTTGCAAGCACAGCGATGACCTTTGGTGGCGTTGCCTTGGCCGAAGACGCGGCCGCATTTTACAAGGGCAATGTCATCAAGTGGATCGTGCCGTATAAGCCCGGTGGCGGCTATGATGAATACAGCCGTGCCGTTGCACCCTATATGGAAAAATACACCGGAGCCCGCGTTGACATCGTCAACATGCCGGGCGCGGGTGGTATGAAAGGTGCGAATGAAATCTTTAATTCGCCCGCAGACGGCTTGACGATTGGTGTCATCAACGGTTCGGCCATGGTGACCAACCAGCTGTCCGAGATCGAAGGCGCCAGCTATAAGGTTGCTGACTACAGCTACCTTGGCCGTCTGGTCGCCGATTTGCGCGTGCTGGTCACGGGCATGAACACGGGCTTTGAAAAGTTTGAAGATCTTCAAAATTCAACCAAGCCAGTTGTGATCGGTGCAACGGGTCTGGGCGGCAGCACCTATGTGGATGCCGTTGTCACCGGTCCGGCGCTTGGCATTGACCAAAAGGTCATTCATGGCTTTGACAACTCGGGTGACGTGCGTCAGGCGATGCTGCGGGGCGATGTGGCTGGCATGTGGGGCTCGCTTGGCAGCGCCATTCAAGGCGTGCAGGATGGCGACCATCGCATCGTTGTCCAAAGCGATATGGAGCGTTCACCATTGTTGCCAGATGTTCCCAGCATCTTTGAATTTGTGAAATCTGCGCCAAACGCCGCAGAGATCATGCCAATTATGGAAGCTTGGGATGGTCTGAATGCCGTTGGTCGCCCTGTCGCGGGCCCTCCGGGTATCCCGGAAGACCGTCTGGCCTTCTTGCAAGATTGCTTTGAGAAAGCGATGAAAGACCCTGATTTCATTGCAATGATGAGCAATGCTGGCCGTGAGCTGTCTTATGCCAGCGGCAAGCAAATGAAAAAGATCGCATCTTCGGCTACGAATATCTCGCCCGAGGTGAAAAAGGTTATGGTTGCCGCTATCCGCGGCGAAATCTAAACCCGAATTGTTAAGACCGCGAACGGCGCAGGCGCGCCGTTCGCATCTTGGCACCCCATCCCCTTTAGCACTTAAAAAGGATCGCGGATTTCCGCGGGAACGGTAAGAATATGACGATCATCGAGGGTCTCACGAGCGGATTTCTTCAGTCGATAAGCCTCAGCGTTCTTCCCTATCTTGCGATTGGATCGATCTTTGGGATGATCATCGGCATCATCCCAGGGCTGAGCGGCCATTTCGCGATGGCGATGGCGGTTACGTTTCTTTACACGATGGAGCCGGGTGCCGGCATTGCGTTTTTGTTGGGCGCGCATGCGACCGTGGCGCAGGGGGGTGGTCTGACGGCCATTTTGTTTAGCACGCCTGGCACCGGACAGAATGCGGCAACACTGTTGGATGGTCCGCCAATGCGCGATCAGGGCCGTGGTGGTGTCGCTGTGGGCGCCGCGATGGCATCGTGTTTTTTGGGGGCTACGTTTGGCGCGCTGGTTTTGGCGGCGCTGTTGCCTGTGTTGCGCTCAGTCGTTTTGTTTTTTGGCCCACCCGAAGTGGTGATGATGGCATTTTTGGCGCTGACATTTGTGGCCGTGCTTGGCAAAGAAGACATGGTGCGTTCGCTGATCGCGGCCCTTTTGGGGTTGTTGATGGCCATGGTTGGTTTGGATAACGTAACTAACACCGAACGTTTCACGATGGGCTCTATCAACCTGTCAGATGGTTTGTCGTTGGTGCCTGTAATCTTGGGCTTGTTTGCTGTGGCTGAGATGTTTGATCTTTGGGCCACTGGCGGGTCGCTTGCGCGTAACGTGCAAAAGCCGCTGTCGGCGCGTGAAACTCAGCGCCAGATCTTTCAGGGCATCGGGCTTGCATTTAAGAATTGGTGGTTGGTTGTGCGCTGCAGCGCGATTGGCACAAGCATTGGCCTTGTGCCGGGCTTGGGCAGCGCGGCGGCAGCTTTCATCGCCTATGGCCATGCCAAACAGACATCAAAGTCGCCTCAAACCTTTGGTAAGGGCAATGTCGAGGGCGTTATTGGGCCTGAGGCGGCCAATGATGCGGTCGAGGGGGGGGCGCTTGCCTCAACCATCGCCTTTGGTATTCCTGGCAGCTCATCCATGGCGATTTTGCTGAGCGGGTTGTTCATTTTGGGCATGGAGACAGGACCGCGCATGCTGAACCAGCATGTTGATGTTGTGTTTATCATGATCTTTACGATCATCATCGGGAACCTGATTGGCACCGTCTTGGGGATGTTTCTGGTTAACCCAATGTCGCGCTCAACCTCGGTTCGGGCTGAGGTGATGGTGCCTGTCTTGATGGCGATCATTATGACCGGCGCATATGCCACCGATCGCGCGATGTTCGACATTGGTGTGGCGGTTGTGTTTGGGGTCATTGGCTATTTGATGAAGCTTTTGAACTATTCGCGGGCGGCGATGCTGATCGGGCTGGTTTTGGGCTTTTCGTTGGAAAAGAACCTCTATCTCGCGCTGCTGTTAGATGGCCCCTACTTCTTCTTGCAGCCCATCCCAGTGCTGCTGGGCGTAATTACCTTGGGCTTTTTGGCCTATAACCTCTGGGCAAATGCCCGTGACAAGCGAAAGGCGTGATCGATGGAAAAACGTGATCAAAGCGTTGAGCGCCATGATGATGGCAGCCGCGTGCGCAAACCGACCTATGCGGTTGAGGTCTGCTTTCTCGTTGTTATGTTCGGGGTGGTTTTGGCCGCCTTTATTGAGGCCTTTAATTATAAACTGGTCTCATCACGCACGCCATTTGTCATCATGGTGCCGTTGCTGGGGTTGATCATCTGGCATGCGACGCGGCTGTTAAAAGGTGATGCTTGGCGCGAGGTGAAGTTTCACATCGCGTCCGCGCTGTCGGGCCATTACAAGGCGTTTAGCAAACTGACCAAGCTGACACTGGCCTTCGTGGCGCTGTGGCTGACCATTTTGGTTCTGGGTCACTACATTGCCATCGCAGCTTTCATGGTGTTTTCGATGTATGTGATGGGCGGTGAGCGTTTAAAGTTGGCGCTGGTTGTCGGCGCGGTTGCGACCGTGGTGATCTACGCACTGTTTGAGCATGGCTTTAACATTGAACTCTATCGCGGTCTCTTTTTCCGCTATCTGGCAGGCTATCGCGATTTTTAAGCGCGAGCTTTGAAAGGCAACTGATATGCACGACGAAATGAGCGGCAAGGCCCATTGGCATGAGCCGGTGGCGGGCAAGCGGGCGGGTTACGGCAAATTTGGCCAACCGATGTCAGACTATGACAGGTTCATGTTGGATGACGGCATCCCCGTCTTTCGTGGGCTTGGCCTGAGCAGCGTTAAAGATCTTGACTTGGTCGATTGGCCCCGAATGGGGGGACGTGGTCATTACATCCAGCTGCATGGCACCGAAGGCAAATGGGGTTGCTATGTCGTTGAAGTGCCCGCCGCTGGTGCACTGAATCCTGAACGCCACATTTATGAAGAAATTTTTTTGGTGGTTGAGGGGCGTGGGACCACAGAAGTGTGGCTGGAAGAGGGCGGCCCCCGGCATGTATTTGAATGGCAGGCAGGCTCGCTGTTTTCCATTCCGGTCAATGCGATGCACCGGCTGGTAAATGCCACCAACAAACCTGCGCTTTTGATTGCAGGCACGACAGCGCCCAATTTGATGAACCTGATTGGGAATACTGATTTCATCTTTAACGCGCCCTTTACGTTCGACGATCGGTATTCGGCGGCGGCTGATTTTTACAAACCCTCAGAAGACATTGAGCCCGATCCGATCCGTGGTTTGGCGATGCGGCGCACCAATTTGCTGCCTGACGTTGTGAATTGTGAGCTGCCACTCGATAATCGTCGGTCACCTGGCTATCGGCGGGTTGAGCCGTTTATGACGGGAAATAAATTCTATCTCTGGCTGGGCCAGCACGAAACCGGCCGCTATTCCAAGGCGCATGCCCACAGTTCGGCCGCTGTGCTGATCTGTGTCAAAGGTGCGGGCTATACCTATACTTGGCCTGAACAATACGGCGTCAACCCTTGGAAGAATGGTCATGGGGATAAGGTGCAGCGTATTGATTATGGCCCGTTTGGCATGGTCAGCGCCGCACCGGGTGGAGATCGCTGGTATCATCAGCATTTCAACACATCGGCCGAACCTTTTCGGCTGTCAGCGTGGTTTGGCCCGCATCATCCCAGCCTTGTCACTGGCTTGCGGCCGGGGGATCAGCAGACCGATTATACGGCGATGGATGTGACCGAGGGCGGCACAGCCATTCCTTATTGGATGGAAGACCCGCATTTGCGTGCCGAATTTGAGGATGACATTGCGCGTAATGGTGCCACGTCGCGCATGGAAAATAGCCGCTACGCAAAACCGGTTGAGCCTGGCGCATGACAAAGGCGCTTGCCCGCGCAGATGACGCCGGCCCCTTGGCCGATCACGTCACCATTGCGTTGTCTCAGGACGCGGCGGATAGCGCGGGCGGGCGCATTTTCTTTTCCGGGGCCAGCCGATCTTTGGTTGAGGAAGATGAAATCACGCTGACAAGTGTGGGGGTCGATATAGGGTCGGCCACCGCACATATGATGATTTCGCGCATCACGCTGGAACGGATGGACACCCGTTATGTGGTTGCTGAGCGCGAGGTGTTGTTTCAGTCAGATATCCTGCTGACGCCGTATTTGCCCGATGGTGATATTGATGCAGCCAAACTGGGTGAATTTTTTGACAGCTGTTTTGCCGCATCCAACATCGAACGCAGTGCGGTGGATACTGGCGCGCTGATTTTGACAGGGGTCGCTGTGCGCAGACGCAATGCGCGGGCGATCGGCACGCTCTTTGCTGCAGAGGCTGGCAAGTTTGTATCGGTGAGCGCCGGGGATCGTTTAGAGACGCTGATGGCCGCGCATGGATCAGGGGCTGCGGCGGCGTCGTCGCGCGGGCATGTGGTGCTGAACATTGATATTGGTGGCGGCACGACCAAACTGGCCGTTTGCCAAGGGGGCGAGGTGATCGCGCTGACTGCTGTTGAGGCGGGTGCGCGATTGGTTGTGACCGATGATGAAGATCGAGTGATCCGGCTTGAGGAATTTGGTGCAGCCACCGCAGCCGAAATTGGCCAACCGCTTTCGATGGCGGCGGTGTGTGACCGGCGGACCCGTGCCCGGTTGGGCTTGGCGATGGCAGCCCGGATCGGGCGTGCGATCCAAGGGCAAGAACAGGCTGATTGGTTGCGTCTGCCGGGTTTGCCGCAGGGATTGCGGTTTGATGGTGTGGTTTTTTCTGGCGGTGTGTCAGAATATATTTACGGCAATCCATCCCAGAATTTTGGTGATTTAGGGCCTGATTTGGCGCGGGCGCTGCGCGATATGGTTGGGGCGTGGGATCTGGAGATATTGCCGCAATCAGGGGGCATTCGTGCCACCGTGATTGGTGCATCGCAGCACACCATTCAAGTGAGCGGCAGCACGGTTTATCTGGACCCGATTGAAACCTTGCCGTTGCGCAATTTGGCGACAATCTGCCCACAATTGGATCTGGATGACGCTGAGACAATAAACCCGATTGATGTGGCCCGCAGTCTGCGTGCGGCGCTGATCCGCCAAGATTTGGTTGAGGGCGATCGCCCCGTCGCAGTGGCTTTGAATTGGCGTGGATCTGCCACTTTTGATCGGCTTGATGGGCTTTGTCGGGGGCTGGTGGGGGGCTTGGCAGATGTGCTGGCCCAAGATCACCCGCTGGTCGTTGTGGCCGATGGTGACATTGGTGGGTTGTTGGGCATGCATTGCCGTGAAAACGACCTGCTTGATAATGCGATTGTGGCGATTGACGGTATTGCGCTGTCAGATTTTGATTTTATCGACATTGGCGCTGTGATCTTATCTACTGGATCTGTTCCGGTGGTGGTTAAGTCGCTGCTCTTTCCCGGCGACGTGTCGGTTGAGCCGAAAAAGGAGACGCAAGATGTCGCAAGCTGATGTGGGCAAGCCACCACGCTCTGTTGTGTCCATATATCCGCCACTGGTGATTTTGGCCGTGGCGCTTGGTCTTGGGGTTTGGGCCCAAGCCTATAGTGATGTCGCCCGGCGCTTTCCAACTGTGGTTGCTGTGCTTTTGGCGGCGCTGGCAATGATTGATCTTTGGAGCCGTCTGCCTTTGCCCGGGCAGCGGTTCATTTCAGCATTTTGGGGGACATCTTTTGATCGTCGCGAAATGATGGTGGTGCCACCTTTGGTGGCAGAACTGCGGCTGCTGGCGTGGGTGTTGTTGGCGTTTGGGGGCATGGCGGTGGTGGGCATTTTGCCAGCCCTGCCAACTTTTTGTTTTTTGTTTGTGTGGCTGCGTGCCGGGCGCTCTGTTTGGCAGGCCGTTCAGGTTGCGCTTGTTTTGTTGGTATTTGAATATCTGGTCTTCGAATGGCTGCTTGATTACGAACTTTATCGTGGGCTGCTGTTCTCGAAGGGTGGGCTGGCCCGGTGGTAGTCCGTTTAAACTGAACGTGGGAGGAGAAACCTGTGAAAAACTTTATTAAACCAGCGGTTTTCGCTTTGGCAGCCCTTGCGGCTGGGGCGGCGCATGCTGAATATCCGGGCGATGGCAAGATTAGCTTTGTCATTCCTTATAAGCCGGGCGGTGGCTTTGACACGATCGTGCGCACCTTTGCGCCTGCCCTCGAAGAGGTGCTTGGCACAACGGTTGTGCCCGACAACATCCCTGGTGCCTCGGGCACTCGTGGTGGCCAAGCGGTTTATCGCGCAGAGCCCGACGGCTATACCATTGGTATTTTTAACATCCCCGGTCTGACTGTATCCGAGGCCACCAACCGCGATATCGGCTTTCCTCTGAGCGAAATCACTTGGGTGGCGAACCTTGGTGAGGAACAGTACGGCATCGCCGTGAAATCAGATTCGCCAATCCAAAGCGTGGCCGATCTTTGTGCCTTGGGCCGTCCTGCCAAAATGTCAGATACTGGTGTTGATTCGACATCAAGCATCACGGCTGTGATTTCGTTCAATATTCTGAATTGCCCAATCGTGAACGTCACAGGCTATGGTGGGTCGAACGATACCATGATCGCCGTGATGCGCGGCGAGGTTGATGCAACGCTGAAGCCAATTGGGTCTTTGGCGAAATATGTGGCATCTGGCGATATGCGGATGATCTTTACGCTGACCAAGAACACTGTGCTTGAGGGTGTGCAAAACGCGACTGAAATCGGCCATCCCGAAATTGCGAAATTCACGATCAACCGTGTGGTCGGCGCCCCTCCGGGTACGCCTGCAGATGTGGTGGCCAAACTCTCAGCCGCTTTGGAGGCAGCCAGCAAAAGCGCGCCCGTTCAGGAATGGGCAAGCGGCAGTGGCACCCAGTTGACTTTTATGCCTGCGGACGAAACCGGTGCGATGATGAGCGATCTGTCGAGCTTTTACGCGCAGTATAAAGATCTGTTGTCGAAGTAAAATGATGCGTGCCGCAGCAAAAGCTGCGGCACGTCTTTTCAAGAATATATGAGGGCTCCCATGGGGATTGAGGCTTTGTTTGGTGCGGTCTTTGACATGTTGACCGGCGGCAGCATTCTCTTTTTGGTGGCAGGGGTCTTTTTGGGCCTGTGCTTTGGGGTCATCCCGGGCTTGGGTGGCACGACGGCCTTGGCGCTGTTGATCCCGGTGACCTATGGCATGCAGCCGCTTGATGCGATGTATCTGGCTGGGGGCGTGATGGGGGCCACCTCTTTTGGTGGGTCAATCACGGCGATTTTGCTTAATACCCCGGGCACTGCGCCGAATGCGGCGACGACATTTGATGGCTATCCCCTTGCGCAACAGGGCAAGGCGGGACTTGCCATTGGCGCATCTGCTGCCGCGTCGGCGCTTGGTGGGCTGATTGGCTTGGTGACCCTTTTGATGGTGATCCCAATTGCAAAACAGGTGGTGTTGTCTTTTGGCCCATCAGAGTTCTTTCTGCTGACCGTTCTGGGTTTAGCTGCGATTGCGGTTTCTGTGCGTGGCAAGTTGCTGCGTGGTTTGATTGCTGGCTGTATCGGTTTGATTTTTGCCTTTGTGGGCGCAGACTCGATTACAGGTGATATCCGCTTTACTGGCGGCATCGGCTATTTGTGGGATGGGGTGCCGCTTGTGCCAACCCTGACCGGCATGTTTGCGATCAGCCAAATGATAGAGTTGGCCCTTAAGGGGGGATCAGTCTCTGATAAGGCGCCCAAGATGGACGACAATATGAAGATTACGGGCGTGGGTGCCGGTGTGATGTCGGTCTTTACCCATTGGCCGACACTGCTGCGGGGCTCGGCCATTGGCACGATTATTGGCGCCATTCCTGGGCTTGGTGGCACGGTGGCATCTTTTCTGGCCTATAGCTCAACCGTGCAAACAGATCGCCACCCTGAAAGCTTCGGCAAGGGCAATATCAAAGGTGTCATCGCGCCTGAGGCCGCCAACAACGCCAAAGATGGCGGCTCGCTGATTCCGACTGTGGCTTTTGGTATTCCGGGCAGCGCCGAGACCGCCCTGTTTTTGGCCATCTTGGTGCTGCACGGCATGGATCCGGGGCCAAGCATTCTGCTGAACAACGAACGCGAGGTCTATGGCCTGATCGTGGCACTGACCGCCTCTGCTGTAGGTGCGTCGCTGATTGGCATTTTGATCGCGCGCTGGTTGGTGCTGATCACCCGTGTTGATGTTGGGGTTGTGGTGCCGGTTGTGGTCGCGATTTCGCTGACGGGGGTCTATGTGCTGGATGGCCGGATGGCGGATGTGGCATTGACGGTGGTGATGGGTGTGTTGGGCTATTTGATGATCCGGTTCGATTATCCGCGCCTGACGCTGGTGATTGCGCTGGTCTTGGGAGAAACGGCTGAACAGTCGTTTCACCAAATCCAGATGATCTCAGGCGGGCATGCGCTGGACTTTATGTTGGCGCGCCCAATTTCGGTGATGTTGATCCTTGCTACGATCATCACATTTTTCTTGCCTATTGCGCGCAAAATTACAGCAAAACGCCGCGAGTCTTAATCGCGGCGTTTTCTTTTCTGTAAAATCGGTTTGGGCGTGTGCTTAGGCGCGTGCAATCACAACCATGGTTTCATGTGGTATCACCTTGTAGGTTTTCAGTTTAACCACGCAGGGCGGGGCCACAACCTCACCGTCACGAATGTCAAACGACCCGTTGTGAAAATCGCATTCAATGACATGGCCGTCCAGATAGCCCTCGGACAGTGAGCCGGGCCCATGCGTGCATGTATCATCGGTGACATAAAACGCCCCCTCAGCATGATAGACGGCCAGCACCAGCCCATCGGTTTCAACCTTTAGGATACTGCCTTCGGCAACATCGGCGCGGGCGCAAAGTTCAAGGGTATCGCTGGCTTCGGTCATTGGGTCTGTTCCTTCGGTTTTTGGGGTTCTGCTAGCGGAACCATGTTCCGTATGCAAGAATTTGTGACATAATCCACCCTGATAACCCTGTGCGCTAAGGCACTGTTGATATCGTGATTTTGGGGGCGATGTTCCATTTTTCCTTATTTAGCGGCATGTTCCGTGGTTGCAAGCGGGGCAGGGGGCATGGTTGTTCCGTATGAAGGAAAGTTGTTCTTGAACGAAAGCTGCGCTAAAACATCAAACATAAAGCGGAGGATCGCATGGACAATTCCACACCCAAAGACGCCCAGCCAGCAGGCTATTACCACAGCCAGAAAGACCGTATTTTTGTGCGGGCTATTCAAGGCGAATATAACCTTGATTGGGAACTCAAGCGCCTGCGTGCCATGCCGCGCGTGCGTAAAGCCAGTGAGATCAAGTTTGTTGATGGCCCACAGGCCTACAGCCGGCATTATGTTGAACCCAAAGACGGTATCAGCCAGCTGTTTCACCTGCATCTGGAAGAATATGGCCCCGGCGGCAAAAGCCAAAAACATGGCCACGTCAATGAAGCGGCTTTCTATATCCTCGATGGTGAGGGCTATGAGGTCCATGATGGTATCCGCTATGACTGGCAGGCAGGCGATGTGGCAATTGTGCACAACAACTGTGTGCATCAGCATTTCAACGCATCGGACACCAAGCCTGCTCGGGCCTTGGTGCTGAAAACCAAGCCGATGTTTGTGTTCATGAACATGCTGTTCCAAAAGACGGTCGAGCCCCGTGATACACATGCAGCCCCCGGTGGTGAGGGCTTTGTTGTGCGCGAGGAAGATGAAGACCTGAACCACCCAGAAGGGGGATATTGATTATGGCATGGGGTGAAACCAAAGCATGGCTTGATGGCACAGTTAATGACAATCTGTATCAGCAATTGCTTGATGACGCAGAAACCGCACCAGCCCGCAATGCAGAACGCAAAAAGGTTGTTCGGCCGCAGGAAATGCCATGGGAAATGTCGCGCCAAGGTTTGTTGAAGCACCTGATCAATGAGGGGATGAATACCCGCATGGAAACGGTCGATGCCTATATGCAGATCGTGCCGCCGGGCTCTAAATCGGGCAAACATCGGCATTTGGCCGAGGAATGTCTTTATGTGCTTGAGGGGCGCGGGTATGATCTGCATCAAGATTGCGATGTTGAAATCACCGATGATTATCATTGGCGCCCCCAAGATTTGATTCAACGGTTTGATTACGAAGCGGGTGATGTGATCTATGTGCCACCCAACACGATCCACCAGCATTTCAACGCCGATCCTGATCGTCCATTGCGTCTGATTTCAACAATCAATCGCATTTTCAAACAATGTGGTTTGAATGATCTGGAACAGATTGAAGATGCGCCGGAATACCAGGCTGGTCTGGAGCTGACGCCAGAAATCATTCGTGATTTCTTGAATAAAAAGGGCTGATCGGCCGCCTTTTTTCAGGGCTGGGTGGTGTTATCTTTGATGCGCACCCGGCCCTTTGTCGTGATTGCCTTGTCCCTTTTCTCATAGCCTGAACGGAATTTTCAAATGTTTGGAGCAGTGTTGGCCTTTGCCTCTGCCGCATTTTTTGGGCTGAACAATGCGACTGTGCGCAGGGGGGTTTTGAAATCAACCGTGCTGCAAGGCATGGCCATCACAGTGCCGCTTGGGGTGCCGTTCTTTGCGCTTTTTGCGGCCCTGATGGGGGGCTATGCCGCGATCGCCAATTGGTCGCTGGCCGCGTGGGGGTGGATGTCACTGGCCGGAGTGGTGCATTTTGTGGTGGGCCGCTATGGCAACTATCGCACTACGCAGGCGCTTGGTGCCACGCTGTCAACGCCGGTGCAACAGCTCAGTATTCTGATCGCGCTTGTGATGGCATATTTTGTGTTGGGGGAAACCGTAAATTCAGTCAATGTTTTCGGGATTTTGCTTGTTTTATTGGGGCCCGCTGTCGTTATGAAACAGCGTAAGGCCAATACAGCAGCAGCCAAAGCCAAAGGCTTTACCCCTGAATATTTGCCCGGTTTCTTTTGGGGATTGGTCTGTGCGGTTGGCTATGGCAGCAGCCCAATCCTGATTTCTCTGGGGCTTGGGGCCACGGGTGGCTTGGCCGACAGCGTGGGCGGGGTTTTGGTGTCTTATGTCGCGGCAAGCCTGGTTGTGCTGGCCTTGGTGATTGCCAATGGTGGTCCGACCTACATGCGCGGCATGGATAAAAGCTCGGGCAAGTGGTTCATGATTTCAACGGTTTTGGTGGCTTTGTCGCAGCTCTTTCGTTATTTGGCACTCGCGGTTGCGCCAATTTCGGTGGTGGTACCCGTGCAGCGCTTGTCAGTGGTCTTTCGCATTTTGTTTAACGGCATGATCAACAGAGATCATGAGGTGATGGACAAATGGGTGATCACATCAATCGGGTTGGCGCTGTTGGGCGTTATGGCGCTTAGCTTGCAGACGGAGGCAACCTTGACTTGGCTGGGCGTGCCGAATGCTTGGGTAATCGCGCTGTCTCAGCCTCTGTTCTAGGGATGCGGGTTGATTGCTTTTTAAGGTCATCGCGTTAGTTATAAAACAACATTAGGCGCAGGAGTACGGCAAGATTAACCTTAAGCAACTGGTATATCTGCGAAAAGCGATTGAGGTTGGGAATATCACCCAGGCTGCAAAAGCGTTGAATGTTGCGCAGACTGCACTTGGAATCCAGATTCGCAATCTTGAAGAAGAATTGGGGGTTGAGCTGTTGGATCGCCATTCGCGCGGCGTGACACCAACGCCTGCGGGTGCAGAATTGGATGCTTATGCTGTGCAGGTGCTGGGGCTTTTGTCTGAAGCGCGTCAATCCATGCGCAAATTCAGTGGTCTTGCAGCGACTGATTTGACGCTGGGGTTAACGCCCAGCTCGATGCGGTTGGTGGGCGATGATATTTTGGTTGATCTGGCGCGGATGATCCCGAACGTCACGTTGCATTTGGTTGAAGAATTCAGTTTTATTCTTATGCGCTTGTTGGAAAAGGGCGAAATTTCCTGCGCGCTGACCTTTTCATCAGATCACGATCCACGATTGGCGCAATGGCGCTTAATGGAAGAGGATCTGTTTTACCTAACATCCCCCGATCAAGCACCACCCGGCGACACAATCGCATTTCGCGATGTCTTGAAAGCCGATTTGGCGCTGACGGGGCGTTTGGATGCGGTGGTGCGCTTGATTGATGAAAACGCACAGCGCATGGGGCTAAAGGTCAATATTGCCTATGAGGTGCAATCAATCCGGGCAGTCAAGAACTTGGTTGCCAAAGGGATTGCGGCGACTGTGATGCCCTACGGTGCGGCCGAGGGGGAATTGCGCGCGGGCGTTCTGCAAGCGCGCCTTATCACGACCCCAAGTGTCACGCGCACGCTGTCTTTTGTTTATCCAAAAGACATGGCGGCTGTGACCGAAACACCCGAGTTTCGCGCCTTTGTACACACAATCGTCGAGCGGCTTCACGCAGCCCCCGGCCCAGTCACGCGTCTTCTTTAATCACACGCGATTTTGCGCGGTCAGTCGCATTGGAAACCCATTGCGACCGACCGTTTGCGCGCAAATTAGGCGTTGGTGCGCTTCAGCGTTTCTTGGGCCAGGTCTTGACGGTTCAATCCTGCTTTGCGCAGTTCGTTGTCAGACATGCTGGACAGTTGAAAATAAATCTCATGGGCGCGATAGCCCCATGCAATGCCAGCCAAAACGTTGCGCAGTGCGTTCAGCGGTGCGGTCAAGATAGCTTTTGGTGACGGGATCGGTTGGTGTGAAAAGGCATATGCCATGATGTTTCTCCTTATGCTGCATTGCAACATAGGGCTGACATGCGATGCTTACAACGAGATTGGTTGTTTTTAAAGGGTTTTCATATCAGGGTTTCCGCAGGCGCATAGCTAGAAATGCTGCGCCTGCAAAGTTTTTGTGTGTCACAGACCGCGGGCGCTGAGCATGGCATCGAGCCGGGGGTATACCCGGCGGGCGTTGCCTTCATAGACCTTTGCCTTGGCTGCGGCGCTGATCTCTAAAGCGTCGACATAGCGCTTTGTATCATCGAAATAATGCCCGGTCTCTGGGTCGATCCCTTTGACGGCGCCAAACATTTCAGAAGCAAACAGGATATTGTCGACATCGATCACTTCAAACAGCAGTTTGATGCCGGGCAGGTGATAGACGCATGTGTCGAAATAAACATTGCGCATAATGTGATCGGTCAACTTGGGCTTGCCCAGCATGTCAGCCAGTCCACGATAGCGCCCCCAATGATAGGGCACAGCCCCGCCACCATGTGGGATGATCAGACGCAGATCGGGGAAATCGCGAAACAAATCGCCCTGAATAAACTGCATAAACGCGGTGGTATCCGCATTTATGTAATGTGCGCCTGTGGCGTGGAAATTCTCATTGCATGACCCCGAGACATGGATCATCGCCGGAACATCAAGCTCAACCAGTTTTTCAAAGAATGGATACCAGCTTTTATCGGTGAGGGGGCGGCCCGACCACATGCCGCCTGAGGGATCGGGGTTCAGGTTGCAACCAACAAACCCTAATTGCGTCACGCAGCGTTCCAATTCAGCGATTGAGTTTTCAATTGGCACGCCAACCGATTGTGGCAATTGGCACACGCCAAAGAAATTTTCCGGAAACAGCGTCACAACGCGGTGAATCAGGTCGTTGTTGATCGCTGTCCAGACCTGTGATGTTGCCTCGTCGCCAATATGATGCGCCATCGCCGAGGCCTTGGGCGAAAAGATCGTCATATCTGCGCCGCGTTCTTTCAAAGCACGCAGCTGATTGTTCTCAATACTTTCGCGGATCTCATCATCTGAGATTTTTTCAAGAACAGGGGCTGGCAGCGTTGGGTCAGACAGGCGGGCAATCTGCGCGTCGCGAAAGGTCTGCAGTTGACCGGGGGCGGTGGTGTAATGGCCGTGGCAATCAATAATCATGTCCGCTCTCCTATGCGTCTTTGGCAAGATCAGACTGCGCCACATAGATCAGACCTTTTTCGGCCATCCGGGGGCGCATGTTGTTCAAATCTAAACCCAGTTCACCCGCAGCATAGCGCTTGCGCACACCCGCCTCTCGGGTTTCGCGGGCTTGGGCGGCGGCGGCAACCTCGGCCGCTTTGGCGCGTGGCACAACCACAACGCCATCATCATCGGCCACGATAACATCACCAGGGCAGACAACCTGTTCAGCACAGGAAATCACCGTGTTCACATCACCCAGTGTTTCTTTGACCGTGCCGTGGGCGCAGACCACCTTGGACCAGACCGGAAAGCCCATTTCTTCTAAATCGGCAATATCGCGGCAGCCTGCATCAATCACCAACCCACACACGCCCCGCGATTGCAGGAGTGTGCCCAGCAAATCGCCAAAATACCCAGAGTCTGAGACTGAGATCGGGCTGACCACCATAATATCACCCGGTTGACACTGCTCAGCTGCGATATGGATCATCCAGTTGTCGCCCGGCGGTGCTGATACGGTCACAGCGCTGCCCGCGATCCGAGCGCCTTTCCAAATTGGACGCAGACGTGGTGACATCAGTCCAACGCGTCCCATGGCTTCGTGCACTGTGGCCACACCAAAGCGGGCAAGTGCCTCAACTGCAGCCGGATCGGCCCGTTTGATATCTGTCACAACCATCGGCATCGCAAATCCTTTCAATCAGAGTTATGCGGCACAGGCGGAAAACCCCGCCTGAAGTTTGTGGGCATCAAGATTACGCCCAATAAAAACCAACCTGCTCTGCGGTGGGGTATTTTTGGGCCAAGGGGCAGTCAGCTGTCCCTCAAGCATCATGTGAACCGACTGCAAGACCAGCTGGCGCGGATCGTCAGCGCAGCAGATAATTCCCTTGCTGCGCAAAATATCGGCACCCTGCGCATCGAGCAGGGTGCGCATCCAACTTTCCAGGGCTGCCATCTGCAAGGGCTGGTCGCTGTTGACTGTGACCGAGGTGATACCATGCCGCGTGATATGGTCATGATGGTGATCATGGTCGTGAATGGATGATGGGGCAGGGGCGTCGGTGGCCGGTGCACTTTCGTGCAGGGCTTTGCCAAAAATGGCCTCGGCGCGCACTTGTCCCCTATCGGCCCGCTCAATCGGGGCCAGCGGGTTTAATTGGCGCAATATGTCGGTTATGGCTGCGCAATCGCCCGCCTCTGAAAATTTATTTAAAACCAACAGATCGGCCAGCGCAACTTGGGCTGCGGCGTCTTCGCTGTGCTGCAGTTGCGTGGTGATATGCAAGGCATCAACCACCGTTACCACAGTATCAATCCGAAAAGCGGCCGCCAGCATTTGATCGGCCAAAAATGTCTGAATAACCGGTGCTGGGTTGGCCAGGCCTGTGGTTTCAATCACCACGCCGTCCAGCCCTGCCACCCGCTGACGCAAGCCGCGCAAGGTGCGGATAAGATCGGCGCGCACCACACAACAGATGCAGCCACTGGACAGTTCCACCAAATCTTCGGCACCACTGTCAATCAGCGCCCCATCAATCCCGGCGTCGCCAAATTCGTTTACAATTACGGCAAGCTTAAGGTCGCTCTGGTGCAACAGGTGATTGAGCAGCGTGGTTTTGCCCGCCCCAAGCGCCCCCGTCAAAACCGTGACGGGCAGGCGCATATCAGTTGGGGCTGCGGCATCGCCCATGCGTTAGTCCCAAGGCATCAGCGAGACATGGATCACATCGCCGCTGTTGCCAACCGCCTTGATCGCGGCATCGGTGTCTTTCAGGCCGAAGCGATGCGTGGTGATCAGATCGAGGGGGAACCGATCCGAATTCAACTGTTGCAGCGCCAACTCACATGATTGGTAATTGTGCCCACGCGCGGCTTTGATGGTGATATATTTGTTGGCCACTTTGGCCAGCGGGAAATTGGGGAAGTCGCCCATTTCACCCTGAATAAGCAGCGTACCACCTTTGCGTTTCAGCGCCTCGATCCCCAAAAGGGTAGGGATGGTGCCAGCACCTGCGGTGCAATCAAGCGCCACATCGACACCCTCGCCGCCAGTGATTTCGGCAATGCGGGCAATCGGGTCTTCGGTTTGGACATTGATCACATAATCTGCGCCCAATTTCAGGGCGACATCCATGCGTTTGATATCTTTGGAGGTGCCGGTGACGATAATCAACGACGCGCCCGCCTGTTTGCAGGCCACAACCTGGCTCAAACCCTGTTGGCCTGGCCCTTGGATCAAAACGCGGCTGTTATAGCCCACACCACAATCAAACAGTGCCCACTGAATACCGTTGGCCATTGGCGTCACCACGCCTGCCAGTTCGGCTGACAGCCCATCGGGCACTTTGTGAATGACCGAGTTCCACGGCAGATACATATATTGCGCAAAGCCCCCCCAAAGGTGCGGGGCGCGCAGCGCCGAGGTATAGCCAAAGCGGATACCGTCAGGATTTTTACGCCAATCAGTCGCAATGCACAGGCGATAATCGCCGCGATGGCAGTGTTCGCAATTCATACAGCCGACGTAATGTTCGGCAAACACCCGATCACCTTCTTTAAGACCACGGCGCTTTTTGAATGTGGCGCCCGCCTTTGCGATGACACCAATATTTTCATGCCCCATGATGACGGGATCATCGATTGGCGGCTTGGCATAAAATTTCACATCTGTGCCACAGATCCCGGCCACTTCCACCCGTAAGAGCGCCGCATCGTCCTCGATTTCGGGCATATCATATTCACGAAATTCGGTGCGTTGCGGCCCCGTGCGAACCGCGGCTAAAACTTTCTCGCGCATGCCGAAACCTCCAAATCTGCGTTGATCTTTGGCTAACAAATGGGCAGACTGCAGGCAAGAACAATGTTCCGCATATCAGAACGTCGGTCAGAATCTGGCCCACAGGGTGGGGCGACCGCAAGGGGATGAAAATGTTTGGCCGCGTGGTGCCGTCGCAAGAAAATTTGGCGTGTCTTGAACGGGTTGAGGGCTGGACCAGATCTATATTTGATCTGACCTCGCATGATTTGGTGATGGTCAGTCAAGACCCTGGCCGATGGCCCGGTTTCCCGCCCTTGCAAACCACGGTTTTGTTCTGGCATGAAGAAGAACGTTTCAAGATCGTGTTTTTCAAACCGGTGGCCGAGGTACAGGTGGCAGACATGCCGCTGGCTTGGATGCGCCCGGCCCTGCGCGATTTTGGAGATGAGTGTTGCTAAATTTCACCCAAGAGGCACAGATATGACCCGACCCACGCTAAAGACTGTCACCCGGCTTCAGGGCAACAACCGCGCATTGAAAGCAGGTGAAATTTGTCCGGCTGATTTTGATTTGGCTTTTGAAGAGGTGCCGGTGTTGGTCAAGGGCTTTCGCCGGATGGTGCGCGAATTGGCCTATGACGTGTCAGAGATGGCGCTGACAACCTATATCACGGCGCGGGCACATGGGGTAAAATTCACAGCGCTGCCAATCTTTTTGGTGCGCGATTTTCATCACGCCAATATGGTCTGGAACACGCGCACGCCGCTGTCGGGGTTGAAAGATCTTGAGGGGAAGCGGGTTGGGGTAAACCGGGGCTACACGGTAACCACAGGCGTATGGGCGCGCACAATTTTGCAGCAAGAACATGATGTTGACCTAACGCAGGTGCACTGGGCACCGTCGGGTGATGAACATGTTGCAAGCTTTGTGAACCCGGCCAATGTACAGAACTTGGGCCCCGACGAAGATCTGACAGATGCGCTGGTGTCGGGTCAACTTGCGGGGGTTGTTGGGACCAAACTTGACCATGCCGATATCGGCCCAATGATCCCTGATGCGTTTAATGCCGCGCGCACCGCCCTGCGGGAGCGGGGGCTTTATCCGATCAACCATTTGGTTGTGGTCAAGGATGAGGTTCTTGCTGCAAACCCGGGTCTTGCTACCCAGCTTTTCGAAAGCTTTGCCGCGTCAAAAGCACTCTATGTCAATGATTTAAAGGCTGGGCGGATATCAGACTTGACCGCCGCCGACCGCGTGCATCAGGCCGCCCTTGAGGTGATGGATGATCCCCTGCCTTATGGCATTGCGCCAAATCAGCATGTGCTTGAAATGCTGATGGATCAGGTGGTTGGGCAGGGTGTGATTGCCCAACCGATGGCGATTGCTGATCTCTTTGCGCCTGAGACCCGCGAATTGGTGGGCTAGGCTGCGGTTAGGCTTGTGACTTTGCGCTTTGGGCCAAGTGCTCTGGGGGTCAGTCCCTCAGAGCTTTCAGAAATGCCGTGATCCGGGCTGGGGCGTTTTCTTCGGTCAGATCATCTGGGGTGATATCCCAATACTCTGATCCGGCCAGACATTCTTGCATGTAGCGCGCCGCCGAGGTTGAGTGAAACCCGTCGGCACCGGGCACGATCAGGCTGGGGATATTCAGTGTCATCAGGTCTTCAGGTTCGGCACCGGGGGCGGTGTCGCGATCCATCAGGCCACGATACATGGCGGTGACGGTTAACAAATACCGTGCTTTGTCTTGGTCTGCATATGCGGTGGCAAAGTCTTGACTGTTGCGGATCGGCTGGCCCCAAGGCCCCCCCCGAGGATCTGCAGAAAAATTCTTGTCATGGCTGCGCACCAGATCAACCACGGCCTGCAGGCCATTTTCTTCGACAAAGGCCAGATGGCGGGCAAAGCGCTGGTGGCTGGAAATGCGATAGCTGGGCCCACCCACGGGCCAAAAATGCACCATTGATCGGGTGCGGTTCGGGTGGGCCACGCCAAACGCCGCGACGGGGCTGCACCCCATGCAGCCGCCCATCACATGCGCGCGGTCAATTCCCAAATGATCCAGCAAGCCCACGCCTTGGCGCACATAGCTTTGCCAGGTGATCCGCTCCACCCGGCCCTGCGACAGGCCATTTTCGCGCCGATCAAAGACGATGCAGCGGAAATGTTTTGGCAGGTGGTCCAGCAGCTTGATCCGCTTGTAGACACCAAGATCAGACCATTTGCTGATTTGTGCATCAAACCCACCGGGTGAATACATCAGCAACGCCGGGCCTTGGCCCAGATCTTGGTAATGCGTATCCAATCCGTCGATGGTTGCAAATGGCATCACACTCTCCCCGGTTGGCCCTTGATTTGACGCGCGGCGCGCACGTCGCTTGCACATTCTGTGAGCGCGTCATGGATCACGCGGGCCACGTTGGCGTAGGTATCGGGGGCTTTGTCCAGTGCGCCCACACTATAGCCCACCGCCGCTTGTGCCAGCCGCACGCGGCCATCCAGCCATGGCCCGCCACCAAAGCCGCCAATCACAGGAATTTTTACCGATGCCACCACGGCAGGGCCAACCACGGGCCCCGAGTTGGTGAAATCAAGCAGTGCCGCCCCAGCGGCTTCTAACATCTGCGCCTCTTTGATCATCCGATCGGTCATTTCGGCGGGCAGTTGTGCCGCGCCACCGGCCTGATTTTCATAAGGCAGGCCCAGTGACAGTGCGGTTTGCGGGGTCAGGCCAAACTGTGCCCAAACCGGAACGCCGGCGCGGGTCAGCGCGGTGACCGCTTCGGGGTAATCGGCTGCACCGTCAAGTTTGATCATATCAACCCCGGCTTCTTTGACAAAGCGGATAGCCGCACGCACAGCGGCATCAACGCCTTGTTGCAGTGGACCATAGGGAAAGTCAGCGCTGACCAGCGCATGTTTCACGCCCCGCCGCACCGCTTTGGTGACCACGATCATCTCATCCATTGTGACTTCTAGCGGGTTGTCATGGCCCCACATGTTTTTGCCGACCGTATCGCCGACCGACACAATATCAACACCCACGCGGTCAGCAATCGCGGCCATATGGGTATCCCAAGCCACCACGCCAAAGATCTTTTCGCCGTTGCGCTTTTTCTCATACAAAAGGGGCAGGGTGATTTGGGTCATATCACGAATTCTTCCATGGTTTCGGGGGCAAACATTTCGTCAACGCCCAAAAGGCGCGGCGACAGCCCACTTTGATGATGATAGCGCAGGAATGTTTCCAGTGTTTTGCGGTTCTTTTCGACGCCATATGGCCAAAAATCTTCGCCCATCATGGCGAATGTTTCTTCGACATGGGCGTTAAACCACGGCAGCATGCCCTTTAGGGCGGCCGTTTCGCGCAGGCCTTCATAGCACAGCTGCTGCGCCTCTTTGAACGCTTGATAAAGGTTCATGGCAATCCAGCGGTTGGAGTCATAAATTTCACGGCGAATGGCGATCACATGCATGATCGGGAAAATGCCAGTCTGACGCCAATACGCCTGTTCCACGGGTACAAAGTCAGGAAAAAGCCGCTTAACCCGCACCCCATCAAAGCTAGAGGGCTTGCGCGCCGTGTGCAACGCGTCAATCTCGCCGTTGGCCAGCATCTGAGCAAGCGTTTGGTTGGGGCCGATCCGTTCCACTTTGATGTTGTCGGGCAGATCCAATTTCAGCTTTTCATCACGGTTGGGGGCTTCTTCGCCGCCGGTAACATAGGTGACGCTGTCCACCGGCACGCCATAATGTTCATCTAAAATTCCCCGAATCCAAACTGGTGCTGTCATCTGATATTCAGGTGTGCCAATCCGCTTGCCAATCAAATCGGCAGGCTTGGTGATGCCAGCATCGGCATTCACATAGATGCAGGAGTGGCGAAAAAACCGGCTGGGAAAGACAGGAATCGCCACAAAAGGCCGGTTTGGTTTGAATAACGACACGACATAGGATGACATCGACAGTTCAGAGACATCAAATTCCTGCGCGCGCAGCATGCGGAAAAATGTTTCTTCGACAATCATGTTAAGAAATGTGACGTCGATACCCGTTGGCCGGACGCGGCCATCCATCAGGCCCAGAACGCGGTCATAATCCCAACACCCAATTGTCAGATTTAGATTAGCCATGGTGTGGCTCCTTCGCGCCAATCAATAAAATTCGTCAAAATGCAATTGCCCCATCGGGGTGCCCAATTCATGTGCCATTTTCTGAATGGCAGCAGACATCGCAGCCGGGCCAGCAAAATAGATTTCATGCGCCGGCAGCCGGTCGCCTAAATCGGCGGCAACCACGTCATGCAAAAATCCGCGCGGGCCATCCCATCCGGGCTCTGGTTCAGAGAGGGCAGCGGTGAATGTGACGTTGGGGCCCAGATCGGCCAAAAGCTTGGGGTCAAATAAATCGGCCTGCGTGCGCGCACCGTAATAAAAATGCAGCTTCCGGGTGTCCAGCATACCTGCCTTGGCCGCGCCGCGCGCAATCGACACCATCGGGGACAGGCCAGAACCACCAGCCATCAACACGATATCGCGGGTAATTTCTGTTTGCAAAAACGCTGTGCCATATGGGCCATCAAGCGACAGAGTTGCGCCAATTTCAGCGCTGTCAAACAGCCACCCGGTCAATGCGCCGCCCGGCACGCGTTTGATCTGAAAATGCCATTGTCCGGTGCCGGGCAGATTGGCCATCGAATAGGCGCGCCCCCCAGATATGCCATTGGCACCGATAAGCGCATATTGTCCGGGATGAAAGCGGTCATCACCTTGAATTTCCAACGTGAATTCAGTGATGTCGCGCGTCAGTTGGGTTTTGGCCAACAAAGTGGCTGACCGGCCCATCGGGCGGGGGTTTGCCACAAAACTTGGGTCTGCGCGAAATTTGATGGTGCAATCCCCGACCGGTTCGGCCTGACAGCCAAGCCAGCGGTTGCGTTTCAGATCTCTCTCAGACCAAGCTGGGGAATCTGCCCGCTGATGCGTGACAGCGCCCTCTAGCAATTCAAAGCGGCAATTGCCGCAAGACCCGACATTACAGGAATAATTCATGCCAAAGCCCGCCCGCAGGGCAGCCCGCAAGATAGTGTCGCCGGGGGCACAGTCGAAACTTTGCCCGTCGGGCGCGATGGTGATCTTGGCCATTGCCGGGGATCCTTTTTGGGTGTGCTGACTTAAAGATAGATTTTTTGACGGCGGCTGTAGCCCAACCGCTCAGAGATTTGGTCGGCTGCTGCAATGACAACTTGCGCCATTTTGGGAAACTGGCTTTTGCGGATGCGCACGCGCGGGCCTGCCACGCCCACTGCGGCCAAGACCCTGCCGTCACCGTTATAAATCGGCGCCGCGATTCCACGCGTGCCTTCGTCGCAAATTTCGTCTTCGACCGCATAGCCTTGGCGCTTGACCTTGCGCAGATGCAGCCGCAGTGCCTCTTCCTCTACAGGAGAGTTGGGCATGCGGGCCACGCGGGGCAGGGTTAGAAACTTTTTCAATTCAGGCTCACGCAGGCCTGACAACAGGCAAAGCCCTTCGGCCGAACAAAAGGCGGGGCGCAGTTGCCCTGTGGCTGAACGCAAGCGCAACGTCTGTGGGCTTTCCAGATCATGCAGCAGAACCGCACTTTGCCGTTCCAGCACAGCCAAACGGACATTTTCACCCGTTTTTTCCCGCAATTCGTTTAAAATATTGCGCGATTCCGCGGCAACATCCAGCCGCGCCCGCACCAGCGAGCCCAGCGTAAACAGCCCCACACCCAGACAATAGCGGCCCGTCTCAGGGTTTTGTTGCAGCAACCCTTCATCCAGCAGGGCGCTGGCCAGGCGGTGCACTGTGCTTTTGGCGACACCCAGGCGCTTGGCCAATTCGCTGATCCCCAGATCTTCGTCGCGTGCGCTAAAGGTTTTCATCAGGTGGATGGCGGTTGTCACGGATGACAGCCGTGCGGAATCGCGCCGTGGATTGCGGTTTGGCTGTTTTTTGGCCTCGGATGCGGCGGGGTCATGCGGAAGGATCTGGGTTTCCATCTCTCAGCCTCCATTTTCTGAAGGGTTGGAGGCAGAGGCGGGGTGATCGTGGTGGTGCCCATGTTCGTGGCTGTGCCCATGATCATGACTATGCCCATGGCTGTGCCCATGATTGTGATGGTGGCCAGTGTCGTGACTGTGGCCATGTGAATGGCCGCGTTTGGCGACTTCGGTTGGATCGGCGAAATGGATGCGCTCGGCCCGGCCGGGGTTGCGTGGGTCTTCGGAAAAGAGCAGCGATTTCACAGTGACTGGTACAGTGAACGATGGCAGCCGAATCTTGCCCAAATCGATATAGTCGAAATCGCGCAGCGCAATGCCATCAAGCACCAACAGATCATTCGTCAGGCCAATTTCTTCGCGGAATATCCCGCCAATGGTCTGCGCGATATCGCCGTTGATCATCACATAAAGTGGATGCCCCTGCGACAGACGTGGCGCCATGGCCGTGGCGATGCCATCGGCCAGCGCCCGAATATAGGCATAATCGGGTGGCAGGGTGTAATCAAACATCAACGCGACCTCATCATCGGCCACGGACAGATCAAAGGCTTGAAAATGCCGGATGATTGCGTTTGCAATGGCGGTGGCATCGGGCAGGGTCTGCATGTCGATGTCAGCTTTCAAAACCTGCACACTGCGCCGGGGCAGCAGCCGCCCCGGTGCAGTGATCGTGCTGGTCTGCCCGCTCAGTTGCACAGAATATTCCGACGCGCCAAGGGCGGTTGCACGAATACAAGCCACGGCTGGCATATGGGTTGCCCCAAAACCACCAGCCTCTGCCCATACCCGCAGTGCCCGGCCCAAATGCAGGCCCAAATCCCCAAAGTCGCGGGTTTCCCGGTCAGACACATATTCGCCAACGCCGCCTGAAAACATAACCCCGCCGATATCGCTGAAATCATCTGGAATATCGGTAAGAAACAGCCCTGCAACCTCGGGGTCCAGCGGGCCACCCGAAATCGCTCGGGTCAGCAGCGTGGCCATATGTTTGGCAACTTCGGCCATAATGGTGGGGCTTGCAGGGCTGCCCAGTGTCAGATCGTGGCCTGCCGCGTGCGCGTGGTGTTGGCCTGCCGGATCGATCCGGCTCACGTGGCCATTGTCGGTTGCAATCAAACGCCCACCAATATGCAACGCTGCCGTCCAGACGATTTTGCCATTATCGCACAATGCCAGCTTGGATGTGCCGCCGCCAATATCGACGTTTAGAATGCGCATCGCTTTGTCATGACTGGCCTTGGCAGCCCCCGAACCATAGGCCGCCAGCATTGCTTCCATGTGATTGCCCGCGGTCGCTGTGACAAAATCACCCCCCTTGCGGGCCACGATTTCGGCAACGGCTTGGGCATTTTCGCGCCGCAGCGCCTCACCGGTCAGAATGACCACGCCGGTATCAATATCGCTGGGGCGAACGGCGGCCGATGCATAGGCTGCGTCAATAATTGCGCCAAGGGCGGCACCATCGATATTTTGTGCATCGGCATAGGGCGTAAAGCTGACAGGTGATTCATAAACAGTTTTTCGATCAACAATCACATACCGGCTGGCAAGGCTGTCACCCACCCGTTGCAAATGGATGTTGGAAAAGAGAATTTGTGTTCCTGCCGAGCCGATATCAATGCCGACAGATGTCAGTGAGACGTTATCCCTTTGCCAAATCGGGTTGTCTTCTAGGGGGCCGGGATCGATATCGTCATGGTCATGATCGGCGTCACCGTCATGATCATGGGCATAAAATTCGCCAAACATATGGTCATCAACCGTGTGGGGTGTGGCTGCTGTGGGGTTGGCGCTTTGTGTTAAGGTGGGCGCGTTTTTGCCGGGTGCGGTGCGGTTATCTGACATGGGATGTGCGTTCCTCTATGCGGACCACCGGTCCATTGACGGAACAGTAGCTGTGGCATAACGTCAACGCAACGAAAATAATTGCCCGGCGCAAAGATTGGTTCGGGCTGGCAAACCCAAGGAGCTGTCATGGTTAAGAGCGCCATCGTGTCCGATAAACTGGCCGATAAATTCAGAACTGAGAAAGAAACGCCCTACACGCGTTTTATTGCGGCTGAAGGGCTGGACATCATCAATGGGCTTTATGTTCCCAGCCTGCATGATGTCGAGCTGAAGCCTTGGGCGCGGCGGGGTGGTAATGCCGTGTTCATCAACCATGATGCATCGCGCACATCGAATGACTGCTATGTCATGGAAATTCCGGCTGGCAGCAAGTTGGCACCGCAGCGCCAGCTTTATGAGGAAACGATTTTGATCCTGTCGGGTCGTGGGTCAACGACCGTTTGGAATGACAATGGCGATCGCGCCAGCTTTGAGTGGGGCCCCGGTGCGATCTTTGGTATTCCGCTGAACGCACATCATCAGCACTTTAACGGGTCCGGCAGTGCGCCTGCACGTTTTGTGTCCGTAACCAACATGCCACCCCTTTTGAATGTGTTTGAAGAGCCGGAATTTTTGTTCAACACTCCCTATGATTTCAAAGGCCGTTTTTCGGGCGAGCCGGATTACTTTGCCGATCAGGGTGAGCAAAAAGGTCTGTTGATGGAAACAAACTTTGTTGCCGATGCGGTTAACCTGCCCTTGATTGAGGCTAAAGAACGTGGGGCAGGCGGCGGGCATATCCGTTTCCAATTGGCCAAAAGTTCAATGAACAGCCATATCAGCCAGTTCCCGATTGGCACCTATAAAAAGTGTCACCGCCACGGTCCCGGCGCGCATGTGATCATTTTGTCGGGTGAGGGCTACAGCCTGATGAACCCCGAGGGTGAGGCGCCAACCCGGTATGAATGGAAAGTTGGCTCAATGATTGTGCCGCCAAACATGTGGTATCACCAGCACTTCAACACCGGCACAACGCCTGCGCGTTATCTGGCGTTCAAATATGAGGGCGTCGCGATCCGTAACGCTCAGGGCGTACCAAAGGCCTGGATTTCAAGCCGTATTGGTGGCGATCAGATTGACTATGCCGATGAAAGCGCCGATGTCCGAACAATGTTTTCGGATGCGCTGGCCAAAAACGGATTGGCACCGCGCATGGATGCCGCCTATGAGGCAGAAAAAGCAGACTTGCCGCCGCTGTCATAAGGTCGGCAGAGTTTCGGAACCAGTCGCGCCAGATGCGCGCCGGAATAAGGAGGAATTGAGATGCTTCGTAAAGAGGTGAATGATCTTCTGACCCAAACAGACAATGGCACCGCCATGGGCGCGATGTTTCGCAGCTATTGGATTCCGGCGCTGTTGGCCAGCGAACTGCCTGAAGACGACTGCCCTCCCGTGCGGGTGAAACTGCTGGGCGAGCGTCTAATTGCGTTTCGTGACAGTAAAGGCCGCTATGGGTTGATGGATGAGTTCTGTGCCCACCGAGGCGTGTCACTGTGGTTTGGCCGCAATGAAGAGGGCGGTTTGCGCTGCCCCTATCACGGGTGGAAATATGACCATACCGGCCAATGCGTCGAGGTGCCATCCGAGCCTGAGGAATCAGGCTTTTGCGGAAAGATCAAGCTGAAGGGCTATCCGCTGATCAAGGTTGGTGATGTGCTTTGGACCCATATGGGCGACAAGGAAACACGCCCACCAGAGCCGACATGGGAATTTGCAACCGTTCCGGCCGAGCAGACATTTACCTCAAAGCGTTGGCAGGAATGCAATTGGCTGCAAGCGATGGAAGGTGGCATTGATTCCAGCCATGTGTCGTTTCTGCACTCGGGCAGCCTGAACAGTGATCCGCTGTTTAAAGGCGCCAAGGGCAACAAATACAATCAAGCTGACAAAAAGCCGGTGTTTGAAGTTTCAGAGTCAGACGGCGGGCTTTATATCGGTGCACGCCGCATGGCTGAAGAGGGTCATTACTATTGGCGCATCACGCCTTGGATCATGCCGTCTTTCACCATGGTGCCACCGCGCGGTGATCACCCGATGCATGGGCATTTCTGGGTGCCAATTGATGATGAAAACTGCTGGGCGTGGTCATTTGATTATCATCCCACGCGTGCGCTGACCACGGAAGAGCGTCAAGCGATGGTGGATGGCTATGGTGTGCACAACAAATACGTCCCCGGTTCGTTCCGGCCATTGCAGAACAAAGACAATGATTACTTGATGGACCGTGACGCGCAGCGCCGTGGCGATACCTATTCAGGTATCTGGGGCATCGCGATGCAGGATGCGTCTTTGCAAGAAAGCATGGGCCCGATTGTTGATCGCACCAAAGAAAATCTGGTGTCGACAGATAACGGTATCATCATGGCACGCCATCGCTTACGCAAAGCCGCTGTTGCGTTGCGTGATAAGGGTGAAATGCCCCCAGGCCGCGTGCCCGAGCATCAATTAGTCCGGTCGGCCGCGCGGGTTCTTCCGCCCGAGGAAAACTTTGCTGATGCCATGAAAGACGATCTGCGCGTGCGCACGGGCGTCAAGCAAACGTCGGTCTGAGGCCAAGATGGAAACCGTTCGCCCTACGTTACTCTCAAGCTGTGCCAAAGCCGCAACTGCGGCCGAGGCACGGTTTCGGGTGCCCTATCCCAATGCACTGACCCGCGCGTCGCGCATTTTCGCGTTGGACGCGGGCGCCGCCGAGGCAATGTTTGCCATCACCGAAGATCCTTGGAATGGTGCGCATTTTCTGACTGTTGGGGGTGCGTCGCAAATTGATCCCGATGCGACTGGCGTTGATGATCTGCCGCTGAGCGCACCTGATGGTCGGGCTGTTCTTTTGTCGGCCGAGATCAAGGGCGCAGATGTTGTGGTCATGCTGGCCAGTTCAGATACCCGCATTGGTGCGGCCGAGGTGATTGCCCGCGAAGCCTATGAGCGCAAGATCATGCTGGCAGGGCTGGTTTTGGCCGACGGTCTGTCCAAAAGTTCGGTTGACCGGATCGTGGCTGCCCTGCGGCCCTATGCGTCGGTTTTGGTTGTCGCGTCAGAAAACGATTTTATCCCCGCAATGCTGACGGCGCTGCGCGCCTGAGGAGAGGTTTATGACCCTGTTTGCCATCATGCCCTTGGCCTTTGTAATTGGTATGGGCCATGCGCTGGAAACCGACCATTTAGCGGCCGTCTCAAATATGCTGACAAAAAAGGGGGGGCGGCGCGCATTGATTGCGCGTGGTGCCTTTTGGGGCTTGGGGCACACGCTGGCGCTTTTTGTGCTGTGTTCGGCGGTGGTGGCTTTGGGGTTAACGATCAGTGGGCGGGTTCAGGCGGGGCTGGAATTTGCGGTTGGCGTGATGATCGTCTTTCTGGGTGCCCAAACATTGTGGCAAATGTATCGTGATCGCGTACATGTCCATGTGCACGAACATGATGGCGCTGCGCATTTGCATCTGCATTCACATGCGGCCGACACTGTCACGCACCGCGAAAGCGTGCATGATCACACCCACCGTGCCACCAATCTACGGGCTTTGGTGGTTGGATTGGTGCATGGGGCTGCCGGTTCAGGGGCCCTGCTGGCGCTGACAATCAGTGCAACGGAAACCTTGGGTCAAGCGCTGGCCTATTTTGCGGTTTTTGGTTTGGGGTCAATGGCGGGCATGGCGGCGGTCTCAATGGTGGCCAGTTTTCCCCTGTCCCTCGCGCAGCGCAGCACGCTTTGGGTGCGCCGGGCAACGGGGCTTAGCATTGGCTGCGCGGCCCTTTGGGTCGGGGCCATGGTGATGTTTGAAAACGGTCAGGTTCTGCAATCTTTGGCGCAATAGCGCGCGCACAGGCTTTGGGCCGCACGGTTTGGGTTTTTAGAAAAAAGGTGGCAATATGTGCGGCGAATTGGATGACAACGTTCAAATCGGTCAAGATCTGCTAGACCGTTTCAAAGTCATGTCACGAATGATGGGGCTGTCTGATCCGCAAGAAAAGGCCGCTGTATCCCCAACATCTGGCCCAAAAGCGTTGGCCAGTGCAGCCGGTCGCGCCCGATACATGGATCAGCTTTTTAACGCCGGATTGACCCGCGCATTGGCTGACAGTGCTGCGGCTGATCCCGAAGAAACGATTGATGCCTTGGCCAGTCAAACCATCGCCTTTGCCCGTTTGGCTGGTTTTTTGGCCGGACAATTGCCGCCTGAGGCAGATCTTTTTCGTGCCGCCATGGAAGCTTTCATGGCAGGTCACGCCGAAACCGGTCGCCTGACTGCCCAATATCGTCGGGATCAGGATGAGGCGCATGGCCATTCGCATGAGGATCACGAGCATGAGCACGATCATTCCCACAGCCATGATCATCACCATCACGGTCATTCCCATTAGGGCGCTGCCTGATGCCAACCAACTTTGATCCTTCGCAGCAAAAAAAACGGGTCAATCCTGCCCCCACGGGTGAAAAATCGTGGGCGGCTGATTTATTGGCGGATGCTTTTGGGTGGGAGTTTTGGATTTTTTTTCTGGTGGCAGCTGGGTTTGGGGTGGCGTGCTATTTGGTGCGGGGGGCCGACGTCATGTGGGCTGCGTTGCAATCTGATTTGGATATGTTGCTGAAGTTGTTGCCGCGCCTTTTGGTGGCGCTGTCGATTGCCGCCCTGATCTGGGTCATGCTGCCACGACGCTGGATTTCAGGGTTGGTCGGGTCTGAGGCCGGATGGGCTGGGTTGGTTGTTGCGACCGTGGCTGGGGCCTTGACGCCCGGTGGCCCATCATCGGCCTATCCGTTGCTGGCGGTACTTGGGGCATCGGGGGCCGATCGTGGGGCGATGGTGGCCTATATCACCTCATGGGCAATATTGGGCATGCAGCGCGTGCTGATTTGGGATGTTCCGTTTTTGGGCGCTGAATTTGCCATTCTGCGGACCCTGGTCAGCCTGCCTTTGCCAATATTGGCCGGTCTGATCGCGCGCAACATCCCGCTGACCTTGACGCTAAGACCGATCACAGGTGCGAGCGATGCGGCCAATTCATCGAGTGGCGCAGGGGTGGCTGAAAAGGGGCAGGGGGCATGAACATCGGCCTGATCCTGCTGTCGATTTGTCTCACGGGCCTTGTGATCGTGGCGCTGCGCCGCCGTGAGCCTGCGGGGCCGGTGCTAAAGCGGATGGTTGAACAGTTCGCAAAATTGGTGCCGCGGATGCTTTGCGCCCTGCTTGGCGCCGGTTTCTTGGCGCAATTGATCCCACAACAGGCTATTGCGGCACTTTTAGGCGAAGATGCTGGGCTGATTGCATTGCCAATTGCCGCGCTGACGGGTGTGATCGTGCCAGCGGGGCCTGTGATTTCGTTTGCCATTGCGGCTCTCTTTGCGAAATCTGGTGCCACAACTGCAGCGCTTGTGACGTTTATCACCTCATGGGCTATTTTTGGGCTGCACCGGGTGTTTGTTTACGAAGTGCCGCTGTTGGGGGCGTCGTTTACGCGGCTGCGGCTGGTGTCTGGGGCGGTGTTGCCCTTGGTGGCGGGCGGTATTGCCACTTTGGTTGGTTTGGTTATTTCTTACGGAACGGCTGTGCCGAATTAGGCTGGTCTGGTCCGGTCTGGGCGCAGGCGGGGGCCGCCTGCGCGTCTTCAGTTTACCAATGGCCAATATTGGGCAGGCTGGTCCATGGCTCGGCCAATGGGCGTGCGCCCCCCTTTTGCAGCAGCTCAATTGAAATATTGTCGGGTGAGCGGACAAACGCCATGCGTCCATCGCGGGGCGGTCTGTTTAAAATCACACCATTATCCATCAGATGCTGACAAACGGCATAAATGTCATCAACTTCATAGGCCAGATGCCCAAAATGCCTGCTGTCGTTGGGCAAACCATCATCGCCGTCCCAATTATAGGTCAGTTCAACCGGTGCATCATGTTGGCCGGGGGGGCACATGAAAATCAGGGTGAACCGACCCTGTTCACTGTCCATACGGCGGGTTTCTTCAAGCCCCAACAGCCGATAAAAAGCCATGGATTTTTCCAAATCCTTGACGCGGACCATGGTGTGCAAATAGCGGATCGTCATTATGGGCTCCTTTTGTGGCGGAAATGCCCCCCATTCAGAACCGGGATTGAAAGCCAAGCGCAAGCCCAAATTCACGGCTGCCGGTGTGGTGTGGGTGAACTGCGACGATATCCGTTTGTCCCAAGAGCCAATGGGGTTATGATTTTGACGATTATCATGGGCTGCGTCATCAACGCGGCCGGGGGCACTTCCCCGGGCGGGCACAATAATCTATGACATGGGCAACGCCGGGCCGCAGGCTTGGCCCCTCTTGTTGCCAAAGGACCCCGCAGATGGCTTTAACACCCGAACAGCTTGCCGAGATTGAGGCGCAGCGCGCCACCCCGCGCCCGACGTTGCGCGCCGTGTCTGAGGGAATGGAATCGCATCTTTATCGTGCGCACACGGTGCTTGATCATGGCTTTGTGCGGGTGATTGACTATATGGGCGATGACAGCGCCATTGTTCAGGCTGCACGGGTTTCCTATGGTGCGGGCACCAAACATGTCCAAGATGATGCCGGGTTGATCCGTTACTTGATGCGGCACTGGCATTCGACGCCGTTTGAAATGTGTGAGGTCAAGCTGCATGTCAAATTGCCCATCTTTGTTGCACGGCAATGGATCCGGCATCGCACTGCGAATGTGAACGAATATTCCGCCCGCTATTCAGTGATGGATCGGGAATTTTACATTCCTGCACCCGAACATCTGGCAGCGCAATCAACCATTAATAATCAGGGCCGGGGGGCGGTTTTGACGGGCGAGGAGGCCGCGCGGGTGCTGGAATGGCTGAAAACCGATGCAGCACGTTGTTATGACCATTATCACGATATGCTGTCACAAGACGGCCAGCAGGGGCTGGCGCGCGAACTGGCGCGAATGAACCTGCCCACGAACATCTATACCCAGTGGTATTGGAAGGTCGATCTGCATAATCTGTTTCATTTCCTGCGCTTACGGGCAGATGCGCATGCACAATATGAAATTCGCGTTTATGCCGATGTTATCTGCAAACTGGTGGCCGATTGGGTGCCGCTGGCGTTTGGCGCGTTTGAAGATTACCGAATGGGGGGGGCAACACTGTCGGCCAAGGCGCTGGAATGCCTGCGTAAAATGTTGGCAGGCCAAGCGGTTACGCAAGAAAGCTCTGGCATGAGCCGGGGCGAATGGCGCGAATTTCAGGCAGTTCTGGCGACATCTGACACTTAAGAACTGCTTGATGAGCGCTTGACAGCAGCGCTTGGCGTCACATGTTTTGCACTATCGTATTTAATCGGATTGGGATCGCTGATGCAGATTGTGGTTTTGTTCATTTCGACGTCATTGGTGTTTTTGCTGGCTGATGCTGTTATGCTTAATCTGGTGCTGCAGCCCCTGTTTCAGCAACATTTAGGCGCGCAACTGCTGGATGGGTTCCGCCTGATACCGGCACTTTTGTTTTATGTCAGCTATGTTGGCGGCGTGTTGTGGTTTGCTGCATGGCCCGCGCTGAAGGCTGGGCGGCCGGGGCAGGCTGCTTTAAACGGGGCTGTTCTGGGGGCTGTCGCCTATGGCTGTTTTGAATTGACCAGCATGACGATCATGGCCAATTGGCACCCAAGCATGGTTGTGGTCGACTGGGCATGGGGTACGGTTTTAACCGGGTCCACCGCATGGGCGGGCGTGCAAATCACCCGCGCGCTGATCCGGCGCTAAGCGGCGCTTGCGCCGATATCTGCACCTAAGTCCCGCATTAAACCGACAAAAATTGGGAATGATGTTTCGATTGGTGCGCCATCGTCAATGCGGACCGGAGATTTGGCGGCCAGCCCTAAACACAAAAAACTCATTGCGATACGGTGATCCAGATGGGTGGCGCAGGTGGCACCACCTGGCACGCCGTCTGGGCCCATGCCGTGTACGATCAACGTGTCTTCGTCTTCTTCGATCTTGACACCGCAAGCCTCAAGCCCGCGGGCCATCGCATCAATGCGATCACTCTCTTTCACGCGCAATTCGCGCACGCCGCGCATCACCGTCGTGCCATGCGCGCAGGCTGCCACAACCGCCAAAATCGGGTATTCATCGATCATAGAGGGCGCACGTTCGGGGGGCACGTCAACCCCGGTCAGGGGGCCAAAGCGCACACGCAAATCGGCAACCGGTTCGCCGCCTTCAAGCCGTGGGTTTTCGGGGGTGATATCAGCGCCCATTTCCAAAAGCGTTACCACCAGCCCGTTACGGGTTGGGTTTTGGCTGACGCCCGGCACCAAAATGTCTGACCCCGGCACCAAAAGCGCTGCACAAACGGGAAAGGCTGCACTGGACGGATCGCGGGGCACAGCCACGGTTTGGGCGCGCAGTTCTGGTTGGCCTGTCAGGGTGATGATGCGACCCTCACGCGTATCTTGTGTTGTGATCTGCGCGCCAAAGCCTGCCAGCATTCGCTCGGAATGGTCACGGGTGGCTTCACGCTCAATCAAGACCGTTTCGCCGGGTGCATTCAACCCAGCCAGCAACACCGCCGATTTTACTTGGGCACTTGGCATTGGGGTATGATAGCGCACTGGCAACGGGTTGGGGGCGCCGATAACGGTCATTGGCAAACGCCCACCATTTCGGCCAAAGGCCCGCGCGCCAAAAAGCGCCAGCGGGTCGGTCACGCGGCCCATGGGGCGTTTGCGCAGGCTTGCATCCCCAGTAAACGTCGCAGTGATCGGTGTTGTGGCCATTGCCCCCATGATCAGCCGCACGCCCGTGCCAGAATTGCCACAATCAATGACATCGCTTGGTTCGGCAAATCCGCCAACGCCAAGGCCCTGCACCGTCCATGCGCCGGGGCCGGTTTGCGCGACCTGCGCCCCAAAGGCGCGCATGGCCTGGGCCGTATCCAACACGTCTTGGCCTTCCAACAGGCCGCTTACGCGGGTTTCGCCCACGCTCAGCGCACCCAGGATCAATGCGCGATGGCTGATAGATTTATCGCCCGGCACATTGGCTGTGCCTGAAAGTGGCCCGCCTTTGCGCGCAATCATCGGTTGGTTTGTCCCGTGGCCAGACATGAAGCCCTCATTTGTAACGCGCCCAAGGCATATCCAAACCCCGCGCATCGGTCCAGCCCGAAAGCCGCGCGATCAGTCCGCGCTGCGGTGAAACGTCAGGTAATGTGGCATGCGGCCCTCGCGCAGCGCTTTTTGTTCATAGCGCGTTGACAGCCAATCATCCCAAGGACTGTGCAGCGGTAAATTTGCGCGCTGAAAACCAGCGCTTGGCACTTCTTCCAGTGTTTGGCGGACATAATCGGGTATGTCAGTTGCCACGCGAAACTCACCCCCTTGGCGCATCACACGGGCCAGACCACGCAGATAATCTTGGGTGACAAAGCGGCGATCATGATGGCGGCGTTTTGGCCATGGATCGGGGTAATTTAAAAAGGCTTTGGTGATGCAGCAATCGGGCAAAACATCCAGCACGTCGCGTACATCACCGGGGTAAACGCCAAGGTTTTGCGCAACGCCGGCCGCCCGAATTTTACCCAACAGCATTGCCACGCCGTTCATGTAGGGTTCGCACCCAATCAGGCCAATATCAGGGTTGCGTGCGGCCATATGCACCAGATGTTCGCCACCACCAAAGCCGATTTCCAACCAAATTTCGCGCCGTTCGCCAAAATGTTGGCTGGGTGATATCTGTGCGCGGTCAGGGTTTTGATCGGGTGCAAAGCCTTTGGGCGTAAGCTCTGTAAGATCTTCGGCCAGATAGGTCTTTTGGGCGCTGCGCAGCGTTTTGCCGCGGCGGCGTCCATAAAGATTGCGCCATGGCGCGGCGGTGGGGTCTGTGGGTTCGGTCATATCCGCGCCTTAACAGCCTGTATCCCAAGGGGCAACAGGCCAAGAGAAACATAAAAAAGGCCCCACCGCAAATTGAGGGCAGGGCCATAGCACCAGATTGGCAGAACCGATCAAAGCGCCTTTTTGATAGCGTCAATCAAATCGGTCTGTTCCCAACTAAACCCACCATCGGCTTCGGGTGTACGGCCAAAATGGCCATAAGCCGAGGTGCGCGCATAAATCGGGCGGTCAAGTTTCAGATGCGTGCGGATGCCGCGTGGCGTCAGATCCATGACTTGGTTCAGCGCGCGCTCAATCTCGGCACTGTCAACTTGGCCGGTACCATAGGTATCCACATAAATTGACAGCGGTTTGGCCACGCCAATCGCATAAGAAATCTGGATGGCGCAGCGATCAGCCAAACCGGCAGCCACCACGTTTTTCGCCAGATAGCGCGCGGCATAGGCGGCAGAGCGGTCAACCTTTGAGGGGTCTTTACCGGAAAATGCGCCGCCACCATGCGGGGCTGCCCCACCATAGGTGTCAACGATAATCTTGCGCCCGGTTAGCCCCGCATCACCATCTGGTCCGCCAATTACAAAAATACCGGTGGGGTTCACGTGCCATTCTGTTTTAGGCGTAATCCAACCCTCAGGCAGAACCTCACGGATATAGGGTTCGACAATCGCACGGATGTCATCAGATGACTGGGTCTCTGAGCTGTGCTGGGTCGACAGAACAATAGAGGTGACCTCAACGGGTTTTCCATCAGCATAACGCACGGAAAGCTGCGATTTGGCATCAGGGCCAAGTGTCGGCTCACCTCCAGATTTACGCGCATCGGCCAACCGGCGTAAAATTGCATGGGCATACTGAATGGGTGCGGGCATCAGCTCGGGCGTTTCGCGCACCGCATAGCCGAACATGATGCCCTGATCACCTGCTCCATCGCGATCAACGCCTTGGCTGATATGGGCTGATTGGGCGTGCAAATAATTTTGCACCTCAATCGTGTTCCAATGGAACTTATCCTGTTCATAGCCAATATCGCGTACACAATCGCGCACGATTTGGTCGACCTTGCCCATGAAATCGTCCAAGCGATCTTTGTCGCTCAACCCGACCTCACCCCCCACGATCACGCGGTTGGTGGTGGCAAAGGTTTCACAGCCAACGCGGGCGGTGGGTTCTTGCGTCAACAGCGCATCCAAAATGGCGTCTGACACTCGGTCACACACTTTGTCAGGGTGGCCTTCGGAAACAGATTCCGAGGCAAAAACATAGTCAGACATTTTCATGGGGCGTGCTCCATTGGGGGTTTCTGTCACGCCAGGAAGCCGTTGTGACAGGTTTTGGTTATTATTCGCGCAGTGGTAGAGCCTGCGCAGGCCAAGTTCAAGAGAAACTGATGGGCTTGCAGAACAAGAATTGTCCCACCCCCCGCCCGTCTGTGCGGGGGCGGGGCGTTTGTTGGACCACCCCAGATTGGTATTGGGCCTTGGGGTTAGAGCCAAAGAATTTCATATACCGGTCAAACGATTTGTCGATCTGGCCATTTTCTGCAAAGATCCGCGCATGGGTTGGGTATTCTTCGCCGCCCAAATGCGTCCTCCATGTGTTGGGAGCCCCTGCACAGAACTTGCGGCTGTCGGCAACAGCGTCACCAAAAGCGGTGCTGCCTATCATGACCGCAGCGGTCGACAAGAGCGCAAGAGCCGTTTGTGAAATTTCATCGTTTTCTACAGGTTGTGGTGATGCGCGCCCCAACTCAGTGGCAGCGGGTCCGTCAACTTGCAGCATCGTCAGCAACCATGACGTTTGCGTGATGGTTTTCTTTTGATCGGGTGGCAATTCTTGGTGGTGCAGCGGCGCTGTGGCACCCGCCGATAAAGGGGTTATTCAGCCGCGCTTGCGCCCGATCCGCGCAGCTGCAAAGCCAGAAAAAAGCGCGGCAAGCAGTATCACAAGTGGCATGTCGCCATGCCGTGCATAAAAGGGCTCGGGCAGGGGGGGCGGCAGTTTGACATCAAGATATCCAGTGGTGTTTAGCGGAATTTGCGCCACAATTTTCCCAGTTGGGTCAATCAGCGCCGATACACCCGTGTTGGCCACACGAACCAGTGGCAAACCTTGTTCGGCAGCACGAAATCTGGCCTGTGCCAGGTGTTGATAGGGGCCCGTCCGATTACCAAACCATGCATCATTGGTGATCTGCACGATCCAATCTGCCCGGCCTTTGGCGCGGAACAGATCTTGGGCAAAGACGGCCTCATAACAGATCAGTGGTAAGATCTGACCCAATGCGCCCAAATCCAAAATCTGCGGCCCCGGGCCGGGGCTGTAGCCTGCACCGTCTCGGGCAGCCAAGCCGCGCAGGCCCAAAAACGACAGCTGATCGCCAAAGGGAATATATTCGCCAAAGGGCACCAAGTGGTGCTTATCATAAAGCGCAATTTGGCGGCCCTGACCATCAAGCACCACCAGCGCGTTATAATAGCGCGCGCCCTTGCGGTGTGTTGCCCCCAAGAGCGTTGGAATGCCATGCGCTTGTCGGGCAATCTCAGCCAACAATGGGTCGGAATCGTCCAGCAGCCAAGGCAATGATGCCTCGGGCCATACGATCAGATCGGGGGGTGGCCCCTTGGTGGATGCGGTGCCTGAAAGTGCCATCGCGCGATCAAGATGCGCCATCGCCAGATCGGGGTTCCATTTGTCTGATTGCGGCGTGTTGGGCTGCACCAACCGCAGATGGATAGGCTGGCCCTGCGGCATACCCCCCGCTATGGGCGCGCGCGCGTCCAACACCACAAAAAGCCCCCACAGGCCCAGACAGATCCCCAGAAACGTTGCCAGGCCAACTGACCTGAGGGCGGAAAATTGTGCAAATGCCACCGGCAATCCTGCCAAGGTCGCGGTGAGCGCGCTCAACCCTGATGCCCCAATGACCGCCGCCCAACCGATCAGCGCGGTATCTGCCCAGATATGGCCCAGTGCGGCCCAAGGCAGGCCGGTAAAGAGATAACCGCGCAGCAGTTCAAACCCCGTCAGGCACAGCACCAGACAGGCCACGCGCCAAGAGGAAGCCGCCGCACCTTGTGGGCACAGAACAAAAGCGCTTGCAGCCGCCGCAGCCCAAAAAAGCCCAAGCCCCTGCGCCATCAAAACCAAGGCAAAGGGGGCCATCCAGCCATGCCGGGGCAGATCAATCAAGAACGGATCAACGATCCAAAACATCGCTGTGGCGAAATGCCCCGCTCCCCCCAGAGCACCCAACCAAGCCGCCGCGCGCCAATGTGCGGCCGCCGTTATCTGTGCCAAAAGAACCGACAAAGCGGCCAAAGATAGGGGCCAAAGACCCAGTGGTGCTTGGCCGCTGGCAATCATCACGCCAGATCCAAACGCCAGTGCCAGTGCCAGAACTGGTGGCCGATGAGACAGGGGCCTTTGGGTGGGTGAGGGGGCCCCGTAGGGGGCTGTCGGGGGGGGCAGCCTCACCCCTGTTGCACCTTGCTCACCTCAGTGTTGAGATGTTCTGGCAGACGGATGCGCAGCCGTTTGATGCGCCGGGGGTCAGCATCGAGAACCTCAAACACCAAGCCACTGTCATGGCTGACAACTTCGCCCTTTGCCGGAACATGGCCACACAGCACGAAGACCAGACCGCCCAAGGTATCGATTTCTTCTTCCTCTTCAGGTCGCAATAGGGTCAGGCCCATAGCGGCTTCAAACTCGTCCAGAGGCGTGCGGGCCTGCGCCAGCAACACACCTGGTTTTTCCACCACCCAATAGGCGCCATCATCGGTGTCATGTTCGTCTTCAATTTCACCAATTACGGTTTCAATCAAATCTTCGATTGTCACCAACCCATCAACGCCGCCGTATTCATCAATGACAAGGGCCATATGCGTGCGTTCGGTCTGCATCCGTTGCAGCATCACCGCCAGTGTCATGGATGCTGGCGCATAGATCAGTGGGCGCAACATGGCACGCAGATTAAACTGTGCCCGCGGGCCACCAAAGCCAAATTGCAGCGCCAGATCCTTAAACAACACCAAGCCCAAAGGCCGATCCAACGAGCCCTCATAGACCGGCAGCCGTGAAATGCCGCTGTCGCGGAACACCTGCACCAAATCATCCTTGGAAATATCAACAGAAACAGCGATGATATCCGCTTTGGGAACGGCCACGTCATCAACGCGCAGCCGCCGCAAATTGCCCATATTGGGCCGCGCGCCTGAGGGCGCGCCCCCACCGCTGGCTTGGCCAGCCCCATAACCATCATCGGGGTTTTGCTCTGACGTTGGTGACAGAGCGGAAATAAGGCGGCTGAACAGTCCCTGTTGTCCGCCTGTGTCTGGATCTTGCGCGCTCCGCGCTGCACTAGACCCGTCTGATTGTTCGCCCATCGTTCCTTTATCCAGCTTGTCACGGCACCATGGCCGCAAATTTTCTATACGTCGCACAGATAGGGATCGGCAATCCCCAGTTTTGCAAGAATCTCGGTCTCAAGCGCTTCCATCAGGGCGGCATCTTCGTCTTCGATGTGGTCATATCCCAATAGATGCAGCGTGGCGTGCACCATAAGATGCGTGACATGATCGCCGGGTGTTTTGTGCTGATCGGCGGCTTCTTGCATGCAGGTGTCATAGCAAATCGCAATATCGCCCAATTCAGCCGGGTCATCTGCGCAGCCCTCAGGCCTGTCTGGATGTGCGCCAATGATTTCGGCAGCGCGATCTTCAGATGGCCAAGACAGAACATTGGTCGGGCTGGGCTTACCCCGAAAGTCGGCGTTTAGCGCGCTGATCCGCGCAGCATTGCAACCCATCGCGCTTATGGAAAAATGATCTTCTGGCAGGTTCAGATGGCGCAAGGTGGCTGTGGCTGCGGTTTCGGCCCAAGCGGCCAATCCCAGCCCGTCCCAACGCGGATCTTCAACACACAGCTCAACCAGCGGCATGGTCGTCGCGTTCGTAAGCTTCGATGATTCTGGCAACCAGTGGGTGGCGCACCACGTCTTTGCTGGTGAAATAGTTAAAGCCCACGCCCTGCACCCCAGCCAAAATACGTTCTGCCTCAATCAGGCCACTGGGAACACCGCGCGGCAGGTCGATTTGGGTGCGATCCCCAGTGATGGCCATTCGGCTGCCCTCACCCAAACGGGTCAAGAACATTTTCATTTGCATGGATGTAGCGTTTTGCGCCTCATCCAACACGACAAAGGCGTTGGCCAGCGTCCGTCCGCGCATAAAGGCCAAGGGTGCGATTTCTATCAGCTTTTCTTCCATCATCTTTTGCACCTGCTTTGCGGGCAAAAAATCGTTCAGCGCGTCATAAAGCGGCTGCATGAACGGATCGACCTTTTCTTTCAAGTCGCCGGGCAAAAAGCCCAACCGTTCGCCAGCCTCAACCGCGGGACGGGATAGGATGATTTTGTCGACATGCCCACCGATAAACATGGTGACTGCGGCGGCAACAGCCAGATAGGTTTTTCCGGTGCCGGCAGGCCCGATGCCAAAGCACAAATCATTGGTAAAAAGCGATTGGACATAGGCTTTTTGCACCGCTGTGCGTGGCTCAACTGATTTTCGACGCGTGCGCAATTCAACAGGTGCACCGCCAAACATATCCATTTGCTCTAAAGCGGCGGGCGCGCCGGTCGCTGCCCCCATACGAATCATCGCATCAATTTCGCCGCTGTCGACAGGCTTTCCTGTTTCCAGCCGGGCATAGAGTGCCTGCAATATTTCTAATCCCTGTAGCCGGGCGGTGGGGTCGCCCAGCAGGGCCAATTGGTTGCCACGGCGCAAAATGCTGACACCCAATGCGTTTTCGAGCTGCGCAAGATTGCGGTCATATTGGCCGCAAAGCTCAATCAACAAACGGTTGTCTTCCAGAACCAGCAGCGTTTCTTGAACGTTGTCTGGCAGGGGCGGGGGGGTCAACGCGCTGATGCCCAATAAAGGCTCCTCTGGCAAAAGTTATACTATGGATGGTGCAATCACTTGGTCGGCAACGCAAGCAATAGATGTCTTTGTGGCCAAAATTTCACAAAACGGTCAACTGTCAGCCTGTCTTATCATCGATCAAAGCACCGGTAAGCGAGTTTTGCATGCTTTTGACAATGCGTACGCGCCGCAGATCGCCTGCGCGCACATTGGGGGCGGGCACATGAACGGCGTGCAGATATTCTGATTTGCCCACCATTTGGCCCGGCTCGCGGCCAGGTTTTTCAAACAACACAGTCAGCTCGCGGCCAACCATACTATCTTGCGCAGCTTTTTGCTGGCGCGAAATCAACTGTTGTAACGTTTGCAGCCGTTCATCTGACACGTCTTTGGGCACATTTGGCCGTTCGGCGGCAGGCGTTCCGGGGCGGGCGGAATACTTAAATGAATAGGCGCTGGCAAAGCCCACGGTTTCCACCAAGGCCAAGGTTGCCGCGAAATCTGCATCGGTTTCGCCGGGAAATCCTACGATAAAATCCGACGACAACAACAAATCTGGGCGGGCTGCACGAATGCGTTCAATCAGGCGCAAATAATCTTGGGCGGTGTGTTTGCGGTTCATGGCTTTCAAGATTGGGTCTGAGCCGCTTTGCACGGGCAAATGCAAATAGGGCATCAACTTTTCACAATCACCATGCGCGCGGATCAGATCATCTTCCATGTCATTGGGATGCGAGGTCGTATAGCGCACACGCTCGAGCCCTTTCATGTCACACAACGCCCGGATCAGCTGCGCCAACCCCCAATCTTTGCTGCCATCCGACCCGTGATAGCCGTTTACATTTTGCCCAAGCAGCGTGATTTCACGAACACCCTTTTCGACCAAAGCCGTGGCTTCGGCCAAAATGCGTTGGGGCGCGCGCGATACCTCAGCTCCACGTGTATAAGGCACAACACAAAAAGCACAGAATTTGTCGCAGCCCTCTTGCACGGTTAAAAATGCTGTGGCGCGGCCCAGGGTGCTGCGCTTGGGCAGATGGTCAAATTTATCCTCGGGTGGGAATTCGGTATCAAGCGCGCGCTTACCGGTGCGAATTTCCGCCTCAAGCGCGGGCAGGCGGTGATAGCTTTGCGGGCCCACCACCAGATCAACAACCGGTGCACGTCGCATGATCTCGCCACCTTCGGCTTGGGCGACGCAACCGGCAACGGCCACTTTCATGTTTGGGTGATCGGCTTTGATCTTTTTTATCCGCCCCAGATCGGAATAAAGCTTTTCAGCGGCTTTTTCGCGGATGTGGCAGGTGTTGAGCAACACCATATCAGCGCCTTCGACGTGATCGCTTAGCGTGTAACCTGCACCGCCCAGTGATTCTGCCATACGCTCACTGTCATAGACATTCATCTGACAGCCATAGGTCTTGATGAAAAGTTTGCGCGGCGCGGTCATTCGGGTGTTCCTGTCTGGTAAGATGTGCCTTCTACAACGGGTTGGCTCGCATCGCAACGCCTGGGGCGCTGCGGGATGAACCATGGCATGTGGCCAATTGACCTTGCATTCCGCAGGTGCATGCTCAATCCTTTATCGCAAATTAACCAAATCGCGTCAGATTCTGCCCCATGATTTTTCATTCCGTTTCTGAATTCCTCACGACAGGCTTGCGGACGATGCGCAGGGGGCCGTTTTGCCTGATTTTTGTTGAGGATGATGTTGAGATTGACAGCACAATTGCCCGGGCGCTGAACCAAGGATTTGCGCGGGTTTTGGTTTTTGCGCCGCAGGAATGGCCAGGGTATCCCCCCCAGGCCGGCGTGCCTCGCGATCAGGTTTGTCACATCATTGCACATCCGGCCACGCCGGGCGTGGCGGTCGCGGCGGTGAATGCGCTGATGGATGCGGTGGCTGGGCAATGGATGTGTTGCCTTTTCAATGCGGAATATCTGTTTTTTCCGTTTTCTGACACACGCTGCATTGCCGATTTTATTGATTTTCAAGAAAATGAGCGGCGGGGTGCAGTTTTTACCACCGTGGTTGATCTTTATGCGCCAGATTTGCACGCCGCGCCAAATGGTGTCGATCTTGGGGCTGCGTATTTTGACAGGGCAGCTTATTTTGGCCATCAGCGGTTTGATCAAAGCGGCACCCCGTTAGAGCGTCAGATTGATCTTTACGGCGGATTGCGTTGGCGGTTTGAAGATTTTGTGCCATTTGAACAGCGCCGCATCGACCGAATTGCCGTTTTCAAAGCGCAGCGGGGGCTGCGTCTGCGCCCTGATTTCACGTTGTCAGATCCTGAGCGGAACACGTTTCAATGCAAATGGCACCACAGCGCCACAGCTGCGATCGGATCGTTTCGCGCGGCAAAAGCGCTGCGCTCGCTGCCAGATGCCCGCGTGCAAGTTTCAAGTTTTGTCTGGCCGCAGTCGGAAAGGTTCGATTGGCACGCTCAGCAGCTTTTGGATCATGGTATTATTGAGCCTGGGCAGTGGTTTTAACCCATCCCTGCGGCGGCTGAGGGCTTTGGCCTAAACGGCGCTGCGCCGAATGCGGATCACCACATCCACCCGCGCTATTTCTGTGCCGGCAGGGGGCTTGGGCAATTGTGTGATTTCAAGTTCATCGGCAGGCGCATCAGTCAATTCGGCGCTGTCTTCCCAGTAAAAATGGGGGTGATCATCCACCCGAGTGTCAAAATAGCTTTTTGAGCCATCGACGACGACCTCTTGCATCAGGCCAGCCTGACAAAATGCGCGCAAAGTATTGTAAACGGTGGCAAGAGATACCTTTTCGTCATTGGCCCGCGTTGCAGCAAAAAGGCTTTCTGCTGTCACATGCCGATTGCAGCCATCACCCACCAACAACCCGGCCAGTGACAGCCGCTGGCGTGTTGGCCGCAGCCCGGCCCGCGCCAGCCAGCGGGTTCCACGTTCAAGCACTTGTGGCGTCATCTTACGAAAATCCTTGTCACACGTTCTCGTATATAAACGTGTGCTGACGTCATTTTCAATGGAAATCCCCAAATGCGTGTTTTGGCAGCTATCCAGGTGCCGCATTTTAGCCGCCCTTGCCTCTTATTCCTTCACAATGCTAGAGAAAGGAAAAGTTTGGCGATGATAGCATAGAAAGAAATTTGGATGCCAGAATACCCGACTAGCTTTGATAAGAAAGCGCTTTTGCAGTGTGCTCGCGGTGAGTTGTTTGGCCCCGGCAATGCGCAGTTGCCAGAGCCTCCGATGTTGATGATGGATCGCATCACCGATATTTCGAGCGAGGGTGGGGCATTTGGCAAAGGCCATGTGGTCGCTGAATTCGATATTACGCCTGATTTGTGGTTTTTTGGGTGCCATTTTCCTGGAAATCCGATCATGCCTGGCTGTCTTGGTTTAGATGGATTGTGGCAGTTGACGGGTTTTAATCTTGGTTGGCGCGGCTGGCAGGGGCGTGGATATGCCTTGGGCGTGGGCGAGGTCAAACTGACCGGTATGGTGCGCCCCGATCGTAAAATGCTGACATATTATGTTGATTTCACCAAAGCCATTCAAACCCGTCGCTTGACGATGGGGGTGGCCGATGGCCGGGTCGAGGCCGATGGTGAGGTGATTTATATGGTTAAAGATATGAAGGTCGCTCTGTCTGAGAGCTAAGGTCTAAAAAAAAGGAGTGCGCCCATGCGCCGCGTTGTCATTACCGGGCTTGGCATCATCTCGCCCATTGGAAACTCTGCAACCGAGGTCAGCGCGTCATTGCGGGCGGGCCGCTCTGGCATCGTGTTTTCGCCGGAATATGCGGAACATGGCTTTCGCAGCCAAGTGCATGGCATGCCCCAAATCGTGCTGGAAGATCATATCGACAAGCGCAATCTTCGCTTCATGGGCCCGGGGGCGGCCTATAACTTTTTGGCGATGGAACAAGCGATTGCCGACAGTGGGCTTGAACCGTCTGATGTGTCGAATGAGCGCACCGGATTGATCATGGGGTCTGGTGGCCCGTCGACGTCAAATTTCTTTCAGGCGCATCAAATCGTGATTGAAAAAGGGGCACCAAAGCGGATGGGGCCCTTTATGGTGACGCGGTGCATGTCATCAACCAATTCGGCCTGTCTGGCCACGCCTTTTGCAATCAAGGGTGTGAACTATTCGATCACGTCGGCTTGTTCTACCAGCGCGCATTGCATCGGCAATGGGGTGGAACAAATTCAGATGGGCAAACAAGATATCGTGTTTGCGGGTGGCGGAGAAGAACTGCATTGGACGCTGTCGTGCCTTTTTGATGCCATGGGCGCCATGAGCAGCAAGTATAACGACACCCCCGCAACGGCCAGCCGCGCCTTTGATGCGACGCGTGATGGATTCGTGATTGCTGGTGGCGGCGGGGTTTTGGTGCTTGAGGAGCTGTCGCATGCCTTGGCGCGTGGTGCAAAAATCTATGCCGAAGTTACTGGCTATGGGGCGACATCAGATGGCTATGACATGGTCGCACCATCAGGTGAGGGTGGTGAGCGGTCTATGAAGCTGGCGCTGGCCACGCTGCCCGAAGGCCGCAAGGTGGATTATATCAATGCTCACGGGACGTCGACGCCTGCGGGCGATGTGACCGAAATGATGGCGGTGCGTCGGGTGTTTGGCGAAGGCACGACACCGCCGGTGTCTTCCACCAAATCGCTGACAGGACATTCGCTGGGTGCGACCGGTGTGCATGAAGCAATCTATAGCCTGCTGATGATGCAAGGAAAATTTATTGCGGCTTCTGCCAATGTGACCGAGCTTGATCCGGCACTAAACACAGGCGAAATCGTTACCGAATTGCGCGAAGGCGTCGAGCTTGACTCGGTTCTTTCCAACAGCTTTGGTTTTGGGGGCACCAATGCGACCTTGGTTATGAGCGCCTATCGCGACTGATCGGCTGTGAAGCGTCCGATCGTTTTTTAAGGAGTGTTGGTATGGCGGATCTGATGAAGGGCAAGCGGGGCCTGGTGATGGGGGTTGCCAATGAGCGGTCCATCGCGTGGGGGATCGCCAGCGCGCTGGCATCTGAGGGTGCTGATCTGGCGTTCACCTATCAAGGTGAAGCGTTTGGGCGCCGCGTTGCACCGTTGGCCGCATCGGTTGGGTCTGACACGCTGATTGACTGCGATGTGACCGATGAGGCATCGCTTGATGCCACATTTGCTCAGTTGAAATCTAAATGGGGCACGATTGATTTCGTGGTGCACGCCATCGCTTTTTCTGACAAATCAGAGTTGGCGGGGCGGTTTATCAACACCTCGCGCGAGAATTTTCGTAATTCGCTGACGATTTCTTGCTATTCATTCATCGACATCGCGCGGCGGGCGGCCGATCTGATGCCCGATGGGGGCACACTTTTGACGCTGACCTATCAGGGATCAAACCGGGTAACGCCGTTTTATAACGTGATGGGTGTGGCCAAGGCAGCGTTAGAGGCATCGGTGCGTTATCTTGCCAATGATCTTGGGCCCCAAAAAATTCGGGTTAATGCAATTTCCCCAGGTCCGATGAAAACATTGGCAGGCGCGGCCATTGCTGGTGCACGCAACACCTATCGCCAGACTGAGGCCAACGCCCCCCTGCGCAGCAACGCGACACTAGAGGCGGTTGGGGGCACGGCTGTCTATCTGGCGTCCGACTATGGTGCCTGCACCACTGGTGAAATCGTACGGGTTGACGGCGGCTATCATGTTCTGGGAATGCCGCAGCCCGAAAATCTATAGCCTCTTGTTCAAAGGTCTGCCCTGCCATGGCCATTTCAGCTGTTGTTTTTGACGCCTATGGAACACTGTTTGATGTAATGGGGCCGGCGCGAATTTTGGCTGAACAGCCGCAATTCTCTGATCTTAAGCCGATCTGGCCAGAGTTGGGCCAAAATTGGCGAGTGCGGCAGCTGGAATATACCTGGCTGCGCTCTTTGATGCGTGATCATGCCGATTTCTGGCAGGTCACCTGCGATGCGTTGGATTGGGCGTTGGCCGCGGCCGGGCGCAGCGATCCAGAACTGCGCGCGGCTCTGTTGGCGCTTTACCGGCATTTGCCAGCCTATCCGGAAGCGGCCACCACCTTGCAATCGCTGCGGGCATCTGGGGTGAAATGTGCGATTTTGTCAAATGGCACGCCAGATTTGCTTCAAACCGCTGTCACAACCGCTGGGCTTGATGGGCTGTTTGATGCGGTTTTGTCAGTGGAAAGTGTGGGGGTTTATAAGCCTGATCCCCGTGTTTACGCGTTGGCCACGGAGCGGTTTGACTGCCCGGCCGATCAGATTGTGTTTGTGTCGTCGAACGGTTGGGATGTCGCGGGGGCGGCAGCCTTTGGCTTTCGCTGTTTGTGGGTAAACCGCGGCGCACACCCCCCCGAACGGCTGCCGCACGGGCCAGAACATATCTTGGACGATCTGCGTGCGGTTCCCCAAATCGTTTCAGGGATCTGATGGGATTTTTTGCAGCATCTGACGGCGCAAAGCTTTATTTCAGTGATAGCGGTGTGGCTGGGGCAGGGGTGGCGTTGCTGTGTTTGGCGGGCCTGACCCGCAACAGCCGCGATTTTGACGCGCTGGCCCCGCATATGGCGCATGTCAGGCTAATAACCATGGATTACCGGGGCCGAGGCCAATCGGAATGGACCGGGGCTGATACCTATACCATTGCGCAAGAGGCTGCAGATGTTTTGGCGTTGCTTGATCATTTGGGGCTGAAGCAGGTTGCAATACTTGGCACATCGCGGGGCGGGTTGATCGCTATGGCGTTGGCGGTCATGGCGCCTGAGCGGCTTATGGGGGTTTGTTTGAACGACATTGGCCCGGTGATGGAACAAGATGCGCTGGCCCGGATTGGTACCTATGTCGGTCGCCCCCCTGTTGCCCAAGATTATGAAGCGGCGGCATACATGCTGGCGCGCAATGCGCGCGGCGTCAGTGGGGTGCCGCTGGCGCGTTGGCACCAAGAGGCCCGCCACCATTATGCGCAAAACCCCGATGGGCCGGGGCTGGTCAACCGCTATGACCCAGAATTGCGGCAGGCATTTTTAGCGGCTGTCAGTGCGCCAGCGGTTGATTTGTGGCCGTTTTTTGACGCGTTGGCAGGGCGGCCACTGGCCACAATTCGGGGTGTGAATTCTGATATTTTGTCGTATCAAACACTCTTGGCAATGCGTGCGCGCCGCCCAGACATGTTGTGGTGCGACCTGCCTGGACGGGCGCATGTACCGTTTTTGGATGAACCTGACGCGCTTTTCACCCTGCATCGGTTTTTGGAGCAAATCGCATGGCCACCGCCGCAATGATCACCGCCGCCGCCGCGCGGCTGTCTGGGCACGCTATCCGCACGCCGCTGTTATCGTCGCCTTTTTTGGATGAATTGGCTGGGCGTCGGGTGTTTGTTAAGCCTGAGTGTCTGCAAAAAACGGGATCGTTTAAATTTCGTGGTGGTTGGTCGGCGGTGTCGGCGCTGGCGGCAAAAGGCGCGTTGTCCAATGGGGTGATCGCATATTCCTCGGGCAATCATGCGCAGGGGGTGGCCTTGGCTGCGCAGATGCATGGCGTGCCAGCGGTCATCATCATGCCAGGCGATGCGCCTGCGGTTAAAATTGCCAATACCTGCGCGCTTGGTGCCGAGGTGGTGCTTTATGACCGTGTGAATGAGGATCGCGATGCAATTGGCGCACGTTTGGCTGCGGTGCGCGGTTTGGCGCTGATCAAACCTTTTGATGACCCCGAGGTGATTGCCGGACAAGGCACGGTTGGCCTGGAAATTGCCCAAGATGCGGCGGTGCTTGGGGTGGGGCAGGCAGATGTGCTGGTGTGCTGCGGCGGTGGTGGTTTGACGGCGGGCATTGCACTTGCGCTGGCGGAAAATGCGCCCCATCTGCGCCCGCGCCCGGTTGAGCCTGTAGGCTTTGATGACACGGCGCGCAGTTTGGTTTCTGGCCAGTTTGAACGCAATGCGCCCGATGCTCAATCACTTTGTGACGCGATTCTGACGCCAAGCCCCGGTCAGATCACCCTGCCCATTATGCGTGCCCATTGTGGGCCTGGGCTGGTGGTCAGTGACCACGATTGTCTGCGCGCGATGGCGTTGGCTTGGGCGCGGTTGCGCATTGTGGTTGAGCCTGGCGGTGCGGTGGCCCTGGCGGCCGCACTTTTTCATGGCAATCAGTTGCGCGGTGATACGGTCATTGCCGTTGCCTCGGGCGGCAATGTCGATGCTGCCATATTTGCGCAAGCCTTGAACCTGGCCATGACAGAGACCGCTGTTGCCCGCAGCTTGGGCTGACGCGATGGAATTTTGTGATGTAACTGGGTTTATGCTGGCCTATCAGAAAATTGACCCGGTCGCGCCTGTGGCGGATTTTGGGGATTTTGCAGGGCCTGTTTTACTGATGTTGCATGATATGAGCATGGATCATCGGATTTGGCAGCCAACTTTGGCGCATCTGCCCCCCAATACCTTGATAATTTGCCCCGACCTGCGGGGGCATGGCCAATCGGGTGGGCCCCGGGCACCGTGGTCGATGGGCGCTTTGGTGCGCGATGTTGAGCAGCTTTTAGATCATTTGGCGCTGCGCGATGTGGTCGTGGTGGGGTTGGGGCTGGGCGGCATGTTGGCACAGGCGCTTGCGGTCAAACGGTTTGATCTGGTGCGGGGGCTGGTGTTGGTGGGCACACCCAGTAAATGGGCCACCCCGGCTGTTTGGGCGCGTGAAATGGCGGCGGTTCAGGCCGGTGGCATGGACGGGGTCGTTGAGGCTTGGTTGGCGCGGATCTGCGCGCGCCGCTTTGCGCAAAGTTCGGCTGCTGCCGATCTGCGTGCCATGTTTTGTGCGACCCCCTTGGTCAGTTATTTGGCAACTATGGCGGCAATTTCAGGCAGCGATTTTTATGCCAGCACCGCCACGTTGACACTGCCCACTTTGGGGATCGTTGGCAGCGAAGACAGGCTGGTGCCCCCTGATTTGGCACAAGAAACCACGGCGCTGATCAAGGGGGCCGATTTTACAGTGTTGCGTCGCGTGGGCCATGTGCCGCCCCTAGAATCTCCGATTGAATTTTCTGAACAGATCTCTGGCTTTTTGCGCCGCATTGGGCATGCTGGGGGCCAGCCGCATGTCTGTTCCCCCATCGATGGGCCGCATGCGGGGCAGGGGCCATCTGCGTGTCAAGAAAGGGTGTGCTGTGAAACTAAAGGATCTTGAAATTTTCTGCGTGGCGCCCCCAGCCCCCGGTTGGGGGGGGCGCTATTGGACATTTGTCAAACTGACGACCGACGATGGGATCGTGGGATACGGCGAATGCTATGTCTCGACGGTGGGCCCCAAAGCCATGCAGGCCGTGATTGAGGATGTGTTTGCCCGCCATATGCAGGGCGAATCGCCTGAAAATATCGAATTGATGTATCGCCGCGTCTATTCATCTGGGTTTACACAGCGCCCTGATCCAACGGTGATTGGGGCGTTTTCGGGGCTGGAAATTGCCTGTTGGGATATTCTGGGCAAGGCCCGCAACCGGCCGGTGTGGGCGCTGTTGGGCGGGCGGATGAACGCGCGGGTGCGGTCTTACACTTACCTCTACCCAGAGCCCGATGTTGATGCCAACCGGTTCTGGATTGATCCTGATTTACAGGCACAAGAAGCCGCGCGGATGGTTGATTTGGGCTTTACGGCTGTGAAATTTGACCCGGCTGGCCCCTATACCATCCGGGGCGGGCATATGCCTGCTATGTCAGATATCACGCGCTCTGTTGCGTTTTGTGCCCGTATCCGCGAGGCGGTGGGTGACCGGGCTGATTTGCTCTTTGGGACGCATGGCCAGTTTTCCACCCCCGGCGCGATCCGGCTGGGCCAAGCGTTAGAGCCATATTCACCCCTTTGGTATGAAGAGCCTATTCCACCCGATAACATTTTGGAATTCGCCGAGGTTGCCCGCGCGGTGCGCATTCCCTTGGCAACTGGTGAGCGCTTTGCCACCAAGGCAGAATTTGCCACGCTGCTGCGCAGCGGCGGTGCCAAGATATTGCAACCCGCCTTGGGCCGCGTTGGCGGGCTGTGGGAGGCAAAGAAGATTGCCATTATGGCAGAAAGCTATAACGCCGAAATGGCGCCGCATCTTTATGCAGGCCCGGTGGAATGGGCGGCCAATATTCATCTGGCGGTTTCGATCCCGAATATTTTGATGGCTGAAACCATTCAAACGGGCGGCGCGTTTCATCTGGATCTGATTGGCCACACATTAAAATGGGCGGATGGGTTCATCACGGCGCCGGAGGCGCCTGGGCTGGGGATTAATTTCAACGAAGATCTGGCCCGCGCCCATCCATATCACGGTGATCGACTGCATCTTGAAATGCAAGAGGCCCCCTGTGACTGGCGCAATGGAAATGCCTTTGTGGGTGGCGCGCCCACAGGAACCTAATGCGAAACAATGTGTTTGGGGGCTGCCATGTGTGGCCCCCAAATCGGGATCGCGCAGTCGACGGCACATGGGCAGTAGACAGACAATACACAAAGCAAGCGTTTGATCTGTCGTATTTTTTATAAGTTGGCTGGGGCGGTAGGATTCGAACCTACGGTACACGGTACCAAAAACCGATGCCTTACCACTTGGCCACGCCCCAACTGCGGCGGTGTTTACCCAAGGGCTTGGTCAGCCGCAAGACAAAAACGTGACAAAATCGGCGCAAATCGAATGGCTTGTCATTTGGGTGATCTGGCAGGTATGGCGGAGTGATGGAACGCTATGATGTGATCATTCTGGGGGCAGGCGCGGCGGGCATGTTTTGCGCCATTGAAGCTGCGCGCCGCGGGCGGCGTGTTGTTGTTCTGGATCACGCCGCAGCCCCGGGGGAAAAGATCCGCATTTCAGGCGGGGGACGGTGCAATTTCACCAATCTCAATATCCGGCCAGAACGGTTCCTGTCACAAAACCCAAGGTTCGCTTTGTCAGCGCTGCGTCGATACAGCGCCCATGATTTTATTGCCCGCGTCGATCGTGCGGGGATTTCTTGGCATGAAAAGACGCTGGGGCAGCTGTTTTGTGATGGCTCAGCCAAAGAGATCGTGGCGATGCTGACGCAGGATATGGCGGCGGCCGGGGTGGCGCTGCGGCTCAGCACTGAGATCGCCACGGTGCGTCAAGCGGCGGGTTCTTATGTGGTGGATAGCTCGGCTGGGGTTTTTACCAGCCAGAGCCTTGTGGTGGCTTGTGGTGGCAAATCGATCCCAAAGATGGGGGCAAGCGATTTGGGCTATCGTTTGGCGCAGCAATTTGGGCTGGGGCTTGTGGAAACCCGGCCGGGGTTGGTGCCGCTGACCTTTGGGGGCACGGCCTTGGTGCAGATGCAGGAAATGGCCGGGCTGTCGGTGGCTGCACAGGTTGGCCTTGGCCGAACCCATTTTCAAGAGGGGCTTTTGTTCACGCATCGTGGCCTGTCGGGCCCATCGGTGTTGCAAATCTCAAGCTATTGGCGCGAAGGTGATCGTCTGGTGATTAATCTGGCCGCGGGCCAAGACATCGCCGCTGCGCTGATTGCGCAGAAATCTGCTGCAGGGCGGATCTCTTTGAAAAATGCGCTGGCGCAGTTTTTGCCCGAAAAGCTTGCACGCTTGTTGGCAGAACAAAGCGGTTTGGTGGGAAACTTGGCTGACCAATCAAATGCAAAACTGACCCAGCTGGGCGCTTTGGTGCAGGCGTGGCCCGTTACGCCCACAGGCAGTGAGGGGTACCGCACCGCAGAAGTGACGTTGGGTGGCGTAGATACAGATGCGCTTGACTCTCGGACGCTTGCGGCCAGGGCGCATCGGGGGCTGTTTTTTATTGGTGAAGTGGTCGATGTCACCGGCTGGCTGGGTGGATATAATTTTCAATGGGCCTGGTCATCAGGATGGGCCGCCGGGCAGGTTGCTTAATACTGCAAGCTAATTGAGTTCTCACCCCATTGCGCTGACAGCTTGCGGCGCATCTGTGTCATAACGTTGCGCGCAAGTGGAAACTGAATTTGGTTTGGCCCAATATCTTGCCCACCACCGCCCCCCACAAGCATATCCCACAGGTCTGGTTCTGGTTTTATTCGACCACCTGTGGCGGTGATCAGCCACTGCTTTTCTCCCCGTTCCAATGAGATGACGCCCCCCAATGGCAGCGCCGACCCAAGGCAAAGTAATAGCAGATACGCCAGACGAACCTCATTTCGTGGCAGATCTGATGGAACGGTCCAATCAAGGCGCAACCGCGCCTCTTTCAGCGGCAATTCAGCCGTCGATATCACCTCGGGGCGGCCCATGCGCTGATCAAGTGCGGCAGTGCCAAACGCCACACGAAAGAACCGCAGTCGCGCCACAAGACTTTCGACGCTGTCAGACAGCAGCGCGATTTCGGGCGACGCCCGCATTTCGGTCATTTCCAAAAGCTCAACCCCATTGCCAATTGCCCCCAATGGGCTGACAATGTCATGGCAAATGCGGGCCGCAAGAATGTGGCTGATGTCTGTAGTCTTGGTCATTTTATGCTTTCAACACGGGGATGTAAGATATGAGCGGGGCGCTGTTGGGGTTGAACGCTGTGCTAGAGCCGGGCACGATCGTGCGGTTGGTATCCCAGCCGGATTGGGGAATAGGTCAGGTGCAATCGCGCATTGGCACACGGATCACGGTGAATTTCCAAGATGCAGGAAAGCAAGTCATCGACGGCTCCAAGGTTGAGTTGAGCATCGCGCATAAGTATTAACGATTGATATACCATGGTGTCGAGTCTTCAATCAGGGCGGGTGTCTCGGGTTCGGGGTTGCGCAATGGGCGGGGCCGCCCTAATCATTTTCAAAGATTAATCGGCAATCTGGCCCGACTGGCCAAACGGAAAGAACGGTGCGCATGGCTGTGCCCGACCCAAGTTTTCAGGTGCGCTTGGCCGCAGATGATCTGGATCTGATGGCAGCCCAGCGGCTGCGCTATCGTGTTTTCGTTCAGGAACTGGGCGCTAATGGCCCATTGGTTGACCATGTGGCCCAGCTTGAACGGGACCGGTTTGACCCGTTTTTTGATCACCTTTTGCTGATTGACACCAACAAAGATCCAAAGTTGGGCGAACATGTCGTGGGGGTTTATCGTCTAATGCCGGGCGCGCGCGCCGATCAGGCAGGGGGGTTTTATTCAGAATCTGAATATGACCTGACGGTGTTGCGCCAAAGTGGTCGGCCGCTTTTGGAACTGGGGCGCTCTTGTGTGCATCCGCATTATCGCGGTGGGGCTGGCATGGTGCATCTGTGGGCGGGGCTGGCCGATTATGTGTTGGAACGTGGGATTGAGGTGCTTTTTGGCGTGGCCAGTTTCCATGGAACCGATTTGGGGAAACTTGCCCCCGCGCTTTCGTATTTGCATCAGATGCATCTGGCACCCGAAGGGCTGCGGGTAACGGCCCGTGGGCCGCAGGCGCATGCTCTGGATACGATACTGGCAGATCAAATTGACCGGCCTGCGGCCTTGCGTGCCATGCCCGCACTGATCAAGGCGTATTTGCGCTTGGGCGGATTTGTTGGAAATGGTGCGTTTGTTGATCGTGCGTTCAACACCACTGATGTCTGCTTGGTGATGGATACCGCACAGATGTCAGAACGCCACCGTGCGTTTTACACCCGCAAATCTGAAGACGCAGGTGGATCTTAGCGCGATGGGCCCAACGTGGCATTCCACTGATCCCGCACCCGCACCGCCGCCGATTGGGCTTGCCGGCTGGGGGCGTGTGCTTGGGCGTGGTGCTGGGCTGGCAGTGGTTCTGGGGGCCGGGGTAGGGGCCCTTGCAGTCCTGCGTGTGATCGAGGTTGCGGCTCTGCGTCGCCGTCGGGTTCTAAGCCCGCTGGTTAGCCAACAGGTCAGCCGGGCAGCGTTGCGCATTATCGGCCTTTCGATCCGGGTAGAAGGCGTGCCCCTGTCAGGGCCCGGCGCGGTGGTGGCCAATCACGTATCTTGGCTGGACATTTTGGTGCTGAATGCCGCACAGCGGGTGTTTTTTGTGTCAAAATCCGAAGTGGCCCATTGGCCGGGTATCGGTTTTTTGGCGCGGATCACCGGCACTGAATTTATCACCCGGCGTGGCGCAGATGCTGTACGGCAAAAGGCGCAGTTGGTGGCACGGTTGTCGGATGGTGCGCGGCTTTTGTTTTTCCCCGAGGGAACAAGTTCGGACGGGCTGCAGGTTTTGCCGTTCAAACCGACGCTTTTTGCGGCCTTTTTCGATTCCGCTTTGCAAGACAGGCTGGCCCTGCAGGCCGCAACCCTGGTCTATCATGCGCCACGGGGCGCAGATGCACGGGTGTATGGCTGGTGGGGCGATATGGGGTTTGGCCCGCATTTTTTGGCGGTTTTAGCACGGCCCAGCCATGGCGGGGTGACGGTCGTGTTGCACAGCCCGTTGCGGGCTGGCGATTTTGACAGCCGCAAACAGCTGGCCGCGCAATGCGAGGCGATGGTACGTGCGGGAATGCCCGCCAATTTCGGACAATAGCTCAGGATGGGTGCAGCGCACCCACCCCGTTTTATCCCATTGCCGCAATCATGGCGCGCAGCTGGGCGCCGGGGTCATCGTTTGTCCAGATTTCTTCGCCGATGCCAAAGAAATCGGTCACGGGCGTGATTTGGGTGATATCAGCGGCGCTCAGCGCGCCCTCGGCTATGACCGGAATTTCAAAGATTTCCGACCACCATTGAAAGAGGTCATGATCAGCCTGACTGCCGTCGCCCAGCGCGCTTTGGCCAACCGGGCCAAATGCCACATAATCGGCACCGGCCTCGCCCGCGCTCATCGCGTCATGACGGCTTGATCCGCAATAGGCCCCAATAATCGGATCAGCACCCAATTCTTTGCGCAAAAACCGCACCTGACGCGGGCCATCGGGCAAATGCACACCATCCAACCCATGTGGCTCAACCAGTTTCCAATGGGTTTCAATCACCAATGGCACGTCACGGGCATGCGAAATTTCGCGCAAACCGTCAGCCGCACGGCGAATGGTGTCTTGGTCTTTGGTGGCCATTGCCAACCGCACGCAGGCGATGGGGACATCATCCATGACCCGCGCCAAAATTTCACCAAACAGGTCAGTTTCAAAGGCGGGGGGCGTGATCAGGGTCAGTTGTGGGCGGTCTTGATCAGACATGGGCATCTCCTGCGGTCAGGCATAATCTATAGACTGGTTTTCAGGCAGGGGCCAGCGGCTGTCGCGCAGCAGCGGTTGTGTGCCGGGGCGGTGGGCGTTATCAGAGCGCAATGTTACGCAGGGGCCAAATCATGCACGACTTGCCAACTCAGACCGAGCCTGCCTTGGTGCTGGTGCAGCCGCAAATGGGTGAGAATATCGGGGCGGCAGCGCGTGCGATGTGGAATTTTGGCCTGCAACGCCTGCGCATTGTTGCGCCGCGCGATGGTTGGCCAAATCCAAAGGCGGTGGCGATGGCCAGTGGCGCCGGGCGCGTGTTGGACAATGCCGGGATGTTCCCGACCACGGCGGCGGCGCTTGCGGATGTAAATTATGTGTTTGCCACCACGGCGCGTGGACGCGAGCTGACAAAGCCTGTCATGACACCCGAACGTGCGATGCAACATGCAAGGGCGTTGTGTAACGCGGGCCAAAAGGTGGCGATTCTTTTTGGCCCTGAACGCACAGGGTTGGAAAACTCTGACATTGTGCAGGCAAATGCCATCATATCGGTTCCGGTCAATCCGCTGTTTCCTTCGCTGAACCTTGCGCAGTGTGTGTTGCTGTTGGGATATGAGTGGGGGCGCTTGGACAGCGATCAACCCCCCGAGGTAATGGCTTTGGCGGGCACCGAATTTGCCGAACGGATTGAGATTGAAAAGTTGGGCGATCATTTTGAAGACCAGCTAGAGGCAGCGGGGTTTTTCTTTCCGCCCACGAAAGTGGTGGGGATGAAACGTAACTTGCGCAACATGTTTGGCCGGTTGCCGTTGACGCGGGCCGATGTGCAGACCTTTCATGGTATGCTGCGACAACTGGCCCGCGCTCGTCGTGATGGCGACGCTTGAAGCGGCGGCCCACCGGGCCTAGGGTGCGCGCGACGCGAAACAGAGCACAAGCGGGGCGGATGATGGCACAGAAGCGGGCGCTTTTTCAGGAAATGGATACCACAGCACACCAAGCACCATCGGGTGGTGGGATGATTGATGCACCAAAGCGCGGCGCGCGCGGCGCGGTCCGGGCGTGGCTGATGGTGTTGTTTGTCATGGTGGCAGCGATGATCGCCGTGGGTGGGCTGACACGCTTGACCGATTCGGGACTGTCGATCACCGAATGGCGGCCTGTGACGGGCGCTTTGCCGCCGATGTCGGCTGAGGCATGGCAAAGCGAATTCGATAAATATCGCCTGATCCCGCAGTATCAGTTGGTAAACAAAGGCATGTCGTTGTCTGAGTTTCAGGAAATCTATTGGTGGGAATGGGGCCACCGGCAGCTGGGGCGGATGATCGGTTTGGTGTGGGCCGTTGGTTTTTTTGGCTTTTTGTTGGCGCGGCGAATTCCTGTGGGCTGGACGGGGCGCTTGGCCTTGGTTGGGGCTTTGGGGGGGCTGCAGGGGGCGATTGGTTGGTGGATGGTGGCCTCGGGCCTTGGGGGCACGATGACCAGCGTGGCATCCTATCGGTTGGCCACACATCTGGGGTTGGCCTTTGTCATTTTGGGCTTTTTGGCGTGGTATATTCTGCTTTTGGGCCGCAGCGAGGCGGCGCTTTTGCAGGCCCGCCGCGCGCGCGAGGCCAAGCTGTTTTCAATGACAACCGGATTTATGCATCTGGCCTTTGTGCAAATTTTGTTGGGGGCGTTGGTGGCAGGCATTGACGCGGGGCGTGGGTTTACCGATTGGCCGCTGATGGCGGGCCAGGTGTTTCCGCCCGAGGCCTTCGTGATTGAGCCGCTGTGGCGGAACTTTTTTGAAAATCCAGGCCTTGTGCAATTTGTGCATCGCGTGGCGGGCTATCTGTTATTGGCCTTTGGCGTGGTGGTGTGGTTGCGGGGGCGGGCCAGTGTGCATTTGGCCACGCGGCGGGCCTTTCATATGTTGGCGGTGATGGTGCTGGCGCAGATGGCGCTGGGGATTGCGACCGTGATGCATGCTGCACCTTTGTCGCTTGCAATCACCCATCAGGTGGGCGCGGTTTTGTTGTGGGTGTTGATTGCCCGCGCGCGGCATTTGGCCGGCTACCCTCAGGCAACATCGCTGCGCGGGGCTGTGTGATGAACGCGTTTGCCGATTTGATGGCCTTTCAGCGCGATACTGAGGCGCTGGCCCAAATTTCGGGCCGATTGGGCTGGGATCAAGAAACCATGATGCCCGAGGGGGCCGCAGCGCAGCGCAGCGATGAAATGGCTGCGATTGAGGGGGTTTTGCATGCCCGCCGTACCGATCCGCGTTTGGGTGAATGGTTGGCCACGGCCAAGGCCCCTGATGCGGCTGGGGCAGCAGCACTGCGGTTGATTGCCCGCAGCTTTGCCCGCAACACCCGCGTCCCGGCCCGTCTGGCGGCTGAGCTGGCGCGGGTGACTAGCCTGTCACAAGGAATTTGGGCGCGTGCACGCGCCGCTGAAGATGTTGCGGCTTTTCTGCCCACATTGTCCCAAGTGGTGGCCCTACGCCGCGAAGAGGCAGCAGCGCTGGCCCAGGGGGGTGATCTTTATGATGCGCTGCTTGAAGATTATGAACCCGGCACCGACAGCGCGGCAATTGCGGCGATGTTTGACCGGATGCGCCCCCGGCTGGTTGCATTGCGAGACAAGGTATTGGGTGCGGCCAATCCGCCCGCGCCAATCACGGCGCGGTTCGATGCGGCCGGGCAGCTGGCTTTGTCGCATCAGGTGGCAGGCGTCTTTGGCTATGATTTCAACCGAGGCCGGATTGATCAGGCGGTGCATCCCTTCAGCTCTGGGTCTGGGGCTGATGTTCGGATCACAACAAGGATCAGCGAGATTGATCCCTTTAATTGCCTGTATTCCACCATCCATGAGGTTGGCCACGCCTGCTATGAACAGCAGATTGACCCATCTTATGCGCTGACGCCGTTGGGCCAAGGGGTATCAATGGGGGTGCATGAAAGCCAAAGCCGGATTTACGAAAACCAGTTGGGTCGGTCTGCGGCCTTTACGGGTTGGCTTTACGGCGAGATGCGCGCGCGATTTGGCGATTTTGGCTGTGGCGATGCGGCCGCATTTCACGGTGCCGTCAACCGGGTGCAACAAGGCTTTATCCGCACAGAATCAGACGAGGTGCAGTATAATCTGCACATTATGCTGCGCTTTGATCTGGAGCGGGATTTGATTGCGGGTCGGTTGGATGTGGCCGATCTGACCGAGGCATGGAACACGCGGTTTGCCCATGATTTTGGCGTTTCGGTTGGGCGACCATCTGATGGCGTTTTGCAAGATGTGCATTGGTCGGTGGGGCTGTTTGGTTATTTTCCGACCTATGCGTTGGGAAATGTTTATGCCGGTGCGCTGCACCAAGCCATGCGCGCAGCATGTCCGGATTTGGATAAAGATTTGGCGCAAGGTGACCCAAGGGCTGCCACCGCATGGCTGGGCCAGCATGTGCAGCGCCATGGCGGGCTTTACCAACCGCGTGATGTTATCGCAAAAGCCTGCGGTTTCGTGCCCGATGAAACGCCGCTTTTGGATTATCTTGAGACAAAGTTTTCTGAAATCTACGCGGTCTGATTATGTCGATGCGCGCTGTGTCAGATGCGGGTTCTGCGCGGCACTGGCGATCGGGGCAGGGGCCAATCTGGCTGTTGGCTATTGGTCAAACAGCAGGTTATGGCACGCTGTATTATTTCTTTGCTGCGTTGCTGCCCAGTTTGGAAACAGGGTTTGGGTGGTCCAAAACACTTTTGTCTTTGGGGCCAACACTGTCGATTGTGATTTCGGCGCTTTCGGCCCCGCTGGCGGGGCGGTTGATTGACCGGGGCTATGGTGGCGGGCTGTTGATTTGGGGGGCGGCTTTGGGCGCCTGCGCGCTGGCCGCACTTTCTTTGGTTGAGGGGCTTGGCACCTATTTGGTGGTTTGGGCTGTGTTGGGGCTGGCGCACAGTGCCAGCCTTTATGAGGTCTGTTTTTCCTTTTTAACCGTGGTTCAAACCCCATCCGCGCGTCCGGCGATTACGCGGGTGACACTGGTGGCGGGTTTTGCCTCAAGCCTTGCGTTTCCGGCTGGGGCATTGATGGCAGGGGAATGGGGCTGGCGTGGGGCGGTCTTGGGGTTTGCCGTTGTGCAGGCCTGCGTCACCGTGCCTGTCAATTGGCTGGCGGTGCGCACTTTGCAAGCACGCGAGGCTGCACATGTGCCAAACGAACCACCCCATGATCACGGCGCAGTTTCCAACGCCAAATCTGTTTTGGCGCAGGCTTTGCGTCGTGTCGAATTTTGGTTGGTGGCGGCAATCTTTGGCGCGATGGCCCTGAATCACGCGATGATTGTCACCTATTTTCTGCCGATCTTCGACGATCGTGGGGCGTCGCCCGCAATGGCGGTGTTGGCGGCATCTTGTATCGGGCCGGCGCAGGTCGCGGGGCGTTTGGTGCTGATGTTAAACGAATCACGCATTGGCACCGGCCGCGCGGTTCGGATCAGTGTGATTTGGCTGGCGATGGGGGCGCCTATCTTGGTGGCGGCGGCTGCAGCGCCGGGACTTATTTTTCTGTTTGCCCTGCTGCAGGGCAGCGCGATGGGCATGAGCAGTATTTTGCGCCCGGTTTTGACCGCCGAAGTTCTTGGGCGTCAGGCGTTTGGGGCGATTTCGGGCGTTTTGGCGATGGCGCCCACGTTGGCCACCGCTTGTGCGCCATTTCTTGGGGCGGTGCTGATTGCGGCCAGCGGTATTGATGGTTTGTTGGCGATGGCGTTTTTGCTGGCGTTGTTGGCCTTAGGGGCGGCGCTGATTCTGCGCCGCCGGGTTGAAATGATCTGAGTCCGATCAGGACTGCCAATCAGGTTTGCGTTTTTCAAGAAAGGCCGTGATGCCCTCATTGGTATCATCGCGCATCATATTGCCGACCATGACATCAGCAGTCAGAGCATATGCTTGCTCTATCCCGATTTCAGCTTGGTCATAAAATGCGCGTTTGCCGATTCGAACCACTGCCCCCAATTTCGCGGCAATCGTTTCGGCAAATTCCAAAGTTTCACGATCAAGGTCGCCCTGTTCGGTATGGCGGTTGATCAAACCGATGCTTTCGGCCTTGGAGGCTGTAATGAAATGGCCTGTCGTCAGCATTTCAAACGCGGCTTTGGCTGGCACCGCGCGGGTCAGTGCAACCATTGGTGTCGAACAAAACAGCCCAATATTGACCCCATTCACACCAAATTTGGTGTCATCGGCAGCTATGGCCAAGTCGCAGCTGGCCACCAATTGGCATCCGGCGGCGGTGGCGATCCCATGAACCTGGGCTATCACGGGCTGTGGCATGGCGCGGATTGTCAGCATCAGTGTGCTGCAACGCCTAAAGAGATCTGCAAAATAGGCCTGCCCGCCATCAGGTGCCGCGCGGCCTGCCTGCATCTCACGCAAATCGTGGCCCGCACAAAACGCTTTGCCCGCGCCGCGCAAAATAACCACGCGAATGGCGCTGTCTTGGGCCAGATCGTCTAGCGTTGCCTGTAACTGCGCCATCAGCGCATCAGACAGCGCATTCAGAGCCTGCGGACGGTTCAAAGTTAAAATGGCAATGCGCCCCTGATCTTCGCGCAACACAAGTGCTTCGGTCATCTTGTCAAATCCCTTTGGTTTCGCGAAAAGACTAACCGCCCCAGTGGACAGAGGGAAGACCATGGAACTGGCAATGTCAAAAGACGATCTGGGGCGGTTCTTGCAAACCGAGTTCCCGCAGGTTGCGCAAGAAATGGTGGTTGATGAGGTTTCCGCGCAGGGGTTGGTTTTGCGTCTGCGCGTCAGTGCTGCGCATTTGCGCCCCGGCGGCACAGTGTCTGGCCCGGCGATGTTTGGGCTGGCGGATGTGGCACTTTATCTGTGTCTTCTGTCACGGATCGGACCGCAGGCCTTAGCGGTGACCACCAATGCAAGCATAGATTTTCTGCGCAAACCGGCACAAGATCGTGATGTAATTGCCAGCGCACGGCTGTTGAAATTGGGCCGGGTTTTGGCTGTTGGCGATGCGCTGATCTATTCCCAAGGCCTGCCCGATCCCGTCGCGCGCGCCAATATGACCTATTCCATCCCACCTGCGCCCCGATAATTGGCCAATTTCACCCCAGCATGGTCGCAAAGATGATTGCTGCATGGCGTGGCTGCGCTTAATCCCTGCCAAAGAGCTTAGATCTAAAAGGCGCCAGCATGGCCGAAAATTCTTATGACTTTATAATCGTTGGCGCAGGGTCTGCGGGCTGTGTGTTGGCCAACCGCCTAAGCGAAAACGGGCGTTTTTCGGTTTTGGTATTAGAGGCTGGCGGCAGCGATTCGCGCTTTTTTATCCATATGCCCCTTGGCTATGGCAAGCTGTTCTATAACCCTGCCGTTAACTGGCTTTACCAAACCGAACCTGATCCGGGCTTGAACGGGCAGCGTGATTTCTGGCCGCGCGGCAAGGTGCTTGGCGGATCAAGTTCGATCAATGCGATGGTTTATATTCGTGGCCACAAATCGGACTATGACGATTGGGGCGATATTGGGGGCGCAGATTGGGGCTGGGATCAAGTTCTGCGCGCCTATCGGGCGATCGAAGACACCGAGGCCGGCGCCGACGAATGGCGTGGGGCAGGGGGGCCGCTTTTCATTTCGAAAAATACGCGCGACCTGCATCCGTTGGTCAAAAATTTTGTGCAGGCTGGCGTGTCGGCTGGCTTAAACCATGTGGTAGATTTCAACGGCCCCGAACAAGAGGGCATTGGCAGCTATCAGTTGACCGTTAAGGGCGGGCGGCGCAATTCGGCCGCACGGGCGTTTTTGCGCCCCGCCATGCGGCGGGCAAACCTGCGGGTGGTGACCCGCGCGCTGGCCAGCCGTGTGATTTTTGAAGGGACGCGTGCCGTTGGTGTGGAATACAGCCACAAAGGCCAGCGTATAACCGCGCGGGCCACGCGCGAGGTGATCTTATCAGGGGGCGCCATCAACACGCCGCAGCTGCTAGAGCTGTCTGGCGTGGGCGACCCGCAGATTTTGCAGGCCGCAGGGATCGCCGTGCATCATGCCAATCCGAATGTTGGCGCACATCTGAATGACCATCAGGGCCTGAACTATACATGGCGGATGACGGTGCCAACGCTCAACCAGATCTTGCGGCCTTGGTGGGGCAAGGCATTGGTGGGGGCAAAATATTTGCTCAGTGGGAGAGGGCCGTTGGCCCTTTCAATCAACCATGGTGGTGGTTTTTTCCGCACAGATCCCAGCCTGCCTCGGCCCAACATGCAGCTTTACATGCAGGCGTTTTCAACCCTGATCCCGCGCGAGGGCGAACGCCCGTTGCTGACGCCCGATCCGTTTTGGGGCATGTCGCTTGGGCTTTCCAATTGTCGCCCAACCAGCCGGGGTCATGTGCATATTTTGTCCGCCAATCCGGCGCAGGCGCCACGCATCACCGCCAATGCATATTCGACCGATCACGACGTGCAAGAAATGCTGGCAGCCGTGAAATTTCTGCGCCATCTGGCCGCTCAACCCGCTTTGAAATCGGTGATGGCAGAAGAATTGCGCCCTGGGCCCGAGGTTCAAAGCGATGCTGCGTTAATTGATGATTTCCGTGCACGCTCGGGCACGGTTTATCATCCGTCATGCACCGCCCGCATGGGCCGAGACCCAAGTGCTTCTGTGATTGATCCGCGGTTGCGGGTGCATGGGCTGGACGGTCTGCGGGTCTGTGATGCCTCGGCCTTTCCGACGTTGATTGGTGGAAACACCAATGCCCCCAGCATGTTAATGGGCTGGAAGGGCGCCGAGATCGTTTTACAAGATCATAACTGATCGCGCATCAGGCTTGCACAGGCGTGCGTGGGCTGTTAGGCCGCTTTACCTGATGGAATTGATCGGAATTTGGCTTGGCGCAAGATATTAACCGCCCGCCCGCCTCGCGCCCACGTCTTGAGGTTGAGGGCCTGACCCACCGCTTTGGTGCAACCGAAGTGGTGCGCGGCGTAAATTTGCGTGTTTTTCCGGGCCAAGTTGCCTGTTTGCTTGGCCCGTCTGGCTGTGGCAAATCGACCACATTGCGGTTGATTGCGGGCGTGGAACATCCGACTGGCGGTGTGATCCGGGTCGATGGTCAGGTGCTGTCACACGGCGCGTTGCATTTGCCGCCCGAAGCCCGTGAAATTGGGTTGATGTTCCAAGATTTTGCGCTGTTTCCCCATCTGAGCGTTGCGCAAAACGTGGCCTTTGGTCTGCGTGGGCGGGGCGAAAATGTGGCGGACCGGGTTGCCGAATTGCTCGACAGGGTTGATTTGGCCCGATTCGGCGAAAAATTTCCCCATGAACTATCGGGCGGAGAGCAGCAGCGCGTGGCACTTGCCCGTGCCTTGGCCCCGCGCCCCCGTGTTTTGTTGATGGATGAGCCGTTTTCTGGGCTTGATAACCGCCTGCGTGACGGCATCCGTGATGCTACGCTAGAGGTGTTAAAGGGCGAGGGCTGCGCGGTTCTTTTGGTCACGCATGAACCCGATGAGGCTATGCGGATGGCCGATCAGATCGCGCTGATGCGCGACGGGCGTATTGTACAGCAGGGCGCACCCTATAACCTTTACAACAGCCCCGTTGATCGTGCCGCAGCTGGTTTCTTTTCTGATGTCAACGTTTTGCCGGGGCGGGTGCAGGGGGCGCTGACCCAAACACCCTTTGGTAAATTTCTGACCCCTGGCTTGGCCGATGGCACTGCAGTCGAAATTGTCATCCGTCCGCAGCATATCAAGATCGATTTTGATCGTGCCGGGCGCGGGCCCAATGAAACCTCACAAGATGGGGCACCGGCGCGCGCGCGGGTGTCACGTGCGCGGTTCATGGGCAAAGAAAGCCTGATTGAATTCGTTATGGAAGCGGATGATACCGCGCTGCGCGCTACGGTGCCGGGGGTATTTTTGCCCGCTCAGGGCACGCCAATGTGGCTGATGCTTCGGCGTGACCGATGTTTTGTCTTTCCGGTGCACGCCGAAGCTTAACAGAGCAGGGGCCTAGCTTACCTTGAAATCAAAATGTTTGCGCACCGTTTCTTCAATCTTCCAAGTTCCTTTAAAATCAGCCTCTATCACAAAAGCGTCGCCTGCTTGCACCGTGACAGGCGTGCCGCCATCCGGGGTGATCACAATCCGCCCTTCGATCAGATGTACGAACTCATAGGCCTTATACGTGGCGTGATAGGTGCCGGGCGTGCATTCCCAATAGCCCGAAACCATCGTGCCATCCGCATTGGTGTGCAAAACCCATGTTTTCATAGCGGGTGAGCCCGCGCGCACCACCCATCCGTCCAGATCGTTGGTGTCGGGTGTACTATCGTCTAAACCGCCCAGTTTTGTAACGCTTTGCATGGTGTTTTTCCTGTGTAATTTGATATTGTGATCAAGCCTAGTGCGGCACACAATCGGCTGCAAGCGGCCGATTGTGTGGGCATGTGTGATGAAAATGCGCAGCATTGGTCGATTGGGGCTTTGAACTGCGTGGACAAAACAATAAAACGATGAAATCGCTACAGGCAGTAGGCCGTTTTGGCCTGAGAGGAGTGCACCATGTTGAACAATATCGGGCTACCTGGCCTTTTGCTGATTGCAGTTGTCGTTCTGGTTATGTTTGGACGCGGCAAGGTCAGCGCATTGATGGGGGAAGTGGGCAAGGGCATCACCGCTTTCAAAAGAGGCGTCAAGGACAGCAGCGAAGAAGCTGAAACCAATCTTGAAGCAGCCAAGGACGTTACGCCCAACAGCAATGACAAGGTCTAAGCTTCGACCGCGCGCCTGCGGGGTGATGTGCGGGTTGAACCTGAGGATGACCTGAGATGCTCGACATCGGAATGTCTGAACTATTTGTGATTGGGGTCGTGGCACTGGTTGTCATTGGCCCCAAGGACTTGCCGCAGATGTTTCGCACTGTTGGGCGATTCACGGGCAAGGCGCGCAGCATGGCGCGTGATTTTCAACGTGCCATGGACAATGCCGCAGATCAAACCGGCGTCAAAGACGTGGCGCGTGATCTGAAAACTGCGACATCTGCCAAAGAAATGGGCTTGGGTGGGCTGCAAGATGCCGCCAAAAAGTTTGAAGCGTGGGATCCGATGAAATCGGCAGCCCCGGCCAAACCGGCGACCCCGGTGATGACACCGGCGCCTGCTTCTGAATCGGCTGGGAAACCGCCACTTGGCCCTGCTACAGCCGAGCTGGCACAAAAGCGCGCGGCAGAATCAGCGGCACTGAAAGCGGGCGCAGCCCAACGTGCGGCAGTACGCACGGCGCCAGAGAGTGCCACAGTCGCCACGCCCCCCGTCAAAGCCGACACTGCCACAAAGCCAAAAGCGGCCCCGCGCAAAAAGGCCCCAGCTGCGGCTGCGGTTACGGCGGTAGAATCTGGCGCCGCTGCAAAGCCTGCCGCCAAACCCAAAGCTGCCGCGCCCAAGAAGCGCAGCACCAAGCCCGGTGACGCATGAACGCTGAAGATATCGAAGACAGCTCGGCCCCGCTGATTGAGCACCTGATTGAACTGCGGACGCGTATCGTGCGCTCGTTGATCGCTTTTATTGTTGGTATGTGTATCGCGTTTGTGCTTTATCAGCCGATTTTTAATTTTTTGACCCAACCGATCTGCTCGGCGCTTAGCAGCCGTGGTCAGGGCTGCGACCTGATCATGGTAAAGCTGCAAGAGGGTTTTTTCGTCGCTGTGCGAATTTCTGTTTTGGGCGGGTTTATGCTATCGTTCCCCTATATCGCGTCGCAACTGTGGCGCTTTGTGGCGCCGGGTCTTTATAAAGCCGAAAAAAACGCTTTTCTGCCTTTTCTGATCGCATCGCCCTTTATGTTTTTGGTTGGTGCAGCGTTTGCGTTTTATATTGTTATTCCAATGGCCTATCAGTTTTTCCTGGGCTTTCAGCAAATTGCACCCCACCTGGCCGACCTGGCAGATACGGGGGCAGAGGGTGCTGTCCTAGATCCGGCAAAAGATCTGGGCGTGACCTTTCAGGGCTCTGTGGCAGAATATCTGGATCTGACGGCTAAGTTTATTATTGCCTTTGGGCTTTGTTTTCAGCTGCCTGTCTTGCTGACACTGATGGGTAAGGCGGGGCTTGTCAGTGCCAAAGGGCTTGCCAGCACGCGTAAATACGCCGTGATTGGTATTTTGGCGCTGGCAGCTGTCGCCACCCCACCTGATGTCGTTTCGCAGATTGTCCTTTTTTCTGCGGTCTATGGCCTCTATGAAATCTCGATTTTTTTGGTCCGACGGGCCGAAAAGAAGCGGGATGATCAACTGCGTGCCGAGGGCCTGCTGGACCCCGAAGATGAGGATGAGGACGCCCGGACATGAGCCATAGCGACCAATGTGGCCCACAGGACCCAATGATACGGATCGCCGAGGCTTTGGAACGGCTCAGCCCACCGCCCGCCGCTGCCCCTGATTTGGGCCAAGCCAGCGCTTTTGTCTGGCACACGCAACCTGATCGGCTGGAAGCCGTGCCATCTGTCAATCGTGTGGCGCTTGATCTGTTGGTTGGCATCAATCGATCGCGCGATACGCTTTTGGAAAATACCCGGCAATTTGCGCGTGGCATGGCGGCCAATAACGCGCTGCTCTGGGGGGCGCGAGGCATGGGGAAATCCAGCCTTGTCAAAGCTGTGCATGCGGCAATTGTGGCCGAAGGCTTGCCCCTGGTTTTGGTGGAATTGCACCGTGAAGATTTACCCAGCATTGGGCGTTTGCTGGCCCAATTGCGCGGATCACAGGCAAGAATAGTGCTGTATTGTGATGATTTGTCATTCAGCCACGATGACCAGCACTACAAATCGCTCAAAGCGGTCTTGGATGGTGGGATTGAGGGGCGGCCCGACAATGTGATCTTCTACGCCACATCAAATCGCCGCCATCTGATGCCACGTGATATGATTGAAAATGAACGTGCAACCGCGATAACACCCGGTGAGGCCGTCGAAGAAAAAGTGTCGCTATCAGACCGGTTTGGTCTGTGGCTTGGCTTCCACCCCTGCACCCAAGACGAATATTTGGCGATGATAGATGGCTATTGTGCTGCTTATGATCTGACTATTGAGCCAGATGTTTTGCGCGCGCAGGCGATTGAATGGCAAGCCACCCGTGGCAGTCGGTCGGGGCGTGTGGCGTGGCAGTTCTTCACGGATCTGGCAGGCCGGCACGGGCTTTCGTTGCGCGCTGGCTAAGCGAAACTTATCGCCCCAGTGCTTTGATTGCCTGTTCCAAACCTTGTAAGGTCATTGGAAACATTTGATTTTCAAAAATATTCTGGATCATTCTGATTGATGCCGTCATATCCCAATAGGGCTGTGGAACCGGGTTTAGCCAGACACTTGCTGGCCATTGTGTCCGGGCACGCTGAAGCCAAATTTGGCCTGGTTCTTGGTTCCAATGCTCAGAGGCACCGCCGCTGTGCGAAATCTCATAGGGGGACATGCTGGCATCGCCCAAAAACAGGCATTTATAATCGCTGCCATAGGTGCACAAAATATCATGCGTCTGCAACTGATCGCCCCAACGGCGCGCGTTCTCACGCCAAACGCCTTCATACAGACAATTGTGAAAATAAAAGTATTCCAAGTGTTTGAACGAATCTCTTGCTGCCGAAAACAAGGATTGCGCTTGGGCAACATGCGCATCCATCGACCCACCCACATCTAAAAACAACAACACCTTGACCGCGTTGCGCCGTTCGGGGCGGGTTTGCACATCAAGATAACCATGATCCGCAGTGGCGCGAATTGTTTGTTCCAGATCGATTTCATCGGTTGCACCATCGCGTGCCCATTTGCGCAGGCGGCGCAGCGCCAATTTCATCGCGCGGCTGCCCAAGTCGGCCCGGTCATCAAAGTCACGAAATTCCCGGCGATCCCATACTTTCACTGCCCGTTGGTGGCGGCTTTCGCTTTGGCCGATGCGCACGCCCTCGGGGTTATAGCCATAGGCGCCAAAGGGGCTGGTGCCCGCAGTGCCTACCCATTTTGATCCGCCTTGGTGACGGCCCTGTTGTTCCGCCAACCGTTTGCGCAGGGTTTCCATCAGTGCCTCAAACGCACCCAACGCATCAATTTCTGCGCGCTCTTCGGGGGTCAGATGGCGTTCGGCCATTTTGGTCAGCCAATCTGGGGGCAGATCCAGCGCGTTTAAGACGTCTTGTTCAGAAATGCCCTCAACACCTTGGAATGAATAAGAAAATGCCCTGTCAAATCGGTCAAAGTGTCGTTCGTCTTTTACCAAACAAGTGCGGGCTAAAAAATAAAAACCGTCTAAATCATAGGTCACAAGACCTGCACGCATTCCCTCTAAAAATCCCAAGAATTCGCGCAGTGATACCGGGATATTGCTACGGCGCAGGGATTCAAAAAAGGGCAGCAGCATCAATCATACCAGATGCGACAGGAACAACACAAAAAACAGCCCCACCAAGCCAAAAACAATGCCATAGGCTACGCCGTATTGCGCCATATCAGACCGGTTGCCGCCACGCTTTTTCGCAAGGCGGGCGCCCCAAAAGGCCCCAAGGGCAAAAGTGAGGGTGATCAAGATCATTAGTGTCTCCTATGGGGATGGCAGGTCAAGCCGCTGCATACGCTGGCGCACCGCGGCATCGTCGGCAAAGCCATACCGCGCCCAACCCAAACTGTCGAGGCGCGCTTGTGCCGCAGCGTCTGCACGGTTCAGCGTGCGCAGCGCTTCGGATTTCAACATTAAAACCGTGGCAAGCATGGCCGCATTTTCGGCCCGTTGCATCACAGGTTCAGCCCGTTCAAGCAGTGCTAACGCCTGTTGTGGGCGATCCGAGGCCAGCGCAAAGGCTGCCAAACGCAGATCAACATGCGCGCGTTGTAGCCGTGCATCAGGCAGCGTGGCATACAGCAAGCCCGCAGCCAAAAATGCGCGGTTGGCAGTTTCAGGGTCATTTGCTTGCGTCAGGCGGCCAATGGCATAAAGGCTAAAGGCCATTCTGCCATCTTGCCAACCTGCGCGGGTGGCCACCGACAGCGCGCGCCGTGCTGCAGCCAGCCGCCCGATATAGCCGCCACGTGCCCCCAGCGCCTGTTCCATCGCTGTGATCCATTCACGTGGCGTGGGCTGGGGTGGGGCTGCGCGGCGCGGCAGCTTGGGGTTTTCGCCTGCTGGGTTTAGCCGTGCCAAAAGCGCAGGCAGGCGGGTTGCAACCTGATCGCGCGTCATGCCGTTTTGGAGTTCAGGCGCATAATAGGCCCGCAGGATCAGCATATCTTGGCCGGTCAAAACGGCGTGGAAGTTGTCATCGTTAAAAACAGAATCGTTCAGCCGATACAGATCATTCAGTGGCCCAATCGCCTGGGCTATTTCTTCATGCAGGCAGTCGCGCACCTCTTGCGGGCTGGTATCATAGGGAATGAACACCGCCAAAAATTGGCGCTGTGGCAGCGTCTGCCAATCAAGGCTGCTTTCGGCCCGTTTGCGCCGAAAATCTTCCCATGAGCTGACATTTGGCACTACAAAACACGCTGCGTTGGGCACGGCCGCTTGCATGGTTCGGCGCGCAACAAAATCTACGGTGATTTCAGCGGGGGGGCGCGCGTTGGCGTTTTCGGGTGTTGGGCTTGGTTGGGCGTCGAGTTTTTGAATATCAATCTGTGCCTCGCGACGCAAACGCGCCAGCAGCACATCCAGATCAGCATGGGCGTTGGCCGGGGGCGCTCCTGTCAGCCGCACCCGTATCGGCCCAGTGAACCGGGTCATACGGGGCAGGGGGCGGCCGCTTTCCATCACAAAACTCAGGTCCAAGAAGTCCTGCGCGATATCATGGTTTGAGCGTTGGGGGGCTGTGGGTGTGGGGGCTGCAAATGTTTTCATCGATGGCAAAACCATCGGCCCCGGGACCGGCGCGCGCGGCGCAGTGGCGCACCCCGCGAGCCCCAACAGACAAAGCCCAAAAATTCTTGCCCGCACCTAGCCGCGCCCGCGTGCCATGAAAGCCAGCCGTTCAAAAAGATGCACGTCTGCCTCAGTTTTCAAAAGGGCGCCATGCAGACGAGGCAATGCATCTTTGCCGCTTTGGCGCAAATCTTCGGGGGTAAGATCTTCAGCCAAAAGCAATTTCAGCCAGTCCAGCACCTCAGAGGTTGAGGGCTTTTTCTTTAACCCCGGCGTTTCGCGCAATTCGTAAAACTGTGTCAATGCGGCCGTCAGCAGCGCTTCTTTTATATTGGGATGATGCACTGCAATAATCTGGCGCAGCGTCTGCGGATCGGGGAACCGGATATAGTGGAAAAAACACCGCCGTAAAAACGCATCTGGCAATTCTTTTTCATTGTTGGATGTGATGATCACGATGGGGCGATGGCGCGCGGTGATCGTTTGACCTGTTTCATAGACGTGAAATTCCATCCGGTCGAGTTCTTGCAAAAGATCGTTTGGAAATTCGATGTCGGCCTTGTCTACCTCATCGATCAAAAGCACCACCTTTTGATCGGCGTCAAAGGCCTGCCAAAGCTTGCCGTGCCGGATGTAGTTCGACACATCATGCACCCGCGCGTCGCCCAATTGGCTGTCCCGCAGACGGCTGACGGCATCATATTCATAAAGCCCCTGTTGGGCTTTGGTGGTTGATTTCACATGCCATTCAATCATCGGCAGGCCCAGGCTTTGCGCAACCTGACGCGCCAATTCGGTTTTGCCAGTGCCAGGTTCCCCCTTTACCAACAAAGGGCGTTCCAATGCGACCGCCGCGTTAACTGCCACCATCAAATCGGGGCTGGCAATATAGCGGTCGGTTCCTGAAAACTGCATGCGCGCGCGCCTTTCCTTAATTTGTCAGCTGCACCCTATCACACCGGGTTTTCCCGGCAAGCATGCCCATAACCTAGTGACAAGCGCACAGCCATGCAGTAATGCGTGCCCCAAGGGAACGTGGGGCAAACGCATGGACATTTCGGCACAAGCCCGCTCAACCAAAGGTGGCGATATGAAAGCAGAGAATTTTCTGCCTGAAGATTACAGACCAGCCGAAGACGAACCTTTCATGAATGAAAGACAGCTGGAATATTTTCGTCGGCGCCTCCTGCAGTGGAAATCTGAGCTGCAAGACGGCACGCGTGAAACCATCGAAGGCTTGCAAGATACATCACGCAACGTCGCAGATATTGCCGATCGTGCCTCAGAAGAAACAGATCGCGCGCTGGAACTGCGCACCCGTGATCGTCAACGTAAGTTGGTCTCAAAAATTGATGCAGCCCTGCGCCGTATTGAGAGCGGTGAATTTGGCTATTGTGAAATGACCGGCGAGCAGATTTCGCTTAAGCGTCTGGATGCCCGCCCTATTGCGACCATGACGCTTGAGGCGCAGGAGCGTCATGAACGGCGTGAAAAAGTGCATCGCGACGAATGAGGCGCATTGAAAATTCCAAACGACGCCGGGGTTTGCACCCCGGTGTTTTGGTATGTGCTGTCTGGGCCTTGCGTCTTTTTTCGGTCCGTCCATCTTATGCCAGTGAGCAGATAATTGGGGCCTTTGATGCGGCTTAAGGATCAAGAGATCACCGTTCTTGGCGCGGGTATTGGTGGGCTGGCGGTGGCCTATGCTTTGGCGCGGGCTGGGGCGCGGGTTTGGGTTTTGGAACAGGCCGAAACCCTGCGCAGCTCGGGGGCGGGGTTGCAGCTCTCGCCCAATGGCATGGCCGTTTTGCACGCGTTGGGCTTGGGGGATGCGTTGCGGCCAATCACGGTTGCAGCCCAGGCCGTGCAGTTGCGCGATGCTGCTTCGGGGCGGTCAGTGGCGCGGCTTGATCTGGGGCGGCTGCGGCCAGACCAGCACTATCGCTTTGTTTCTCGTGGGGCGCTGATTGCAGAATTGGCGAAAGCGGCCGAGGGGGCAGGGGTGGAGATCGTTACAGGGTCGCGCGTGGCCTCGGTCGGTTTGGATATGGGGGGGGCTGAGCTGCGGATGTTGGGCGGGCAAGCGGCGCGCGTTCCGCTGCTGATTGGGGCGGATGGATTACACTCTGTGTTGCGGCCGGCGCTGAATGGGCCAGAGGTGCCATTTTTTACCCATCAGGTTGCCTGGCGCGCGGTGATTAAAGGGCAAGAGGATGATCTTCCTGAAGTTCAGGTGTTTATGGCACCGGGGCGTCACTTGGTCAGCTATCCACTGTGTGGGGGGCTGCGCAATATTGTTGCGGTCGAAGAGCGTCACATTTGGGCCGAAGAAGGCTGGTCGATTGCCGATGATCCTGCACATCTGCGCGCCGCCTTTGCGGGCTTTGGCGGCCCTGTGCCAGGTTGGTTGGCGCGGGTGCAAGAAACACATTTGTGGGGTCTTTTTCGGCACGATGTCGCCCGATGTTGGCACAGGCAGGGTGCAGTGTTGCTGGGCGATTCTGCGCATCCCACCCTGCCTTTTTTGGCCCAAGGCGCAAATATGGCGCTGGAAGATGCTTTTGTGTTGGCCCGCGCATTGGCCGAAGGCCCTGATATTGATGCAGCCTTGGCTGACTATGCCGCGCAGCGCCACCCCCGCACGTGCAAAATCGTAGCAGCCGCCAACAGCAACGCACGCGCCTATCATTTGGGTGGGGTGTCACGGCTGGTGGCGCATGTTGGGTTGCGCGTGGTGGGGCGGGTTGCACCCGGCCTGATGCTGCGTCGGTTTGATTGGCTTTATGGCCATGACGTGACCCGCTAACCGCAAGCCCAATCAGCAAGCATCATGTCTAGGCGTCAAACGTGGCCCAGATTGGCACGTGATCTGAGGGCCGTTCCATATCGCGTTCTTGTTTGTCAATCTGGCAGTCTTGCAGCAAATCGGCCGCTTGTGGGCTGAGCAGCATATGATCGATGCGAATACCATCGTCCCGCGCCCATGCGCCGGCCTGATAATCCCAAAATGTAAACTGGCCGGGGCCTGGGCGGCACACGGTGAGCGCATCGGTAAAGCCCAAATTCACCACGCGCTGAAACGCAGCGCGGCTTTCGGGACGAAACAGAGCATCCTCGCGCCAAGCATCTGGGCGTTTGGCGTCTTGGGGTTGGGGGATAATGTTGTAATCGCCCGCCATCACCACGGGTTCTTCGCTTTGTAAAAGCGTTTGGGCATGCGTATGCAGACGATCCATCCACGCAAGCTTATAGTCATACTTTGGCCCGGGTGCGGGGTTTCCATTGGGCAGGTAAAGCCCACAAACCCGAATGGCGCGGGTTCCCACAACGGTTGCTTCAATCCAGCGTGCCTGTTCATCACTGTCATCGCCGGGCAAGCCCCGGCTGACATCCTCCAGCGGCAGGCGTGCGGCGATGGCCACGCCGTTGAAACTTTTTTGACCATGGGTTTCTAAATTATAGCCACGGCTTTCAAAAATATCGCGGGGAAAGGCTGCATCAATCGATTTAATTTCCTGCAACACAACCACATCCGGCACCGCGCGGTCCAACCAACTGCCCAGCGCCTCAGCACGCGCCTTGATTCCATTGATGTTAAAGCTTGCGATCTTCACAGTTCATCCCCGGTTTGCGTGACCACAAAGGGATTGATCCGCGACACCAACAGCTTATCGATCCGCATTCCATCCATATCGACGACTTCCATCTGATATCCAGCATAGGCCACGCTTTCACCCAAAGCAGGCAGCCGGCCCATTCGGTCAAGCACAAGGCCCGCGACTGTATCAAAATCACGGTCTTCGGGCAGGGGCAGGTTGACGCGTTCAGCGAACTCATCCACCGCCATCCACCCTGCCACCAGCAAGCTGCCATCGGGGCGCTCAACACAGGCGGGTTCGTCAACCTCTTCGTCGCGAAAGGCGCCGGTAATGGCTTCCAACACATCCATCGGCGTCACAATGCCCTGAAAATGTCCGTATTCGTCGTAAACCAGCACCATATGCACCAATGAGCCGCGCAGACTGTCAATCACTTGGGTGGCATCTGACAAATCCAGCACCACCGGGGCTTCCCGGATCAGCGCACGCAGCGCATCATGCGTGCCGGCCTCGGCGCTCATCAAGATGTCTTTGACAGAAATGACGCCCACAACCTCATCTGGGCCACCATCGCGCAGGGGCAGGCGCGAGCGACGGCTTTCGCGGGCTTGTTGCAAGATCGTGTCAAAATCGTCAGACAGATCGATCAGCTCAACCTCATGGCGGGGGGTCATCAGCGCGCTGGCAGACCGGTCTGCCACACGCATGACACCGGCGATCATTTCGCGCTCATCACTTTTCAAGACGCCCGCTGTTGCAGCCTCAGAGATCGTCATTTTGATCTCTTCATCGCTCATCTGGCTGCCATCTTCATTGGTTTGGCCCAAAAGTCGCAGGATCAAATTTCCAGATCCATCCAGCACCCAAACCAGTGGCCCGGTGATGATTGATATCACCCGCATCATCGGTGCTACCCGCGCAGCGACCATTTCGGGGTCGCGCAGTGCTATTTGTTTGGGCACCAGCTCGCCCACGATCAGGGCCAGATACGTGATGCAAACAACCACGGCCCCAACCCCAAGCGTATCCGCCAAAGGCCCCGGAACCCCCCAAATTTCTAAAGAATCTGCAAGTCGCGCGCCCAGTGTCGCGCCCGAAAACGCCCCCGACAGTACCCCAACAAGCGTGATACCAATCTGCACCGTCGACAAAAACCGGCCGGGGGTTTCGCGCAGATCAAGGGCTGCCTGTGCGCCAGTTTGTCCCTGTTCGGCCAAGACCCGAAGCCGAGCAGGCCGCGCCGAGACCACAGCAAGTTCCGACATTGCCAACACGCCGTTCACAACGGTCAGCAACAAGACAATAAGAATTTCAAGAAACATTGATCGCCCGCCACGCCCACGGCCAAACCGGATGGGTCTTTTTTGTCACGATGCCGCCTTGTGCAGGCGGGCGCAAGCCTTTTGCGCAAGAACGGGCAAGGAAAACCGCAGCTTTGCCCCGATTGCGCCGCAGCTCACAAAGAAAAGCTGATGCCGCAACCGCAGCTTGATGTGGCATTTGGGTTTTCAATGGTGAATTTTGCGCCAATCAGCTCATCCGAAAAATCAATGACCGCATTGGCAAGAAACGGCAGAGACACCGCATCAACCAGCACCTTTTGACCGTTTTTTTCCAACACCAGGTCATCGGGGGCTGCATGGTCTAGCTTGATATCATATTGAAAGCCTGAACATCCGCCGCCCTCAACAGCCACCCGCAACGCCTGCGGCTGCGCGCAGCTGGCGTTGATTTCGGCCAGTCGGGCAAAGGCGCGATCAGTTACTTTGGGCGGCAATGTCAGGGTCATGTGGGTGTTTCACTTCAATGGGGGGCTTTGCTTGAAACTGGGGCAGGCTTGGCTATGATGAAAATCATACAGCAATGCCCGCCCAGCGGCAAGAACAGGCAATTAATATGCAAGCCCCCTTTGCCTGCAGTCCGGCAACCAGCCGTGGCAGGCTTTACCCCGAAGACCTTAGTACCTTTCGCAGCGCGTTCCAGCGTGACCGCGACCGTATCATCCACTCAAGCGCCTTTCGTCGCCTGAAACATAAAACCCAAGTCTTTTTGGAGCATGAGGGCGATTATTATCGCACCCGCCTGACCCATTCCATTGAGGTGGCACAAGTTGCGCGCACGATTTCAGATGTGTTGGGGTTAAACACCGAATTGGCCGAGGCGATCGCGCTGGCCCATGATTTGGGGCATCCGCCCTTTGGCCACACGGGCGAAGACGCGCTGTCGCGTTGGATGGCACCCTTTGGTGGGTTTGACCATAACGCCCAAGCTATTCGAATTGTTACCAGTCTTGAACGCCATTACGCCCGATTCGATGGGCTGAACCTGACGTGGGAAACGCTGGAGGGTCTGGCCAAACACAATGGCCCGGTAACGGGTGACCTGCCTTACGCATTGGCGGAATATAACGCTGTGCACGATCTGGAATTGACAACCCATGCCAGCGCCGAGGCGCAGGTGGCCGCGATTGCCGATGATATCGCCTATAATCACCATGATTTGCAGGATGGCCTGCGCTCGGGCCTGTTTGAAGAAACTGATCTGCAAGATTTGCCGATCGTTGGCCCTGCGTTAAACGAAGTTGATCGGATCTATCCCGGGCTTGATCCAATGCGCCGGCGGCATGAGGCGTTGCGGCGGGTGTTTGGGGTGATGGTTGAAGATGTGGTGGGCTTTGCCCGCAAACGTCTGGCTGAAACAACCCCCCAAAGCGCTGCTGCGGTGCGGGCGCTTGGGATGCCCGTCATCCGGTTTTCTGATCCGTTCTTTTTGCAAATGAAGGAAATCCGGTCATTTCTTTTCACACGGATGTATCGCGCCCCCCGTGTGATGCGGGAACGCGCGCAAGCAACGGATGTGATCGATACGCTGTTTCCGCTTTATTTATCGCAGCCTGATCTGCTGCCGCTGGAATGGCGCACGGATGTAGCGTCTGCGCCTGATCAAACACATTTGGCCCGCAGCATCGCTGATTATGTGTCCGGCATGACTGACCGTTTTGCGTTAGAGCAATACGCAAAGCATCAAGAGACACCGCTTTGAGCCGCGCGCGCCGTTGACCCGGCCGCTGCCCATGATAAACCGCGCCCCAATCAGGGATAGAGCAGATGAACCTTTTTAACGATATTCGCGTCTTGGTGCTGGAAAATTTGGAAGCGATGCAGGTCGCAGGTGTTTTGCCTGCGGGCTTGGATTTCGCATCCATTGTGGTGGAGCCGCCACGCGATCTTGCCCATGGCGATATGGCCAGCAATGCGGCGATGGTTTTGGCCAAACCGGCGCAATTGTCGCCGCGTGTGATCGCAGAGGCCTTGGCGGAACGCCTGCGGGCTGACCCGCGAATATCTGAGGTCACCGTGGCCGGGCCTGGTTTTTTGAATCTGCGGCTGCATGATCAGATTTGGGTGGCGGTTTTGCGGGCGGCTTTGCATGCGGGTGTTGATTTTGGTCGATCAAACATGGGCAAGGGCTTGCGCGTGAATGTGGAATTTGTTTCTGCCAACCCGACGGGGCCGATGCATGTGGGCCATGTTCGGGGTGCAGTTTTCGGTGATGCGCTGGCGCGGCTGTTAGAATTTTCGGGCCATGATGTGACACGCGAATATTACATCAATGATGGGGGCGCGCAGGTTGATGTTTTGGCGCGCTCTGCCTTTGAGCGTTACCGCGAGGCACATGGCCTCAGCCCTGAAATTGCCGAAGGTCTTTACCCCGGTGATTATCTGATCCCAGTGGGGCAAGCACTGAAAGAAAAATTTGGCGACAGCCTGTTGGATAAACCCGAACAGATCTGGCTGACTGATGTGCGCGAATTTGCCACCCGGGCCATGATGGTCATGATCCGAGAAGATTTGGCAGCGCTTGGCGTGACCATGGATGTTTATTCCAGCGAAAAGGCGCTTTACGGCACTGGCAAGATTGAGGCGGCCCTCGCCGCTTTGGACGCACAGGGTTTAATTTACCGTGGCACTCTAGAGCCGCCCAAAGGCAAAACCCCCGAAGACTGGGAGCCGCGCGAACAAACGCTGTTTCGCAGCACCGCCTTTGGGGATGATGTCGATCGCCCCGTGCAGAAATCCGACGGTGGCTGGACCTATTTCGCCCCGGATATTGCCTATCACTTTGATAAGTTGGAACGCGGTTTTGACGCATTGATCGATATTTTTGGCGCCGATCATGGGGGCTATGTCAAACGGATGAACGCCGCTGTTGCGGCATTGTCAAACAAACGTGTTCCGCTGGATATCAAGCTGATGCAGCTGGTTAAGCTGTGGAAAAATGGCCAACCGTTCAAAATGTCAAAGCGTGCTGGCACATTTGTGACACTGCGCGACGTGGTTGAACAGGTGGGCGCTGATGTGACCCGCTTTGTGATGCTCACGCGGAAAAACGACGCGTCGCTTGATTTTGATTTCGACAAAGTGCTTGAACAGTCAAAAGAAAACCCGGTGTTTTATGTGCAATATGCCCATGCCCGCGTGTCTTCTGTGATCCGCAAGGCGGTTGAAGCCGGTGTGGCCACCCAAGATGCGCAGCTGGCACTGGCGGATTTGGCGCGGTTGAATAATGCCGCCGAACTGACGCTAATTCGCAAAATTGCCGAGTGGCCGCGCTTGGTTGAAATTTCGGCCCGCAGCCACGAACCCCACCGTATCGCCTTTTATCTCTATGAACTTGCCTCAGATCTGCATGGGTTGTGGAACCGTGGTCATGATGATGCCAGCCTGCGCTTTGTCCAAGAGGGCGATCTGGACACAACGGCTGCAAAAATTGCATTGGCCCGTGCAACAGGCGTTGTTATTTCCTCAGGTCTTGCTATCCTTGGCGTTGTTCCGGTGGAAGAAATGCGCTGATCAAACGCGCCGCCATCGGGTCGAGCAGGCAGTAAAACCGGGGGCCTAGACCCTTGGGCTGAAAGGCAGGACATGGCGGCTTATAGTTTTGACGACCTCGGAGGCGGGGTTGGGGCAGGGCGGTCTCCGCTCTTTTCAACTGGGTTTGTGACCCGTATCACCCGGCTCTCGGCGGCCAGTTTGTCTTTGGGCTTGGTGGTTGGCTTGGGGTTTTGGGCCTATGATGTGATGGTGCGTGATGTGCGGGGGGTGCCGGTTGTGCAGGCGCTCAGCGCGCCTTTGCGCATGGCGCCTGACAACCCCGGTGGTATTCAAATTGCCCATCAAGGCCTTTCTGTAAATGCGGTTGCGGCCAATGGCATTGTGGCGGCACCCTCGGAAATCCTTGTGTTGGCCCCCAAAACAATTGGCCTGACAGATGCTGATCCATCGGGGTTTGAGCCGACGCCACTGAGCGCATTGGTGCCGCAGGGTTTGACACCTATGGCTATGAACGGTGATCTGCCACTTGAGGGTACCAGCACCAATGCACTGTCAGGTGGCGATGACACGGTGTTAGCTTCGTTTGATATAGGGATGATCGATCTGCAGCTGGCGGTCGACGCAGCGTTGCAATCGGCGGCCGCGGCGCCGGCCGAGATGTCTGAGCAGGATGGGCCCAAGATCATCAACGCTTCAAAAGCAGCACCGCAATCGGCGCCTGTTCCATTGCCACGGCCACGTCGGGCGCAATTGCAGGCACCGCAGGTGCAAGCCGCGCTGGCCGCGCCGATTGTATTGTTGAAAGACAGCCCCGACATTCCGCAAGGCACACGTTTGGTGCAGTTAGGCTCGTTTGACACGGTCGCCAGTGCCAAGTCCGAATGGTCGCGTTTGGCCGGGCTTTTTGGCAGCAGCTTTTCTGGCAAAACCCCTGTGATTCAAGAGGCTGAGAATAGCGCGGGGCGGTTTTTTCGGCTGCGCCTGATGGGGTTTGGCGATGAGCGAGACGCCCAGGGCTTTTGCACCGTGATGCTTACCGATGGTTTTGGCTGCATCCCTGTTTTGATCCGATAATGGCGGCCTCTGCCACGATTCTTGGGTGTTCAGGTCCAAGGCTTACGCCCGATGAAAAACGATTTTTTGCCAAGGCTGATCCTTGGGGTTTTATTCTTTTTGGCCGTAATGTCGAAGCGCCCGATCAGTTGCGGGCGCTTTGTGCCGATTTGCGCACAGCCATAGGGCGTAATGCGCCGATCTTGATAGATCAGGAAGGTGGGCGGGTACAGCGGCTGCGCAGCCCGCATTGGCAAGAGTTCCCCCCCGCGTTGGATCAGATCACAGCGCTGCGGCCCTCAGACGTAGCGCGCGCGATGTGGCTGCGGGGGCGGCTGATCGCCCATGACTTGGCTGACGTGGGCATTGATGTGAACTGCGCCCCGAACTTGGATCTGGTGACACCCCAAACCCATGTTTTTTTGAAAAACCGCTGTTATGGCAGTGATCCTGACCGCGTTGCGCTGGCTGCACGCGCCTTGGTCGATGGCATGGCGCAGGGTGGCGTTTTGGCGGTGATGAAACACATGCCGGGTCATGGCAGGGCGGGGTTGGATACACATCACGCCCTGCCGCGCATTTCCACTGGACGAGATGATCTGTATCGTCATGATTTTGCGCCCTTTGCGGCGCTAAATGATTTGCCCATGGCCATGACCGCCCATATCGTCTTTGAAGCCATTGATGCAGAGGCACCTGCCACCTGTTCGGACACGGTGATTGATCTGATCCGGCGTGATATCGGATTTCAGGGGCTTTTGATGACTGATGATATTTCGATGCAAGCGCTGACCGGCAGCCTTTGTGCGCGCAGTGCGGCGGCGATTTCTGCCGGTTGTGATGTGGTTTTACATTGCAACGGCGTGCAGCTTGAGATGGCCGAAGTGACCGCCGCAGCGGGCGTGCTTAGCGCGGCGGCCCAAAGCCGCGCCGCTGTCGCCCTTGCTGCACGCACAGCGCCACAACCAGTTGACATCAAAGCCTTGCGCGCCGAGTTTGATGCGATGTTGCGCGGGCAGGGTGATGGCTGACCAAACCGAATGGCAAGATGAATTGCCACTGATTGAGGCAGAAACGGTCGAGGACCGGCTGGCTGCCGAGGCGCTGATTGTTGATGTCGACGGGTATGAGGGGCCGCTGGATCTTCTGTTGATGTTGTCGCGGCGATTAAAGGTTGATCTGCGCAAAATTTCAATTTTGCAATTGGCTGAACAATATTTGGCATTTATCGCACATGCGCGCGATCTGCGCATCGAATTGGCTGCCGATTATCTGGTGATGGCTGCTTGGCTTGCCTTTTTGAAATCTCGTTTGTTGCTGCCACCCGACCCCAGCGATGATGGCCCCAGTGGTGAGGCACTGGCCGCCCAGTTGGCATTTCAGCTGGAACGCTTGCAGGCCATGCGTTTGGCCGCAGCCCAGTTAATGGCACGTGACCAAAAAGGGCGCAATTTCTTTGCCCGTGGTCTGCCTGAACAGGTGACGCGCCACCGCAGCTATCGGTATTCAGCCAATCTGATGGATCTGATGCAGGCCTATGCGAGGGTGCGAACCCGCGATGAGTTTCGCCCCTATGCGTTTGATCGCGTCGATGTCTACACCATGGATCAGGCGTTAGAGCGGCTGCGCAAGCTTGTCGGGCCACTTGGCAGTTGGGCGGATCTTGAAGGCTTTTTACCCGATGGCTGGCGCGCGCAACCGGCCCGCCGCCGGTCTGCCACTGCTGCGACCTTTGCGGCTGCGCTTGAGCTGGCCAAAAGTGGCGCGATTGAAATGCGACAAAGCGAAATATTTGCCCCTATCCACATCCGGGGCAAAGCATGACATCCGTATTGCCGCCCGATGAACCCAGCCTGTTCGCCGCGCCATCGCCCGCCGAGCAAGAGCGCATGGTAGAAGCGATGCTGTTTGCCAGCGCCGAGCCCCTGAGCCTGCGCGACTTGCAAGACAGGTTGCCACATGGATCAGACGCGGCCGAGGCAGTGGCCGCCCTGCGGCGTCATTACAGCGGGCGTGGGGTAGAGCTGTTGCGGGTGGGCGAGGCCTATGCTTTTCGCACGGCGTCAGATTTGGGTCATCTTATGGCGCGCGAAATGGTTGAGTTGCGCAAACTGTCGCGCGCCGCGATGGAGACGCTGGCCATCATTGCCTATCACCAGCCGGTGACGCGTGCTGAAATCGAACAGATCCGGGGGGTGGCGGTTTCGCGTGGCACGATAGATCAGCTGATCGATCTGGAATGGATCCGCTTTGGTCGCCGGCGTATGACGCCTGGCAGGCCAGTGACCTACGTCGTGACTGAACCATTCCTTGACCATTTTGGGCTGGAATCGGCGCGTGATTTGCCAGGGCTGAAAGAATTGCGCGCAGCGGGGCTGTTAGAAAGCCACGCCCCCAATGATGATACTGCGCCCGAGCGCAGATTGTCGGCCGACCCAGAACAAGACGATCTGTTTGATAATGAATAAATACACATAATCAATTACTTGCGCAGACTTGTTAACCCGAAAAATTAAGTCGGCTTTGTTTGCGACTTAAAGTGTTTTGCAAGTTTCAACCCTTGTCCTTGATAGTTTGACGCCATGCCAACCCCGTAAAGACGATCTGGCACTTGGGCCATGCGTTCATAAACCAACCGTCCCACCATCTGTGCGTGTTCCAGCACAAAAGGGGCCTCGTGGCAGCGCACTTCCAAAACACCACGCGCCCCAATGCCCCCCGCAGCACCATGGCCAAAACCAGGATCAAAGAAACCGGCATAATGCACGCGAAACTCGCCAACCATCGCCAGATAGGGGGCCATTTCGGCGGCATGGGTTGGCGGAATTGACACGGCCTCGCGGCTGACCAAAATGTAGAATGCCCCGGGATCCAAGATGATACGGGCCTCGCGGCTGCGAATCTCTTCCCAAAAATCAGCAATCGCATAGTGGCCGATCCGGTCCAGATCAATCACGCCAGCATGAGGTTTTGCGCGGTACCCCAGCAGATCGCCTTTTTGGGGGTGCAGATCAACTGAAAACCCCAAACCTTCGGAAATAAACGCTGCGCCGTTCACCAGTGGTTCTTGGGAATGCAGCGCAGCAAGTGCTGCATCATCAAGCTGCGCCATGCCGCGGCGAAAGCGAATTTGATTAAGCCGCATGCCCGGACGCACCAAAACCGAAAAAGACCGCGGACAAATTTCGGCGTAAAGCGGGCCATGATATCCGGCAGGCAACCGATCAAATTCGACCCCACCATCGGTGATTGTCCGCGTCAAAAGATCAAGGCGCCCGGTGGAGCTTTTGGCATTGGCCACTGCCGTCAGATCAGGTGGCAGGGCCAAGTGTTCCATAAGCGGCACCAGATAGACACAGCCCTTTTCCAGTACAGCACCCGCCGTCAGATCCATGCGGTGCATTTCAAATTCAGATATCCGCTCGGCTACGGTGCGACCGGCACCCGTCAGAAACGATGCCCGCACACGATACGCCACAGTTCCCAAGCGCAGATCAAGGCTGGCGGGTTGAATTTGCGCATCACTGATGGGCATGTCTGCTGTGATCTGTCCACGTGCAATCATTTCCCGCAGGTTCTGCGACGCCAGAACGCCCGTGTCTGCATCGGCCATTGTCATGATCATTCTCCCGGTGGGATTGAAACGGAACCGCCCGCGCCAAACTGGCACGGGCGGTTCTGTATGGTCGGGCCGGCGAGATTCGAACTCGCGACCTTCCGCCCCCCAGACGGACGCGCTAACCAGACTGCGCCACGGCCCGACGAGGGTCTACATACAAGATTGCGGGGCAGGGGCAAGCCTGAAAGCATCACGGTTTGCGGCTTTCGTCTGTGGCCTGTGCATTCGATTTGTCATGCAAGCGGATAAGATCGTTAAAGATTTGCCGCAGCGCCCCATTTGCCGCCAGCGCATGCCGCACTTTTGGTGCAGCGCGCAGCAAGGCAAGCGGCAGATGCCGGGCTGATTGGATGGCAGCACGCACATCCATATGTGCTGGCTGTGGCGCCAGCGTTTGAAATAGATCTGGTTGGGCTGGGGGGGCGCTGGTGGTGAGTGCTCTGGCAGGGTTGCGCCGGCGTTGCGGTAACGCCACAACCTGCCCAACAGTGATCTGTGGCGCGCAATCGTTAGCATCGTGCGGCACATCCAGCATCATCGGTGCTTCGGCGTCTGCGGCTATAATTTCTGTTTTCAAGGGTTCAGTAGGTGGCGAGGCAAGCGCCAGACGGGCTACATGCAAAACGCCCTGTTCGCGCAGAATTTTCTGCGCACCGCGAACCGTCAGCCCATCTTCATGCAGCAGCTGTTTGATTCCAGCCAAAAGCGCCACATCACTGGGGCGATAATAGCGCCTGCCGCCAGCACGTTTTATGGGTTTTATTTGTGGAAACTTGCTTTCCCAAAACCGCAAGACATGCGCAGCAGTTCCGAGGGCCTCTGACACCTCGCTGATCGTGCGCAAGGCGTCCGGCGCTTTTTCCATAACAGATCAGTCCTGATTGCCCTTGGCCACGCGATCTTTCATCAGATGTGACGGCCGAAAACTTAGGACGCGGCGGGGCTCAATGGGTACTTCATCACCCGTCTTGGGGTTGCGGCCAACGCGGGCGTTTTTATCGCGCACCGAAAATGTGCCGAAAGAAGAGATTTTAACCGGCTCGCCTGCCACCAGCGCGTCCGACATGTGTTGAAGAACGGCCTCAACCAGCTGTGCTGATTCAATCTTTGAAAGCCCCACCTCGCGGCAGACGGCCTCGCTCAGTTCCATACGGGTCAATGTCTTATCGCTCATCCCAGCCTCGCTCTGCGATCGATATGTGATAGCACAGATCGACGTCCCAGTCGCAACCCTGAGGGATTCGGATTTCCAAGTCAACACCCAGAGTTATAACGGGATTATGGCGGGGTGCGGTTTCACGCTTACCAGCGCAGCACCACCGCGCCCCACGCCAGGCCACCGCCAATCGCCTCGGTCACAATCAATTGGCCCGGTTTCAATTGGCCCGCCGATTTGGCCACCGAAAGCGCAAGTGGCACCGAGGCTGCGGATGTATTGCCGTGATCTTGCACCGTGACGATCACATGGTCCATGCTGACACCCATACGCTGGGCTGTGCCATTGATGATGCGCAAATTGGCTTGATGAGGCACCACCCAATCAACATCTGCACCGCTCAACCCAACCTTTTCTAATGCGTCATGCGCGGTTTGGGCCAGTTTTTCGATGGCATGTCGAAATACCTCTTTGCCCTGCATCCGCAGAACACCCGAGCATTGGTTCGACGACACCCCCCCATCAACATAGAGAATATCCCGGTGGCGGCCATCAGAATGCAGATCGGTCGACAAAATGCCACGATCATCCGTCGTGCCACTGCCTTCTGAGGCTTCCAAGATCAGGGCGCCAGCCCCGTCACCAAACAGAACGCAAGTGCCGCGGTCGGTCCAATCCATAATGCGGCTAAAAGTTTCGGCGCCAATCACCATCACCCGCTTGGCTTGCCCCGACACAATCAGCGCATTCGCATTCGCCAAGGCAAAGATGAAACCTGCACATACGGCCTGCACGTCAAAACAAAAGCCGCGCGTCATCCCCAACCCTGCTTGCACCATCGTTGCTACTGCGGGAAATGTCAGATCCGGGGTCGAGGTGGCGACAAGAATTGCGTCGATATCATCGGCAACAAGCCCCGCATCACTCAGCGCGGCGTTTGCGGCACGAATGGCAAGATCGGATGTGGTTTGACCTTCGGCGGCGAAGTGGCGCCTTTCAATCCCAGATCTTGCCTTGATCCATTCATCGCTGGTATCCAGTGTGGCCTCAAAGGCGGAATTTTCAACGATGTTATCGGGCAAATAATGGCCGATTCCACGCACGACAGCCCGAATGGTCATGCCGTTTCTCCTGCTTGAGCGGGGGCAGGGGTGGCTGGTGCCAAACGCGCGGCCAGACCTTCCTGAAACCCTGATTGGGCCAAGCGATGGGCCAGTTGCAGCGCCGCCGCTACCCCTGTTGCATCTGCTGAGCCATGCGATTTTACGACCGTGCCGTTCAGGCCAAGAAAGACACCACCATTGACACGGCGGGGATCCATGCGCGCCTGTAACCGACGCAACGCCCGGATCGACAGCAACGCCAGAGCCTTGGACATCCACGTGGCACTGAAAGATTCGCGCAGGAATTGGCGGATCAGGCTTGCAGTGCCTTCACCCGTTTTGAGCGCAATATTGCCAGTGAAGCCATCGGTCACGATCACATCCACCCGGTCAGACGGAATATCGCCGCCCTCAACAAAGCCCACGCAATCAAAACCGCCTGTTTCAGATGCCGCTGAGATAAGATCCAACGCCACTTTTAACTCAGCACGGCCTTTGTGCTCTTCGGTTCCAACGTTTAAAACACCGATCCGTGGGCGTTCAAGCGCAAGCCCGTTGCGCGCGTAAGAAGCCCCCATGATCGCATATTGCAGCAGATCTTCGGGGTCGGCCTTAACATCTGCACCGACATCCAGCATCACGTTGAACCCGCCCGCATTGCGGGACGGCCAAAGGCAGGCGATGGCGGGGCGATTTACACCGGGCAGTTTGCGCAGGCGGATCATCGACAGCGCCATCAGCGCGCCAGTGTTGCCACACGACACCGCCACCTTGGCTTTGCCTTCGCGCACAGATTCAATTGATGACCACATCGATGTGCCAGCACCGTTGCGCATGACATGGCTCGGCTTTTCGTTCATGGCAACAACGCGGGGGGCGTGGCAGACGGTACACCGCGCATTCAACCCCGCCGTTTTGCCCAACAGCCGCATCAGCTCTGGCTCATCACCATGCAATATAAAAGACGCGTTTGGCAGCGCACGTGCAGCAAGCGCTACACCCGCAACCACCATAGACGGCCCTAAATCACCGCCCATTGCATCAACAGAGATAACCGTCTCTATCGCGCCTTTGCCTTGGGAAACGAGGCCGGACGCCATGTGCGACACACCTTTGCGGATATTGAGGCTTATGCCGCGTCTTCGTCCAGATCGACCTCAGTCGCCATGGCTACCACCGACCGGGAATCGTAATGCCCACATGAAGGGCACACATGGTGTGGGCGCTTCAGTTCACCGCAGTTGGCGCATTCGTTTGGATTGGCAGCAACCAGGGCATCATGCGAGCGGCGCATGTTGCGTTTTGAACTGGTCTTTTTATTCTGCTGAACAGCCATGTCTCACCCTTAATGTTTGGGGCAAGCCCCTAATTCTACGTGTTTGCAGCGGATTTTATCCAAAAGGAAGGCCTGTATCAGCCGTTCTGGATACCCCAGCAAATGAAGGCCGGAACATACTGCGATTTCTTGCGGGCGCAAGCCCTTTTGTGTGGAGTGCAATCTTGCGGCGGCTGGGTGGGGTTAGTGTTTGGTGGGATCGGATTTGGGGGGGGGGGCTGCGCTGGCCGAATTACCAGCAGCTGCATGATCGGCGGCCGGTGTTTGGTGCAACGCTGCAAGGGCAGCAAAGGGTTTGACGGTCGCTGTTGGCGCAGGCGTGGCGTCGGCCTCAGAACTCAGTGCCGATTTTGTCCGTGCCGCATTCAGCGTGGCATCATTGGCGCGTGGATAAAGCGGCAGCGCCAAGGCCAGCGCTTCTGACAGCACGGCAATCAGGTCAAGCGCGGTTGGCAGCGGCTCTTGGCTGTCATCCTCGGGCATTTCAGCCTCAGGTTCTTGTGTCTGAAGCATGTCCGCCAAATAGGTGCGGGTAATTTTTTCTGACAATTTTGTCGTAACGGGTGCCAGGCTGACCACGCATGATTGCACAACGCTTGCCTGCAATGTTGCGCGCAACTGCCAGTCATGGCGTTCAATTGGGCGAATATCGCCCCAAAACCGCAGCTTTGTGATCTGGAGCACATCAAGATCTTGCGCGATGTGGGCCAAGACGTCCGGCTCTGGTTTCAAATCAAATAAGGTGGGCGCGCGGCCAGACAGATCAGAAAAGCGCAAGATATGTTTGAAAGCAGGCGAATGTGTCATTGCATGTCCTGAAAAATTTGGCGGCGCATTGAGGCAAAAGCGGGCATACCTGCGCCGCAGCGATCGTCCCGTGATCATCCAACCTTGATCGGGGCCGCAGGCCCCTGTAAGCCAATTAGGCAGGATATGAGGACATGACAAGTGGCACGATCGCATCGGCTTGCACGCGCAAGATATCTGGGTAGGCAGGGGATTGCGCTGTCACTGGTGGCGTTTCTTGGTCTTTCGGGATGTGTTGAGACATTTCGCACCCATGGGTACGCCCCGAATGACGCCGATTTGGAAACGGTTGTGATCGGTCAAGACACCCGTGAGACATTGGGCGACAAAATTGGTCGCCCAACGTTGATTGGCGTGATGGAACAGTCAGATTGGTATTTCGTGCGCAGCCGCTGGCGCTATTACGGGCTGAACAAACCGCAAGAGGTCGAACGCCAAGTGATCGCTGTGCGGTTTGACGACTCCGGCCGGACACAAAACATTGAACGCTACGCGCTGCAAGATGGCGCGGTGGTCGATCTGTCGCGGCGCACAACATCCAGCAATATTAAGGGCATTTCGTTCATCAAGCAGCTGCTTGGAAACTTTGGCCGGCTCAGCGCAGATCAAATCGCAAACTAGGGCGCTTGTAATTGTGGGGGCTATGGTCTTGGGGCCTGTGATTTTGGCTCGTGTGTGGTTGTTCCTAATCTGCCGTTTCAAACCGCAGCGCCACACCGTTCATGCAATAGCGCAGGCCGGTTGGGGCAGGGCCATCGGGAAACACATGGCCCAAGTGGGCGTCACAGCGGGCGCAATGCACCTCAGTTCGGCGCATGAAAAAGCTGCGGTCCGTGGTTTCGCCAACGGCCTCGGGGGCAATGGGGGCTGTAAAGCTAGGCCAACCCGTGCTTGATTCGAATTTTTGGGCCGCATCAAAAAGTGGTGCATCACAGCACAGACAAAAAAATGTGCCGGGCTCTTTGGGAAAATCATCATGGCTGCCCGCGCGTTCGGTGCCATGTTTGCGTGTGACCTTAAATGCCAGATCTGACAGTTGTGCGCGCCACTCTGACTCAGACTTTACGATCTTGTCGGACATTTTGTGCAGACCCTCTGTTGATTACGTATCCCTTGGTGCAGTTTAGTGCGGCAGCGGGATGCTGCAAGGGGCGCGGCAATCAAAGCCGACAGTTGGGGGCAGGCGCATGGATCAGCTGCAACATGGGCGGTATCGGGCGCGGATTGCAAGCGCCGCCACCGATATCGAAGCCACGCAACGGCTCCGATCTCGGCTGTTTCGGGGCCCATCAGCCGGGGGGCAAAATGACAAAGTCGCACTTGACCGTGACCGGTTTGATCCTCTTTGCGATCATATGATGATCGAAGATATCGCCTCGGGGCGGTTGGTGTGCTGCTATCGTCTGTTGCGCTTTGATACGGCCAGTGCTGTGTTGGAAAGCTATGCGGGGCAGTTTTACGGGATCAACAGGCTGGCCCACCAGCCGGGCCCAATGGCCGAGATGGGGCGGTTTTGTTTGGATATGGGCCAGCCTGACCCTGATGTGATGCGGTTGGCTTGGGCTGCGATGGCAGCTTGGGTTGATGGGGCAGGGGTCAAGCGGTTGTTGGGCTGTGCGTCGTTTTCGGGCTGTGTGCCGGTCACCTATTTGCCAGCATTCGCGCTGTTGCGGGCCCGCCATTTGGGCCCGGATTCGTTGTTGCCGGATGTGAAAGCAGATGAGGTCTTCGCCTTTGGTGCAGCCCTGCCCAATCAAGTTCCCGATCAGGTTGCAGGTTTGCGTGCGATGCCCCCCCTTTTGCGCAGTTATTTGGCGATGGGGGGGTGGGTGTCAGATCATGCGGTGATTGATCGTGATTTAAACACGCTGCATGTGCTGGTCGTGTTGGAGATTGATGCCATTCCCAGTGCCCGCGCCGCCGCCCTGCGGGCCTTGGCACACACCAAGGCTGCGGCGATCTGATAGCTTCGATCTTGGCCGATTAAACCCGCGCAACCCCGCTTGACCCGGCTCGCTGGCCCAGATAGCTGGCAGCCCATGGCACGCGCACCTCTTTTACAGCTTTCCGACATCTCGCTTACCTTTGGGGGTGAGCCGATTTTTGCCGATCTTGATCTGGTGGTTCAACCCAATGATCGTTTGGCGCTGGTGGGGCGCAACGGGTCGGGTAAATCTACCCTGATGAAGGTCATGGCCGCCAAGGTTGAGGCCGATCGCGGCACGCGAACGGTGGGCCCCGGTATGACTGTGGGCTATTTGGAACAAGATCCGACGCTTGAAGGGTTCGACACGCTGGGCGCCTATGCCACGTCGGGTCTGCCCGAGGGCGAGGAGTATCGGCTGCTCGTTGCTGCGGAAGGTCTGAAATTTGATCCAGATACCCGCGTCAGCGATGCCTCAGGCGGAGAGCGGCGGCGCGCGGCACTGGCCAAACTTTTGGCCGAAGCACCTGAGCTGATGTTGCTGGACGAGCCGACCAACCATCTCGACATCACGGCCATTCGCTGGCTGGAAGATACGCTGAAAGACACCCGGGCAGGCTTTGTGCTGATCAGCCACGACCGGGCTTTTTTGCGCGCGCTCAGCCGTGCGACGCTCTGGCTTGATCGTGGTCAAGTGCGGCGGTTGGAAAAAGGGTTTGAGCATTTTGAAGACTGGCGCGACACTCTGTGGGAGGAAGAAGATGCCGCCCGCCACAAGTTGGAACGCAAGATAAAAGCCGAGGCAAAGTGGGCGGTCGAAGGCATTTCGGCCAGGCGCAAGCGTAACCAAGGGCGGGTGCGGGCTTTGGCGTCGCTGCGGGCGGAACGCGCATCGATGATACGCCGTCAAGGCACGGCCGATATGGCGCTTGAGGCGGGCACTGGGTCGGGCAAATTGGTAATTGAGGCCAAGGGGCTTTGCAAAGCGTTTGGCGACAAACAGATTTTGCGCTATTTTGATTTGCGTGTCTTACGCGGTGACCGAATTGCCTTTGTTGGGCCAAACGGCATTGGCAAAACCACGTTGTTGCGGATGTTAACCGGCCAAGAGCCTGCTGATGCAGGCACTGTAAAGCTGGGCACCAATCTTGACATTGCGATATTTGATCAGACGCGCGCCCAGCTTGACCCCGATATGACGCTTTGGGACAACATGACCAGCGATCCCAGCATGCGGGTCTCTGGCCAGTCAGATCAGGTGATGGTGCGTGGAATACCGCGCCATGTTGTTGGGTATCTGAAAGATTTCTTGTTTGATGAACGCCAGATGCGCGCCCCTGTACGCTCACTTTCAGGGGGAGAACGGGCGCGGCTGTTGCTGGCGCGGATCATGGCGCGTGAAAGCAATTTGCTGATCTTGGACGAACCGACCAACGATCTTGATGTCGAGACATTGGATCTGCTGCAAGATTTGTTGTCAGACTATGCTGGCACCGTGTTGTTGGTGAGCCATGACCGCGATTTTATTGACCGGGTTGCCACCACCACAATCGCGATGGAGGGTGACGGCCAAGCCTCGGTCTATCCCGGCGGGTGGAGCGATTATCAAGCGCAGCGGTCTCAGCCTGCTGCCGTGGCTGACAGCACACGAAAAACCGCCACGTCCGTGACACAGGCAAAAGCGCCAGCCAAGCTGGCCTCTGCAGCTGGCCCCGCGCTCAGCTTTACTGAACGGCATCGGCTGGAAGAGCTGCCAAAACTGATCGCACGCACCGAAGCAGAAATTGCGAAACTGGGCGAGCTGATGGCCGACCCCACGCTGTATGTTCGTGCGCCAGAAAAATTCCAAAAGGCCAGTGATGCTTTGGTTGAACGCCAAACGCTGTTGGCGCAGATGGAAGAAGAGTGGATGGCGCTGGAAGACCGCGCCTGATCCAGCCCAAAACCCGTTGGGGCCTTGGCTGGGGTTGGCACTGTGCCCGTGATTGGCTATCAGGCGGCATCTCGCGGGCGCAAGGTTTGGCTTGTGTTTCTGCGGGCCATGCATGATCAGGCGGTAGGCCCGTCACAAGGCAAGGGGCAATCATGGTCGATATTCGGCTGACAAATTCCAAAACCCATCAGCGCGAGCTGTTCGCCCCAATTGATCCGGCGCATGTCGGGCTCTATCTTTGTGGGCCGACGGTTTATGACCGTGCCCACTTGGGCAATGCCCGCCCGGTGGTGGTTTTTGATGTGCTGTACCGGCTGTTGCGTCAGGTCTTTGGACCTGCGCATGTGAATTATGTGCGCAATTTTACAGACGTTGATGACAAGATTAACGCGCGGGCGGCTGCCACTGGGCGCGATATTCGTGACCTGACAGATGAGACCATTGGCTGGTATCACGCTGATATGGATGCGCTTGGGGCGCTGCGGCCAAACCATGAACCGCGCGCCACAGAATATATCGCACCGATGATTGCCATGACGCAAACGCTGATCGATCGTGGTCACGCCTATGCAGCCCAAGGACATGTACTTTTTGATGTGCATTCTTTTGCCGCCTATGGCGGGCTGTCGGGGCGTTCCATTGACGATATGTTGGCAGGCGCCCGGGTTGAGGTCGCGCCCTACAAGCGTGATCCGATGGATTTTGTTTTGTGGAAGCCATCATCTGATGGTGAGCCCGGTTGGGACAGCCCATGGGGCCGTGGGCGTCCGGGGTGGCATATCGAATGTTCTGCGATGAGCCATGCGCTGTTGGGGGCAAGTTTTGATATTCATGGTGGCGGCAATGATCTGTTGTTTCCGCATCATGAAAATGAATTGGCACAAAGCAGCTGTGCCCACCCCGAGGGCGGTTTTGCCAATTTTTGGCTGCACAATGAGATGTTGCTGGTTGAAGGCCGCAAGATGTCGAAATCGCTGGGTAATTTTTTCACTGTCCGCGATTTGCTCGACCAGGGTATCCCCGGTGCCGTGATCCGGCTGGTGCTGATGGGCACGCATTATCGCAAGCCGATGGATTGGACCGCTGATAAGGCTGATGATGCGCGCAAAGCGCTGATCCGCTGGCAAAACTTGACCGATGGCGTGCAAGCCAGCCCCGATATTCCGGCAGCGGTGTTTGATCCGATTTGCGATGACCTGAACACGGCAGGTGCGATTGCGGCCTTGCATCAATTGGCACGAGCGGGAGAGGGCGCCGCGCTCAAAGCGGGTGCTGCGTTTTTGGGTTTTGATTTACAGGGCCGCTTGGGTGTTGAAACCGCGCCCGATCTGGCGCAGGTCTTGGCGCCCTTATCAGACCTGTGGCAAGCTGCGCGCACCGCGCGTGATTTCGCCCGTGCCGATCAGATCCGCACCGCTGCACAAGAATTGGGCATTGGGCTGAGCGTTGCCGCCGATAAAACAGTCTCTGCCACATTAACCGCGCAGATCAGCCAGCCTGCGGCTGTATTTAAGGCAGATCTTGCCGCGCTGATGGAACGTTTCAAATGACCAAAGATCGCCTTTATCTCTATGACACCACGCTGCGTGATGGTCAGCAAACCCAAGGCGTGCAGTTTTCCACTGCTGAAAAGCACCAGATCGCTGCAGCATTAGATGATTTGGGTGTCGATTATATCGAAGGTGGCTGGCCTGGGGCCAATCCGACGGACAGTGAGTTTTTCGCCCATCCGCCCAAGCTGCGCGCCCGCTTTGCCGCCTTTGGCATGACAAAACGGGCTGGACGCTCGGCCGAAAATGACGATGTTTTGGCGGCGGTTTTAAACGCTGGCACAGCGTCAGTTTGTTTGGTGGGCAAGGCCCATGATTTTCATGTGACAACAGCGCTTGGCATCACGTTGGCTGAAAACCTTGAAAACATCCAAGCCTCAATCCGCCATGTCATGGCCTGCAGGCGTGAGGCGCTGTTTGATGCCGAACATTTCTTTGATGGGTTCAAGGCCAATCCCGCCTATGCGCTGCAAGTTGTGCAAACAGCCTTTGATGCGGGCGCGCGTTGGATTGTGCTGTGCGACACCAACGGTGGCACTTTGCCCGGCGATATTCACACCATCACCCGCGCGGTGATCGACAGTGGCATCCCCGGAGCAAAACTTGGCATTCATTGCCATGATGATACCGGTAATGCGATTGCCTGTTCGCTGGCCGCGATTGATGCAGGGGTGCGCCAGGTTCAGGGCACGCTGAATGGTCTGGGCGAGCGGTGCGGCAATGCCAATTTAGTGACCTTGATCCCAACCCTGCTTTTGAAAGCACCCTATGCCGAAATGTTAGAAACAGGAGTAAGCCCCGATGCGTTGGCCGGTCTGACCCGAACCTCACGGCTGATTGATGATATTTTGAACCGTGTGCCACACCGGTCAGCGGCTTATGTCGGGGCGTCGGCCTTTACGCATAAGGCGGGGCTTCATGCCAGTGCCATTTTAAAAGACCCAACCACTTACGAACATATTGCCCCCGAACGGGTCGGCAACACCCGCATCATCCCAATGAGCAATCAGGCAGGTCAGTCAAACCTGCGTGCCCGCCTGCAGGCCGCAGGCCTGAGTATTGCCCCTGATGATAGCCGTCTGTTGCGCATTTTGGATGTAATCAAACAGCGCGAAGATCAGGGTTATGCCTATGACAGCGCTCAAGCCAGCTTTGAGCTGCTGGCCCGCGCCGAGTTGGGCGTTATGCCCTGCTTTTTTGAGGTAAAACGCTACCGTGTGACGGTTGAGCGGCGCAAAAACAAACAAAACCAGATGGTCAGCCTGTCTGAGGCGGTCGTGGTGGTGAAAATCGGCGATGAAAAAATGCTTTCAGTATCAGAATCGATGGATGCAGGTGGTACTGATCGGGGGCCAGTGAACGCCTTGGCCAAGGCGCTTGCCAAGGATTTGGGCCCTTACCAAGCCTGCATCTCAGATATGCGGTTGGTCGATTTCAAGGTTCGCATCACCCAAGGTGGCACCGATGCCGTTACACGGGTGATTATTGACAGCGAAGACAGTGCCGGGCGGCGTTGGTCGACGGTCGGCGTGTCACCCAATATCGTTGATGCCAGCTTTCAGGCCTTATTAGATGCGATGGTGTGGAAACTGCTGCGCGATGGGGTCCAGCCCGTGGCAACAAGCGCGCCCCCCGCATCATGAGCGTCGCGGCCTGCGCTGATTTGGTGCGACAAGCCGACCCGGACCGCTTTGTTACCGGCCAAACGGCCACACCGGCGGCCCAAGCCAAGCTTTGGCCGATTTACGCGTTAAACATTGAAATTGCGCGGGCGGCATGGGCCAGCCAGACGCCACTGTTGGGCCAAATGCGGCTGCAATGGTGGGAGGACGGTTTGGCAGAGCTAACCACGGGCCAAGCGGTGCGCGCGCATCCGGTCTTGGCGGCCGTGGCGGATGTGGTGGCGCAGACAGGCATCAGCGTGGGGCCATTTCATGCCATGATCGCGGCGCGTCAGTGGGATCTGGCCTGTGACCCTTTCACAGATGTGGCCGCCCTGTGGCAGCACTTAGCTGCGCTTTATGGGGGGGTCATGGTGCAATCTGCAGCCGTCCTTGGCGCCCCGAAGCCATTATGGCCAGCGCTTGAGGATTTGGGGCGGGCGATGGGGTTGGCGCAGTGGTTTTGTGCGGTGCCAAGCCTGCTGGCGCTTGGCCGTGCACCCTTGCCAAACCCCAGCTTTGCAGCCATTGCCCAGCTGGCACATCAAGGTTTGGCCCTGCATCGCGCATCCAAGCGCGCGTTGCGCGCGATGGGGCAGGGTGGGCAGATACACCCGGCGCTCTTGGCCAGCTGGCAGACCAAGGCGCTGCTAAACCTGGCGGCAAATGCGCCAGAACGCGTGATGAATGGCACCTTGGCGTTATCAGAGTTTCGCAAACGTGGCAGCCTGTGGGTGAAATCAATCAGCGGCGCCTATTAGGCGGCACGCGGCCGAAAGGCCAACCATATCAGCGCGCTGCCCGCCAAAACCAGAAACGGCACCATTGCCATATTGACCGCTTGCCAGCCACTTTGCACGCTGCTGCCCGAGCAGTTCATCAAGCGTCCTGAACTGAGCGAGGCCATGGTAACCCCGCCAAAAACGATCAGATCGTTTAACCCCTGCATCCTTCCCCGTTCTTGTGGGGTATGAGCTGCAGCCAGCATAGCGGTCGCACCAATAAAGCCGAAATTCCAACCGATTCCCAACAAAATTAATGCGATGAAAAAGTTTTCAAGCGCGACGCCCATCATGGCCACAACCCCGGCCCCGGCCAAAATAACCAGCCCTGTTGCCACAATCTTTTCGACACCAAACCGCGCGATCAAATGACCCGTGAAAAAGCTGGGCGCAAACATCGCAAGCACATGGCCCGTGACCACATCGGCGGCATTGGCCGTTTGATACCCACACCCCACCACCGCCAAAGGCGTTGATGTCATGACCAAGTTCATCAAAGCATAGCTGACCGTGCCACATATCACCGCCACCGCAATGCGCGGTGTGCGCAACATTTCCCAGCGGCTGCGGCCTTGGGCATCGCCCATCGCCGGGCGCAGGGGCGGCGGCAAATCCAGCATGGTAAAAAGAAAAACGCCAATCATATTGACCGCAACAACCGCAATATAAGTGCCCATGAACGGCACCACCAAAGAAGCCGCAGTTACTTTTACCAACTGTGGTCCGATGATTGCGGCCAACAAACCGCCCGCCATAACGTATGAGATTGCTTTGGCGCGAAATGCGTCCGAGGCGCTGTCGGCCACGGCAAAGCGGTAAAAGCCCTGCGCTGACATATAGATCCCGCTCAAAAGCGCGCCCAGCAAAAACAGCTCAAACGAGCCGCGCATCAGCGCAAATGCACAAATGCTGGCCCCTGTTGCACCACCAAAACAGCCGACCACAAATCCAGCCCGCCGACCAAATCGCTGCATCAATGCCGACATCGGCGTGGCGGTCAGCATCGAGCCCAGAACGATCATCGAAATAGGCAGCGTGGCCCAGCATGGGTTGGTGGCCAATGATTGCCCCGCCAAACCGCCGATCGTAAACATCATTGGCATCTGCGCGCCAAGCACTGCCTGTGCGGCCACCAAGACGGCCACATTGCGCTTGGTGCGCTGATCAGATGTAATGGGAGCGGTTGGGTCTGTCATCCCAATTGCCTAGTCCCAAGTGGGCTGTGGCTGCAATATAGAAAACAGGAATTGTTCCAGCAGGAGGCACGAATTTGGTCGGACGGATCATTGAAACTGAGGCCTGTGTCGCCGAGGGTGCTGCTTGGCTGGCCCAACAGGAGCCTGTTTTTGAAAGGGCGCTGGCGCTGACTGGGCCGTTGGCGCTGCGTCGCCGCGACGATGGCGCGCAGGCGCTTTTAAGTGCGATTGTCAGCCAACAGGTCTCGGTTGCCTCGGCCAATGCGATCTGGGCGCGGCTTGAGGGGGCTGGGTTGGTGAACCCTGAGGCGATATTGGCAGCCCATGATGATGAGTTTCGGGCCTGTGGTCTGTCACGCCAGAAAATTCGCTATGCGCGTGCGCTTGCAGCATCGGGGATTGATTTTGATGCGCTGCGGAATTTGTCCGATGCAGCAGTGGTTGACACATTGGTGGCGGTGCCGGGTATCGGGCGGTGGACGGCTGAAATCTACGCGATGTTTTCGTTGGGCCGAGCGGATGTGTTTGCCCCCGGTGATTTGGCGTTGCAAGAGGGGGTGCGGATGCTGTTTGACATGCAATCCCGCCCGAATGAGCGTGCCCTGCGCAGCTACTGCGAACGCTGGCAGCCCTGGCGTGGTGTGGCGGCTCGGCTGATCTGGGCCTATTATGGCTTGCAAAAAACGCGCGAGGGGGTGCGATCATGACGCGAGTGTTAGATTTTGACAGCCGTGCAGCTGTAGCCGGATCTGTGAAAAGCCTTGTGGTGCTGGTGCATGGGTATGGCGCGGATGGTGCTGATTTGTTAGGGTTGGCCGATCCCCTTGGGGCACATTTGCCCCATACGGCCTTTGTGGCCCCCAATGCGCCAGAAAGATGCAGCGGCAACCCCTTTGGCTATCAATGGTTCCCCATCCCTTGGCTTGACGGGTCATCCGAGGCGGCCGCCGATGCGGGGCTGATGCAGGCCGCCCACGATTTGAATGCTTTTTTGGACGCGCAACTTGCTCATTACGCTCTGCCCCCCGAGGCGCTGGCGCTTATTGGGTTTTCACAAGGGTCAATGATAAGCCTGCACATCGCCCCGCGCAGAGCCGCGCCGCTGGCAGGTGTGGTCGCGTTTTCAGGGCGGTTGTTGATGCCCGAACGCTTACAAGCCGAGGCCCGCGTCTTTCCGTCCATTCTTTTGGCGCATGGTGACCAAGACCCCGTTGTGCCGTTTGAAGATATGGCCAAGGCCGGTCAAGCGTTGTCAGATTCTGGGTTTGAAACCTTTGGCCATGTGATGCGTGGCACGGGGCATGGCATTGCGCCAGACGGTTTGTCTGCGGCGTTGCAGTTTTTGCATGCGCGGTTGCCCGACGCATAAAACATGCCAGACACATAAAACATGCACAACGTAGCAAACGTGGCAGATTAAGAGAATAATACCAGTTTAGCGTGATGCGGGCGTCAGCTCAATCACGCCCAACGCCCCCGCCCGTGCCAGATCGGGGTCAAGCGACATCGGCACATAATCACCGCGGCGCCAAATTTCGCCCAAATCATCATAGTGGCGCGACAGTGGGTGGCCCGATTGGCCTGTCGATATGACAAAAACCGAACTGTCCGGGTCGGCAAAATCATAAACGCCACGATAGCCCGCGCCATGTACGTTCGTGTAAGGTGCGTCGCCTTTGCCCGATGTCAGTCCGCGCTGCAATGTATCATCGCCACCACTGGTGGATTGCCGAATATTGACCAGATGGCGCAGCAGCCCCGTTTGGCCCAAGACGGGATGATCATGCGCGGCCTGATGCTGATCCCCCCATCGCCAGCTTTCGGGTGCGCCGCCCAACTGCTCGGACAGTTCCAACAGTGCCGCATCCAGCGACAGCCGCGCGATATCTACGCAGCTTTCAACCGGCGCTGATTGTAAGATATCGCACCACACCCCCGCGCCATCCAGGTTGCGAAAAACCCGCGACAGGAACACGGGATCGACTTGGGTGAATTCATCGGCCATCGGCCCCAGCTCATCGCGGATCAAGCGTTGCTGCAACTGCCGCATCCACGCTGCATAGATCAGTGGCTCGGGCAGATGTTCGTTCATTTCGCCGTTCCAATCGGCCAGCAGCGCCAGCGCGCGTTGGCGCAAGCGTTCCGGCGTGCCTTTGGGCGCCGGATCTCCGCCATACCAAAGATCAGCGGCCACCAGTGGCAAGACGGTGCGCGCGGTATTGGAAACTGTATCAAGCTGCGCCTCGATAAAGCTTTCGCGGGTGTGCACTTCACGTGATTGCATCAGGCGCTGCCAGCGTTGAATACGCTGGGTGTCGCCCCATTCAAAGCTGAGGTGATTGGGAAAGGGGGCATCGGTGGTCTTGTTGTTGGTGTTGCCCAAAATTCCACCATCTGGGGCCAAAATCTGCAGGTTTTCGGCATAGGGAAAAATGCCCAGCCAACGATTTTCCGCCAGCCATCCGGGGGCAGGCATCCGGCCCTGCGTTTGGTGCAACGGATCGCGACGTGGCACCCAGCCCACCAGCTGCATGCCAATACCGGTTTCATCCGCCAACATCAGGTTGAGGGCAGGTGCCACAAATAACGCCCCCGCCGCAACCGCCTGTGGCACCGATTGCGCCCGCATCAGCCGCATCACAGCCGACAGGGTGGTGTCTTGACCCGTCATCAAGGTCCAGCTTAGCGACGCCACATGGCCCGGCGGCGTGATTGCGCCAAGGTTCGCGTGACTGGCGGGCAGGATAGGCCCGTTGTCTGACCATGCAAGGGTCAGCGTGCGGGGGGATTGATCTTTAACATTGACGATACTGCGGCGCGTTTCGAAATCTTTAAACCCCGAGGGGGTGCGGTATTGGGCCGGATTGTCAGGGTTTACTTGCTCAAGCAACAGATCTTGGTCATCAAGGTGGGCGCTGGTCAGCCCCCACCCCAAGGCGCTTGAGCGCCCCACCAACACAGCCGGAATACCCGGTATTGTGCCGCCAATCACACCACCTGATTGCAACTCAATCCGGGCCAGATACCAGATTGACGGTGCGGAAAACCCAAGATAGGGGTCATTGGCCAGCAGTGAGCCCCGCGCAGCGGAACGTTCCGGGGCGGCTGCAAATGCATTTGATGCACCTGAAAATCCATGTGGGGCAAAGGGCGATAATGGATCGGCAACGTGCAGGGCAAGTTTGCTGGCTGGGTTGGGCGCGTTGGGAAATAAAGCGGCATAGGGCGGAAGGGCGGCCACAGCGCTTTGGGGATCGTCGGGCAAAATATCGCGCAACCGGGGCTCAGGAATGAGCAAAGACATGCGCGCACGCAGCACCTCAGATTGCAGATGGTCCGACATCTGCACTGCCATCAGTTTAAGAATTTCCAACGAATCGGTCGGCTCCCAATAGGCGACCTCATTATCAAACAAAAAGAATTCGGGTGCGCCGCGGCCTTTGGCTTGGGCGTTGACGGTTTCAATCCATTGGTTCACACCCGCAGAATAGGCTTGCAGGGCGGCCAGGGTATCTGGGTCTTGCACGGCCAACGACTGTTTGGCCAACCCCGTCAAATCAAGCCGCCGCATCATTTCATCGATCGCAAAGGTTCGTTCGCCAAATAACTCGGACAACCGCCCTTGGGCGGTGCGCCGCAACATTGTCATTTGCCAAAGGCGATCCTGGGCATGCACAAACCCCAGCCCAAAGAACACATCGGGGTCATTTTTGCCAAAAATATGCGGCACTGCATCATTATTGCGCACGATTTCCACCGGCGCGGTGATGCCCGCCAATTCATAACGCGCGTTATAGTCAGGCAAAGAACGTGAGAAAAAATAGGTAAATCCTACCGTTGCCAGCAGCAACAGACCCGCCAAGACCAAAAACAGACGTAAAAGCCAGCGAAAGGCGAGAAACATTTGACCTCGCGTTGCACAAGGGATGGTTGACGGGGAACCTCAGCCCGGTAACTAAGAGGAAATGTGGCAATGTGCAATCAAGAGGACAGCGGACAATGGCAAAAGTGGCGTTTCTGGGGCTGGGGGTCATGGGGTTTCCCATGGCAGGGCATTTGGCTGCCAAAGGCCATCAGGTAACTGTTTACAACCGCAACCCTGCAAAATCGGAGACTTGGGTTTCCAATCATGTGGGTGAGCGCGCCCTTACGCCGGCACAAGCGGCCACAGGTTCTGAATTTGTGATGGCCTGTGTTGGTAATGATGATGATCTGCGCGCAATCTGTTTGGGGGATGATGGCGCTTTTGCCGGTATGGCTGAGGGCGCCATTTTTGTCGATCATACGACTGTTTCGGCCAAAGTGACGCGGGAGCTGGCTGGTTTGGCGGCAACCAAGGGCATTGGTTTTGTAGATGCGCCGGTGTCGGGTGGACAGGCGGGGGCGGAAAACGGTGTTTTGTCAATCATGTGTGGTGGCAAAGCGGCCAGCTATGAGGCGGCCGAGCCAGTGATGGCGGCCTATGCCCGTATTTGTCGGCGCTTGGGCGACAGTGGTGCCGGGCAATTGGCCAAGATGATGAACCAAATCTGCATTGCGGGACTGATGCAGGGCTTATCTGAGGCGTTGTTTTTTGGCGAAAAAGCGGGGCTAGATGGCAATGCGGTTGTTGAGGTGATCAGCCAAGGAGCGGCAGGGTCATGGCAAATGGCCAATCGGCATCAGACCATGCTGGAGGATCGCTTTGATTTTGGCTTTGCTGTCGATTGGATGCGCAAGGATCTGAACATCTGCCTGCAAACTGCCGAAGAAATTGGCGCACCTTTGCCTGTGACCGCGCTGGTCGATCAATTTTACAAAGACGTCCAACTGCAAGGCGGCGGCCGGTCCGATACCTCGGCCCTTATCCGCCGCCTGCGTGCGTTGCAGGAGCGCTGAGATCAGGGGATGATGCGGGTGTATTTTGTGCCAGACAGTGTTGCACCCGCAATCAAACCTTGTTGACCAAAGACAAACGCCACCACTGGCGCAAGCTGTGTGGTGGTGTCAAATCCGGCGCTGGCGCCCTTATCGCTCAGTGCATAGCGCACCTCGGCCCCGGCGGCCCATCCATCTGACGCGCGAAAGCTGCTCAGCGCTTCTTCGGTCATGAAAAACAAAGCATGCGCATATTGCTGTGCGCCAATCTGAAAACCAAAACTGGCGCGCGCTGCGGAATAGTAATCAACCGTCGCATCATTGATCCGAAGCGCGCCACGACCATAGCCCCCCCCAAAGCCAAAGCCTGCTTCGGTCACAACGGGCATATAAAGAACACCCAAGGCTTTATCGCGCAATTCCTGCGTGCCGGGATAGGTGTTGAACAGATAGTCGCGCGTGGCATCAACCCGGGCGTCTAATTGGCTGGCCCCATTGGTGCCAATACCGTTACCGCAAGCCGCAAGCCCAAAGCTGGCAGCCCCCATCGCAAGCATGTTGCGCCGTGAAAAGCTCTGCATCGTTTACCTCATGATTATAAAACAGCCTCTGTGGGCCATTGCAAAAAGAATAAGCCAAAGCTTGGCCGCTGTCACGCGGTGAGATTGCACTGATGGCAGCCCCCGGGATTAAAGCGGTTTGCCCCCCAAAAGGGTAGCCGCTTCGGGGGCGAAATAGGTCAAGATGCCATCACAGCCCGCACGCTTAAAACACAGCAGGCTTTCCATCATGACCGCTTCACCATTGATCCAGCCATTGTTGGCCGCCCCCCGGATCATCGCGTATTCGCCCGATACCTGATAGGCATAGGTGGGCACGCCAAAACTGTCTTTGACACGTCGGCAAATATCCAAATACGGCATACCTGGTTTCACCATCACCATATCTGCCCCCTCGCGCAGATCGCGTTCAATCAACCGCAGCGCTTCATTCGAATTGCCGGGGTTCATTTGATAGGTTTTCTTATCCCCCTTCAGCGCGCCAGAGGCACCGACGGCATCGCGGAACGGTCCATAAAAGGCGCTGGCATATTTCGCCGCATAGCTCAGGATTGTGGTATTTTGAAACCCGGCCGACTCAAGTGCAGCGCGCATCGCCCCAATCCGACCATCCATCATGTCGGACGGCCCCAAAATATCAGCGCCCGCTTCTGCTTGGGCCAGCGCCATGCGCACAAGGGCTGCAACCGTTTCATCATTTAAAATTACACCGTCGCGCACCAAACCGTCGTGACCGTTTGAATTATATGGGTCTAACGCGACGTCGGTCATCACCGCAATTTCTGGCACCGCCGCCTTAATCGCCCGGATTGCCCGGTTGGACAGATTGTCTGGGTTCCACGCTTCCGCACATTCAGGGGTTTTAAGCGCAGCATCGGTGTAGGGAAATAGGCACAGGGCCGGAATGCCAAGATTTGCCGCCCGTTCGGCTGCGCGCACAGCGCGGTCAATCGTCATGCGGCTGACGCCGGGCATCGACGTGACCGGATCTTCGCTGTTATCGCCATCGCGGATGAAAATCGGCCAGATCAAGTCTTGCACGCCCAAGCGGTTTTCTTGCGCCAAATCACGCAATGCGGCACTGGCACGCATCCGGCGCAACCGGGTTGAAGGGAAGGGGGCTTGTGTTGGGCGCATGGCTTACCTCAAATATAACCGCTTTGTGTTGCGTGGCACGTATTTTCCGCCATCTCAAGGGTGGGATTCCTTTTCAGGGCCAAGTATGGTCCGCCGCAATACGAAATATCGACGCAGGAGCAACGGCGTGTACTGGTATGACAACGTGCTGCAGCTGATCGATTTGCGGTCTTTCGTTAGCTTGTGGTTTTGGCTGCTACTGGCGTTTTGCTGGTCAATGACATCGCATTTTGTGATGGGTGTCCCGTTTGATATGATCAGCGCCGCGCGCAAAAATGACCCAAAGGCGCAAGATGATATTGATCATTTGGCCCGTATTCATGCCGCCCGTATGGTCCGGTTTGGTGCGCGCAGTGGGTTGATTTCGGTGGCGCTGATGGCGGGGTTTTTCAGTCTGCTGTTTGTGCTGGGTATGGTGTATGATATCGAATTGGCACAGGCGATTTTTATTCTGATCGTGCCTTTTGCGATCCAGTCCCTTTTGGTGCTGTCTTTTGCGCGGCGGCTTCAGACCGCGCCGCTACAAGGTGCAGATCTCAACCACGCACTGATCCGACTGCGGCACCAAACGCAGGTTCTTGGCATGGTAACAATTTTTCTGGCCGCTTTTTGGGGGATGTGGCGGGTGATCAGTCATGCCAATGTATCCCCCTTTGGTCTGTGACCGCGCGATGACAGCCTGCGGCACGCGCTTTAAAAGATTTTCCAACAGGACAGTTTTATATGACCGCGCTCTTTAGCAAAACCACCCTTGGCGGTGCGCCCGAAGGCTATGACGCCCATTTGCTGGCACGCACATTGCGCACAGAAGCCCGGCCTGTGGTGCATATCGCCCGCGATGATCGACGGCTTGAGGCGATGCGGCGCGCGCTGGCATTTTGTGCCCCTGACGCGCTGGTTCTGACACTGCCCGCTTGGGATTGCCTGCCCTACGATCGTGTGTCGCCTAATGCCGAAGTGTCGGCTGCGCGGATGTCGACCTTGGCCGCTCTGGCGCATGGGCTGCCTGTGCCCTTTATTTTGCTGACCACGATGAATGCGGCAACCCAGCGTCTTCCGGCACGGGGCGTTGTGGCTGAGGCGTCGTTTAAGGCTGACGTGGGGGGGCGTGTTAACGAAGACGCGCTGCGGCGTTTTTTGGCACGCATGGGGTTTTCGCCGACCTCAAACGTTACCGAGCCCGGTGATTACGCCGTGCGGGGCGGAATTATTGATGTCTATCCCCCGGGTGATACGGGGCCGGTCCGGCTTGATCTTTTTGGCGATGTTTTGGATGGCGCACGCCGGTTTGACCCGGTGACACAACGAACCATCGAAAAACTGCGCGGTGTTGAATTTGCGCCCGTATCTGAAATTATTTTGGATGATCCCGCCATCATGCGGTTTCGACAGAACTATCGGATTGAATTTGGCGCCGCCGGAAATGATGATCCGCTGTACGAAGCTGTCAGCACAGGGCGAAAGCATCAGGGGATGGAACATTGGTTGCCATTCTTCCATGCCCAGATGGAAACGCTGTTTGATTATCTGCCAGAATCTTCGGTGATGATGGATGATGAAGTTCCCGCACGCCGATTGGCGCGGTGGGAAATGATCGCCGATCAGTATGAGACGCGCCAACTGGCTATGGCAAATCGCAGCAAACATGACACGGTCTATAAACCGTGTCCGCCAGGATTGTTGTATCTGGATGATGCGGCTTGGCAGGAGGCGATCGGTCGCCATCATGGGGTTCAGCTTAGCCCTTTGCCACAACCGCCAGGGCCGGGCATGTTGGATGCAGGCGGGCGGATCGGCCGTGATTTTGCCCCCGAAAGACAGTCGCAAGAGACCAACGTATTTGACGCGTTAGCCCAACATATAGCCCAGCGCCGTCTGCAGGGGCCTGTGGTCTTGGCCAGCTATTCAGAAGGGGCGCGTGAGCGGCTGAAAACACTGCTGCAAGATGCGCGTGTGCCTGAAATTCGCATCGCCCGTGATATGCGTGACGTGACGATGACGCCTGGTGGGTTGTATCTTGGTGTCTGGCCGCTGGAACATGGGTTTGAGGCCAAAGGGCTAAGTGTCATATCCGAACAAGATGTGTTGGGCGATCGGTTGATCGGGGCCCCGCGCAAACGCCGCCGTGCTGAGAATTTTCTGACCGAAGCGCAGGCACTGAGCCCCGGCGATTTGGTCGTGCATGTCGAACATGGCGTGGGCCGCTATCAGGGGCTTGAGACAATCACCGCGCTTGGTGCGCCGCACGAATGTTTGCATTTGGAATATGCCGAGGGCGCGCGACTTTATCTGCCTGTTGAAAACATCGAACTGCTTAGCCGTTATGGCCATGAAGAAGGTCTGTTGGACAGGCTGGGCGGTGGCGCATGGCAGGCCCGCAAAGCCCGGTTGAAAGATCGCATTCGGCTTGTGGCTGAGCAGTTGATCCGGGTGGCTGCTGAACGCGCGTTGCGCAAGGCCCCGGTGATTGAGCCGCCATTGGACTTGTGGGATTCATTTTGTGCGCGCTTTCCCTATACTGAAACCGAAGATCAGCTGTCGGCGATTGCGGATGTCATGGAAGACATGGCCCGCGGCATACCGATGGATCGTTTGATTGTGGGTGATGTTGGCTTTGGGAAAACCGAGGTTGCGATGCGGGCGGCCTTTGCCGCGGCGATGGCGGGGCACCAAGTGGCGATCATTGCGCCGACAACGCTGCTGGCACGCCAACATTATAAAAGCTTTGCCGAGCGATTTCGTGGGTTTCCGCTGAATGTGCGGCCGCTGTCGCGCTTTGTGTCTGCCAAAGAGGCGGCTGCGACGCGTGCAGGTTTGGCCGACGGCACGGTTGATATCTGCATCGGAACCCATGCACTTTTGGCAAAATCGGTTCAGTTTCAAGCGCTTGGGCTGTCGATTATTGACGAAGAACAGCACTTTGGCGTTGGTCACAAGGAACGATTGAAAGACCTGCGCTCTGAGGTGCATGTGCTGACACTAACCGCCACGCCTATTCCGCGCACGTTGCAGCTTAGCCTGAGTGGCGTGCGCGATCTGTCGATCATTGGCACCCCACCGGTCGACCGATTGGCCATTCGCACCTATGTGTCAGAATTCGATCGTGTCATGCTGCGCGAGGCGCTTTTGCGGGAACATTATCGTGGCGGCCAAAGCTTTTTTGTGGTGCCGCGCATCAGTGACTTGCCGGAAATTGAACAGTTCCTGCGTGAGGACATGCCTGAACTTAGCGTGGTTGTGGCGCATGGCCAAATGGCGGCCGGGGTGTTGGATGAGCGCATTAACGCGTTTTATGATGGCCGTCATGATGTGCTGCTGGCCACAACCATCGTCGAATCAGGATTGGATATCCCCACCGCCAACACGATGATCATCCACCGGGCTGATATCTTTGGGCTAAGCCAGCTTTATCAGATCCGTGGTCGGGTGGGGCGGGCGAAAACCCGCGCCTATTGTTATCTGACAACGCGCCCGCGCAAACCCCTGACCAATGATGCCGCCAAGCGGTTGCGGCTGTTGGGCAGCTTGGACAGCTTGGGGGCAGGCTTTACGCTGGCCAGCCAAGATCTGGATCTGCGCGGTGCAGGCAATTTGCTGGGGGATGAACAGTCTGGCCATATCCGTGAGGTCGGATATGAGCTTTATCAATCCATGCTGGAAGATATGATCGCGCGCTTGCGTGCGGGTGAGATGGGGCCTGCGGGGGGCGATGATGAATGGTCGCCGCAGATCAATCTGGGGGTGCCGGTGATGATCCCTGAGGCCTATGTGACCGATCTTGATTTGCGCTTGGGGCTTTATCGACGTCTGTCGCGACTGGTGACCAAGGTGGAATTAGAAGGCTTTGCCGCAGAACTGATCGACCGCTTTGGCCCACTGCCTAAAGAGGTGAACACGCTGCTTTTGGTGATGCGCATCAAATCAATGTGCAAACGCGCAGGTATTGCCAAGCTAGATGTGGGCCCCAAAGGGGCAACTGTGCAGTTTCACCGTGACAAATTCGCAAACCCCGCCGGGCTGGTTGATTACCTGCATGCTCAAAATGGTGCTGCGCGGATCAAAGACAACAAAATTGTCATTTTGCGGCCCTTTGACAGTGAATCCGACCGAATTCGGGGGGCTTTTGGCATAGCTCGTGATTTGGCCGAAAAAGTTGTGTCACAGGCCAAAAAAGATAAGTCAGCCACCGAAAAAACCAAGAAATAGGGTTTTTTGGCAGGCTTTAGCGATATTGTTTTGTTTATCGTAGCGGCCTGACGGCGGTGACTGTTCGTGCCGTCATGTGCGCTGTCATGAAAGATTCACCAAAACCACAAAAAGGCTTCACACCCCAAGATTAAGCGGGCGGGACGAAATCAGACTTTCTCAACATTGGAGTTGACCATGATGTTCTCTCGCCGTACCGCACTTCAGCTTGGAACCGCAGCCCTTGCGGCACCGATGGTTCTGCGCGCCCATGATGCGCTGGCATCGTCAGGCTCGGTCAAGGTTTTGGCCTGGCAGGACTATATTCAGCCAAACATCGCTGAAAAATTTGAAGCCGATACCGGGATCAAATTGGAACTGACCACCTTTGGTTCGAACGATGAGGCTGAATCAACCATCCGTTCGGCCGGTGGCAAGGGCTTTGATATTGTGTTCCCATCGATCACCAACGCCGCGTCTTATGTTGATGACATGGGCAACAGCTATTTTGCCGAAGTGCCTGCTGATGTAGATGTGGCCAATGTTATCCCGTCGTTCCTGCGTGACAGCGCAGGCTTGGGCGGTGTGCACAATGGCCAGCAGATCCTGCTGCCGTTTGATTGGGGCACCGAAGGTATCACGTTAAACCGCGGCGTTCTTCCGATTGCAGACGCCGATCTGTCGTTTGGCGATCTGTTCCGCGCTGAAACCGTGGGCAAGGCCGCGTTCCGCCAGAAATCGGTCATCATGGGCGTGGGTCTTTATCTTGATGCCACCGGCGAGGTACCTTCTAACCGCATGCTCGACGTCTATAAATCCGAAGACGATGCCCGCCGCGTTTGGGGTGCCGTTGCCGCTTGGTTGGTTGCACGCAAAGAACATTTTGGTGCTTTCTGGAACAACGCCACCGAAGCAACCTCGGCCTTTACAGAAGCTGGTTGTGTCATTGGTCAGACCTGGGACACCACAGGCCTTTTGTTGAACCGCGACAATGCTGATTTCGTCTATCGCGCGCCAAAAGAGGGCATCATCACTTGGCTCGACAGCTTTGGCATGCTGAAACAAGCGCCAAACCCGACCCAAGCGGTAGCGTTCATGAACTTTATGTTGCAGCCCGAAGTGGGCGGCATGTTCGCCAACAACACTGGCTATAACTCGGCCGTGACTGGCGCTGCAGACTTTGCATCAGAAGAATTCAAGCGTCAGTTTAACGATGTCTACACCACGGATGTGTTGGGCAATATGTGGTGGTGGCAGGCAGATACGCCGTTTTTTGCGCCAATCCGCAATGAGTTTGTCGAAATCATCACCAACGCTTGATTTTGACCCATAGCACCTGCCCCTTTCCGCATTGCGGGAAGGGGTTTTCGTTTTTAAATTCAGCGGAGCGCCTGCGATGATCGGTAAGGATGTGACACTTCTGGGCGTGTCTGTAACGTATTCAAACGGGTTTACCGCCGTTCACCCAACAGATTTGCTGGTGCGGGCGGGCGAATTCTTTTCAATTTTAGGCCCATCGGGCTGCGGTAAAACCACGATTTTACGTGCCGTTTCGGGATTTGTGACGCCGGCAGCGGGGCAGATTAAGATTGGCGGTCAAGATATGGCCGGGCTGCCGCCCAATCAGCGGCCAACGGCCCTGATCTTTCAGAACTTGGCGCTGTTTCCGCTGATGTCGGTCCGTGACAATGTGGCCTTTGGGCTGGAGGCGCGCGGTGTGTCGCGCCGGGTACGACAGCGCCGTGCTGATGCGTTGTTGGACTTGGTGGCCTTGGGCGATCAGGCCGACAAACTGCCGGGCGCGTTGTCGGGTGGGCAGCGCCAGCGGGTGGCTATTGCCCGAGCACTGGCGGTAGAGCCCGCAGTGTTGCTGCTTGATGAGCCGCTTTCGGCGCTTGATTTGAAACTGCGCCAGCACATGCGCGCCGAGTTACGCAGCTTGCAAAAGCAAACCGGTGTGACCTTTATCTATATCACCCACGACCAATCTGAGGCCTTGACGATGTCAGACCGGATTGCTGTGATGAATGGAGGGAAGATTGAGCAGGTTGGAACGGGGGATGACATTTATTCTAACCCGGCCTCAGCCTTTGTTGCCTCATTTGTGGGCGAGGTGAACACACTGCCTGGCAGGATCATTCGCCAAGAGGGCGCGCTGGCGCAGGTTGAAACAAGCCTGGGGCCAATCATTGCACGCAATCCACAAAATATGCCCCTTGGTGGCAGTTGTGTGGTGTTCGTTCGCCCCGAATCGGTTCAGTTGCAACCGCAAATGCCAACCAACCGTTTTCAGGTTGTACTGGAACGCCGCGACCTAGAGGGCGCGTTTGTCACGCTGCGGCTGTTAGCCGGGCAGGGGCGCCAGCCGATCATCGCACATTTGCCTAACACTGGGCCGACCCATGCAAGCACATCCCTGACCAGTGCCGGATTTGACCCACAGGCTGCTTTGGTGCTGCCCCAAGGCACACTGGCGCACACTGGCCGCGAGGATATGCCAAGATGAGCGGTCTTTTACGCAGCTATGGCCGAGGGCTGACGGCGCTTTTTGCGGGCGCTGTGTTGCTTTGGGCGCTGCTTTTGATTTTGTTGCCACAATTTGCCATGTTTGAGCGCGCGATAACCGCGCCCAAGCGGCTGCTTGACAGCTCAATCGCGGCGACGTTGCGCTTTGATGCCGCAACGTGTCTGTCAGTTTTGGAAACCCAATCATCGGCCCCGTCCCCCACCGCGCAAAACGGTGGGACGGCTGTGCCATCCTTGGGTGGTATGGCCATTCCGTCACCCAATAAAATGCCGGTGCCGTCACCAGGTGGTATGGCTGTACCGTCATTTGGGGCCGCCAAATCCACAGGCTCTGCCGCTGTGCGCCCCTATGTTTTACAATGCGACCGTGCCAACACGCACAAAGCCTTGGTGCGCGAAAGCGGCGAACGGCTTTGGCTGGATCAGGTATATGGCCTGCCGCCGCGCAGCGTTGACCCAGCGGCAGATATCGCAATACAAAAGGCGCAGGCCTCTGAAATTCGCGACTTGGCGCATGTGCTGTACCAAACGCTGTTAGTGCAAGAGGCGACAGCCAGCAAATTGACCCTGTCAAACTTTGGGGCATTGGTCAGCGCAAAAGCGTTGCCGCTGGGCGATGCCGCCCGCGCGACTGAAGAGGCGCGGCTGTCAAACAAGATCTACAGTTCCGTTGGTCTGCGGTTTGAACGCGATGGCGTGGTGCATGAACGGCTGGGCCTGACCAATTTGGCGCGCACGTTGTTTTTTGCGGTGTTGGTCACTGGGCTGGCGTTGGTTTTGTGTTACCCGATCGCTTATAAGGTGGCGTTGGCCAGCACGCCACAGCGGGTCATGTGGCTGATGTTGGGGCTGATCATTCCCTATGCGATTGTCGAATTGATGCGGGTTTATGCGTGGACAACCATCATCGACAATCGCGGGTTGCTGAATTCTGCGATGCTTTGGGCAGGGCTGATTGCCGAGCCTATTGCGTTCACCCGTATGCCCGGCACCGTTTTTGTGGTGATTGTTTATACCTATGTGCTTTTTATGGTATTTCCGATCTTGAATGTGATGTCGACGCTTGATCGCAACCAGATTGAGGCCGCCCAAGATCTGGGCGCCCCGGTCTGGCGCTTGCATTGGCGCGTGGTTATCCCGCATGCAAAACCTGGCATTGCGGTTGGCTGCATTTCAACCTTTATGTTGGCGGCGGGCGCGTTTTCAGTGCCGCGCATCATCAGCCGTGGTTTGCAAGCCGAGTGGTTTAGCCAAACAATTTATAACAAGTTCTTTGAATCAGAAAATTCAAACGTTGGGGCGGCATATTCATTTGCTTACACAGCCGTTTGCTTTTTGATTGTGGCGCTGTTCATGTGGCAGATGCGCACGCGGTTGAAAGATTTCGCACGGGTGCAGCAATGACATCATCGCGTCTATTGAACCTCTACACCGGGGCGTTCTTAATTTTCATGTTTGCACCGCTGGTGTTGATGATTGTTACATCGTTCAACGATACATCACCGCCCTCGGTTACGGATTGGCGGGGCCTAACGGGAAAATGGTATGCGTTTTTCTGGATGGATGAGGCAGCCCTTCGGGCGGATCCGGTGTTGCGAGCATTGGATCGGGGGCGGTTTGTTGGTTGTTTTGGCAATTCGCTGCAAATTGCGGGCATCGTTGTGCCACTGGCATTGGTGCTGGGGCTTTCAGGGGCAGTGATGCTGACGCGCTGGCAGTCGCGGGCAAACGGCCTTTTGTGGTGGGTGTTGCTGTCACCGATGCTGGCGCCGGGCATTGTGTTGGGGCTGTCGGCGCTGGTGTTCTGGGGGCGGATCGGGGTGGATGCAGGGATGTTTACAATCATCGCCGCGCAGCTGACCTTTGTGGCGGGCTATCCGATGCTGATCATAATGGCGCGTTTGCAGCGCCAACCGGTTGAACTGGAAGAGGCCGCGATGGATCTTGGCGCCAGCCCACTGCGGATTTTCGCGCGTATTACTTTGCCATTTTTGGCGCCAGCGCTCTTTTCGGCCGGTGTCATCGCGTTTCTGGCATCGATAGAGAATTACAACACCACAATGTTCGCCAAAGGTGGGTCTTGTACCTTTGCCACTGAAATCGGCGCCATGGCCCGCAATCCCAATGGTCATCCGCCGGTGATTAATGCGGTGGGCACCGTCATTATTCTGCTGACGGTTGGGTTTGCAGTGACGCATGCGCTTTTGCAGCGTCGTGAACGCGCGTAAGATAGACGCATGATCAAGCCCCCCCAGATCACCGCCCGCTGCCACCCTGCGCTGTATGAGCGTTTGCCAAAACCTGTGGCGGCCAAACAGGGTTTGCCCAATTGGCTGCGTGATATGCCATCTGACGTAGCATCTGACACATTGGGGGGCGCATCTGTGCGTACGGTGAAACAGTGCCCCCCATTTATTGACGCGCTGTCGTTGGGCATTTTGATTCCGCTGGCTGCTGATTTGACGGTTAAAGACGGTCAAATCAGCTGGGATTGGAACCCACCTGTCATAACAGACGCCCCACTGACACGTGCCCCGATAGGGCTGCATGTGCCCGAACAGACAACCGGTGGCCCATTCCCGCTGGGGCCTGGTGAAATTATTGTGAAATTTATCAACTTTTGGGCGTTAGAAGCACCAGAGGGGTGGAATTTGCTTTTCACACATCCATTCGGCCACCCAAATCTGCCCTTTCAAACTCTGACGGGGTTGGTCACTGCAGATCAGTTTGGTTTGGGCTATGTGCATTTTCCAGCACGTTGGACCAACCCCGGCTTTACCGGGTGTCTAGAGGCCGGCACCCCGGTGGCGCAGGTGATTGCCGTGCCGCGCGCACCCCAAGGCGTGGTGGTTCAACCAATGAATGGTGATGAAATCGCCCAATCAAAAGCCATACAGGATGCGCTGATGGCGACGCCGGGTGTTTATCGTAAAGATTTCAGACGCGGCTAGCGCGCGGAAACATCTGCGGACGGTTCTGGGTGGGGTGTGATGTTGAGAGGCAGAACACCCCGACCGGTGCGGGTCAGCGCCTGCAGCACAGAAGGGCGCAAGTGCGGCCGCGCCAGCAGCGATTGCCGCTGAGCGGTTGCATCTTCGCCCAATTCACATGCGATGCGATAGCGCAGCAGATCAACACGATCGGGGGGCTCGGGGGCACTGTCAAAAACCCCCAAAGCCTGCCTTGCGCCCAACCAATTACCCGTTCGCAGCCGAATTTGCGCCAACATCAGCGCAACATCCGCATCGTTTGGCAGCAAGTGTGCCGCGCGGTTAAGTGCGTGCTCGGCCCCATCCAGCGCCTGGGCATCAAGCAAAACGCGCGCCAGCTCATACCAAGCAAGCCCATAATTGGGGTCGCACGACAGTGCACGTGCCAGCCAAGTCTGGCGCTGCGTATGTTTCTCCTGCGCCTCAAGTACCTTGGCCAAATTGTAAAAAACCGCAGCACTTGCGCCGCGGCCTGCAGCAGCACGGCGCAATACGCGCTCGGCTGCGGACCAATCACCGTTGGCAAGCAATCGGGGCAGGGCGCTTAAATCGGCCATATTTATCTTGTCCTGCAGCGGGTTACATTTGGTTGGGCTGAGCGTCAGCCTCGGCTAATTCGCGCATCAATCGGGCCTCTTCGGTGCTGCGTGGCGTGCTGAATCCTGCCAGCAACAGGTAGGCCACAGGTGTAAGATAAAGCGTAAACAGCGTCGCAAACCCCAAACCGCCAACGATCACAAAGCCCAACACCGTTCGCGCCTCGGCCCCCGCACCTTGGGATAGGATCAGCGGCACACCGCCCAACACGGTTGAGGCCATTGTCATCATCACAGGGCGCAGACGGATTGTTGCCGCTCCCATGATGGCACTGTGCACGTCGGCCCCTTTGTCGCGCAATTGATTGGCAAATTCGACAATCAAGATGCCGTTTTTGGCCATGATGCCCACCAAAAGCACCAGCCCAATTTGACTGTAAACATTGATGCTGCCCCCCGTCAGCAGCAGCGCAAAGATTGCGCAGGCAAGCCCAAGTGGCACGGTCGCCATCACAATGAGCGCCGCGATAAAGCTTTCAAACTGGGCAGACAGCACCAAAAACACGACCGCTATTGCAAACCCAAAGGTCAGGAACAACCCATTTGAATTTTCCGTAAGGGTCGCGGCCTCGCCCAAGGGCTGCACCCGACTGTCCGGGGGCAAAATTTCTGCAGCGATCGTTTTCAGCTGCTCCAACGCATCACCCAGCGCCAAATCATCAGTGAGACCTGCCGTGATCGGCACAGAGCGCATCTGTGCTTCGCGGTTCAGTTCGGGGGCCACCGCACGTTCTTCCAACGACACAAAAGATGAGATTGGCACCATTTTACCATCCCGGCTTTGCACAAACAGTCGTTCCAAATCACCCGGGTCATTCACGGGCTGCGCGGTTGAGACCATTTTGATATCAAAGCTGCGATCTTCAACAAAAATTGTGCCGACCGATCGGCCATCGAGAACCGCCTGCATCGCCTCGCCCAAACCATCGATATTAATGCCAAGGTCTGCCGCGCGGCTGCGATCGACGGTGATGAACAACTGAGGCTGGGTGGTTTCATAGCCCAATCGCACCTGACCAAACGCCGGATCTGCCTGCAATGCGTCAACGATGGCCTGCGCATCGATCGCCATTTTGGCATAGTCTGAGCCAAGGATGGCGACACTAAGCCCCTGACCGGCGCCACGAATACCCAAAGAGTTGGGTTGAATGGCAAAGGCCCGCACGCCGATCACACCGCGCAACATGCCGTTGATTTGACCCACGATGTCTTGTTGACTGCGCTCGCGACTTTCCCAAGGTGCCAGTGTCATGACCATAAAGCCCTGGTTGGCCTGACCGCGCAGCCCGGTGATGGAAAAAATATTGGTTACTTCGCCGCTGGCGCGCAGCGGTGTCACCAAGCTTTCAATTTCACGCATCTTGCTGGTCATGTAATCCAGTGCCACGCCCTGGGGCGCCTGAACGCGCAGCAGTGCCAATGCGCGATCTTCGGGTGGCGTCAGTTCTTGCCGTAAAGATACGGCCGCAACGCTGGCCGCAAACGCAAAGGCAACCGCCACCGCCACCGTGACCAGAGGCACCCGCAACACGACACGCAGACTGGACAAATAGGCCCAAGCCAGTGCTTGACCCAACCGCCCCATCAGCCCGGGGCCACGGTCAGACGCGCCCGTGTCGCCCGCCCGCAACAATCGGCTGGCCAGCATTGGGCAAAGCGTCAGTGCCACCACCGATGACAATAGAACCGCCATTGAAAGGGTAAAGCCAAACTCGCGGAAAAGCCCACCCGTCTGTCCGGGCAAAAATGACAGTGGCACGAAAACCGCAGCCAAAGTGGCCGTGGTGGCCAATACCGCAAAAAACACCTCTTGCACGCCCAAGACGGCCGCTGCACGCGCACCCATGCCCTGTGCACGCCGCCGCACAATGTTTTCCAGCACCACAATCGCGTCATCAACCACCATGCCCGTGGCCAAAACCAGTGCCAAAAGCGTCAGGATATTAACGGAAAATCCCACCAGATAAATCGCAGCCAAGGTGCCAATCAGCGCCAAAGGCATTGTTACAGCCGGGATAAGTGTTGCGCGCAAATCGCGCAGAAAAATATAGATAATCGCCACAACGATCACCATCGCCAATACCAAAGTGGTGGCCACTTCGGTAATGGCGCCCCGCACGAATGTGGCATCATCACTGGTCACAAAGATGCTGACATCGGGGGGCAGAACATCGGACAAGTTGGCCACGATGGCCCGCACCGCGGCTGAAATTTCAAGCGTGTTGCTTTGGGCCTGACGGATGACACCAAGACCGATTCCGGTTTGGCCATTGGCGCGCAGCACGCTTTGCCCGGTTTCTGGCCCCAAACTGACGCGTGCAACATCGCCCAAACGGACATTGGGCGCGACCTCAATGGCTTCAAATTCGGCGGGTGTGGTGACGGTGGCGGTGGTACGCACGACGATGCTTTGGCGTTCGCTGCTCAACGCGCCCGCTGGCGCATCAAAGGCCACATTGCGGAGGCTGTTGCGCAGATCCGCCAATGTCAGCCCGCGGCTGGCCATTTGCATCAAGTCGATATCAACCCGAAAGAGCGCGTTGCGCTGGCCATAAATTTGCAAATCCGCGACACCGGGGGCAGACAGCAGCCGATCTTCCACAAGATCGGCAACAACGCGTGTCAGTTCCTCGGCCGAGCGGCGCGATGAGGTGACAGCGATCCGCATCACAGCATCGGCATTGGCATCGGCTTTCACAATACGCAGGTCATCTGCGCCATCGGGCAGTGAATTTGATATCCGTCCGATGGCATCGCGCAAATCTGTTGCGGCGACATCAAGGTTGACGTCGTCAGAAAACTCAACCGTGACGCGGCTACGACCAAATTGCGATGAAGAGGAGATAGATTTAACCCCCGCCACGCGGCCGGCGGCCCCCTCAATGGCGGCGGTCAGCTCGCGGTCAATGGTTTCGGGGGCGGCGCCGGGAAAATTGCCGCTGATGGTGACCACGGGGCGATCAACGTCGGGCAGTTCGCGCACCTCAACCCCAAACAGCGCGGCCAAGCCTGCCATCACAATCAGAACGTTCAAGACGATAGCCAGCACCGGGCGCCGCACGAAAAGCGCCATCGCACCCTCTGCGGTGCGTCCCTCGTGCGTCATGATTTTGGCCTTTCGTTTGGAGCGCTTGGGGCTGCGGCTTCTGAGGCTTTTCCAAGTGGGTCTTTTGGGGCCACGTCTGATCCGGGGCGCAGGTTTTGCACCCCTTCGGTCACAACCAGATCACCGTCTTGGAACTCAGCCCGGATCAACACAGCCTCGGCATTGCGCTGCAATATTTGCACACTGACCCGTGCGGCCTTGCCGTCACGCACAACCCATACATAAGATCCAGAACTGCCCCATTGGATGGCAAGCGGATCAACGCTGGGTGCAGTTTCGCCCGAAAAGCTCAGCATGATTTCAAACGCCATACCACTGCGCAACCGATCTTGGCCGTTACCAAGCATGGCCTGAACACGCAGGGTGCGGCTGGCCTCATCAACGCGGTTGTCAATCGCTGTGATCGTGCCTGCGATTGTTTCGTTTGGATGCGCCAGCGGACGAAGTTGGACGTCTGATCCAATCTCAATTTGGCTCACCAAACGTTCGGGCACCCGAAATTCCACAAGCAGGCTTGACCGGTCCTCTAACCATAAAAGTTCAGTCGATGCGGTGACTTGATCGCCAACCTCGGCGCCAATCAAGCCAACATAACCGCCAATGGGCGCAATGATGGCGCGGCGCGACAGATCAAACTCGGCCTGACGCTGGCCAAGCAAAGCATTTTGCAAGGCAAGATTTGCATCTTTCATTTGCAAATTGGTGGCAGCCCCAGATTTTTGCAGCTGTTCCAGCCGTGTCAACTTGGTTTGGGCGTCATCGACCAAGAGCCGCGCACGGTCTAGCGCAATTTCGGTGGCTTCTCGGTCAAGATTTGCAATCACGGTTTGCGGCGCGACAAAATCACCTGCGGAGACATGCAGACCGATCAGGCGGCCAGACACTTCGGGGCGGATCGCCACAGAGCGCAGGGCTTGACCGGTGCCAATGGCGGTGAGCTTGTCATTGATGATGGCGGGAACCGGGGCCACAGCGATAACGGCGATAGGGCCACCCCCCTTGCCACCACGCCCGCCACGACTGCTGTCAGCGGCCTTTTTTTCGCTTTTGGGCGCGTCATCGGTTATGGGCGCGATACCCAGGCTTTGCAATGGCGCCAAGAGACCAGCATTTTGCAAGTAAGGCCAGGTTTGGGGTGCAAACCTGCCAGCCGCTGCGATCAAAATCGCGCCCAACCCGATGATCAAAAGAATTTGTTTCCAAATCGCCATAATAACGCCCCTGACGTGGAAAAAACGGGCCAAGAAAACCCATGTGCCACGATTCGTGAGCTAGCACGGCGCTGATAAAAAGCGAATAGGTTGTTCAAGTCACCAGCCGAACGCGCGTGATTTTGTATGCAAATGCCGCAAAATTTGCCGCGGCTTTACCCCTCAGCTCCAGATTGTGCCGTTTGCGCCAGCAAATCATCAATAACGCTCTGCCAAAGCGCAGTTGGCTGCGCCCCCGGCACGGCATGGGCATGATCAACGATGAATGTCGGCACCGAGGTAATCCCACGCGAGCGGGCGTGAAAATCACGGGTGCGGATTTCACTTAGATCACTGTCACTGGCCAGCAACCGTGTGACCATTGCGCGATCCATGCCCGCGCGTTCAGCGATGGCCAGCAAGACATCTGCCTGCCCAATATCCGCACCTTCGCGAAAATAGGCTGAGAACAGCGCGCTGACAACGGCGTTTTGCCGCCCCTCAATCCCGGCCCAATGGATCAGCCGATGCGCATCCATTGTGTTTGGGGTGCGGCGCATTTTTTCAAAGTGAATTTCAACGCCCGCTGCCTTGGCGGCTTCGGCGATGCGTGCATATACCCGGACCGCGTTTTCTTTCGATCCGAATTTCTGTTCTAGATAATCGCGCCGATCCATGCCCCCTCGGGGCATCTGAGGGTTCAGCTGAAATGGATGCCACACAACCTGAAACGGATGGGCCGGGCGGCTTTCCAAAGCGCGATCTAAAAGAGATTTGCCAATCAGACACCACGGGCAAATTGGATCGGAAAAAATATCAAGCGTAGTCATAATGTGCGGTCCAGTTCTGCGGTGGCCCGCAAACAAAAATAGGGGCAGGGGGATTAATAGAACCAGCTGCCAACCCGGTCAGCTGTGCCGCTGATGTCTTGGCCAAAGCCACTGACGGTGTTGCATCCCGCAAGCGCAATCAGCATTGCCGCGATCAATATTGTCTTTTTCATGCCTACTCCTCATACCACCAGACATCGGGCTGAAAGCCGATCCAGTCGCCGTAAATGGGCAAATTACCCGGAAATTTCAACACCCTCTTATGGGCAAGCCGCGATACATCGGAATACCAAAAGGGTATCACGTAGCGCCCTGCGGTCAAGATCCGGTCCAGTGCGCGGGCGGCAGCAATAAAATCTTGCTGGTCATCGGCTGACAGCATGCGTGCAATCATGGCCTCGGCGGCGGGGCTATCGATCCCCATCCAATTGCGCGATCCGGGTTGGGTGACACCCTCATGGCCCCAATAAAGCATCTGCTCATTTCCCGGCGAAAGCGACAGAGCCCGGACATAGGGGGTCATGTCGAAATCATAGGTATTGGTGCGCTCAACATATTGCGCAGCATCAACAGTTGAAACCCGTACAGTGATGCCCAAACGTTTGAGCGCTTCGGCGTAAATCGTAACGATTGATTGCGCCTCATCTGCGCCTTGGGCCAGCAAAACCTCAAAGGTAAATGGCCGCCCAGAGACGTCGCGCAGTTGGCCATCTGTAACTTGCCAGCCCGCCTCGCGCAGCAGGGCTGCGGCACGGCGGGTGTTGGTGCGGTTGGCCTCAGACCCATCGCTTTTGGGCAAAACATAGCCCTCAAACGTGTCGGGCAGCAGGCTATCAGCAAAGGGGGCCAGCGCCGCCGCGACACGTCCCGTGGCCGGGCCTTGGCCCATGGCGAGAGCCGAGTTTGAAAAATACGACCGAATGCGGGGCAGGGCGCCGGCATTGAGGGTGTTGTTTATGAATTCAAAGTTGAATGCTAAGATCAGTGCCTCGCGCACGCGCCAATCGAAAAAAAGCGGCCGGCGGGTGTTAAATGCCAGCCCGTTGATCCCAGATGGGCGTTGGTGCGGCACCTCAGATTTAAGAATGGCCCCCGAGGCAATGGCCGGAAAATCATAGTTTCGCGCCCATTTTGCCACGCTGCTTTCACGATAGCTGGACAGGGCACCCGATTTAAACGCTTCAAATATCACGCTGGCGTCGCCAAAATAGTCATAGCGGATGGTTTCGAAATTATGGCGGCCGCGGTTAAAGGCCAGATCTTGACCCCACCAATTCGGATTTTTGCGATAGGTGATAGACCGGCCTGGCTCAAAGCGGTCAACGATATAGGGCCCCGAGCCAATAGGCGCCTCAAGGCTTGAGACATCAAACGCACGCCCAGCCCATTGGGCCTTTTGCAAAATGGGTCGCAGCCCCAAGATCAGCGGCAATTCGCGGTCAATCTCATTAAATGTAAATCGTACGGAACGGGGGCCGGTCTGTTGTGTATTGGCCACTTTTTTCCAGCTGCCCAGATAGCGTGGGTGGCCTTGGGTGCCCAGCGTTTCAAAAGACCAAATAACATCCTCAATTGTAACCGGCGCACCATCTGCGAATCGGGCATTGGGCCGCAGGGTGAATTCAACCCATTCTCGTTGCGCCCCCGCCAAAACTGATTCGGCCAACAGCCCGTAAAGCGTGAATGGCTCGGCGTAACTGCGGCCCATCAGTGTCTCTACCGTCAGGGCTGACAGCCCAGCTGGGGCCCGGCCCTTAAGGATAAAGGGGTTAAGCGAATCAAAACCGCCTGCCTCACCAAATACGATCTCACCACCCTGTGGGGCGTCTGGGTTGGCATAGGGCAGCGACACAAAATCCGGTGGTAAGGCTGGTTGGCCATACATAGCTATGCCATGTGCGGGGGCCGCGTGCGTGCCTGTTCCAAGCAACAGCCCTGACAGCGCCAGCCCGATGACACACAGAACCCTGCGCCCAAAATCGCCCAAAATCGTCATGACCTGCCTGCCTTATGTTGCCCGTGTTCTGTGGGTTTGCCGCCACAATAAGCAAGGATCAAAGCGGTTTCAAACTTTTAGCTTGGCCCCTTTTGCGCGACGGTTTATAGAACGCTTACTGCTCGATAGGTTTCTTGCCTGTATGAAACCTGCCTCAACACCTTGACGCCCGTCTTGTACGGGCGTCTTTTTTTTTCGCCTTTGGGCACAAAGGCGCGCAGGTTCCCGCCACACGCCAATCTGAGGCTGGCATCCGGCCTGTCGCGCGATATGATGCGGCATCGCAGCATAAAAGGGTGCCCTCATGTTCCTTGCAGGAAAAACCGCCGTTATCACTGGATCAAACTCTGGCATTGGGCTGGGGGTGGCCCGGCAATTGGCAAAGGCTGGGGCCGATATTGTTATCAACTCATTCACAGATCGGCCCGAAGATCACGCTTTGGCAAGTGAACTGGGCCGTGAATTTGGTGTCAGCGCACGCTATATTGCCGCTGATATGGCGCAAGGCGCGGCCTGCCGGGGACTGATTGCCGAAGTGGGTGTTTGCGATATTTTGGTCAATAACGCCGGTATCCAGCATGTGGCGCCGATCGAAGCGTTCGCCCCAGAAAAATGGGATGCGGTTTTGGCAATCAATCTAAGCTCAGCCTTTCACACAACAGCGGTGGCATTGCCAATGATGCGCCAGGCTGGATGGGGCAGGGTGATCAACATCGCCTCAGCCCACGGGCTGACAGCATCGCCGTTTAAATCGGCCTATGTTGCAGCAAAACACGGCATCGTGGGGCTTACCAAAACTGCAGCGCTTGAAACTGCGGGCCAGCAGATCACCGTGAACGCAATTTGCCCAGGGTATGTTTTGACCCCATTGGTCGAAGCGCAGATACCAGATCAAATGCAGACCCATGGCATGGACCGTGACACAGTCGTGCGCGAGGTGATGCTGGCGCGGCAGCCGTCACGCGAGTTTGCCACCACCGATCAGATCGGTGGCACAGCGGTCTTTTTGTGCTCAGATCACGCCGCGCAGATCACCGGCACAACCATTTCGGTCGATGGCGGATGGACCGCGCTTTAGGCGCAAAGCGGTCCGCTTAATCGGCGACGCCCTCGGGTTCGGTGGGAGCTTGGGCAGGTTTTGAGGGCGGATAGACCAGCCCTGCTGAAATAATCAACTTGGCGGCGTCTTCTATTTTCATGTCGAGCATATGGACATCTTGCATCGGCACATAAAGCAAAAAACCCGAGGTAGGATTGGGCGTTGTTGGCACAAAAACCGACAGCATCCGCACGTCATGTGAAAATTTCTGTGCGATTTCGCCCTTGGCTTTTGTGGACACGAAGCCAATTGCCCAAATTCCAGGGCGCGGATATTCGATCAGACAGGCCTTTTCAAAATTGGTTTCTGATTGGGCAAAGACCGTTTCGGCAATCTGCTTGAGACCGTTATAAATTGAACGCACCACCGGCATCCGGTCGACCAGCTTTTCGCTGTAGACCAGCATCGAGCGACCAATAAGACCTTTGGCCAACCAGCCAACCAGCATGGTAAAGACCAAAAACACCACAACGCCAACGCCCCGCACGTTTAAAACCGTGTCAGGGCCAAAGTAAAATTTAAACAATGCATCAGGCTGATAAGAGGCGGGTACAAACGGCAGCACCCAGCTGTCAATCCAACCAATCACCGACCATATCAAATAAATCGTCAGGCCAATCGGTAAAACCACCACCAGACCGGTTAAAAAGCTTGAGCGCATCGTGGCAAAGAAACCTTTGCGGCGGGGCTCATTTTGGGCAGGATCAGTCATAAGGTGCGTTCCCATTTTTTTCGTAATCTAGGCAGCACGACGGGGGGCGGCAATGACAAAGCGTCATAACCTTGCCCTGTGTGGTATTCACTTCATAGTGTGCGACGATGTGCACGGTTTTATGGCAGGCGTGCCGTGGGTGTGCTGAAACCACTTGCACCGCCGCAAATAAGCAGCTATCCGCCCCCTACTTCACAGGTGGGGCATGGGCCGGTTAAGGGAGACATCCTTGACGGTCCGCCGGTTGGGCCAAGCGTAAGCAACAGCCTGAAACGCCCCACTCAGGCGCAAACCGGAAAGGAACACGTTATGGCGCTTCCCGATTTTTCGATGCGTCAGCTTTTGGAAGCTGGCGTTCACTATGGCCACCAAACGGCCCGTTGGAACCCGAAAATGGGTCCCTATATCTATGGCGATCGCAATGGGATCCATATTTTGGACCTGACGCAGACCGTTCCGCTGCTTGATGCAGCCCTGAACGTCATTCGCGAAACCGTTGCCAAAGGTGGCCGCATTTTGTTTGTCGGCACCAAGCGTCAGGCCCAAAAAGCTGTGGCCGAAGCTGCCGAGAAATCTGCACAATATTACATGAACCACCGTTGGCTGGGTGGAACATTGACCAACTGGCAGACGGTGTCCAAGTCAATTCAGCGTCTGAAGCAACTTGATGAGATAATGGCAAACGGCGCCGAAGGTCTGACCAAGAAAGAGCGTCTTGGCATGGAGCGTGAGCAGGGCAAGCTGCAGGCCAGCTTGGGCGGCATTCGTGAAATGGGCGGCGTGCCAGATCTGTTGTTTGTGATCGACGTGGGCAAAGAAGATTTGGCGATCTTGGAAGCCAAGAAACTGGGGATCCCGGTCATTGGTATCGTGGATACCAACTGTTCGCCCAAAGGCGTCGACTATGTCATTCCTGGTAATGACGATGCGGCGCGCGCTATTGCGCTTTATTGTGACCTGGTTGCTCGCGCGGCGCTGGATGGCATGTCGGCCCAACTGGGTGCCGCCGGTGTTGATCTGGGCGCCATGGAAGAGCTGCCAGATGAGGAAGCTTTGGCCGTAGCCGACGCGGCCCCTGTCGAGGCCTGAGGCCAAGTTTCGTAAAACTGTCATCGGGCGCGGATAAACCGCGCCCGAACAGCGTTTTCAGATTGAGGAGAGCCAAGATGGCAATCACCGCTCAGATGGTGAAAGAACTGCGCGATAGCACCGGCGCAGGCATGATGGATGCAAAAAAAGCCCTGACCGAGACCGATGGCGATATGGAAGCAGCTGTTGATTGGCTGCGTACCAAAGGTCTTGCAAAAGCTGCGAAAAAAGCAGGTCGCACGGCTTCTGAAGGTCTGGTGGCTGTGGCTGTTGCCAACGGTAAAGCCATCGCGATTGAGCTGAACTCGGAAACCGACTTTGTTGCTAAAAACGGTGATTTCCAATCGATGCTGACCAGCTTTGCACAAAAAGCGCTGGAAGTTGACGATATCGAGGCTTTGAAAGCCGCCGATATGGCCGGCAAATCGGTTGAAACCGTATTGAACGAAGCCATCGCTGTTATCGGCGAAAACATGAGCTTGCGCCGCATGGCTGTGCTGAGCGGTGAAACGGTTGTGTCTTACGTGCACAATGCTGCAGCCGAAGGTATGGGCCGGATTGGTGTTTTGGTTGCGATCAAAGGCACTGACGCAGCTCTGGCCAAGCAAATCGCGATGCATGTCGCCGCCACCAATCCTGCGTCTTTGTCCGAGGCCGATCTTGATCCCGCTTTGGTTGAGCGTGAAAAGAACGTGCTGAGCGAACAGGCACGGGAATCGGGCAAGCCAGAAGCTGTGATTGAAAAGATGATCATCGGTCGGATGGCAAAATACTTCGAAGAAGTAACTCTGCTGGGCCAGAAGTTCGTGATCAACCCCGATATCACCGTTGGCCAAGCAGCCAAAGACGCTGGTATTGAGGTTCTGGGCTTCGTGCGCATGTCGGTTGGCGAAGGCATTGAAAAAGAGAAAGAGGATTTCGCAGCCGAAGTTGCGAAAACTCTGGGCAAATAAGCGCCCACCCAGCATTGGGTATTTGCAAATGATGTTGGAATGCGGTCCTAGTGGCCGCATTCTGCATTTATAGACAGACCATGCAAACATACAGGGCAGGGGGCCAGTTTCGCCCGCAATCCCACCAACTCAGACCAGAGGACCCATGCCAAACAGCCCTGATGTCGTGATTGCAGGCGGCGGCGTGATGGGCGCATCACTTGCCTATTGGCTGACACGCTTTTCCCCAAAGCTTCACGTGCGGGTCATTGAAAAAGACCCAACCTATGCTCAGGCTGCGACAGCGCTTTCAGTGGCCTCAATCCGGATGCAATTTTCCAATGCTGTAAATGTTGCGATATCGCAATTTGGCATAGGGTTCATCCGAAACTTTCAGGCCGAACTTGGCCATGATGTTGGGATACCCACGCTTGGCTTCAAAGAAAACGGCTATCTCTTTTTATGTGGCACAGATAGTGCCGCAACCACCATGCGTGAGGTTGCATCAATGCAGACGGCGCTTGGCGCCGACACTCAGCTGCTGAACGCCGCTGATGTGGTCGCCCGTTTCCCGTGGATGTCCGTGCATGATGTCGTGCTGGGGTCATTTGGCAACCGGGATGAGGGCTGGTTTGATAATATGGGCCTGCTGTCAGGGTTTCGGGCGGCGGCGCGGGCGCAAGGTGTTGAATTTATCCATGATACCGTCACAGCACTGTGCCGTGATGGGGCGCATGTTACGGGCGTTGTGGCGCAACAAACAGGGCGCCACAGTGCAGGCACGGTTGTGTGCGCCATGGGCACCCGGGCTGGCGCGCTGCTTCAGATGGCAGGTGAGCCTTGGCCGGTAGAGCCCAGAAAACGCACGGTTTTTGTGATAGATGCCCCTGATGCGCGCTACCCCGATGCACCTCTTTTGGTGGACCACACCGGCTTTTACATGCGCCCCGAACATGGCCATTGGATCACGGCCACTGTTCCCAGCCATGATCCAGCCGTTGACCCCGACGATTTTACCCCAAATCATCAAGAGTTCGAAGATGTCATTTGGCCACTGATCTATGCCCGCGTGCCCGGTTTTGCCGCAGCGAAAGTCGTGCGGTGCTGGGTTGGGCAGTATGATTACAACCTGCTTGATCAAAACGCTATTCTGGGGGCGCACCCAAGCCTGCCTGGGCTTTACATGATGAACGGTTTTTCTGGCCATGGCTTGCAGCAAGCACCCGCAGTTGGGCGCGGTGTGGCCGAGCTGATTTTGACGGGGCAATACCAAACGCTGGATCTGTCAGAGTTGGGCGTTGAGCGTATTTTGCAAGGCCGGCCATTTCTTGAGCGTGCGGTCGTCTAACGATCCAGTTCAGGGCCACGCTTTACGAACGGCCCGGCACTAGCAAGCCCTGGCAATTATATCTGGCAGTTCCCGGAAATCATCGAATTTTTGGTAATGTGGCAGAGCGTCAGTGGCCTTTTTGCGATAGCCTTCGGTAAACAGTAAAAAGGGGCAACCAGCACGGGCGGCTGTTTCGGCATCGACCTCACTGTCACCAACAAAAACGCCCGGGCCACCCAAGGCTGCAAAGGTGGCTAAAAGCGGTGTTGGGTCTGGTTTGCGTTGGGGCAAACTGTCCCCCCCCATAACAATCGGAAAAAACCGTTGCAAATCGAAATGTGACAGCAAATGATGGGTGGGCGCGATTGGTTTGTTGGTGCAAAGCCCCAACCGATGGCCCTGAGCGGTTAAACGCTCAAGCGTTTCGGTGACGCCATGATAAAGCTGGCTGAGTGTAACAGCGGTTTCGTAATGATGCAGAAAAAACGTCAGCATTTCAGCATGTAAAGCAGGCTCAACCAGATCTGCTCGGACAGCGATGACCTGGCTGAGCAAGTGTGACGCGCCATGGCCAATGAAGCTGCGCACCTGCGCAAAGGGCAGCGGTGGCTGGCCAAAATGGGCGAGGGTGCGATTGGTAACGGCATGAATATCGGGCGCGCTATCAACCAAAGTGCCATCGAGATCAAACACGATAACAGTCATGCTGACACCCATTTGATCGAACAGCCAATGGTAGGGGTTTGATGGGCCGGGCCATGACCCGTCTGAGCGATAAGGCGCATCGCGTCAAACAGCTCACGCGGGGTATCACCGGGGGCAGGGGTCCTGCCCGAGGCATCCAGCCTGCCGCGATATTGCAAACCAAGATTGGCATCAAAGCCAAAGAAATCAGGGGTACAGCTGGCGCCATAAGCGCGTGCAACATCTTGGGTTTCATCATGCAGGTAGGGGAATGGAAAGCGGTGATGCAGGGCGAGGGCGGTCATATTATCAAAACTGTCTTGCGGATAGGCACGGGCATCATTGCAACAAATGGCAGCCATCCCGACACCCAGGGCTGCTAGATCGCGGGCATCGCGCAAAATACGTGGTAAGATTGCCAAGACATAGGGACAATGATTGCAGATAAACATAATCAAAGTGCCGCGCGGGCCCGCAATATTGCCCAACGATACTTGCCGGCCATCCGTGGCGGGCAATGTGAAATAGGGGGCCTGCCAGCCAAAATCACAAATTGGAGGCGTGGTTTGCATTTGACAATCGCCTTTAGATATTGCGCTGAGCGGCCACTGCTGCAGCACGGATGGCAGCAATATTATCGCCATAAGCCGCCGGATGATCGACCGATCCACCCTTAAAGACCGCAGAGCCAGCGACCAAAACATCGGCACCGGCGGCAGACACAAGCGGTGCGGTTTCGACCGTTACACCACCGTCAACCTGAATATGGATTGGACGATCCCCGATCATCGCGCGCAGTGCCCGAATCTTATCAAGCTGTGAATGGATGAACTTTTGGCCCCCGAACCCTGGGTTTACCGTCATCACACAGATCAAATCGGTCAGGTCAAGCAAATGGGCGATACTGTCGATACCGCTGCCGGGGTTGAGTGCCAAACCAGCCTTGGCGCCCGTGGCCCGAATGGCCTGCAATGTGCGGTGAATATGGGGACCGGCCTCAAGATGGGCGGTGATCACATCGGCGCCCGCTTGCGCGAAGGCATCAATATAAGGATCGACCGGGGCGATCATCAAATGCACATCCATCACGGTTTTGATATGGGGGCGTATGGCAGCGCAGGTGGCCGGCCCAAAGGTGATATTAGGCACAAAATGACCATCCATGACGTCGACATGGACCCAGTCACATCCCTGATCCTCAATCGCGCGGCATTCAGCACCGAAATTCGCAAAATCAGACGCGAGGATAGAGGGAGCGATTTTTATAGCGCGAGCTTGGGGCATGATGGGTTCCAATTATGCGACAGGTTAGACAGTTGTAGGATTATAGACTGACACGGTGGTCTGGGTGAAGGGGGTGGAGCCTCCGGCGGGGATATTTAGGAACGAAAGAACGATCCGGGATGACAGTGGATCAATATTTTACATAATACTGATTATCGGATATTTAAAGACCCCATTCACGTATCCACTGCGGCGAAGATGATGCGCAGAGCTTTTTTGTCGATCTTGCCGACACTGGTTTTTGGCAGGCAGTCAAACGCCACAATTCGGTCAGGCATGGCCCATTTGGGTAAGCGGCCCTGCTCAATTTCGCGTAGAAAGATTGCGCGAATGTCAGATTCAATTTTTGTGAAATGTTGTTGAGAGTGATCAAGAACTTCAACGCCCAAGCATGGGCGCTCGCCCCAGCGAGAATCTGGAACGCCTATGGCCGCCGCATTTGTAACGCCGCAAACACGGGTGGCGAGTTGTTCAAGACTGAGTGATGATAGCCATTCGCCGCCCGATTTTATGACATCTTTAAGCCGATCTGAGATCTGTAATGTGCCATCGGATGTGATCGCGCCCACGTCACCGGTTTGTAGCCAGCCTTTGTGCCAAAGGTCTGACGTGTTTGAATCGTTCTCAGATGGGTTTATGTAACCACAAGTCAGCCAAGGCGCGCGCGCCACAATTTGGCCGACGGACTGGCCATCATGGGGTAAGACCTTTTGGTTTTCATCCCAGATCTGAAATTCGACCAAAGGGGCTGCGCGGCCTGTTGCGATGCGTGTTTCGAGGGCCGCACTGTCTTTGGTGGCTGCATCGCCCAGGTGGCCTGTTGACATCATATCAGCCACGCTTAGCAATGGGCAGGTTTCGGACATGCCATAGGCTGCATGTACATCAATCCCACGCTTTAAAGCAGCCTGCGCCAAGGCTGGCGTCAATGCGGCACCGCCGATCAGCACCTTCCAACGCGACAGATCTGTACCAGCACTCTCTGGAGCGCTGAGCAGCATATTCAAGATCGTTGGCACGCAATGCGAAAACGTGACGCCATGCTCGGCTATCAGCGCCAAAAGCCGTGCGGGTTCATAGCGGCCAGGGTAGATTTGGCGCAGACCCAGCAGTGTTGCGATATAGGGAAACCCCCAGCCGTGCACATGAAAAAGCGGGGTAAGCGGCATGTAGACGTCACCGCGGTGTAGCCCACCCTGCCCCGGGACTGGCGCCAAAGTGGCCAGAAATCCAAGGCTGTGCAACACGATTTGGCGGTGACTGTAGCCCACAGCTTTGGGTGCACCGGTGGTGCCGGTTGTGTAGAAAAGAGTGGCGCGGGTATTTTCATCAAAATCGTCAAAGACGAAAGTGGGATCTGACTGGGCCAAAAGCGTTTCATATTCTGTCAGGTCTGTCAGGTTTTCATCGAAAATAGTGGTATCGCTTAAGCAGACTATTTTTACACGTCGCGTGACGCGGTGCGCGATGCTTTGCCAAATATCCCAAAAATCGACATGAATTAGCAATACATCATCTTGAGCGTGGTTGATTGTGTAGAGAATTTGTTCAGGTGTCAGGCGAATGTTTACAGTGTGCAGCACTGCCCCCATCATGGGCACTGCAAAGTAGCATTCGAGGTAGCGGTGGCTGTCCCAATCCAGCACCCCGACCACGCCCCCCTGCCCCACACCAAGTTTGCGCAAAGCATTGGCCAAACGTCCGAGTCGGCTGCGAAACTGCCGATAGGAATAGCGCAGCACATCGCCATGAATGATCAGTTGATCAGGCGTATTGGCCAATGGGGTGCGCAATAGATGTGAAATCATCAAAGGGGCGGGCGATTGCATGGCGAAATCCAGCGGTTGTTTGACTGACTATCACCCCAGAAACCCTTGGTGACAAATGACATATTTTGTGGCTTAGCCCTCATTTGGTTGCGACCTTTAATTGAAAGACTTGAAGCGGCAATCGGGGCGGTATAGAAGGTCATGACCTTATTTTTGGCATGGATCGGTTGGCCATGGTGCAACGTCTCCCCTCACTCAGCTGGTTGCGCGCCTTTGAAGCCGCAGCGCGGCATCTGAGTTTTACGCATGCCGCTGAGGAACTGTTTCTGACGCAGGCTGCAATTTCCAAACAGGTTAAACTGCTGGAACAATTTTTGCGCGAGCCTCTTTTTGAGCGAAAGCCCCGCAGTCTGGTTCTCACCAAGGTGGGCGCGGCGTATTTGCCCAAGGTACAAGACAGTTTTGAGCGTTTGCGGGCGGGCACCCAAGAGGTGTTTGGCAATCGCCGCCGCGAGTTGCTGACCTTGCGGGCGCCCGTTGGGTTTTCGGTCAATTGGATTGCGCCACGGCTGGCGCATTATTTGGAACAGGCCAATGGGCCGCCGTTTCGGATTATTTCTACCGTTTGGAATGAAGATTTTGATAAGGAACGCTTTGATCTGGATATTCGCTATGGCACGGGAAATTGGGCGGGTTTTCGCGCTGATCGGCTGAGTTGGGAGACAGTCAGCCCCGTTTGTGCCCCCCAGATGGCGGCACGTCTGACCGACGCGAATGATTTGGCCGCAGAGCGGTTGCTGCATGTGATGGGGTATCAAGATGGTTGGGCCACATGGTTGGCTGCGGCGGGTGGTTTGCGGGTGGATGCGGGCGCAGGGTTACATTTTGACAATTCATTGATGGCATTTGCGGTTGCGGCACAGGGGCAAGGTGTGGCCTTGGGGCGATCATCGATGGTGGGGGCAGAGCTGGCATCTGGGCGATTGGTGCAGCCATTTTCAAAAGTCATCACAATTGATGAGGCTTTTTATTTGCTGTCGCCAAGCAGTGGCGGCGAACATCCTGATGCGGCCCCCGTTCGTGATTGGCTGGTGGCTGAGGCGGCTTTGGTGGCGGCATTGGCGCAGATATAAATTCTGCCCAGATTTTCATGGCGCACGCGTGGGGGGGCGGGGTGCAGGGCTTGGCACGTCCATCAATCACGCAGCCAAACGCCTCAGGCGTGTTTTGTGAACATGCAGTCCTTCTAAGGTTGACTCGGCGGCGTGATTCGACTTACTTTTTTGTTAAGTAAGTTTATGTTTGCGCGCCAAAGGAGGCATTTATGACAACCTATACGATTTCAGGCTTTTCGATCAGCTATGACTGGTTCAGCCAAGTAGAAACCTATAATCCCGCAACGCTTTCCATATTTTTCAGCAGCGGCGATGCCCCCACGTTTCGTTACACGATGGCAGGCACCAATAACGGCACGCAGGTCGACATCGACGAAGAGTACATTTTGAATATCGATTGGTCTGGCAACAACACGACTTTGTTAGTCTTGTTTAATGAAGACCCCATTGCCGAAACGGATGTCGATTATATTTTTGTGCTGGCCGGTGACCCGTTGAACGTCACGTCACTTAACTCTTGGAATGCCCTGGGTAACAGCATCACGGGCATCACATATCGACCGAACGTTGATATCTCGTTTGCCGATATTGCGGGCGTCAGTGTG